>NZ_FXWK01000001.1:0-634171 GCF_900177655.1 Devosia lucknowensis | reverse complement strand
AAGAGACTCAAGCGCCCGATGCTAGAAATGCACTGTGTGCATCAAAAATGTTGGACCACGTATTCATGTTGCCATCCGAAGCGATAAATGGATTTTTCGCGGAGATTGCCCCGTTCTCTAGTGCATATGGATCGGCCACCGTATCCATGCTGTGTCGCACCAAATACGATGGCTCACTGGTGGTTCTTAAGGTCGTTGTGAGACTCGACCCTCTCGCGAAGCCGCCTGTTAAGGCTCCAATGCGTTTTGCCGGAAAACTCGCTGCAATTTTTTCCATTAATGACGTTGGAGCGTTTGTCCGGCATCTAGCCGAGGGCTCGCCCGTCCAAACTCCCTATGGAATGGCCGTTTTTGATCCCAGCGTCGGCGACGCAAATGCTGCTGAGATGCAAGCATTAGATAGCCGTGGCCTGACAAGCGCCAGTCGCTTGACCACCCTACGGCTACGGGGTTCGGGGTGGGCCAACATACATCAGCCAGACACTGATTGGGCACTAAGGGCACAGGAAATTCCCTACAGCGACTTAGCTGATCTTTCCAGCGAATATGGGTTCGGTGAAGTAATTGACGGGCCGAACGTCATGGAGGTGGAGGCGTATAATGTTGCCGTTGTTGACCCCACATCTACGGTGAAAGGGGAGCAATCGAACATTCGCGTCCGTATGGCCCGTGGCTTAGACCCTTCCAAAATCACCGTCGGTGTAAAGGTCATGGCTGATGGTCAGACATTCGAGCGATTGCTCTTCAAGGGAGGGTCTATGGATTGGTCTGTGGCCGAGGACAATCCGGACATTCGGGTTGGAAATGGGTATCACACAGTACCGGAAAACGCGCTGTTACATTGTTATGTCAGCTATGCCGGAGCCCCCCTTCACTCCTATTGGGTAAGAGATGAAGCGGTTATCCCGAACAGTTTGCGGCTCGTTATGGAAAGCTTTGATCCTGGCCTAGAAAAAACTAAGCGCGGATTTGCGACAGTCCCGATCACTAGTAGAAACAGCAAAGTTCAAGACGACTTAGAGCACGCTGTCGGTGCCATCCTTTGGATGCTGGGATTCGCTGTCTATCGGCTAGGCGCGAGCACGATGACTGACGCCGTCGATTTGATCGCCCGCTCACCGGCTGGCCATTATCTGATGATCGAATGCACAACTGGCCCGCTGAAAGCGGAGAAGCGTGCAAACCTGAAAAAGCGGACGGCTGAAGTTCAGGCGAGCTTGGCTCAAAGTTGGCATGGTTGGGCTAAGGCTATACCCGTCTTAGTAACGTCAGAGGCAACTGCTGTTGCTGATACAAGTGTGGCTGAAGCAAGAAAGGAGGGCATAGCGACGTTCACTGTAGAGGAAATGCAGTTTATTGTTGAGAATAGAACCCTGCTGCCACAAAGCGCCGACGCATTGATGCAAGAGTTGCAGGCGCAGATAGAGAAGGGTCGCTTGGCGATCCAGTGATAGCCACGGCGGGGGCCGCTGCTAATGATTGCGCGCTAGGCCAAGGACCGGCGGCGGTCCCACAACTTTGAGTCCCGGTGACTTTTCGAGCAAAAAATGCTCTGTTTTGGAGCAAAAATACCTAGTGAGAACGTGCCAGTTTCCTGCGGCTTTCTGCGATTTCTTCGGGAGTCATCCCGAATTCCCAAGGCTTTTCCTTGGTTTCAACCGTCTTGGGTCCGCCCCGATATCCGACTGTAGCGCTCGGGGTGGCCTTTAGCTTCACCAATAGGCTTGTCATGGTGGAAGTGCTGACCGATTGCGCCCGCAAAAACTTCAAAAGCTCGCCTGACTTGGTTGGATCAAGCTTAAGCTCTTCAATGCGGTCATTGAGATAGTCACTGTTGAGTTTTTCGCGGACGTACTGGACTAGCAGCGGCTCCACGGTTTTCGTCATGGCGTGAGCGCTTGGATTGTCGAGATAGAAAGTCCGGTAGAGGGCCTTTTCTCGCTCACTGGTTAGCTCGTGCGGGATATCAACGTGGATGTAGTCGCTTAAATCCCTCAACCGCTTTTCGGTATCCTCGTTGATGAAGGCTGACATGTCTTTTTCGGCCTGACTTTTTGGTCCTGATTTTCTAGGCATTAGTTTCCTCTGTTTCTGAATTGATAGTCTTCTCCGCGCTTGTTTTTTTGCGTTTGCGTTGACCCATGAGTGGCGCTTCTCGATCTGGGTTTTCGTCGTCTCTGGATCGCCGGAAAAAGTATGGTGCTGGCGTTATCGTCGCCCGGACGACTTCGGGGCTCCATGCTGGCAAAAGGCCAGCTAGGAGATAGGGCATGTCGTCCCTGTAGCGAACGTCGCCAAACCATTGGCCGGTGCGTTGATCGCGAACTTGACCGCCCGGATTGGCCTCAAGCCATGTGCCCGGAATTTCCATCCAGTCGCCAATTGGCGAGGCAATGAATCGGTAGATTTCTGGGGTCATAGGTCATGCCGCTTCTGCGCGGCGACGATCTGCCCATAGTACGCCGGGATTGTTGGTCCGCTGAATCACGCCTTTCATGGTGAAAGGCGTATGACCTTCAACTAGGCCGAGCAAATCGGCCTTATAGACAACCCGGCCATACCAGCCGGAGCCATCGGCATAGCGAATGCGGGCGAAGTTTGAGATTTCTAGCTCTGGGTTTTCGGGCAGAGGGCGAAAGACTTCCTTATCGCACTCGAAGAATTCTTTGATTTCCATTATAATTATTTCCTTTTTGATTATTACTTATCTTCCCCCTCTCCCTGCTTGTCCTCCCCCCCGCCGGGGAGAGCAAGAAGCCTGTTTTTCTTGGTCTTTTTTGTATCTCCCCCCTCTCCCCCCCTAAACTAGTAGGAGGAACAGACAGGGAAATGCGCTAGGCCAACGTTGGGCAGTTAAAGGGGCTCTGTATGATTGGGGGGGATTTGGGGGGAGAGGGGGGAGTTGGAGTATGAAACCCCTGTTTTCCGGGCTTTGCATTCTTCCCCCTCTCGAAATGTCCTCCCCCCTCGGTTCGGTTTAAAACGCGGCCTCTGCATCAATGACCGCTGAACTTTGACCGCGCTGATATCCCCAGCTTGTAGATTTGCCGAAGTAGAGTTTCTTCCGCTCAAATCCGAGTTGCCTCATGACCGAACCAAGCCTTGCATTTTGGTCTTGTGTTCGCCGTTCGACCTCGACACCCAAGGCACTCCACAAGTCGAGAGTGCGTATCTTGCCTTCTTGGTCGCCAAGGCGCTCTTGCAGAACTTCAACGAATGGATCGTCTATCCGTCGTTCTTCCTGCTCTGCCGCTGCGGCGTCCCAAAGCTTCTTTTCTAGACGGATGCTTTCGCCTGCCGCCTCGCGCTTGGAAGCTTCGGCCCAAAGCTGGTCAACGTCGCGGGTCAGGGCCACTAGGTCGAATTGCTCGATCCTAACAGGCCAGATGCGGCGATTGCCGGTGCTGTCTCTGAGATAGTTGCCGCTATTGTCAGTGCCTATGAAAACACACTGCCGGGGATGCTCTAGCGGAACCCTGCCATATGCCATTCTCGCCCGATCAATGCGCCGGGAGAGAAACGACTTCATGTGCTCCACTTCGCCTTTCCGCATGCCTGCCAATTCGGCGGCTTCCACGATCCAGCGCCCGGCGATACGCTCAATGACTTTCTGACTGTCAGCATTCAGCGGCAAATCGTCAGAGAACCAATCTTCACGCTTGGCGAGGATGGCTAGGGCGCTGGACTTGTTTTTGCCCTGGTCGCTTTCCAGCACCAGCATTTCATCAAACTTGCATCCCGGCTTCCTGATACGGCGCACGGCGGCAATGAGAACCAAAGCGCCAATGGCCTTGGTGTAGTCGTCGTCCTTTGCGCCGCCGTATCGATGAAGCCAGCCGTCGAGGCGGGGAACTCCATCCCAATCTAAGCCGTCGAGGTAGTCCCTCACCGGATGGAAGCTGTTCTGATGCGCAATGTCGAAAACAACATCAGTGAAGAAGTCTTTGGCCGCTGACAGATGATATTTTTCATCGATCTGCATACGCATCCGATTGAGCGCCGCATCAGATAGCGCCGGGCCGAAGCCTTCTAACCCTTCGATCAAGAGCCTGTCTTGAAACTCATCACGGCTGAGGCGGACACCTAGAAGGCCAATCGCCAATTTGATGTTGCGCTGGCTGGCAATCACCTTGCCATTCTTGTCCCGCTCAATCTCATCTGGCCGATAGGCCGGGCCGATCCTTGCAATCAACCCTTCTTTTGTGCCGCCAGCTTCAATAAAATCAGTGGCATCGGACTTGGGAGCCATGTCCTCAAATCTGACGACCTGGACACTTTTCGCCACCTTGCTAATGCTGCGCCGAATGACGCTAGTGCGGTGACGACTGGCGTCGTCATTGTCTTCCACGACGACAACTCGTTTATCCTTGAAGGCCTCAGCAAAGTCATCGCTCCAACCTTCATATCCGTTTGGGTTGGTGGTGGAGACTAAACCGAGTGCCGCCAGAGTATCTGAGTCCTTTTCGCCTTCAGGAACCCAAACCGCCTCATCCTTGGGGGCGGCTTTCAGCTGAGGGAGACGGTAGAGTAGTCGTCCAGAAGGGCCAAAACCATCTTCCCAACCGTCGCTTCCCGGCTCTGCATTGCCGAAGCCGACGAAGTGCTTAATTCGAAAAGCCTTGTCGTCACCCGTGCCCCATTTTTCGACCACATAGGCCGTGATGCCGGGCTCCGTCTCGTAATTATAAGTCTCGTCTGGCTCCGTATTCGCTGGTGGCCTTTTTGCCATCCTTTTGTATGATTTGATTGCGTCGATAGTCATTGTGTTCTGCCATAGAACCTTTCTTTTGTTTTGTTGCTGTGTTCCGTTTGTTTGTCTGAGGCCGTGGCCTCAGACAGTTTCGACCTTCACCGGTTTGGCGCGGGTCGCTTTCTTGATCTGGGACTTCTGAATGGTGCCGTCCCATCGCTCAATCATCAGCGTGTCACCCTCGAACCAGACCTTTTCGATGCCGTTGACCACCGGTCGCCACTTTTTTTCCGCTGTCCACTGCAAGAGGCTACCGCCTCCGACCGTACAAAGCTGACCAACGCGGTAATTGGTCTGATCCTCATCGAAGCCTTCCAACACTTTCACCCCGGCTAGGGCTTCTAGGTCGGCAAGCCGGTCGTTGAAGTCGGTCGCCATGGTTTCGAGCGTGTCTGTGATGTGATCGATCAGCATCGCTGAGCTATTTTCGTCTAACTGCATCTTTGATTTTTCCTAATTTATCTATTGTTTTAAAATACTTATCGACTGCCTCGGAACTGAGGGTGTCGTTATCATTGGTAGCTGCGCTGTTACCGAATGGGTCCGGGCCGTTGTCCCTACGCGACAGGGCGGCAACCGAATAATCCTGGTGCTGGAGGTAGACGCTCTCACCGCCCTCAATGGGCGGTAGGTTCAACACACGGCGTTGCTCATTGATCGTGAGTTTGCCTTTTGACCTGTCGAGCCATTCCATTTGGGCCAGTGGATCAAGCCGGTGGATCGCCTCAAGGTCGAACTCTGTACGCAGGAACGATGGAAGGCGTAGGCCCTCATCTAGGAGGGCTTCAATCGCTTCGACTTTGTGACCCACACAGGTCGAGTAAAAAAGTTGGTCTAGCGCCAGAACGTTTGCGTTGCTCTGCTTCTCGCCAATGCCAATCATGTGTGGCGGGACGCCCATGATCGAGCAAACTGTGGTCGAGGTCCAGCCTAGCTGCTCCAGCACTTGGCTATCGCCATGTGTGGCTTGAGGAATGGCCTGAAAAGTTAGCCCATCTGCCAGCACGGCCACCTTGCCACTATTATGACCTGAGTAGTTCTCAACCCAATATGAGCGAAGTTGCTCCACGGTAGAGTCTGCCACCGAGCCAACCGCCGTTAGCACCCCACCGGGCCTTGCCGAGTTGGCAAAGAACGACACCGAGTTATCCATGATCTTGCGCGACTGGAGGACAGGCAACGCCGCAGCAACGAGTGGCGAAATGCCAACCAGTGGATGGATACAATTTACCCGATCATGAATGATCTCGCTGGCTGGAACCGTGATGGTCTTATGAACGGTTGCTAGGTCATCGACCTGTAGTTCGTAAAAGACCTCACCACTTTCAGAAATCAGCGGACGAACCCGGCGAGGGTCTAAGACATACATTTCAACCACGATTGATCTGCGGTCACGGCGCTTGATCACGTAGGTATTTCCGTGATGCAGCAGGCTCAACACCCATCGAGATATGAACTGCTGGCGCGTCTCGAAACGGTTGGGCTTCTTCAGAACCGGCGAAAAGCTCGGATGGTTTTCAACCTTGGTCCAAACGCCGTCTTTCCGCTCATGCAGATTGATCGCCATTTTTGCGACGGTATTGCTGATCAAGCTGGTGCAAGCGAACACTGCCGGATGGTTCAAAAGGTCATCTGGCGACAGTTCCATGTTGCGCTGCCAAGCGCCTGCGAAGGGCTCCCGGACGACCATCCCAGCGGCGCTATAACCGCTGGGCGTGGATGGCGGGCTAAGCCGCTTTTTGATTTCTTGAATGAGGCCCATTATGAAAAGACCTCTTCACCCCAGGTCACGCCAGATAGGTAGGCGACAGCCTGCGGGCGGCGCTTTTCCCATGAAATATAGCGCTCTGCGCGGATACCGACTGAGTTGGTGGCCCATAGGCTCACTAGCTGGGCCGGAGTCGGTGTGGTGCTATTCCCAATTGGGGTATCCGACATTTCCAAGGAAGCTTCGCGGGAAACGTCAACTGTCGCCTGACCTTCATCCGCGACCATAATATCTTCGGCAGAGGCAAAAATAATGAGGCCGGGGTCTACGTGGTCCGAAACAATAACCGGTCGCTTGAAGAAAAATCCTCCATCGAGGTCTAAATCTGGGAATTCCAAATCGCCCATGACGTTGGTCATCATGGTCAGGCGCAGCACGGTCATGGAGTCCATTATCCATACGCCCTTCTTGGGGCTCAACTTGGCCGCAAGGAAGGTGCCCATGATGTTGGAAACATCCTGGCGGATCGCGCTGATATCGCCACCCACTGAAGGGATCGCGGTCACGCCCGATGTAATCGAAGCAGGGCGGACGCCTTCGATTGCCGTGCTAGCTGGATTCACGAATGACTCGTCAATCGTCTCGGCAATTGCAGCAACTAGCTGATCACGAATTAGCAAATCTGCGGCAGGATCGCTCCAGCGCAAAAGTTCCTCTGTAATTACAGCGATGTTCGCCACCTTGTTCCAGCCAAGGCTTGCAGTTCCAAAGTCGAATTTGGTTAGTGGCTTGGCCGCACCCTGACCGACCCAATAACCCTTGCCCCCTGACACCTGAGTCGGAACCTTGATATTGAAAGGTACGGCTCGTAGCGCCGGGATATTTCCAGTTCCGAAGCGGCCTAGAATGGTAGCGTCTCGCAAGTAGTCTACGAAGCCAGCGGCGTAATGCTCATAGGCAGGAACAAGGGGCGAGCCGTATGTTGGGTGGGTCGTTGTGCCAGCACCTACAGCCGCCTTGAAAAAAGTCTCAAACTCTTTTGGGTACTGGTTTTCGGCAATCTGCATGGCATGCGGAATATTGCCGCCAGCTAAACCAAGCACTCTGGCGAGACTGCCGAATTCCTTGCCGCGAGTATCAACCTTCTTTCGCGAAGTGATGAGTGAAACAGGCCGATTGCGGGCCTTTTCGCGCTGATTATGCTCTGCAATAGGCGCTAATTTGTCGTCGTGAAATGTCATTAAAAAATATTCTCCAGTAATTTTTGGTCAGTAGCGGCCTCCTGTTTTGTGAGCCGGTTGTGATCTTGAAATTGGGGATTTGACCGCTGTCAGGGGACAGCGAAAAGAGGGACGATAACGATGTTATCGACGGTGCAATTTGAGGGGTCTGTGTCACGAAAACGGAGGTCATGAACTGCCTTGTCATAGCTCTCGTCTATGAAGGTCTTTGCGACCATTTCCGAGAGCAAGACGCGCTTGCATCTGCCGTCTACGGTAATCGACAGGTACGGCCCGCGAGACTTGCGATAAAACCTAGCGCCGGTTCCCATGTGGACGGGCTTGAGGTGAATTTCTGGTCGTCGCCGTCCAGATTGGTCGATGTATGGGAGCCGCTTAACGCGTCCCGATGAGCTAACGTAATAGGGCGGGTAGCCAACCGCTTTTTTCCATACTTCTTCGGTCATCAGATGATTGTCTGGTCCTTTCTATATTTGTGATGGTTAGGGGCGAAAAGTTCGCGCTTGGATCGAGCCGGTAGCTTAGGGAGGCAAACCGGCCCGGTCGAAGCGCAAAAGCGCCCCCGCAAAGGCCTGTTAGGCAATATCGCGAGGGCTTGGGAAACACAGTAAAATTGAGAATAGAATACTAAAACTATTCAAGCTAAGTTGGCGAACAAAAGACAAAACCACTTGCTATGTTTGTAATACTATCACATTTATAGCCAAATGTCAAGCACAATCGACGGTTCGGCGCAATAATATTCTATTTATACTGTTTAGGGGTGGTTTGGGGTGTGGTTGGCTTGGAGCTAGAGGGGGACTTCATGCCGCTAGCCTCTGGTCTGCGTTATCATTCATAGCGGCAAGTTGCGCCTGCTCTTGCGCCTCAATGAACCCCAGCAAGGTTGAAACGCGCACGTATCGATTATTCCCCAGCTTAAAAGTCGGAATTCGTTTCCGCTGGATTAGCTTCTTTGTCCCCTCTACAGACATTCCTAGAAATTCTGCAATTTCCTTTGCCCCCTTGAGTAGTTCGGCTTCCTTCATAAATTCATTCTCCTAATTATTTTGAATAATGGCTTGACTTTCTATCGCTGATGCAATATTTTCACTTTAATAGCCGCTCACTGTGTCTATATGAATATTTTGACATGAGCGCGAATACTTTCACACTTCATTGAAAATTGCAAGGCCCTTCTGGGGTCTTTTGGCGCTCGTTCGGGACATTCGTAATTGCAGTCTAATTAGGTGATCGTTAGTCTGCTGCCAGACAAAGGAGTCTGGTCATGGAAAAGGTCCGTAAACTGAAGGCTGGTGAAGGCGGTCGCAAAACCGACAAATGGATCGCCGCCTATTACGATGCGAATGGCAAGCGTCGGCACAAGCAGTTCAACACTAGGGATGAGGCCGAAGACTTTCAGGGCGAAGTCAGAGGCGAGGTAAAGAAGGGCAAGCATGTTCCTGACAGTCAGAGCCTCACAGTCGAGGCTGCGAACACAGCTTGGCTCAAGGCGCACAAGTCGTCTTGGGAACCCGCGACCTATCAGGACTACGAGCGAACTATGAAACTTCATGTCCTGCCGTTTCTACAGGACAAGAAACTAACTCAGCTTGAGAACAAGGACGTTCTCGCCTTGGTCGCCTCTTTGCAGGAGGGTAAGCGCTCGACCTTTACAATCCGCCGCGCTCTGGTGACGCTCCGGTCAATGCTTTCTTTTTCAATGGACAGCGGCACAGTTAGCCGGAACGTGGTTTCGGAATCCTCGCGAGCTACTGGCAAAATCCTGTCTGGTAAGGCGCGGATGGACGGCGACGAAGAAGACGGAAATTCTGCCCTGATAGCTGGCGTTGATTTTCCTAGCACTGGCGAAATTGGTACCCTCGCCAAATGGCTCCGCGCCCCCATCGCTCCTGTTGGCGTCAAGTACGTTTCAATGACCGTTGCTGGCGTTGTCCGCTGGCGTCCGATGATCCTGACCATCATCGGCACCGGATTGCGTATTTCGGAGGCCCTTGGCCTGCGCTGGAAAGATTGCGAGCTAACCGGCGATCATCTGCAAATCCATGTTCGACAAAAGATCGACCGCTTTGGCAAAGCTGGTGCGGTTAAGTCAAAGGCGGGAAAGAGAACCATCCCGATCAATTCGGAGCTTGCCCGAACGCTTCTGGATCATAAGAAAGCTTGCCCAGCTAGCGAACTTGATCTTGTTTTTCCAACTGCCAGCGGTCAGCCGCAGAGCAAGAGCAACTTCCTAGCGCGAGGCCTAAAGCCTGCATGGAAATTGGCAGGGATCACCAATGGTGATGGCGAGGCAAAATACACCGGGGCGCATTGCCTACGGCATTTCTATGCGTCCTGGCTGATCAACCCGGTTGAGAATGGCGGAAGAGGGATGGAGCCGTTTATGGCAATCAAGCGGCTTGGTCATTCGGACGTTGCCATTCTTACCAAGGTCTATGGTCATGCTTTCGGCCAAACGAAAGCCAGCCGTAACGAGGAAGAAGAGGCGGCGGCAAGGCTCTTTGGCTAGTTGCAACTAGGCTGTCCCTTACCGCCCCTTGCAACGAAAAATGCAATTAATGTCATCTGACAGTTGCCAGTTGTCAGTATTTCCGGACCTCTTAAGGCGAACCGAAGACTGATTTGTAATCAGGGGGTCGCGGGTTCGAACCCTGCTGCCGGCACCACAGAACCCAGCAATGAGAATCGCTTGGCGCTCACCGCTGTGGTGACGATTCAACTTTGCGCTCAGTCTTGGTAGGCGACGCCGACTTCCTTGAGCGCACGCCAGACGACACGACAAAGCTGCGGGCGGTGACCGGGCGCGTTGAGCGTGAAACGGTCCGGCACGGCATTGACCTTGGCGACTTCAAGCTTGGCCCCCGAATCCGACACGTTGCGGATGATACAGGGCATTTTCGAGAAACCGATGGAGATCGTGGCTTCGATATACGTATCGCGACGCGGGGCGATTCGACGTTCCAGCAGGAGCGGCGATGCGTTGGCGCCGGGGGACTTTCCGAAAGGCATGTGCGGTCTTTTTGGTGGTCTTTGCTCGAGGCTAGTGCAGCGGCGTTGCGCTGGATTTAAAGCAATCGCGACAATGCAAGGCATTGCCGCCCTGCTCCCGCGTAAACCATCCGAAGGGAAGCTGTGGGACAAGGGCGTGTCGATCCGTTAAGGTTTCATCAACCATACGGAGGCGGCGATGCGCGTACCCAATGCAGGACAGGACCTGGTCGAGCGCCGCATCGTTCGCGAGGGCAAGCGCCTCGCCGAAATCATGCTGGCCAATTATCGCGATCCACCCCGGCTGACGCTCGCAGGAGCCACCGCCGCCGTGGCCTCTCTGGTGCAACGGACGGCGACGGTACTTCGTGGGCACCACGCGCGGTTCTGAGACGCAAAACCGTTTCCAGTTTCGCCGGGAGCGCTCTAGTGTCCCGGCGGAGGAGATCGCATGCGCATTCTGCTGGTTGAGGACAACGAAGACCTGGGCGAGGCGATAGAAAAGCGCCTGCGTTCGGCCGGTCATTCGGTTGAATGGGTTCGAGACGGCAATGACGTCGTGCCGGCGGCAGATGCAGAGCCGTTCGATGCGGTAGCCCTCGACCTGATGCTTCCCAACCGCGACGGCATCAGCCTCATTGCCGAATTGCGCAAGCGCAAGTTCAACGCGCCGATCCTCGTCATCACTGCGCGTTCAGAAATCGACGACAAGGTGAGTCTGCTCGATCTTGGGGCCGACGATTACCTCGTGAAGCCCTTCGACCTGCGCGAACTCGAGGCCCGGCTGCGAGCGCTGTTGCGGCGGACCGGAGGGCAAGCGTCGAATACGGTCAGCGTAGGCAATTTGGAACTGGACCTCACGGGCCTCAACGCAGCCGTGGATGGCAGAGCAATTGAACTCGGGCGACGGGAATTCCGGTTGCTCGAAATCCTCGTGGCCCATGCCGGAAGGGTCGTGGCCAAGGAACGGCTGATGAACCAGCTCTTCAATTTCGACGAGAGCGTTTCGGTCAACGCGCTGGAACTGCATATCTCGCGCCTCCGCAAGAAACTCGAACACGCCAATGTCGAGATTGGTACGGTGCGCGGCGTCGGCTATGTCGTGCGGGTAAGCGAGTAGCGGCGTGGGCGGCAAACCCTTTTCCATCCGCCGGCGCATCTTCGTGCTGGCGCTGGCGCTGCTGCTGGCGGCATCGGTCGTTCTGATCGTCTTCATCCGAGACTACGCGGAGCGCGCCTCGGACCGGGCCTTCGATCGCCTGCTTGCGGCGTCGGCACTGACCATCGCCGGTGCGGTGCAGGTCGAGGGCGATGCGGTGGTCGTGGAAATTCCCTTTGCCGCCTTCGCCATGTTCTCGGGGCAGGACCGGGTTTTCTATGCGGTCGAGGATCCCGATGCGCAAACCGTGACCGGATACCAGGACCTGGCCATGCAGATGGGGGAGACAGTTTCGGCCGAGCCGAGCTTTCTCGATACGGTTTATCGCGGTGAAACGGTGCGCGTGGCGAGCGTGGGACGCCTGATTTCGACACCCACCGACACGGGTTGGGTGACCATCCACGTGGCGGAGACGCAGAACCAGCGTGAGGCTTTGTCCGCGGAAATCCTCTCCAATGCTGTGCTTCCCGTGCTGGCGCTCACCGCGCTTGCCGTCGGTCTCGTCTGGTTCGGCATTTCCCGCATGTTCGCGCCATTGACGGAGCTGGAGCATGAACTGCGCGCGCGGGCACCCGATGACCTGTCGCCGATCACGGTCCCCGTCCCCGAAGAAGTCGGTCACCTGGTGATCGCACTCAACGGCTTCATGGCGCGGCTGCGCAATTCCATGGAGCGCGTGACCGGGCTCGTTGCTGAAGCGGCGCACGAGGTTCGCACGCCGCTCGCCTCGCTGCGGGCACAAGCCGAAGTGGCGATGGACGAACACGACCCCGAGGCGCTGCGCCGTCGCGTAGGTCGCATCCATACCGGGGCGGTGCAGGCCAGCCAGCTGGTCAGTCAGCTGCTGATGGAGGCCACCATCTCGCACCGCCTGGAAAACCGGGAAATCGACATGACGACAGTATCGGCGGCAATCGACGAGGTGCGACAACGCCTCGATCCGGAACAGGTTGGGCGCCTGCATGTGGATGTGAGCGATGAGGCTGCCGTCGCCACGATCCGCGGCGACCGCGTGGCTCTGCGCGAGATGATGCGCAATGTGGTGGACAATGCCCTCGTCTATTCGGACGGCATGGTCGACATATCCGGGCGGGTGCGGAACGGGATGCTCGTCGTGGCCGTCAGCGACCGTGGACCGGGCATCGACAACTCGGAAAAACCGCTGGTGATGGAGCGGTTCAAGCGCGGCAAGGCCAGCAGCGGCAAGGTGGGATCGGGCCTCGGCCTCTCCATCGTCGCCCGGGTGGCCGAGGCGCATGGCGGCACCATGGCGCTGGTCGACCGGGACGGCGGTGGGCTTACAGTGGCGATATCGCTCCCCCTACCCCGGCGCTCGGCACCCAACGGCACCGCGGCGCTTGTCGTCGCCACGATGCTGGCCGGGGTGATGCTCGCCCCCTCCCCCAGCGAGGCGGCAACGACGGTCTATCCGGCGCCCGATGGCGGTGAGGAACAAGTCCTCAATATTCTGGGCGTGACCGACACGCCGCTGTTCGCGCATTTCGTCGCCGCCTTCCAGGCGGAGCACGAAGGCGTCACGGTGGTCTATGAAGAAACCGATTCAAGACCCCTGTTCGAAGGTTTCCTCGACGGCACGCTCGAAATTCATCCGGACCTGTTGATCAGCTCGGCTTCGGATCTCCAGCTCAAGCTGGCCAATGATGGCCATGCCCTTGCCTATGAGAGCCCATACCTCGGCGACCTGCCGGATTGGGCGCATTGGCGCAACGAGGTTTTCGGTTTCACGTTCGAGCCGGCAGTCATCATCTACAACCGCGATCTGATCAGCGACGCCGAGGTGCCGCGCACCCATCTCACGCTGGCGGAAATGCTCGAGACCCAGACGGAGCGCTTCCGCGGCAAGATCGCCACGTATGACATCGGCATTTCAGGCGTCGGCTATCTGCTTGCGGCGCAGGACCAGACGATCTCCTCGACCTTCTGGCGGCTTGCCAGTGCCTTCGGACGCGTCAATGCCCGCTTCTCGGGGTCGAGCCCGGCCATTCTCAATGGCGTGGCCGACGGTAGCCTGGCTCTCGGCTACAATGTCCTGGGCTCCTACGCCTTTGCACGCCAGGCCGAGGGTGCGCCGATCGAAATCGTCGTGCCTGACGACTACGTGCTAGTGCTCACGCGCTCGATGCTGATCCCGAGGGATGCGCCGGATGCAGAACTGGCCAAGGCATTCGTGGACTTCGCGCTGTCACCAGCCGGACAGGAAGTGGCATCGGGCCCGACGGCCCTGGGCTCCGTGATCCCGGAAGGCTCGGGCGAGTGGACGAGCGAAGCCATAGCGGCGCGCGGGCGTGGCGTCATCCAGCCTATTCCCTTGGGTCCCGGGCTGCTCGTGGCGCTCGACACGCTTCGGCGGCAGAGGTTTCTGGACACTTGGCAGGAAATCGTCTCGCCCAAGCCCTGATCTCGCAACGCCGCAGGATGTAACTTTCGATTAACTCATGATTTCAGGGCAAGACCCGGTGAGCATTTGAGAAGATGTTCCGCAGGCGCATGGCTGGCGTGATCAATCAGGCTCTACCGAAGAGCGGGCACGAGGCCCATCTTCAGATCATGAAAACGAACCGGATCGTCCGGGTTCGACAGGAAGGATTGGAAAATGAGCACCCCCCGCAAGAACAAGTTCTTTGCGACCCTCGACACTTTCGTCACCGTATTCGGCAGCGCCGCTGCTGTTTCGACGGCGGTTGAGGCCGGACGGGCGCCCAAGGCCAAGCACCTGAACAACCTGGGTATCGACCCGGTCGCGTTTCGCAATATCGGCCGCATCTGAGCTCCGCTTCACGCGTCGTAGCGAGGCGGGCGTGGAACCAGCCCCCGGTTAAACGCCCGGATGCCGATAAGACAAAGCCCGGCTACCAGTGATTGGTAGCCGGGCTTTTGTTTGTCCTCTTGGGAAGGATCAATCCTCGTCTGTGGCCAGTTGGCCGAGGACGGCGCCCTTGCCGCGCATGCGCATGTAGAATGGCAGAGCCACGGCGATGATCGCCACCACATAGAGCACGATGGAAATCGGCGAGGTGAAGAGGATCATCGGATCGCCCTGGCTGATGGCCAAGGCGCGGCGCAGCTGCTGCTCAGCCATCGGGCCGAGGATCAGGCCCACGACCACGGGCGCGATCGGGTAGCCGAAGCGCCGCAGCAAGTAGCCCAGGATGCCGAAGGCCAGCAGCAAGACCAGTTCGAACGAGATCCGGACCGGACCAATGCCCGTCGACATGGCGCCATTTGCACCCAGAGTGCCGAGGGTGGCGAACACCAGGATACCGGCATAGAGCCACGGCTTGGGAATGGTCAGCAGTCGCACCCAGAGCCCGATCAGCGGCAGGTTGAGAACCAGCAGCATGAAATTGGCGACCAGCAGGCTGGCGATGAGGGCCCAGACCAGCGAGGCATTGTTGGTGAACAGCAGTGGCCCGGGCTGCAGGCCGAACTGCTGGAAACCGGCCAGCATGATCGCCGCCGTGGCCGTCGTGGGCAGGCCGAGCGTCAGCAGCGGCACCAGCGTGCCCGCAGCCGAAGCGTTGTTGGCAGCTTCAGGACCCGCAACGCCCTCGATGGCACCATGGCCGAATTCTTCGGGCCTCTTGGTGAAGCTGCGCTCGGCGCTATAGGAGAGGAAACTGGCGACGTCGGCACCGCCGGCGGGCATGGCGCCGATCGGGAAGCCGATGAACGTTCCGCGCAGCCACGCCGCCCAGGAGCGTTTCCAGTCCTCGATTGTCATCCACACCGATCCCTTCACGGCCACGACCTCGGCATTGGTCTGGTCGCGGTCGGACGCGGTCTTGAGAGTTTCGCCGATGGCGAAGAGCGCGACGGCCAGAGTGGTGACTTCGATGCCGTCGAGCAGATCCATGACGCCAAAGGCCAGACGGGTCTGACCGGTCTGGAGATCGATGCCGATGAGCCCCAGCCCGAGGCCGATGAACAGGGCGGTCAATCCACGCAGGGCGGAGTCGCCGAAGGCCGCCGAAACGGTGACGAAGGCGAGAACCATCAGCGCAAAGTAGTCCCACGGGCCGAAGGACAGCGCGAAGCGGACGACGAAGGGGGCGATGAAGGCGAGCCCGAGGGTCGCGATCAGTCCCGCAACGAAAGACCCGATGGCGGCAGTTGCGAGCGCCGGTCCGCCGCGCCCCTTGCGGGCCATCTTGTTGCCCTCGAGCGCCGTCACGATCGAGGCGCTTTCGCCGGGCGTGTTGAGCAGGATGGATGTGGTGGAGCCACCATACATGCCGCCGTAGTAGATGCCGGCGAACATGATCAGCGAGCCAGCCGGATCGAGCTTGTAGGTGACGGGCAGCAGGAGCGCCACGGTCAGCGCCGGACCGATGCCGGGCAAGACGCCCACGGCCGTGCCCAGGGTCACGCCAATCAGCGCATAGATGAGATTGTGGACCTGGAGAGCGGCGATGAGGCCCTGGCCGAGAAGTTCGAAGGTACCCATCACAAGCTCCCCGTGGTCAGGAGGCGCTCAAGCACGCCTGCCGGCAAGGACAGCTGCAAGCCCTTGGCGAAGATGAACCAGACGATGAAGGAGAAGACGACGCCGATGGGAATGGTCTGCCACAGCGGACCGCGGCCGAAGGCCTTTGCGGTGAAGGCGAAGAGCACGCCCGTCGCGATCGAGAAACCGGCGGTCGAGAGCAGCAGGATCTGCGCGACAAGGCCAGCGACGATCCAGAAAATGGGCCTGTAATCGTCCTTGGTGCGCTCTGGAAAGCCGTTGCGCAGGGCCGAAAAAACGGTGCCGATGGCGAGGAGCGCGAGGCCGGAGGCAATCACATAGGGAAACACGGTCGGGCCGACGCGCTGCTGCACGGGTGGCAGGCGCATCTGGCTGGTCTGCCAGAAAATGATGACGGCCAGGCCGGCGAGGATGGCCGCTATGACAAGCGCCGCCCCATCGGGGCGGCGCGAGCGGCTGGAGGAGCCAGTTGTCATTGGACGAGGCCGATGTCTTTCAGGATGGTCTGGGTCGCCTCGGTGTCAGCAGCAAGCTGAGCGGCAAAAGCGTCGCCATCGAGATAGGTGTCGACCCAACCCTTGGTCGCAAGGGCGGACTTCCAGGCTTCGGATTCGGCCATCTTTTTGATGTCGGCCGTAATCGCCGCCTTCTGCTCGTCGGTGATGCCGGGAGCAGCGGCGACCATGCGCCAGTTCTGCACGGCGACATCGACACCGGCTTCCTCGAGCGTCGGGGCATCGAAGCCTTCGACGCGCGCGTCGGTCGAAACCGCCAGAAGACGCAGTTCACCGGCCTGGATCTGGCTGGCGAATTCGGAAATGCCCGAAATGCCGACAGTGACCTGGCCGCCGAGGATGGCTGCGAGAGCTTCGCCGCCGCCCGAATAGGCAATGTAGTTGACCTGGGTCGGATCGACTCCGATCGCCTTGGCAACAAGGCCGGCCGTGATGTGGTCGACGCCGCCGGCCGAACCGCCGGCCCACGATACCGCACCGGTGTTCTCTTTGAGCTTGGCAACGAGATCATCCATCGTCTGGATGTCCGAAGCGGCCGGCACGACGATACCCACGGCTTCACCGGTGAGGCGAGCGATGGGCGTCACGTTGTCGAGGGTAACAGGCGACATGTTGGTGAGAATGGCGCCGACCATCACATAGCCGCCGACGATCAGGGCATTGGGATTGCCGTTTTCCTGAGTCGCGAACTGCGCGAGGCCGATCGTGCCGCCGGCGCCAGGGACATTGGTCACCTGGACGTTGCCGGAAATGCCGTCGGCCTGCAGGACTTCCTGCATGGTGCGCGCGGTCTGGTCCCAACCGCCGCCGGGGCCGGCAGGAGCCATGATGGTGTAATCCGCAGCCATGACGGGCGTGGAGAGGGCGCCGGCAACCAGCGCCGCGAGAAGCAGCTTGTTCATAGATCCTCCCTAGAACAAAACGCGGACGTCGTTGCATCCGTGCCGGGGAGTTTAGGCATGCTCCCTGTCACTGTCCTGTCACGAGGCTACGCCGCTGGCTGACGGCCGACAAGCGGCTGTCTCTTTCCGCCCGCAGCAAGAAATTGCGCGCATGGCCTCAAGAACGCATCACCACGCTTTGAGCCGAAACCGGCCAGGTGCTAGTGAGCGGCCATGAAGCTCTTTGCCCGTTTCTTCGCCCGTCTTGTGCCGAATATGGTGTCCGTCAGCCCTTTCGAGCGGTTGCGTGCGGCCGTTGGTGCATTCGTGGGCATATTGGCGACGGCGGGTGTTACCGCGTTGGCGCTGGGCCACGGCCTTGAATTCCCCCTGCTGATGGCGCCCATCGGCGCGTCAGCCGTGTTGCTGTTCGCCGTTCCCTCCAGCCCCCTGGCCCAGCCATGGTCGATCCTTGCGGGAAATTGCCTGGCGGCGCTGGTCGGGATCAGTTGCGCGCAGCTTATGGGGCCCACACCGGTTGCTGCGGCGCTGGCGGTGTCGGTCAGCATCGGATTGATGCTCACCTTCAAGTGCCTCCATCCGCCTAGCGGGGCGGTGGCGCTGACGGCAGTGGTCGGTGGACCGGTCATTGCCGATCTCGGCTATGCCTTCGTGGTCTGGCCGGTGGGGATCAATTCCGTCCTCCTGCTGCTTGCGGCCTTGCTGTTCAACCGGCTGACCGGCAAGCAATATCCGCACAAGCCGGCGCCTAGCGCGGCGATGGACGCAAAAGTGCTGCCGTTTTCGCCGCAGGTAAGCCTCGGCATTTCAGTAGATGACCTCAGGTCGGCCATGCGCGAGCGCGACGAGGTGCTGAGCGTCGATCCGGCCGATATCGAGGACGTGCTGGAACGTGCGGCGCTGGTGGCGTTTTCGCGCCGCTCGGGTGGCATCACGGCCGGCATGGTCATGAGCCGCGACGTCGCGCGGGTGCAGCCCGGAACATCATTGCGCGTGGCGCTGCGGACGCTTCGCAGCCAGGGGGTCAAGGCCCTGCCGGTTGTGGATGGGGCGAACCAGGTGGTCGGCATCCTGACCCAGACCGATCTTCTGGAAAAGGCGGAGTGGGGTCCCGTGCACGCATCGTCAGGCCTGGGCTGGCGCTTGCGGGCGCTGTCCAATTCGGACCGGCCGCTGCGCGGCAAGGTGCGCGATGTGATGACGACCAATGTGTCGACGGTGGCCGAGCCCATGCCGATCGCGCTGGTCATGCGGCTGATGCAGCATAGCGGCCATCATCACATCCCGGTCGCGTCGGATGATGGTCGGCTGGTGGGGATGGTGACGCAGTCGGACCTGATCGGCGCCCTGCTCGGCAGCGCGAGCGAGGACCTGGCCAGGATCGCCTGATCTAGATGGCGCGGCCGCTGTCCGCGTCGAACAGGTGCACGCGCCCCGGCTCGATGGCGAGCGCGATGCGATCCCCTGCCCTCAAGTCGCTGCGGCCCGTCAGAACGATGGTCAGTCCCGCGTCGCCTGCGGCGGTGATATAGGTCAGCGAACCGGTAGATTCGACGACTGCGACGTCGACGATGAGCGGGCTGTTCTCGTCCTCGGTGATCGAGAGATGTTCCGGACGCAGCCCGACCGTGACCCTGCGACCTGGCTCGACCTGGCGCCCGAGCTGGATGGTCCGCGATGCGGGCAGGTCGAGGGTGACGCTCGTGCCGTCCGCGCTGGTGGTCCCGTCGACGAAGTTCATGGCGGGAGAGCCGATAAAGCCCGCGACGAAGCGGGTCGCAGGCGTGTCGTAAAGCTCGAGCGGGGAGCCCTGTTGCTCGATGACACCGTCGCGCATGACGACCACATGATCGGCCATAGTCATAGCCTCGATCTGATCGTGGGTCACATACACAGATGTCGCGCCGAGCCGGTCGTGCAGCGCGCGGATTTCCTTGCGCATGTGGACGCGCAGGGCCGCGTCGAGATTGCTGAGCGGTTCGTCGAACAGGAACGCCTTTGGATTGCGAATGATGGCGCGACCCATGGCGACGCGCTGACGCTGGCCACCCGACAGCTCGCGCGGGTAGCGGTGCAACAGATGCGAGAGCCCAATGGTCTTGGCGACTTCTTCGGTGGCGCGCTTCATCTCGTCCTTGGACACGCGCTTGAGCCGGAGCGAGTAGGTGAGGTTCTGCTCGACCGTCATATGCGGATAAAGCGCGTAGGACTGGAAGACCATGGCCACGTCGCGCTTGCGCGGCGGCACGCCGTTCATCACGTCGCCACCGATTTTCATGGTGCCGCCGGTAATGGTCTCGAGCCCGGCCAGCGAGCGCAGGAGCGTGGACTTGCCGCAGCCCGAGGGGCCGACCAGCGCCACGAACTGACCCTTGGGAATGGTGAGGTTGATGTTCTTGAGCGCGTGGAAGCTGCCGTAATGCTTGTCGATCCCGACAAGTTCGATCTGCGGTTCTGCGCTCATTTGAGGGCTCCCGAGGTTAGGCCGGACACGATGCGGCGCTGCAGGACGACGAATACGGCGAGGATGGGCGTCACATAGATCGTGGCGTAGGCCATGATGTTGTTCCACTCGGTGGTATTGGGGCCCATGAAGGCATTGAGGCCTACCGAGGCCGGCTGCAGTTCGACGGCGGGAATCATCGACTTGGAGTAGACGAACTCACCGAAGGCCTGCATGAAAATGAGGATGGCCGAGACGAGAATGCCGTTGCGCGCCAGCGGCAGGACGATCGACCAGAACGCACCGACCCGCGAATTGCCGTCGACCAGTGCGGCCTCTTCCAGTTCGGCCGGTACGGCCATGAAGCTGGCGCGGACGAGAACCACGAAGAAAGGCATGGATTTCGCGGTGATCGCGAGGATTACCGCCCATTGCGGGTGCGCGAGCAGGCCGATCTGCGAGAAGCCGACGAAGATCGGCGTGATCATCAGCGAGGCCGGCAACACTTGGAGCATAAGCACCAGGAACAGGGCCACGTCGATCCAGATGTTGCGGTAGCGCGCCAGCACATAGGCGCAACCTGTGCCGAGCAAAGCCGTCAGCACCATGGTTCCGGAGGCGATGACCACAGAGTTCCAGAGGAACCGGCCCATGCCTCGCAGCTCCCAGACATAGGCGAAGACGCCCCATTGCGGATTGCTCGGCACCAGGCCCGGGGGCGTCGCAAAGATTTCCGACCCGGTCTTGAGACTCGTGACATACATCCAATAGAGCGGAAACAGGTAGAGTGCGGCCAGCAGCAGCGCGACGACAAGCAGGATACGGTTGGTCCAGGTCTCGGTCATCCGCGCACCTCGTGACGGGTCGAGCGCACATAGATGATCGAGGCGATCATCACGACGGCGATCATGACCACGGATATGGTGGAGCCCTTGGCGAAGTCGTATTGCCGGAAGGACTGCTCCCACGCCCAGTACTGGGCGACATTGGATGAATTGGCCGGTCCGCCCGACGTGATGGCGGCGAACAGATCGAACTGCTGCAGCGTGAAGATCAGGCCGAGCGAAATCACGGCGCCGATCGTGGACCGCATCATGGGCAGGGTAATGGTCCAGAAGCGCTGCCACGCGGTTGCACCGTCGAGAGCCGCTGCTTCGTAGAGGTCGCGCGGTATGCCAGCGAGACCCACGGCGAGCAGGATCATGTTGAAGGATATGCCGTTCCAGATATTGGCGATCACTACGCCCCAGAGCGACCATGCGGTATCTGAGCGCCAGAAGATGTTTTCGGAGATGATGCCGAGCGACTTGAGGGCATAGTTGAGCACGCCGAAATCGCCGGCCAGGATCCAGTTCCAGATGGCGCCTACAACCAGGCCCGGCATGACCCAGGAGGCGAGGAACAGGCCGCGGATATATGACGCGCCGGGAAAATTCTGGGTGAAGAACAGGGCGAGGCCAAAGCCGATGGCGAACTGCCCGGCGATAGAGCAGACGACGAACACGGCGGTGTTGCGCATGATGGGCCAGGTTTCCGGCGCGCTGAACACGGCGATGTAGTTCTTGAATCCGACCCAGGGGCGGGCAAAGGTCCCGAGGCTGAACATGTCGACCTCCTGGAAGCTCATCACCACGTTGTAGATCAGTGGCAGTCCGGAGAGCGCAATCAGGAACAGCAGCGGCACCGCGACCAGCACGATGTCGAAGCCCTTGCCGTCGCGCAGGCTGGAAAGCAGGCGGCTCAAGGCGCCCTCCCCTCAATTCGTCCCAGGCTGTAGAAGATGCTGCCCGGTTGCCCGGGCAGCCAGTCGTCGGGAGGAGGTCAGTTCCCCAGTATGCCGCTGATTGTTGCAGCGGCGGTGTCGAGTGCAGCCTGAGGCTCAGCCTGGCCGGTCAGGGCCTGCTGGATGGCGTCCTGGATAGCCTTCGAGATCTTGGGCCATTCCGGATGCGGGCCGCGAGCCTGGGCGTACTGAAGCTGCTCGAGGAAGACCTTGAGCGCCGCATCTTTCAGAGGCTCGCCGGTTTCAGGCAGTTCGATATCCGAACGGGCCGGAAGCTGGCCGAATTCGGGGAACAGGCGATCGTCCTGGCTGGCGAAGTATTCCAGCGCCTTGAAGGCTTCTTCGGGGTGCTGGGTCGAGGCGAAGATCGCCCAGTTGAAGTCGCCCATGGCCGATGAGCGCGTACCGCCCTCAGTTTCGGTCGGCAGCAGCGCCACGCCCCAGTCGAACTTGGCTTCTTCGAGCATGCGGTTGAGTTCCCACGGACCCGAAATGACCTGTGCGGCATTGCCGGAGTTGAAGGTGCCGGTGGAATCCCACTGGCCGCGGGTCAGCGTATCAGGCGAGGCCAGTTTCTCGTCCATGATGGTCTTCCAGATGCCAAGGGCCTTCACAGCGCCCGGGGCATTGATGTTGTCGTAGCCGCCGCCGCCCATCTGGGCCCAGGGCAGGAATTGGAAGGTGCCTTCTTCGCTGGCCTTGGCCGAAAAGGCGAGGCCGTAGACATTGTTGGCCGGGTCGGTGAGCTTGCGCGAGACCTCCACCAGTTCGTCCCAGGTCTGGGGCGGCTCGGTGATGCCGGCCTTGGCGTAGAGATCCTTGTTGTAATAGAGCGCGATGGTGTTGGTAGCCTTGGGCACGCCGAACAGCTTGCCATCCCAGGTGACGGAATTCAGCGGACCGGGGAAATAGTTGGCCGGATCGATGACCTCGGAATTGGCCACCATGTCGGTGATGTCGAGGAAAGCGCCCCGCGCAGCGAACAGGGCGTGCTCAGGATTGTCGACCGCGATGATGTCGGGCGCCTGGCCGGTGGCGAAGGCGCGCATGGCCTCGCTGACGACGTCGTCGAACTGGATTTCGCGGTATTCCACCTTGATGCCGGGCTCGAGCTCGTCGAATTCGCGCGCCAGGTTCAGCGCCGGCTGATTGGCATCGTCAAGCGACCAGATGGTGATGGTGACCTCGTCCTGGGCGATGGCGGGGGCCAGCGATACCAGCGCAGTGGATGCCAGGGCGATCGCGCCCAAAAGGCCGAAACGGTTAGTCATGGTTCTCTCCTCCCAATGGTGACGGGCATTTCGCCCGCCGTTCACATCCCATCCGGCGCCCTCCTCGACGCCGGATGGGAAACTCGTCAGTTGCGGTTGTCGACGTAGTCGCCGCCGCGGCAGTCCTTGAGGTAGTTGAGCGCCCGGACCTGCCCGGTCATTTCGAGCGCATCGCGATAGACCGGGTCATGCCAGCCCTCGATGTCGATGGAGCCGGACCAGCCGGCGAGCCGCAGCTCGGAGATGACGTCCGTCCAGTTGCTGTCGCCGAAGCCGGGCGTGCGCATGAAGACGAACTTCTCCTTGCCGAAGATGCCGTGCTCGCGGATCACGTCCCAGCGGATCGTGGCGTCCTTGCCGTGCACGTGGAAGATCTTCTTGGCCCACTTGCGGATCTGCGGGAGCGGGTCGATCAGGTAGACCATCTGGTGACAGGGCTCCCATTCGAGCCCGATATTGTCGTCCGGGGTTTCGTTGAACATCAGCTCCCAGGCGTCTGGATTGTGGGCGATGTTCCAGTCGCCGGTCTGCCAGTTGCCATCCATGGCACAATTCTCGAAAGCGATGCGGACGCCTTTGTCGGCGGCGCGCCGGGCCAGCTCGGACCACACTTTCTTGTATTGCGGAAGGCTATCGGTCAGCGGCTTGTTACGGATGCGACCCGTGAAGCCGGCCACCGTGTCGGCACCGAAATGATGGGCGTTGTCGATGCAGTCCTTCCAGCCCTGCAGGGTCTGGCGGTCCATGTCCTGGTCTTCCAGCGGATTGCCGAACATGCCGATGGTGGACATGGTGATGTCGCGCTCTCCGATAGCGTCCTTGCAGCGCTTGCCAAGCTCGGCAATGTCCTGACCGTTGGTGGTCTGCCAGAAGAAGGGCTCGAAGCTCTCGAATCCCATATCGGCAATGGTCGCAATGCGCTGCGCAGCCGTACCGCCCGAGGCGCTGATCATGGTGCCGATGCGGATGGCTTTTGCGGGGTCGGTCACGAAGAAAGTCCTTTAAACAGAAATGGTCACGCACTGATGGGTCTTGGCGCTGTCGATGGCGGCGAAGACCATGGCGAGGCTTTTGATGTTGTCGGTGCCGTCGGTCTCCGGGCGGCGGCCGGTCTCGATGGCGTCGAGGAACTCGGCGACGACGCTGGCATGGCCGTGCGTCTGGTCGAGACTGGGGAGTTCGGGAACCTCGATTTCCCGCAGCGGACGCAGGAAACCGTCGTCGCCATCGACGACGCGGGCCTCGAACCGGTCGGCACCGTCCCAGAGCACGGTGCCTTCCGTGCCGACGATGCGCCAAGCGCTTTCCCAGCTCGTCGTCGCCCCCTCGGCCGCCCACGATCCGCGATAGTTGAACACCACCTCGTCCTCGAATTCGAAGATGGCGTTGGCGGCAGCGCCATGCCGATACCAGGAGCCGGGCGGATTGGTCTCGAGGCAGTAGACGGCGCGTGCGGCCTTACCCGACATGAAGCGGGCGGCGTCGAGCGTATGGATCGCCATATCGAGAAGCAGGACATTGTCCATGTCCTCGCGGAAACCACCGAAGTGGGCGCCGATGAAGAAATCGCAGTTGAGGCTGGTCAGCCGTCCGATGGCGCCACTTTCAATCAGGGCGCGAAGCCGGCGCACGCCGGAAATGAAGCGGCGGTTCTGCACCACGGCGTGGACGCGCCCGGCCGCGCGGGCCTGTTCGATCATGGCTCTGCCCTCGGCGAGGCTCGTGGCCATCGGCTTTTCGCTGAGCACGTTGCAGCCGTGGCGAAGGCCGGCCTCGACGACCCCGGCGCGTGCTATCGGCACCACGACGTCGAACAGGAGGTCGGGCTTGGTCTGGGCCAGGACCGCGTCGAGATCGGTACCGATCACCGCGTCGGAAAGTCCGAACTCGGTGGCACGCGCTTCGGCGGTGGCGCGATCGAGATCGACGAGACCGACCACCTGCACCCTGCCCGACAGCAGTGGATGCGTGGTGATGGCCGTCAGCCAGCCTTTGGACATGCCGCCGCAACCGACGAGCACTGCCGTGAATGCCAAGGTAACCTCCCTATGGACTTTCGCTCGGTCGTACCGTCTTGTGCGGCATCGCTGAATACTGTCCCGTAAACGTTTACGACGCTATTATTGGGATGGGTTGGCTGTCAATGGGAAATCGTAAACGTTTCTGGCCGAAGCGTTGTGGGGTCTAGGAATACCGAAAAATGAATGGCATCAGGCGGTTGGCACAAGAGCTCAACGTCTCGATCGGAACCGTGTCGCGCGCCCTCAACGGCAAGCCCGACGTCAGTGAGGAGACTCGCAAGCGCGTGCTCGACGCTGCTGCGGCGATCGGCTACGTCCCGAACCAGGCCGGTCGTTCGCTGCGAAAAGGCTCGACCGGAGTCGTCGGGTTCATGATGCAGTCGGGCTCGGAAATCACCGGCGACGGCGACGTGTTCTTCATGAGCGTCTTTGACGGGGTGCAAACGGTGTGTGCGCGTCACCAGCTCGATCTCGTGGTGCTGCTGTGTTCATCCGAGGAAGATCCGGATGCCTACCTGCAGCGCGTCGTCGCGCGGGGCTTCGTGGATGGATTGATCATTTCCGCGACCAAGCGCCACGACCATCGCATCACCTACCTTGCCGATCGCAACATCCCGTTCATCGCGCTGGGCCGCAGCCTGACCGATGTCGGACACCCCTGGCTCGACCTCGACTTCGAGGGCATGGCGCATGAGGGTGTGGACAGGCTGGTAGCCAAGGGCCACCGGCGGATCGGTGTCTTTGCCCCCCTCGACGACATCAACCTGGGCCATGTGTTCGTGGACAGCTACCAGGAAGCATTGGCACGGAACGGCATCGCCTTCGATCCGGATCTGGTGTTCCGGGCCTATCCCAATGATCGGGGTGGGCACGAAATCGGCGAGCGGATCGCGGCCATGCCTGGTGACGAGCGACCTACGGGCTTCCTGCTCACCAACGAAATGCTGACCGTGGGCCTTTATCGCGGGCTCTATGACTGCGGCATCAAGCCGGGCGCCGACTGCGCCATCATCGGACGGCACAGCACCAACTCCCAGTATCTCAACCCCAAGCTGACCTGCTTCCACCTTTCCCTGCGCGACCTCGGGATCGAGCTGGCGGAGGGCCTGCTGGCCACCATGCCGGCCTATGCGGCGCATTATCCGCAGGGCGTCGTGCGGCGGGTCGTTCCGCTTGATCTCATCGAAGGCAATAGCGACCAGCCGCTTCGGGTCTAGGCGCGCGGATCGACAAGGACGCGCCCCTTCACCTCGCCCTTGAGGATGGCCTGGGCCTGCTCCGGCAAGGCAGCGAGGCCCACTTCCGAGACATTGCCCTCATAGGCGGGGAAGTCGAACACGTTTGTCAAACGCGTCCATGCGGCAACGCGGGCGTCGAATGGCTGCATCACGCTGTCGATGCCGGCCAGGGTCACCCCCCGCAATAGGAATGGCAGGACGTTGGTGGAGAGGCCGATGCCAGCAGCATTGCCTAGGCTGGCCACCGCCCCGCCGTAGGCGACCTGGCGCAGCACTTTCCCCAGGATGTCGCCGCCGACGCAATCGACCACGCCGGCGAAGCGCGCAGATTCGAGCGGCTTGTCGGGCTGAGCCAGGAACTCGGACCTGTCGATCACGCTCACCGCGCCGAGGGTCTTGAGCATGTCAGCATGCTGGGGACGACCAGAAAGTGCAGCGACTGCGTAACCCAACCGCTTGAGCAGGGCCACTGCGATGGAGCCGACACCGCCGGCTGCGCCCGTCACCAGTATCTCGCCGGTGGACGGGGTGATGCCGAGAAATTCGAGTTTGTTGATAGCCAGCATGGCCGTGAGCCCGGCGGTGCCCATCACCATGGCGTCGCGGGTTGAAAGATTGGCGGGAAGCGGCACGAGCCAATCTCCCTTGACCCGGGCGCGTTCGGCATAGCCGCCCCATTGCGTTTCGCCCACGCGCCAGCCCGTGAGCACCACCGGGTCCCCGATGCGGTAGCGAACATCGCTGCTTTCGCGGACGCGTCCCGAGAAATCTATGCCGGCGACATGGGGATAGGTCCGAACCAGCCCTCCCTGCCCCGTGAGGCACAATCCATCCTTGTAGTTGAGCCCGGCCCATTCCACATCGACCGTGACATCGCCTTCCGGCAGCCTGATCTCGTCGATCGCCTGGACGGTTGACGATACGGCCCCATCCTCGGCTTTCTCGGTCAGCAAGGCGCGGAAAGTCATGGGCTTTTCTCCTCGTTCGTTGATCACCCGAAGGGCAGTGGGGCCGTTTTGTTGTGGCCAGAGTGCCGACTTATCCGGGGCTGTGCAACAGCGGCCATGCCCTGTCCATCGCCGTCATCCACACGGCCCCAGATCGTTCCACTTGTATCGGACGGGCTGTTGGCCATTCGCGAGCCACCTACTCAGGACAAGCCCTCCTTAGCGGCCCGCTGGAAGGCTCAGCCCGCCGCTTCGGTCGCGGCAATCGCGGCCATGTTGACGATACCGCGGCTGGTGACCGAGGGCGCCAGGATATGTGCCGGCTTGGCCGTACCCATGAGGATGGGACCGATATGGAGACCGTTATTGAGTTCCTTGAGCAGGGTCATGGACAGGTTGGCCGCTTCGAGGTTCGGGAAGATCAGCAGATTGGCTTCACCCCTCAGCACAGAATCGGGGATGTAGCGCTCGCGCAATTCGGCATTGACGGCCAGATCGCCCTGCATTTCCCCCTCCACCACCAGGTCCGGGGCCACCGATTTGAGCTTTTCGTAGACGGCGCGCATCTTGATGGACGTGTCGCCATCGCGCGAGCCGAAGTTGGAATAGCTCAGAAGCGCGGCACGGGCATCGATGTTGAACCGCTTGAGGTGGTCGCGGGCCTGCAGCGCAATCGAGACCAGTTCGTCCTCGCTGGGATCGATGTTGGCGTAGGTGTCGGCCAGGAAGAACACGCCCCGGTTGAGGATCAACATGGACAGCGCCGACAGCTGCTGTGCGCCAGGGGCAACGCCGATTACCGAATGGATGTCGCGGGCGTGCTTGATGAAACGGCCCTGCAGCCCACAGATCAGTGCATCGGCCTCACCGCGCCGAACGGCCAGCGCCCCGATGACGGTTGTGTTGGTGCGGACGATGGTGCGCGCGGTGTCGGGCGTCACGCCCTTACGACCCACCAGGGCATGGAAATCGGCGACATAGTCACGATAACGCGGGTCGTCCTCGGGGTTGATGATTTCGAAATCGCTGCCGGCACGGATCGTTAGCCCGAAACGCTCCAAACGTGATTCAATGACCGACGGTCGCCCGATGAGGATCGGCTTGCCGATGCCGTCCTCGAGGATCACCTGGGCCGCGCGCAAAACGCGCTCGTCCTCGCCATCGGCGAAGGCTATACGCTGGGCTGCCGCCTGGGCGCGCTCGATCATCGGCTTCATCACCAGGCCGGACCGGAACACGAAGCGGCGCAGTTGGTCACGATAGGCATCGAAATCGACGATAGGCCGCTGGGCCACGCCGGACTCCATCGCGGCCTTTGCGACTGAAGGAGCGATGCGCAGGATCAGGCGCTGATCGAATGGGTTCGGGATCAGGTATTCGGGCCCAAAAATCGCCGGCACCCCGTGGGCAGTGGCTTCGAGGCCGGGCTCGTGCGCCAGCTTGGCGATGGCATGGGCGGCTGCAGCCTTCATCTCTTCGTTGATCGTGGTTGCACCGCAGTCGAGCGCCCCACGGAACAGGAAGGGAAAGCAGAGGACGTTGTTGACCTGGTTAGGGTAGTCGGATCGGCCGGTGCACACCAGGGCATCGGGGCGCGTGGCCTTGGCCAGTTCGGGCATGATTTCGGGAATGGGGTTGGACAGCGCCAGGATCAGCGGATTGGGCGCCATGTCCTTCATCATCTCGGGCTTAAGCGCGCCGGCCTTGGACAAACCGACATAGATATCCGCCCCCGCCATGACGTCGCCAAGCTCTGTCGCGTCGGTGTCCTGAGCGAAGGCGCCGCGCCAGCGATCAACGGAGTTGTCGCGCTTTTTCGTCACCAGACCCTTGGAGTCAGCAATCCAGATGTTCTCGCGTTTTGCACCGACGGCGATCAGCATGTTCATGCACGCAATGGCCGCGGCCCCCGCCCCCGAGGTCACGATCTTGACCGCGCCGATGTCCTTCTTGACGAGGCGCATGGCGTTGATGACCGCCGCGGCAACGATGATGGCAGTGCCGTGCTGGTCGTCGTGGAAGACCGGGATATTCATGCGTTCGCGCAGCGCTTCTTCGATCTCGAAGCACTCGGGCGCCTTGATGTCCTCGAGATTGATGCCGCCGAAGCTCGGCTCGAGCGGCGCCACGATCTCGATGAAGCGTTTAGGGTCCTGCTCGTTGACCTCGAGATCGATGCTGTCGATGCCGGCAAATTTCTTGAAGAGGACCGCCTTGCCTTCCATCACGGGCTTGGACGCCAGCGCGCCGATATTGCCCAGTCCGAGCACGGCCGTGCCGTTAGAAATCACCGCGACAAGGTTACCCTTGGACGTATATTTATAGGCCGCCTGAGGATCGGCCGCGATCTCCTCGCATGGAATGGCTACGCCCGGCGAATAGGCCAGCGACAGGTCTCGGGTATTGGCGAGCGGTTTCGTCGCCACAATCTCGAGCTTGCCTGGGCGCGGATGTTCATGGAAATGCAGCGCTGCGTCGCGCAGGCTCTGCGCCTTATCGTCGGACATGGTTCTCTCCCTTGCCGGTCTTCTTGAGCACCGGCCGAGCCTGTTCCTCAGCAGGTCGCGGCGGCAAGGGGAAGTTATGCCTTAGTCGAATTGCGCTCGGCGCCGTGCGGTCGTCACCGACGGAATCTGATTTTCAGTTTCAAACCCGACGACAGGCAAAAGCAGCGAGAATACCGGCATTTGACCAATTCAGTATTTCTGATACGTACGAATTGCAATCGATGTGGAGAATTGCGGTTTCATGAGCAAGAACTTCCTGGTGATTGATCCCGAAGAGGGCATCGAGGTGCTTAAGGGCCTTGCCTCCCCCGTGCGGGTCAAGATGCTGAAACTGCTGCATGTCGAAGGCCCGCTCAATGGCAACGACATCGCCGAGCGCCTGAGCTTGCCGCAATCGACCGTGTCGACCAACCTGCAGATCCTTGAGTCAGCAGGCCTTATCCGCACCGAGACGCAGAAAGCCCGTAAGGGTAACCAGAAGATCTGCCACTCGACGTTCGATGAAGTGCTGGTGATGTTCAAAGACGACATCAAGCCGCTCAAGTCGAACACGATCGAAGTCTCGATGCCGCTGGGGCTCTACACAAGTTGTGACGTCACGGCGCCCTGCGGGCTCTGCTCTACTGAAGGCATAATCGGCCTTCTGGACGTGCCGGACACTTTTCTCGACCCGGACCGCATGAAGGCCGGTCTGATCTGGTTCACGCGGGGATACCTCGAATACCAGTTTCCCAACAATGCGAAGCTGGCACAGCACACGATCGAGACCATGGAATTCGTCATGGAGCTCAGTTCGGAAGTACCGGGAACCTCGGCGGACTGGCCGAGCGACATCACCCTTTCGGTCAACGGCACCGAAATCGGCACCTGGCTTTCTACCGGAGATTATGGGGACAAGCGCGGCGTCTACACGCCGGACTGGTGGAAGCTCAAGGGCAGCCAATATGGCAAACTCAAGAGCTGGCGCGTCACGCCCGATGGCACTTACGTCGACGGGATGAAAATCTCGCCGGTGTCCCTGCACGACCTCGACCTAGCGAACCACCACTCTATCCGGCTGCGCATCGCGGTGAAGCCTGACGCGAAGCACCCTGGCGGGATCAATATTTTCGGACGCGGTTTTGGGAATTACGATCAGGACATTATCCTGCGCCTGCATACGGATCGCTGAATTGTTCATGCCATTTCCGTGACTTAAGCCGGAATGCGCGACAGGGATGGCATCACGGCAAAAATCATACAAAAGGCCTTGCGCGGTCAGCTCGTCACCGCTAAAACCGAAATAATGATATAAATCAGAATTTCGGAATAAGTGGAGGGGCCATGAAAGCGTCCGTTATCGCGAACAAGGATTTTACGATCGCCAAAATCGACGATCGTGTCTATGGGGCCTTTCTGGAGCATCTGGGCCGGGCGGTTTATGAGGGCATCTACGAGCCCGACCATCCGACGGCCGACAAGGACGGGATGCGGGGAGACGTCGCCAAGCTGGTGAAGGACCTCAACGTGCCGGTGGTGCGCTATCCAGGCGGCAATTTCGTGTCGGCGTATAACTGGGAAGACGGCATCGGGCCGCGCGAGGAGCGCCCCACCCGGCTCGACCTCGCCTGGCACACTTCCGAGAGCAACAAGGTCGGCATCCACGAATTCGCCGACTGGTGCGCCACCGTCGGCACGGAGATGATGCTGGCCGTGAACCTGGGGTCGCGCGGCGTCGACGATGCCCGCAACTTCCTCGAATATGTGAACCATCCAGGCGGTTCCTACTGGTCGGACCTACGCATCAAGAACGGTCGCAAGGAGCCCTGGAACGTCAAGCTCTGGTGCCTCGGCAACGAGATGGACGGCCCCTGGCAGGTCGGCCACAAGGATGCCGACGAGTATGGCAAGCTGGCCGCCAACACTGCACGCGCCATGCGCATGTTCGACAACAAGCTCGAACTGGTGGTCTGCGGCTCCTCGCACATGGACATGCCGACGTTCCCGGATTGGGAACGCATCGTGCTCGAACACACCTATGACCACGTGGACCATATCTCGCTCCACATGTACTTCGCCAATCGCGACGACAACACGCCTAACTACCTGGGCCTGAGCGAAAAACTCGATCGCTACATCGAGACCGTCGCGGCGACGATCAAGCAGGTGAAGGCCAAGAAGAAGAGCAAGAAGGACATCTACATCTCCTTCGACGAATGGAACGTCTGGTACCATTCCAACAAGAAGGATCGCGAAATCCTCGACGGCAATGGCGGCTGGCCGCACGCGCCGGGCCTCCTGGAAGACATCTACAATTTCGAAGACGTGCTGATGGTGGGCCTCATCCTCAACACCTTCATCCGCCGCTCGGACGTGGTGAAGATCGCCTGTATCGCCCAGCTCGTAAACGTGATCGCGCCGATCATGACCGAAAAGGGCGGCCCGGCATGGGCTCAGACCATCTACTACCCCTACTATTTTGCCTCGGTTTATGGCCGTGGCACGGCGCTGGACCTGGTTACCAGTTCACCGGACTATGAAACGACCCATTCGCCCAAGACTGCGTATGTGGACGTCTCGGGTGTCCGCAACGACGAGGATGGGACACTGACCTTCTTCCTGGTCAACCGGCATCCGACCGAAAGCATCGATTCCGAAGTGAGCCTGCAAGGCTTTGATAATGCATCGGTTATCGATCACCAGGTGATGACACACGCCGACCTCAAGGCCGTCAACACGGCACGGAAGCAGGACGAAGTGAAGCCGCGCGCAGGTTCGGGAGCAAAGGTCGCGGACGGCCGGCTGACGGTCTCGCTGCCGCCCTATTCGTATCAAATGATCCGCCTGAAGGCGTGACGGATCGTCCAATCGTAACGCCAGAACGCAATTCGCTAGCACATGGTTAGCATTTGCGATGACCATGGCGTGCAGCCCGGAGGCACATCGGAAGCGATGTGCCTCTTTCAATTTAATATCATAGTTTCGGATTTACATCAGAAAACACATTGACACCCCCATACCCCTGGTTAAGTATGACTTATCGCCCGGCAAAGCCGTGCAACAGGCCGCCCGAAGGGCGTAACCGCAAAGGGAGGAACTCAATGGACAGACGCAGTTTTCTGATCGGCTCGACCGCAATCGGCGCGCTGATGATCGCCGGCAAAGGCATGGCCTTCGCCCAGGATGCCGCCGCAGGGACGGCACCCGACCTGGCGCAGTTTCCGCGAAATGAGACGCTGATCATCCACAACCCCGAAGGGGTCATCCGCAATCCCGCCTGGTTCAACAACTGGGTCGTGGGCGCAGGTTCAGGTATCTCGAACGGCCTGCACCAGCTGACCACGGACACATTCTGGTTCATCGATCCCGATGCCGGTATCGAGGGCTCGAGCGAGAACGCCATCTACAATTCGCTGGCCGACGACCTGTGGCAGTACAACGAGGACTTCACGGAAATGACCGTGAAGCTCAAGCAGGGCATCTTCTGGAGCGACGGCAACGAGTTCACGGCTGATGACGTCGTCTTCACCGTCGAGAAGCACAAGGCAACACCCGGCCTGTCGCAGAACGGCGCCTTCAATGCGCAGGTCGAAACCGTCGAGGCCGTCGACCCCTATACCGTCAAGTTCACCCTCAAGGGCCCCAATTCGCGCTTCCACACGCTATTCTCGGTGCGCTGGACGGGTGCCTGGATCATGTCCAAGGCCCATTTCGAAGGCGTCGAGGATATCCTGAGCTTCCCGAACGATCCGCCGGTCAGCATCGGGCCCTATACGCTGCACTCCTATGACCCGAACGGCACCTGGTACATCTGGCAACGTCGAGAAGACTGGCAGCGCACCGCCCTGGGCATGATCGGCGAGCCGAAACCTAAGTTCATCATCTACCGCAACAATATCAACCCGGATAACCGCCTGATCGAGATGCGCAACGGCAATCTCGACATGGTGCACGACCTGTCACCGGAAGCGACCTTCTCGATCATCAAGGAAGATCCGCAAATCCAGGGCTGGTTCCCCGGCTTCCCCTATGCCCATCCCGATCCGACGCTGGTGATGGCGATCTTCAACCTGCAGAAGCCCCTGTTCCAGGACAAGCGCGTCCGCTGGGCCCTGGCGCTGATGCTGGACGCCCGCGCCATGTCGATGGCCTCGTACCGAGGCGCCGCAACGCTTTCGGCCATCTCGGTGCCCCCAACCGGCACGCATCCGCGCGACTACCATGCGCCGCTGCAGGAATTCCTGACCAATTACGAGATCACGGCCGGCGGCAACACGGTCAAGCCGTACGATCCGACCATCGGCATGCAGATCGCAGACATGGTGCGCGGCCAATTCCCCGACGCCCCGACCGACGAGGATGCCGTCCGCAACGCCTTCGGCTATGGCTGGTGGAAGCAGGATATCGCCACGGCAGAAGCCCTGCTCACCGAAGCCGGCTTCACCAAGAACGGCAACCAGTGGACGATGCCTGATGGCCAGCCATTCGCCTTCTCGGTGATGGTGCCCACCGACGGCGTGGTCAACCGCCTCGGCGGCATCATTGCCCAGACCTGGGCGCAGCACGGGATCGGCGCGGAGATGGAGGCGGCTTCCGACACCTGGGATCGCCAGCGCGTCGGCAATTTCGACGTCAACATCGCCTGGGCCGTGGAAACCTGGGGCGGTCACCCCGACCTCAGCTTCTTCCTCGACAGCTACCACTCCGAATACATCAAGCCGCTGGGCGAATCCCAACCGGACCGCAACTGGATGCGCTGGCAGGATCCACGGCTCGACGAGATCATCGAGAAGGTCCGCGCGAGCGACTTCAACGATCCCGTCGGCATCGAATACGGCCATGATTTCGTGAAGCTGCATCTCGAGGAGATGCCGAACATTCCGATCATGTCCTACAACGTGTTCTCCGTGCAGTCGAACCGCTTCTGGACCGGCTGGCCGAACATCGAAAAGCCCTATGCGAACCCGGTCACCAACTGGTCGAACGGTCGCTACATCTTCACCCAGATCACGCCTGTCGAAGGCGCTTCCTGACGAGGTCCTCCCAGGTGCCCGGCGCAAGCCGGGCGCCATGGAGGGGCGTGCCCTCCGGCACGCCCCTTCCCGTTCCGCCGGCGCTGCAGAACTGCAGCGTGGACGCAACGGGAAGGGTCCGGTTTCCTGCATGCCAGTGTCAGCTGCAGACGCGACCGGTAAGGTGAAGGAGTCCTGATGCAGGCCTATTTCTGGTTCGTCGGCAAAAGATTGCTGCAATTGTTCGCGGTGATCTTCTGCGCAATATCCGCCACGTTCCTCGTGACACACCTGTCGCCGATCGACCCGGTGGAACAGGTGCTGGGCCGTCTCTCCGCCCGGTCCAATCTTTCACCCGAGGCGATCGAGGCGACCCGCGTGGCGCTGTCCGAAATGTACGGCACGAACCAGCCCATCCTCGAGCAGTACTTCAACTTCTGGACCCGACTGTTGCGCGGCGACCTGGGCCCCTCGCTGCTGGCGTTTCCGACCCCTTCCATGGACCTCGTGGGCCGGGCCATGCCCTGGACGCTGGGGCTTCTGGTCACCTCCACCCTCTTCACCTTTGTGATCGGCAACCTGTTCGGCGCGCTGGCCGGCTATAACCCCAACAACCGGTTCCTCAAGGCCTTCGGCATCGTCGCCATGGGCATCCAGCCGATCCCCTACTATATCGTGGCCTTCATCCTCCTGATCATCTTCGGCTACTTCATTCCGCTGCTGCCGATTTCGGGTGGTTTTGCGATGGATGTCCGACCGGGCTGGAGCTGGGCCTTTGCCGGCTCGATCATCCAGCATTCCATTCTTCCGGCGGTGTCGCTGGTGCTGGTCGGTTTCGGCGGCTGGTTCCTCGGCATGCGGGCGCTGGTCAGCAATGTCATCAACGACGACTACGTGACCTATGCCGAACTGGCGGGCCTGAAACGCGAAACGATCGCGGGCAGCTACGTGATCCGCAACGCCGTCGTGCCGCAACTGACGGCCCTTGCAATGGCGCTGGGCGGGGTGTTTTCGGGGACGGTCATCACCGAGGAAGTGTTCAATTATCCGGGCCTTGGGTCACTGCTGATCGATGCGGTGAACTATGGCGATTACTCCCTGGTCCTGGCGGTATCCACCGTCTCCATCACCGCAGTGGCGGGCGCGATCTTCATCGTCGACATGCTGCACCCCCTGCTCGATCCTCGCGTGCGTGCGGAGTAGCGCCATGTTTGCCGTTTTCCGCGACCTCGTTCGCTACAACCTCGAATTCACCATCGGCCTGATCCTCGTCAGCATCGTGGTGATCTTCGCCCTCCTCAGCTTCGTGTCGCCGGTCGATCCGACACTGATCTACATGGCCGTCCCCGACCAGCCGCCCTCGGCGCAATACTGGTTCGGCACCAATTCGCGCGGGCAGGACCTGTTCTGGCAGCTTTCGGCTGCGTTCCGGAACAGCCTGATCTTCGGGGTGACGGTGGCGGTGCTGTCGCGCATCATTTCAATCACGGTGGGGCTGCTGTCGGGATATGTCGGTGGCTGGGTCGACCGGGTGCTGATGTTCATCAACGACATCTTCGTCGCCGTGCCGATTTTCCCGATCCTCGTGCTGTTCTATTTCGTCCTGCGCAACAGCATGGACAGCTTCACCCTGGCGCTGATCATGGCCTGCTTCGGCTGGCCGTTCGACGCGCGGCTGATCCGCTCGGTGGCGCTGGGCCTCAAGCATCGCGAGTTTACCCGCCATGCCGTGTTCGCCGGCATGAGTACCCGCAAGGTGCTGCTCGAGGAGCACCTGCCCTATGTGATGCCGATCGTGTTCTCCACCTTCATGAACAACATGCTGTGGTCGATCGGCCTCGAGGTGACGCTGGCCGTGCTCGGCTTTACCAACCTCAACAACCCCACCATCGGCACGGTGCTCTACTGGGCCAACTCGCATTCGGCGATCGTGGTGGGCGTGTGGTGGTGGCTGGCCATCCCCGTGGTGCTGATCGTCATGACCTTCCTCGGACTGTTCCTGCTGGCCGTGTCGATGAACGAATATATCGATCCGCGCAGCCGGCTGCGGAGGATGGGCGCATGAGGGGGATCGGCTATCAACGTGCCCCGCACGCCCCCCTCCGAGCGCCGCTAGGCGCTACGCGCCAAGCTATGCTTGCCTCCCCCGCGAGGGGGGAGGTGGCGCTCCGAGTTTGTGGAGAATCCAGCGAATGACCCTGGAAAACAACCCCGAAATTCTCAAGGTCGAGAACCTCAAGGCTTACTACCAGATGAACTATTTCGGCGTGAGCCGGGAAGTTCGGGCCGTCGACGACATCACCGTGACCATGCGCAAAAACGAGGTCTACGGCATTGCCGGGGAAAGCTCGTCGGGCAAGACAAGCTTCATCAAGGTGCTGGCCGCGGCCATCCGCCCGCCCCTGCGGGTGGTGAGCGGCACGGCCAAGTACAGTTTCGCCAACGGGCCGATCGACGTGGCGCATGCCAGCAAACAGGAGATCGAGGCGATCCGCTGGAAGCACCTCTCCTACATCATGCAGGGCTCGATGAGCGTGCTCAATCCGGTACGGCGGATCGGCAAGACCTTCAAGGATTTCGCGCAGCGTCCGCTGGGCCTCAAAGGCACGGCATTCGAAGAGCGCGTGGTCAACCACCTGGCGCGGCTCAAACTGCCGCCCGACGTACTGCGGGCCTATCCGCACGAGTTGTCCGGCGGCATGCGGCAACGCGTGACGATCGGGCTGGCGACCGTGTGTCATCCTGAATTCATCATCGCCGACGAGCCGACCACGGCCCTCGACGTCGTGGTGCAAAAGGAAGTGCTCAGCCTCATTCGCGACATCCAGACGGAAATGGGCGCCTCGGTGGTGTTCGTGACCCACGACATGAGCGTGCACGCCAATGTCGCCGACCGCGTGGGCATCATCTATGCGGGACGCCTCGTGGAAGAAGGGCGGACGCGCGACATGTTCTTCGCGCCCAAGCATCCCTATACGGCGCATCTGGTCGCGAGCCTGCCGCGCATAGGCGACACGCAGCAGCGCCCTGCCCTCGAGGGCCGGCCGCCGAACCTGGCCGATCCGCCGCAGGGCTGTCGTTTCAATCCCCGCTGCCCGCTGGCGATCGACAAGTGCCGAAAGGAGGTGCCGCCGATGGAAGTGGTGGGACCCGATCATCGCACGGCGTGCTGGCGCTGGCGCGACGTGGAGCCGCTGGTGAATGCGACCAAGCCTGCGGGAGTGATGGCATGACGACACTTCTCGACGTTCGCGACGTTTCCAAGCGCTTCACCATGGGGGGCCTGCTGGGCCGCAAGGTGGTGGAGGCCGTGTCGGATGCCAGCTTCTCGCTCTCGGCGGAAAAGCCCGAAATCTTCACGATCATCGGCGAGTCCGGATCGGGCAAGACCACGCTGGCGCGCATGATCCTCGGACTGGAGGACCCCAGTTCGGGCGAGATCCTGTTCCAGGGGCAGAAGGTGGACCGGCATGCCGGGCGGGAGGCGCGCCTCAAGTTCATGGCCAATGTGCAGCCGGTGTTCCAGAACCCGTTCGAGGCATTCAACCCGCTCAAGAAGATCGAGCGCTACCTGGAAAGCACGGCGCGGCGGTTTCTCGATACGTCCGACAGGGCGGCGATCGACAAGGCCATGGACGAAGCGCTGCAAAAGGTGGGGCTCAGCCTCAAGGAAGTCCGGGGCCGGTTTCCGCATGAGATGAGCGGTGGCCAGTTGCAGCGCTGCGCCATTGCGCGGGCGCTGATTCCGAGCCCGCCGCTGCTGATCGCCGACGAGCCGGTGTCGATGGTGGATGCGAGCCTGCGCATGAGCATCGTCAACCTGCTCAAGAGCCTGCGCGACGACCTCGGGGTTTCGGTGATCTACATCACGCACGACCTGGCGACGGCCTATTACATTTCGAACCGGCTGATCATCATGCAGCGCGGCCGGATCGTGGAGATGGGCGACGCGCGGACCGTGCTCGAGAGGCCCGAGCACCCCTATTCGCAGCTGCTCAAGGCATCGGTGCTGTCCACCGATGATGCGGGCGCGGGCAAGCTCGGGACCGACCCGGACATGCTGCGCAGGGCCAATGACAGCATGGGTCGGGCCGGACGGCTGGTTGCCCGGGCTGACGGACGCAGCGTTCGGGTCTATGAAGGAGCGTGAGCCGGTCGCGTGACCGGCGGCAGCGATTGACGAGACAATGAGCGCACCGATCTTTCGTGATCCGATCGAGGATGGCGCGGCGGACCCTGTCGTGGTGCGCCGCGAGGGCACCGACGAATGGTGGATGTTCTACACCAACCGGCGGGCCGGTGCGGAGGGGCCGAAATTCAGCTGGATCCACGGCTCGGCCATCGGGCTGGCGATGAGCATCGACGGCGGGGCGAGCTGGCACTATCGCGGCACGGTGGCGGGGCTCGACGATCCGGCCGACACGCCCGGCGGCAATACGCACTGGGCGCCGGAAATCCTGTTCGCCGAGGGACAGTATCACATGTTCCTGAGCTATATTTCCGGGGTGCCGGACGACTGGCGGGGCATCCCGCGGACGATGACGCATTTCACGAGCCCCGATCTGGTGCGCTGGACCCGGGTCGGGCCGATCAACCTGTCGAGCCGACGGGTGATCGACGCGTGCGTGTTCAAGTGCCCCGACGGGCGCTGGCGCATGTGGTACAAGGATGAGGCGGCGGGATCGAGCACCTGGAGTGCGTCGAGCGCGGATCTGTTCGACTGGCAGCTCGAGGGCCGCGTGCTTGCCGGCTCGCCCTATGGCGATCCGCATGAGGGGCCGAACGTTTTCGCTCTGGGCGGCTACTACTGGCTGATCGTGGACGAGTGGCACGGCCAGGGCGTGTTCCGTTCGGACGATACGCGGCTGTGGAAGCGGCAGGGCCTGATCGGGGCTGATCCCGGCGCACATGAAGCGGACCAGCGCTACATGCGGCATGCGGACGTGTTGGCCTTCAGGGACCACGCGGCGATGTTCTACTTCACGCATCCCGAATGGGACGAGCGCAGCCAGGCCGAAGGACCGCCCGATGTCGCGGCGCGCCGCACCGCCATCCACCAGGCGCGGCTGACGGTCGTGGACGGCGTGCTCCTTTGCGACCGCGACGTGCCCGCCGGCGTCGGGCTCCTGGGCTGACCCGGCGCACCCCGGGTGTCGAAAACGGACGTCGTTCTTCGTCGTGGTGGCGAACCCAGGAGGATGGATCGTGTTCCAGGACGACGCATTGTTCGACTTCGCCGCCAACGGACCGCCGGCACTGCCGCCTGATGGCGCTTACCTGGACCGTGACGGGGTTCGTGTGTGGTTCGGGGACTACGGGCGCGGACCGGCCGTGATCCTTGCGCATGGCGGCATGGGGAATGCAGGAAATTTCGGGCACCAGGTGCCCGCGCTCCTCGATGCCGGGTACCGGGTGATCGCGATCGACAGCCGCGGGCATGGCCGCAGCGACTGGGACGGGGGCGCCTTCTCCTACGCACAATTCGCGGACGATGCGCTGGCGATACTCGACCATCTGGGCATCGAGCGGGCAGCGCTGGTGGGCTGGAGCGACGGCGCCTGCACGGGACTGGCGCTGGCGAAAGCGCATCCGGAGCGGGTGGCGGGTGTGTTCTATTTCGCGTGCAATGTGGATGCGAGCGGGTCACGACCGTTCGTCATGACCGACACGATCGGTCGATGCCTCGAGCGGCACAAGAAGGACTATGCCGCCCTCTCGCCCTACCCGGCGCGGTTCGAGGCGATGAGCGCGGCGCTGCAGGTGATGCAGAGGACGCAGCCGGACTACTCAAGGGCTGACCTTGCGGCGATCGATGTTCCGGTCACCGTCGCATGGGCGGAAGCGGACGAGTTCATCCTGCCCGACCACGCGCGGTACATCGCCCGGACCATCCCCGGCGCACGGCTGGTGGAACTCCCCGACGTCACGCATTTCGCGCCCGTGCAGAGGCCCGCACAGTTCAATGCCGCGGTGCTCGACTTCCTGGACGCGCTAGCCTTCTAGACCCTTGCATCTGCGCGGCAAGAGCCTATACTGAACTACATGGTTCAGTATTTAGATGCCCGTTTCGATGCTTCCTTCGCTGCCCTTTCGGACGCGACCCGTCGTGGCGTGCTCGAACAGCTCGGCCGGTCGGACGCTTCGGTCAGCGACCTCGCCGAACGCTTCGATATGACCCTCACGGGCATGAAGAAGCATGTCGACGTGCTGGTGCGGGCGGGCCTCGTGACGACCGAGAAGGTGGGCCGCGTGCGCACCTGCCGGCTCGGCGCGGCCCGGCTCGAAGACGAAATGGCGTGGATCGAGAACTACCGGCAGCTCTGGGCTGCGCGCTTCGACGGGCTGGATGCGGTCATCGAGGACTTGAAACAACAGGAGAAATGCGATGGACGACAGAACGACCAATGACGTCGTGCAGGCACACGGGACCGATGTGGTCCGTCATTCGGACCGCGAATTGCGCATTACGAGAACCTTCGACAGTCCGGCGCGCCTGGTTTTCAGGGCCTGGAGCACCCCGGAATTGCTGATGCGCTGGTGGGCGCCAAAATCGTTCGGCATCACGTTCATCTCGTGCGAAGCCGACGTGCGGACCGGCGGTACGTATCGCTTCGTTTTTGGGCCCCCTCAATCCGAACAACCGATGGCGTTCTTCGGCAAGTATCTCGAGGTTGTCCAGGACGCCAGGATCGTCTGGACCAATGAAGAGGGCGAGGCGGGGTCCGTGACGACGATGACGCTCACGGAGAAGGACGGCAAGACGCACCTGGTGCTGTCCGACCTTTACCCAAGCAAGGAAGCGCTGGACGAGGCCATCGCCTCGGGCAGCACGGGCGCCTACCCTGAACAGTTTGATGAGCTGGACGGGTTGCTGGTGGAGCTCCACCAAGGCCAAGGGTGACCGGCTGCGGTTATTCGCAACCGGTCACGTCTGCTCAGTTCGGGCAGCGGCCATAGACCTCGGCACCGTGCTTGCTCACCATGGTCAGCACGTCCGGCGACACACGGTAGAAGTGGACGGTGCCGGAATATGCGTCCATGGCGTCAGCGCGCATCTTGACGCCGCTCTCCCCCTCGATCGCGTCGAACTTGAGCACGCTGAAGAGCTGCGCCGGATCAAAGCTTCGGTAGAACTCCGCACCGTCGATCCAATCGAAGCGGTAGCGCATTTCTCCTCGCGTGTTGGCGCCCAGCATTTCAAAGCTTGTGTCGTCGATGGCGGTGAAGACAGCGCCACGAATGGGATCGTTGCCACATATGCGCTCGAGCAGGCTGTCAATCAGCCCCGGGTCAGGATCGCCGCCGCGCAGGTTGGCCAATACGGTTAGCGGCAGCCATTCGCCATCGATACCGTCGGTAACCGCCGTGGCCGAAAGCTGGCCGAAAACCTTGTTGGCCAATGCGAAATCCTGCTCGACCTGGGCGTGAGCCGGCGCGGCGAGGAGGAGGGCGATCAGAGCAGCAATTTTCAGGCGCATGGTCCGTCCTTTCCATGTTGTGCAGATTGGACGGCGGCAACGGGACAGACCTTGGTGCGCAAGCACCCGATTTGTGGAATTCGCTTATGACTGAAGCAGAAGGTATTCCTGAAGCGAAACCAGAGCATAGGCCATGGCGGCGGCAAAGAGGACGAGACAGCACCAGATGAGCTGGATGAAGACGGCTTGTAGCGACCACCGCTGCCAGCGGCACACCAGCCAGCCGATGATCAGCACCTGATAACTGGCCGGGTAAAGGAAAAGCGCCGCCATGCCGACGCTGTAGCCTCGGGAGCCTGAGTCACCCTCGATGGCGGAGGCTCCCATGATCCACGGCAGCAGCAGCAGAGCCGCGCCCACAGCAATGACCAGGGGCACCCCATGCACAATGATCCCGCGCCACATGATCCAGTCCTTCCTTCATTTCCGAAGCTCGAACATTAGACGCCTGACATGAAGCAAAGCTTTGCGGGCGTCGCATGGCGCAGACAGAAGCAGGCGCCAAGGTCGGTCGGATCAAGGACGTCCTATAGACGATACTGTTTCGAACCAAGGACCACACCCATGTTCAAGGGCCTGATCGACCGCTTTGGCAAAAAACCTCCCCTGCCCGATATCGCGTCGCGCCAGGAGGACGCCGTGCGCCACGTCGTAGCCGACATCGTCGATCTGCAGGACGGCGAATGGGATGACCGGGACTGGGTGATGATCGGCGTCAATCACGAGATCCTTGCCGAGGAAGGCATGCGCTCAAGCACGCAGGCCAAGGTCATCGCCCATCGAGGGGATGCCGATCTCGAGGCGCTGGGGTTCCGCCTCAGCATGGAGACCAAGGCGAAGCTGCTCGCGCTGCGGGACGACATGACACTTCCGGGCGAGGGCCCGTGGACCATTGTCGACCTCATCATCGAGCGGAGCGGAACGTACAATTTCGCATTCAGCTATGGCCCGCCACCACGGCTGAATGGCGATCTGCTGCATAGCCCGCTGTCGGATCTGCTGGAGCGTTATCGGGCGCAACAGCGATAGGCTTACGGTGCGGCGAGGCGCCGTTCGACCTCTGCCACATCCGACGCATCAGAAACTGTCGCCGAAAGGTCTGCATCGCGCGTGTAGGTGCCGCTGGCCTGGGCGTAGATGCGCCAGAAGCGTTCGTCGTTGACCCGGAAGCGGACGGCGACGAGGTTACCCGCCGGGACGAGGGCGGCTTCAAGAATTTCGAGATCCTCGCCGGCGAAAACAGCCTGCGTGTCGATGACCGTCCGGCCAGAAAGATCGGGGAGATAAAGCTCGACCTGGGACGGGGTGGTGAGAACCCCGACCCGCACGCCATCGCCTTCGAATATCGTATCGACGGCTTGTGGCGCTGGCGCAGGCTGGCCCGGAAGCGGCCGTACACCCATGGACGACGTCCCGGACACGGCGTCGGACGCGGCCTCAGGGCTGCGCGACAGGGATGTGGAGGGCGCGGCCGACGGCATGGGCGTCGGCCGGTCGGCGACCAGGTCCGTTTCGCGGTTCGGCGCCGGTGCGTCGGGCATGAGACCGGGCACAACAAGAATGGCAACGACGAGGGCAACCGCGCCTGCTGTCGCCGGAATTATCCAGTTGAGAGACTTGCCGAACCACGTGCCCAAACCGGGCGATGCGACGGGACCGGCCTTGCCAGCGCGGCGCAGGAAAGCCTCCCGGCTCTGGGCGATGGTAGCGTTCATCACAACGGGATCTGGCTCGGGATCAACGAAGCGCGGCAGCAGTTCGAACGGGTCGCGATCCTGGCTCATAGCAGGTCCTTGAGCGACTTGCGCGCATTGTGGATGTGCCAGGACACGGTCACTTCCTTGCATCCCATGATGGCGGCGGCTTCCGCCTGAGAGAGTTGTTCGCCGAAGACCAGCAGCACGGCATCGCGCTGCTTGTCCGGCAATTGGCGCACTATACGCCAGATATCATTGACGCGCAGTTGGTCTTCCTGACTGGGCGCGATTTCTTCTCGTGCGACTGCGGCGACGGCATCGATCTGCCGGCCGCGCCGCTTGTGGCTGCGTTGAAGGTCCCGAACGGTATTGAGAGTGATTGTGTAGAGCCAGCTGGTGAACTTGGACCGTCCGTCAAAGCCGGAAATCGCGTCGGCAAGACGCATACATACCGACTGCGTGACATCTTCGGCGTCGCTCTTGTGTCCGAGCCAGCGGAACGCGGTCTTGTAGATGAAGAGATAATGTTCGGAGATCAGGCGTTCGAAGGCCCGGGCGTCGCCACTTTTGGCCAGCCTTATGAGCTGGGCCGTCGCGTCAGACGGCTCGGAAATCGTCCCTTCCACAAATCGCACTGCGCCATCAACTCCCCGCCTGCCCATGGCAATAATGCCAGAAAAGCAAAATGGTTGTGGCGAAAATGAGATTTCCTTGTTTGGCGCGAACCTCTTAGAGGAAAGATGCCGCGCAACTGCCCCGCTATTCATCGAAACACCGTCGATAGACTTCAGGGGCAAGGGCCAACAACGGCATCGACGGTCAGGACCTCCGCAGTAAACTGTCCCCTGACCACCAGACAGTCGCCGTTGTTCCACGCCTGGGAAATGCTGGCGACGTCGGCAGGGTCTCCGTCGACCTCGGGAAGAGCGTCACCGGACCAGATGAGCGCGTGAGGACCCGCCGCGCCGCCGGCAGGAGCGATGCCGCGCCAAGGACACGGCGCCTTGACGCAGAAGATATTGGTGCGACCGACCAGGAAGACAGTTTCCTCCGTGGCACCATCGGCGATCGCCGGTGCGACAGAAGCAATGACGGCCAGCGACGCGAGAACGAAAGCACGCATGGTTCTCTCCTCAGCGGTTTTCGAGACCATTGGCTTCGCGCTGGGCCGGGATTTCGGCGCGATTGGCTTCGACATCGGCCATCAGCCTTTCGAGACCGTCGCGAACATCCTTGAGGACGGCGGCATGTTGGGTCTTGGAGGTCAGGCCGTTGGCATTGGCCTCGTCCCAATCGAGCGCCCACTGCATGGCCGCAAGCCATTCGTCGACATTGCCGGCAATGTATTCGTTGACGGGTCGACCGACCTGCTCCGTCAGGGCACTGAAAAGCACGTTCTCGTCGCGCGCAGCGTCACCACCGGCTTCAATGAGAAAGCGGTAGCGCAACTGGCCCGCATACATCCAGTTGGCCGCCTCCTGCCCCCTGCCCTCGGCCAGAAGGCGCGCCGAGAGGATGTAGAGCGCCGCAGGATGGAGCGAGCTCGCCTGTTCCCGGATTTCGCTATTGCTCATGGCCTCGAGGTTCGGCTTGTCCATTGCAGGCGTTCCGGAGGCCATGGCGGTCACGATCAAAAGGGACATCATCAATCTTTTCACGGCGGTGATCCTTTCCGTTTGATCCATATGACGCCGCAGGCAGGTGGAAGCTTGGCCCACGAGACCAAATCTGCCGAGAAAAAGTTCTCCAATCGCACCAAGGTCATGCATTCGCAGGACGTCACAAAGCAAACGACACAGAAGAGGATTGCCCATGCGCCGCAGCGTTATCTCCATCGCCCTGATGCTGACCGCATCCGCCCCGGCCCTGGCCGCCAATGTCGATGCGTTGCGTGAGGGCCTCGATCACCTGCCCGAAAGCGTCTTCGTGCAGGAGAAAGGCGACGTGGCCTATTTCGCGGATGTTGACGTGATGTCGGCACAGGGTGAAAGCGGACCCGCCAATTCCTTCGTCCGGCTGTTTGCGGCAGCCGATTTCACGCCGCTGCAGAGCCTGGCATCCTCCGAGCAATCCGAGTGGGAAACGAAGGCGGGCACGACACGGGACAAGGTGCGCTATTTCACCAGCTTCGGCGTTCCACCCAATACGCACACATTCTGGGGACTGGTCGACGAAGCGTCGGCGACCGAACTGGTCAGCACGCTGGAGACCATCGGCTTCGAAAGTGCCGGCATGCCTGGCGTGGTCGGCAATGGCGAGCCGATGCAGTTCAACCCGCAGGACAGGGACCCGGCCAATCCATGGCGCACCCGGGTCGGCGCGGCGCAGTTCGCTGCGGCAACGGGCACCAATGTGGTGCAGGCGCAGACGCCGCAGGCAGCAATGACGGCGGCGAGCGATCAGCCGCGCCTCGGACAGAACCCGATCATCGCGACGGCGCTGGCCGGGCTGGAGCAGTCGGCTGGGGAGGCCCATGTGGTGCAGGCGGTGGTGATCTCGCCGCTATTCGGGCTTGCGGGCCTCGATCCGGCCGCGGTGCTGTCGCCGACCGCCGATATCGCGGAAACCCGGGCGAAGATCGAGGCGCAGATGGAAGCGCTCGGCAAGGGCATTCCGGCCTATATGGGCGGCATCGTCGCCGATATCCAGACAGACAAGATGGGGGCCGCCATCGCCCTCGCCTACCCCGATTGCACGGTCGCGCAGGCTGCAGCGGATGCCATTGCCGGCCGCTGGAGCGACATGGCGCCCGACACGGCCCAGGGCGAAATCGAGACCGGCACGGCCGAGGGCGTCGATGGCCTCTGCGCCGCGGTGGTGACGGTGCTGATCGACGAAAGCGAGACGGTCCAGAACCCGGCGTATGCGGCGGTGCTGAACGCCCATATGCGACGCGAGGCGAGTGTGCTGCAGATCGGCAGCGAGTGAGGCCCGGATGTCCGCGGGAACGGATGGCCTGAGAGGGGTGGTGCTGGCGGTGATGGTCACCGCCGGCCTTCCCATGACCGTCACGGCTGACGAGGTCGAGGAACTGAGCCAGCGCATCGGGCAGACCGTGGGTGCGTTCGAAGCGGCAGCGCTTTACCTCGATGCCTGCGCCGAACGCGACCCGGAGGGCGTGCAGGCGCGACGCGACCTCGTCGCGGCCTGGCGGCACGACAACGACTTCGGCGATTACTCCCGGGTGATGACGGGCATTGGTGCGCGCATTCCCGAACTGGAGGCACAGATCGGGCCGCAGCGGTCGGCGCTTGCCACAGAGATCGCGAGAGAACTCGATGCCGCGCCGCAGACCTGCGGGAAGTTTGCGGAGGTGCTGGCGGCGGACCAGTTCGACGTGAAATCGAGCGTGAGGCGGCTCATGTCGCTGACGCGGGCGCTCGACATCGCCGTGCCTGACGTGCCTGATATCGTGCCGGCGACACGGACGGTGGAGGAGACGCAGATCCTGCCGCTGGCGGCGCTTTCGGCGCGGATCGAGGCCAAGATGGCCGAGATCGGCAGCAAGGCGGGGGCGCGGGAGCTGCGCGGTTTGCGGGCGGCGCGCGAGGCGCATGCCGAGGACTGGCTCGAAGCCGATGGCGTGCAGGTGCTTTATGGCCGCGTCACCGGCGAGGACGAACTGCGCGAATGGCGCGAGGACATGCAATCGAGCTTTGCCGTGCGCTGCAGCTCCTTCAGCGAGGCGGCGCACGAGGCCCGCATGGAAAGCGCGATCGGCCGAGACATGGTGGTTGTCGGGACGTCGCGCAGCGTCAGCGACGGCATGGAGGGCGGTGTCGTCCGGCTCGATCGCTGCAGCCTCTTTACGGTCGCGGAAACCGCGCGGCCGATGGTGGAGGAAGAGGACAGCGCCGGTCTCATGATCCGGCCGCTCGAGTTTGACGAGGCCTTTGCCGGTCCCAATGCCGGGATCGCCCTCGATGACGTGGATCGCGTGATCTACGACGCCCGGTTCGACAATCGGCTCGATGGCTTCGGCAATGGCTATGTGGACCGGCAGGAGGACATCTACGTGTTGCTCGACGATGGCAGCGCGTACCTGCACGAGTGGAGCTTTCCGTTCACCGACCTCGACGTCGCGCTGTCGCGGCAGCGTGAGCCGGGACGCTGGTTCACCTGGCAGGCGGACGGCGACAGCGTGCGCCTGACCATGAGCGGCGGCTGGCAGGCGGGTACGGAAACGCTGGTCGAAGGGGCGCAGCGCCTCGTGCCGTTTACCCACGCGACGCTGGACGGAGCCTATGACTATCTCCAGATCGGGATGGGCGGGTCGCGACAGGACAGGCGGTATGCGTTTTCGCGTGATGGCGCCCTCACCTACAGCCGCAGCGGCTTTGTCGCGGGCAATGTGGGGACGAGCTACATCATCGTGAGCGGCTCCGAGGATCCCGCGACGGAAGCGCGCTACCGGATCGAGGACTTCGCGCTCATCATCGACGTGGACGGAACCAGCGAGCGACGGTTTTTCGCGCTTCCGGCGTCAGCGGACGATACCCAGCCAGACACGGTGCTGATCGAGGGCACCGCGTACTGGCTGGACGACTGATCGCGATCAGTCGAGCGCCGGCAGAGCGGCCGATGTCAGGGCCTCGAGCCGAGCTGCCTTGAAGTCCGCGAGGCCACGCAGAAACGGTTCGGCGGCGGCGTTGCCATAGCTGCGGTCGCTGACCGCGAAGAGGAGCACCCCTTCCTCGCCATCGAACTCGGCCTCGGCATAGCGATACCCGTTCCATTCGATGATGTATTCACCGGCCTCATCCTTGGCGGAGCGGAGAAAATCCAGCAGCACTTCGCCCGTATCGGGATTGCTGAACATGGCCATGTTGGCGATGGGGTCCGTCGCCTTGCGCTGGTCGATTGCGGCCGCCTGCCCGGCCACCACATCGGCGATCGGCGCATCGGTGGCGACGAACTCGACCATCACCATGCTGTTGTAGGTTTCGAGCGTGTCGCCCGCGGGGATGTATTCCTGCTTGATGTAGCCCGGTTGGGGGTTGGACGACCACGCAAGCACGTATTGCGTGTCGCCGAGTGAAATCGGCCCGGCCACGCCTAGGAAGTCGGTCGGCTCCTGGGCGGTGGCGGCGGTGGATAAGACCGCCAGAATGGCGGCGGCGGCGACTGAATGGCGGAACATGGCTGCACCTTTCGACAGGGATCATCTGGTCTTGTCCATCAGACGTGCGAACGCAGCCGAACCTTGGTCCCAAGGCAATTTTGACAAACCAAGGTGCGGCGCTCCCGGGTCGTCATATGGTCGAGCCTGATGGAGACCGTGATGCGCATACATTTCGTCCTTGCTGCCAGCCTCGTGCTGGTGAGCCTGCCGAGCACCGCCCAGGAGGGCGAGTGGAAGACCTCTGCAATCGAGAAGGCCATCTCCCATCATCAGGCAAACCGCCCGGAGGTGTGCGTTCCGGCGGAGGCCTCGCAATTGGAGCCAGCCAGTTTTGAGCTCCAGATCGGTGAGGACACGGCAGCGCGGCAAGCGCTGATCGTGGAATTCCCATGCCAGATCGGCGCCTACAATCAGACGTCGGTCTATCTCCTCTCGGATCAGCATGGGACGGTCTCGGAGATCCTCTTTCCTTCTCCGCAGGTTGACATCAGCTACCAGGGAGAAGGCGAAGGCGCGCCCGTCGACGACATCACCATCATCGACACTCCTGATTTGCGCGAGGTCGTGAACCCGCAATACGACCCATCAAGCCGCACAATGACCGAGCGCAACAAAATGCGGGGGCTCGACGATGCCTATGCGGAGACGCGGTGGGGATTCAAGAATGGCAAGTTCGAGATCACCTACTTCGCCGTGGACGCCACCTTCGACCGCGAGGACAACCCCGTTGTGCTGATCGAGCGCGAGATCTGGTAAAGTGAAGAAGCGCGCAGGCCGGACTTCTGCATCCGGCCTGCTGGTCCTGCATCAAACTCCGCCGCGCAATCCGACGGTGAAATGCATGTAGTCGAGGTAGCGCTCGCCCGTTGGCTCGTCGCTGGCAGCGACCACTTGCTGGCGGCCATCGTCGAGAGCCTCATGCTGCTCGGGGGTGAGAAGGTCGGAGCCGATCCGGGCCAGCGCGTCGTAACGCATGGCGCGGTAAGTTTCGGTGGCGCCCAGCTGCTCGAGGGCAGCATCCATGACGGCGTCGGCCTCGTCACCGCCGCACGCATCCGCGATCCGACCACGTTCCGCGTCCAGCGCAGCGACGAGCGTCCGGTCTGCGCTGCCGCCAAGGAAGGTGTCGAGATCGTCTTCCGCGACATCCAGCTCCGCCTCGCACGTGCCTGTGCCTGCGAGATGATCGCGTGGCTGACCCGGAACGGTTATGGCGTCGATCAAGGGCGAAATGGCGTCCCAATCGACCTCGGCTGCGCTGGTGGCGCAGGTGAGCAGGGCGTAACCCTGGGTGGTGGGAATAGCCGCGACCGCAAACGCGCCGCCCAGATCGTGACGGCCGAAGAAGATGTGGGACGAGGAGCCGCGATGGGTGAAATGCTCGCCGCTTTCCACCGTGCCCGGAACCGCCGTTTCCTCAGCCATGCGTTCGTAGAACCCGGTTCCGTCAGCGAGGCTATTCACCCATTGCTGATCGCCCTGCCCGAAGTTTGGATCGTAGTTGAAGGTGAGGTCGCAGAGATGATCGGCACCATCGAGCGGCGGTAAGTCCGGATCGTCGGCACTCACCTTGATCAGAACGTGGCCCTCGGGCATCTGCCCTAACAGTTGGGCGTCGAAACCTTCGGGCGTTTCAAGGGTGAGACCGAAATCGGCATCGACGAGCACACGCTCCGAACCAGCTTCAATATCCTGAGCCAGCGCTGCGCCGGTGGTCGATGCGGCCAGTGCCAGGGTCACCAAAAGTTTCATCGCAAATCTCCATTGTCTGGAGATTGGACGAACCAGACGCGGCAGACCTTGGTGTGACGATCGCCTGCCCTATTCCGGTTTCCAGGTCGGTGGCGCTTCGCGCTTGAGCGGCCCCATGAGCGTGATGTCGTCGCCGCGGCGCATGGAAATGTTCATGCGGAACGAATTGCCGATCCGCTCGGAGCGTTCGATGAAAAGTGCCGCTATATCAGGCGGGCAAAGTTCCTCGACGGTTTCACGGAACAAGCGCAGCCAGCGCATGAAATGCGCATCGCCAAGATTGGGGATTGCCATGTGCTTGGGCATCGGGCGGCCCGCATAGCGCCCGGAGCCGAGCAGCATGGAGCTCCAGAAATCGGAAATCTTGTCGAGATGGCCCGGCCACTCGGCGTCGGGAATAACGGAATTGAAGATGGGGCCGACAACATCGTCGCGCCTTGCACGGGTATAGAATTCGTCGACAACGGCACGGATCATGGTCTCGTCGAGACCCTCGGGCGTTTCCCAGCCGATACGATGCAGCTGCGTGCCGACAGGGGGACGATCAGACGGCGGCATCGGTCTGGGCCTTGATGACATAGGAGCAGCGGCGGCCGCCCGAGACGATATGTTCGGTGCGCTCGACGGTGACACCGGTGCCCAATACCGAACGGAAAACTTCCAGTTCGGCGCGACAGAAGCCCTGGCAGGCCGTTGCAGCGGCACAAATCGGACAGTGATTTTCGACTAGCAGGAAGGAGCCGTCCGCCTCCTTGCTCCAGGCGGCCATGTAGCCCTCCTGGCTGCGCATGGCTGCTAGGGTCGCAACACGCCCCTCGAGATCCGCGGCCGGGACCATGACCGCCTCATAGCTGTTGCGTGTATCGGCTTCGCGCACCGCGATGATGGCATCGAGCGCGTCATCGCCGAGCCGCGTGCGGACAATGTCGAGCAGCTGGACGGTGAGTGCGGCATGGGTATCGGGAAAACGCGCCTGTGCGGCTGGGGTGAGCGTCCAGAGCTGCGTCGGCCGACCCACGCCTGCCGAGGCGCTGCGCGCCTCCACCAGGCCCTCATCTGCAAGCCGAAGGAGCTGCTGCCGTGCAGCTTCGCTCGTCGTACCGAGCATGGCACCCAATGCAGTCGCCGAGAGCGCGCCATGCATCTTGAGCGCCATAAGGACACGCTCTGCCGGGTTGCGCGGAGACCACGCGGTGTTTTCCAAGCCTGAGCTTGACATATCACTGGAAAGGGTTTTCAAAGCCATTGCTTGGAAATTAACCCGGCCTGCAAAAACATGCAAGCCGAAGTGAACGGAGCTTCGACATGACCTTTACGCTTCCCGCCCTTCCCTATTCCCCGGCGGCCCTCGGCGAGCGCGGCATGAGCCAGGAAACGCTCGAGCTGCACCATGGCAAACATCACCAGGCCTACGTGACGGCGCTCAACGGTTTCGTCGAGAAGAACCCTGACCTGCAGGGCAAGTCGCTGGAAGAGATCGTCGCTTTCGCAAACGGCAAGGCCGACATGGCTCCGGTTTTCAACAATGCCGGTCAGCACTGGAATCACATCCATTTCTGGAATGCGCTGTCTCCCACTGGCGGCAAGCTGCCGGGCAAGCTGGAAGCCAAGATCGTCGAAGACTTCGGCTCGGTCGATGCCTTCAAGGAGAGCTTCAAGACCGCCGCCACGACCCAGTTCGGATCGGGCTGGGCCTGGCTGGTGCTTGGCCAGGACGGCAAGCTCAAGACCACCAAGACTCCGAACGGCTCCAACCCACTGGCGACCGGTGAGGGCAAGGTGCTGCTCGGTCTCGACGTGTGGGAGCACTCCTACTACGTGGACTTCCGCAATCGTCGTCCAGACTATGTCAGCAATTTCCTCGACAAGCTCGCGAACTACGAATTCGCGGAAGCCAACCTGGGCTGACCGGTCCGCGCAATCCCATATCGTCACCGCCGGGGTTGACCTGGCGGTGACAATGGCGGGAACCCGGCCGTTCCCCCAGCCTTCTTTCCGGGGCAGCCTCCCCTTGAAGGCCGAGGCCGCATTGCACTCATAGTGACTTTCCGCGATGACTATCCTCATGCCCGATTTCGAACTTCCCGACACCATGGCCCTGCGGCCGCTGCGCCGACCGACGGTGAGCGACGGGGAATTTCGCACGGCGATGTCCGGACTGGCGTCTGGCGTGACGGTGGTGACGGCACGGCGCGGCGACGAGCGTGTCGGGCGGACCGCCACATCGGTGATGTCGCTTTCGGCGCAGCCGCCAGCGCTGCTCGTTTCCATCGATATCGTCAGCCGGCTGGCCGACCTGATCGCCAAGACGGGCGGCTTCTCGCTGGCCATGCTGAGCACGGAGCAGACCGATGTCGCCGATGCGTTTGCCGGACAGGTTCCGGCGGAACAGCGGTTCGCAATCGGCGACTGGGGCGCATGGCCGTCAGGCCAACCGCAGCTGCGTGGAACCGTCACTTCGCTCGACTGCGAGGTGATTGGCGCGATGGAAACGGGAACACATGTGCTGTTCGCGGGCGCAATCGTGGAAGCGGAAAGCGACCCGGGCCGCGCGCCGCTGATCTGGCAGCGTCATGGATATCGTGAGCTTGCAGGGATCGACTGATCGCGTGTGACGTGACAGTCTTGCCGGTGACACGCCTGCGTCGGCAACGCGCGCGGGGTTCAAGCGTTGTCCCGGGCGACGGGAGAGACACATGCCGCGCTATTATTTCCACTATCGAACCGAGAGTGCGCTGATCCGCGACGAGGCGGGGAGCGAGCACGCGAGCCTGGAAGACGCCGAGCACATGGCGGCGGAAATGGGGCGCGCAATCATCGAAAAGATCGCCGGCGAAGGCGGGGAAATGGACGAGCCGCGTTCGATCGAGATTACCGATGCCAGCGGCGAAGACCTGCTCTACGTGGTGTTCTGGGCAGGGCCGCAGATCGACGACGGGTCGGCAACGCCGATAGTTCCGGCAACGGTGCACTGAGTCAGATTTGGCGCGTAAGCCATTGCAGAAACGGACAAAAGGCAGCTCTCGGGCTGCCTTTTTTTGTTTCACCATAGATGGCAGATCAGAAGTGGAAACCGACCATGACGGTCAGGGCAAAGCCCAATGCGGCGACGAGAGCGGCGTAGGACACGTAATGCGACAGCTTGGGCATCGGGCACCTGCGGTTGAACCGGGGCAAACACTACCAGCTTGATAGACTTTAACAAGATACTAACCCTGCCGATGCAGGCGAAAGCGGGAAACGCTTTGCCCAAATGTGACCGTTTTGTGAAACGGCTTGGCGCGCGATCGGAGGAATGGCCCGGCTGGCCTGAGCCAAACGGCCATGCAGACACTGTCATCTCCATTGCCTAAGGTGGGCGCGCGAGTCACCGGGGAGCACGGCATGTCGAATGCAATCGAAGCGCACATCCTAGCGCAGGCGAATTCGAGCGCGATCGACGATTCCAGTCTCAGGCTGATGCTGACACGGGCCATTGCGGCTATCGATCCCGATGACCTGGCGCGGCAGGACCCCACGACCCTGATCGGCGCGTTGACCACCACGCATGCCCGCCTCATCGCAGCGCCGGTGGAAACGACACGGGTGCTCGCCACGCGCCCGGCAACGCCGGGAGAGCCGCTGGTCATCGACATCATCGGGCCGGACATGCCCTTTATCGTCGACAGCGCCCTCGCCGCCCTGCGCGCGGCCGGCGGGGTGATCAGGCTTTTTGCCCATCCGGTGCTGCACGTTTCTCGCGGGCAGGTGGTCAGCGAAGGCGGCGCGGCCGTCAGCATGCTCCATATCCAGTCGGACCCGGTGGCCGACGTGGATGGCCTTGTCGCCGAACTCGAGGCGACCCTGCGCGACGTGGCGCGGGCCGTTGCCGACTGGCAGCCGATGCTGGAGCGGGTGAGAAAAGCGGTGTCCGGATTGGGCGTGCTGCGCCCGGCGCAGCGCGACGAAGCCGCCCACTTCGTGGAATGGCTGACAGAGCACAATTTCACCTTCCTGGGCATGCGCGAATATCGGCTCGCGGGGCACGCGCTGGAACCGGTCGCAGGCAGCGGGCTGGGAATCATGCGGAACGACGACCTGCGTGTCCTTCGGAGCGGCCCGGACTTCGTGGAAAGCACGCGGCAGCTGGTCGACTTCGTCGAAGGGCCCGATCCGGTGCTGGTAACAAAGGCGAACCTGCGCTCGCGAGTGCATCGTCGCGCGCACATGGACTATGTCGGCATCAAGCTGTTCGATGCAGCCGGCGAGGCCTGTGGCGAGTTGCGCGTGGTCGGCCTTTATACCGCCCAGGCGCTGGCAACGCCGCATACCGACGTACCGCTGATCCGGCGCAAGATCGCCGAAGTGATGCGGCAGTCCGGGGTCGATCCGCTGGGACATGCGGGGCGCACGCTGCTTGGGGCACTCGACAGCTATCCGCGCGACGAGCTGTTCCAAGTGGATACCGAGCAGCTGGCCGAATTTGCCGAGGCGATCGCCGGGCTCTACGATCGACCCCGGGTGCGGGTGCTGCCACGCATCGACCGGTTCGACAATTTCGTTTCCATCCTCGTCTATGTGCCGCGCGACCGCTATGACGGTGCGGTGCGCGCGCGTATCACGCGCTATCTCGCCGAGGCCTATGATGGCCGGGTTTCGGCCTTTTACCCGCATTTCCCGGAGGGAGAGCTCGTAAGGCTGCACGTGATCATCGGGCGCAATGGCGGACCGACGCCGCAGCCCGAGCGGAGAGAGCTGGAGGCCGGCGTCGAAACGCTGACGCATGATTTCTCGGACATGCTGCTGGCGGCATCGGATGAACCCGGGGCGGTCAGCGACTGGAAGCAGGCCTTCTCGGGCGCCTATCAGAGCCGCAACGGCACGGAGGACGCGCTGCGCGACATTGCCGTGTTCCAGGGACTGGGCGACGACGGGATCGCCATCCGGCTGGCACGGAGAAGCGGCACGGATGGGGCCCTGGGCCTCAAGTTCTACCACGAGGGAACGGCCATTCCGCTGAGCGACCGCGTGCCGATGCTGGAGCATTTCGGCTTCCGGGTGATCGACGAGCGCACGTATACGATCGTGCCACGCGACGGGGTGGAGCGTTATCTCCACGACATGGTGCTCGAGCTTGCGGACGACCGCGCGAGCGATCCACTGGCGCGCGCGCCGGCGATCGAGGCAGGGCTGCTGGCCGTCTGGGCCGGGGAAGCGGAGAGCGACCAGCTGAATTCACTGGTCACCCTGGCCGGGGTCGACTGGCGCGAGGCGGCGCTGCTGCGGGCACTCTCGCGCTATCTGCGGCAGGTGGGAACGTCCTATTCGCAGCGCTATATCGCGCAGGTGATGGTGACGCAGAGCGGCGCCGCGCGGGCGCTGACCGAACTTTTTGCGGCGCTGCACGCTCCCGGTCTCGAGAACCGCGAGGCGGCGGCTGAGGCTGCCCGGGCCGCCATTGCGTCGGAGCTCGAAACCATCTCCTCGCTCGACGAGGACACGATCGTCCGGCGGTTTCAGAACCTCATCGAAGCGTCGCTGCGCACAAATGCCTGGCAGCGTGACGCGGACGGACAGCGACGGCCGGCGCTGGCGATCAAGTTCGACAGTTCCAAGATCGAGGGCATGGTCGCGCCCCGCCCCTATCGCGAGATCTCGGTCTATTCGCCACGCGTCGAGGGCGTGCATCTGCGGTTCGGCGCCATCGCTCGCGGCGGCATCCGCTGGTCGGACCGGCCGGAAGATTTCCGTACCGAAGTGCTGGGACTGGTCAAGGCGCAGCAAGTCAAGAATGCCGTCATCGTGCCGGTCGGGGCCAAGGGCGGGTTCGTTCCCAAACGCCTGACCACAGGCATGGCCCGCGAGGCGTTCATGGCGGAAGGCACCGAAAGCTATCGCATCTTCATCGGTGCTCTGCTTGATGTGACCGACAACCTGGTCGAGGGCCAGGTAGTGCCGCCAGTCGATGTCGTGCGCCGCGATGGCGACGATCCCTATCTCGTTGTCGCTGCGGACAAGGGTACCGCGAGTTTCTCGGACATCGCCAACTCCATTGCCACGGCGCGCAACTTCTGGCTGGGCGATGCCTTCGCCTCAGGTGGGTCGGCGGGTTACGACCACAAGAAAATGGGCATTACGGCGCGCGGCGGCTGGGAGGCTGTCAAACGGCACTTCCGCGAACTCAACCGCGACATCCAGCGCGAGCCCTTCACCGTCGTGGGTGTCGGCGACATGAGCGGCGACGTGTTCGGCAACGGCATGCTGCTGTCGAAGGCAATCCGGCTCGTTGCGGCCTTCGACCATCGCGACATCTTCATCGATCCCGAACCGGACGCAGCCTCCAGTTTTGTCGAGCGGCAGCGGCTGTTTGCGCTGCCGCGGTCGAGCTGGCAGGACTATGACAAGGCGCTGATCTCGCGTGGCGGCGGGGTGTTCTCGCGCGCGCTCAAGTCCATCCCACTCAGCCCGGAGATGAAGGCGCTGCTGGGACTCGACGGGGACGCAGCCACGCCAAACGCCGTGATGCGGGCGATCCTGGGAGCGCAGGTAGACCTGCTCTGGTTCGGCGGCATCGGCACCTATATCAAGGCCGCCGACGAGGACGATGCACGGGTCGGCGACAGGGCCAATGACGCGATCCGATTGACCGCCGATCAGGTCAGGGCCCGCGTGGTCGGGGAAGGCGCGAACCTGGGCGTGACCCAGCGTGGTCGCATCGCCTACGCACTGGGCGGCGGCCGCATCAACACCGACGCTATCGACAATTCGGCAGGCGTCAATTCGTCGGACCTCGAGGTCAACATCAAAATCGCGCTGGCATCGGTCGTGGCATCAGGTCAACTCGACATGGAGCGACGAAACACCTTCCTCGCCTCGATGACCGACGAGGTGGCGGCCCTCTGCCTGCGGAACAACTACCTGCAGACGCTGGCGCTGTCGCTCGCCGAGCGCGCAGGCCTTGCCGACCTTCCCGATCATCGTGTGCTGATCGAGAGCCTCGAAGAGCGCGGCCTGCTCAACCGGGACGTCGAGTTTCTCCCCAGCGATGCGCAACTCGATGCGCGCAGCGCCGAGGGCACGGCGCTGACCCGTCCGGAACTGGCCGTGATCCTTGCCTATGCCAAGCTGACGCTGTTCGACGACCTCATGGATGGCACCGCAATCGACGAGCCATACCTGGCAGGTGAGCTGTTCCGCTATTTCCCCGAAACACTGCACCAGACGTATGGCGATGCGGTCCAGCACCACCGGCTGAAACGCGAGGTCATCGCGACGGTCCTCGCCAATGCGATGATCAATCGCGGCGGGCCGGCGTTTGTCTCGGAGCTGACGGCTGCGACCTCCGCCAGCGCGGGCGAAGTGGCCCTCGCCTATGCGGCAGTGCGCGACACCTATGGCCTGACCGCACTCAATACGGCCATCGACGCGCTGGACGGGTCGGTGCCTGGTGCGGTGCAACTGGCGCTCTATGCGCAGGTAGAGACGCTGTTGCGTCAGGAAACCCTGTGGTTCCTGCGCAATGGATCGGTCGCCGAGGGGCTTGCGGGCCTTGTCGAGCGTCATCGCGCAGGCGTAGTCGAACTGGCGGCTGCACAAGGGCTGCTTCCCGATGCGCAGCGCGTCGCGCTCGACGGACGGGTCAGCGGACTGGTGGCTCACGGCGTGCCCGAGGACCTGGCGCGGCGGATCGGCGAACTGCCGTTCATCAGCCATGCCAGCGATATCGTGCTGGTAGCCGAGCGAAGCGGTGTCGACGTTCCCGCTGCAGCGCGCGCCTTTTTCGGCGTTGCCGGATTGTTCGGACTGTTCCGCATCATCGAGGATGGACGCGCTATCGTGCTGGCCGACCGATTCGACCGCATGGCGCTGGACCGGGCGCTGGCAAACGTGATGCGCGCCTTGCGCGACCTCACCGGCGACGTGATCAAGGCAGGCAGCATCGACCTGTTCGTGGATCAGAAGCCGGTGGCCGTGGCGAGAACCGTCGCGTCGGTCAAGGACCTGACAGAAGGCGCGATAACGGTGTCCCGTCTCAGCGTGGCCGCCGGCCTTCTGGCGGATCTGGCGCGGGAGTAGCCGCTCTTCCGGCCCACGGCATGGTACCGCTCGCCACTTGTGGGAGAGGGTGGATCGGGCGCAGGCCGAGACGAGAGAGGGGTACGTTCACCACCTCACCCGAAAGTCGGCCTTGTCTGCCTGAGCCGATTGGGGATTGTGGGACCAGCAATGGAGATCGTGCATGACCGAGCTTGCCCAGTGGCTGACGACGCAGACGAGTGACCAGGCGCTTGCCGGCGCGATCCTTTCGATGGCGGCGGCGGGGGCGGAACTGGCTGCCGTGTTGCGGCAAGCTCCGATTGCCGGGCAAACCGGTCTGGCTGGATCGGAGAATGTGCAGGGCGAAGCGCAGAAGGCGCTCGACGTGATCTCGAACGATATTGTTTTGAATCACTTGCGGGCCAATCCGGCGATTTCGATTCTGATCTCGGAAGAGCTGGATGAAGCCGTTCATCTATCGAGTCAGGGCGCTTTCATAGTCGCCACCGATCCGCTGGACGGTTCGAGCAATCTCGACGTCAACGTGACCGTCGGCACGATTTTCTCGATCCTGGCGAAAGCCGGTGGCCTGCTGCAGAAGGGAACAGCGCAGCTCGCCGCCGGGTACGTTGCCTATGGCCCCGCAACCAGCCTCGTGGTGCGCGTCACTGGCGACACCAGCGTCTTTACCCTTGATGACAAGGGCGCGTGGCTGCTGACGGTGGCTGCCGCGAAGGTGCCCACAGCCAGTGGCGAATTCGCCATCAATACGGCGCGCGAGCGTTTCTGGGACGAAGCGACGACCGGGTATGTCCAAGAGAGCGTGGCCGGCGAAACCGGGCCGGCTGGCAAGCGCTACAACATGCGCTGGGTGGGCTCCATGGTCGCCGATATCCATCGCATCCTGATGCGGGGCGGCATCTTTCTCTATCCGCTCGATAGTGAGACCGTCAGCAAGGGCGGCCGGCTGCGCCTGCTTTACGAGGCCAACCCGATGGCATGGCTGGTGGAAGGCGCCGGTGGCCGGTCGACAACGGGGCACGAGGGCATTCTCGACGTCACGCCAACAGGCATTCACCAGCGTGTGCCGGTGATCCTGGGCTCGGCCGACGAAGTTCGACGTGTCGAAGACTGGTACGCCAGGAGCTGATTGCTTCGGTTTGCATCGTTTCCGCCCATTGGCTAAAACCCTGCCGAGACAGACCGGCGGGTTTGCCGGATGGGAGCCAGCATGACGATCGACGCCAATCACCTGCCTGCAACCAATCGGGGAGCGTGGCAGCAGCGCCAGTTCCACCGCCAGTATCTGATGACGCAGGCGAGCCGGCTGTTCGATTTCTTCGAGGCGGCCTCGATCAACCCCAAGGGGGGCTTTTTCGAGTTGAGCGACGAGGGTCAGCCGCTCTCCCCAGAGAATGGGTTGCGGCAGATCCATGTCACGACCCGCCTAATCCATTGCGCCACCATCGGCAGCCTGATCGGGCGGCCAGGGTCCGACGAAATCATCGACCACGGCATGCGCTACCTCTGGAACAAGCATCGTGACCAGCGCCATGGTGGCTATGTGTGGTCGCTGGACGACAACGGCCACGCGGATGCGAGCAAGCAGGCCTACGGGCATGCCTTTGTTCTGCTGGCGGGGGCGAGCGCCAAGCTGGTGGGTCATCCACTGGCCGACCAGGTCATCGCTGACGTTACCGAGATCATCGAGACGCGCTTTTGGGACAAGAAGATCGGCGCCGTGCGCGAAGAGTTCGGCAATGACTGGAGCCAGATCAGCTCGTATCGCGGCCAGAATTCCAACATGCACCTGACCGAAGCGCTCATGGCGGCCTACGAAGCCACGGGCGACCGGGAGTATCTCAAGAAGGCGACGCGCATCGCCGACCTCATCATCAATCGCAATGCCGCCAAGCTCGACTATCGCGTCGCCGAGCATTTCCACGAGGACTGGACGCTCGACAAGGAATTCGTCGGCTCGGAGATGTTCCGCCCATCCGGGACGACGCCCGGACACGCGCTCGAATGGTCGCGCCTGCTGTTCCAGCTGTTCGTGCTCGGCCGCAAGGAGCACAGCTGGATGACCGAGGGCGCACGCAACCTGTTCCGCCAGGCAGTCGAGCTCGGCTGGGACAAGCAGCATGGCGGCTTCTTCTACACGCTCGACTGGGACAACAAGCCGATCATGCGCGAAAAGCTGTGGTGGCCGGTGGCCGAAGCCATCGGCGCCGCCGCTTATATCGGCGGGCACGATCACGACGACTATTTCCAGATCTGGTATCGCCGGTTCTGGGATTTCGCCGAGAACCACCTGATCGACCACGATCGCGGCGGCTGGCACAGCGAACTGACCGAGCAGTTGGTGCCGACATCGCGCCTGTTCGTGGGTAAGCCCGATCTTTACCACGCGCTCCAGGCCTGCCTCATCCCGCTCTATCCGGTGACCGGGAGCCTGACGCACGGCATTATCGAGGCGGATCACCCCAAGCGGTACTGACGCCGGCGCCCATCAGGACAACCATTGCCCGTTTTCCGCGTTGCCGAAAGGAACGACACGGAGAACGAGCAATGGCATTTCTGGACGGCAAGGTCGCACTGGTTACCGGCGCAGGATCGGGTATCGGCAAGGCTACGGCACTGAAGCTGGCCCGTGAGGGCGCTGCAGTCGTGGTGATCAGCCGCACGAAAGAGGAAATCGATGCGACCGCAGCCGAAATCGAGAAGGCCGGCGGCAGGGCCCTGGCCATAGAAGGCGACACGACTGATGATGCCGGGATGAAGGCGGTGGTCGACACGGCGATCCAGACCTTCGGCAAGCTCGATATCGTCGTCGCCAATGCTGGCATCAACGGCGTCTGGGCCCCGATCGAAAAGCTCACGCCGGACGAGTGGGACAAGACCATCACCGTCAACCTCAAGGGGACTTATCTGACGTTGCATCACGCGGTGCCGGCGCTGGAAAAGGCCGGTGGCGGGGCTATCGTCGTGGTTTCATCCATCAACGGCACACGAACTTTCACCACGGCGGGCGCCAGCGCCTATTCGGTGACCAAGGCAGGACAGGTCGCGATGGTCCAGCAGCTGGCGCTGGAGCTGGGCCAGCGCAAGATCCGCATCAATGCGGTCTGTCCCGGTGCCATCGAAAGCGAAATCGACGACAATACCGACCGCCGCGCGGATGAGGTGGAAATCCCGGTCGAGTTTCCCGAGGGCGACATCCCCCTGACCGATGGCAAGCCCGGCAAGGCCGAGGACGTGGCCGATGTCATTGCCTTCCTCGTTTCCGATGCGTCCCGTCATGTGACCGGCACGCCGGTGTGGATCGACGGGGGGCAGAGTTTGCTGCGCTAGTCGGCACACGGACAAAACCATGCTCCGGGCCTCGGTTGCCAGGCCCGAGCATGCATCGTAAAGCACGGGGACGCTTCATCACCGGTGCCCACCATGACCGCCCTGCCCGCCCACCTGCCGCGCCTTCTGGTCGATCGAGCCGTCGCGGCGGCGCTGGAAGAGGATCTGGGGCTCGCCGGAGACCTGACGAGCCAGGCGACGCTGGCGCCAGACATGCATGCGACGGCGGTTCTCGCCGCGCGCGAAGCCGGGATCATTGCCGGCCTCGACCTCGCCGAGGCCGCGTTCCGGCTGATCGGCGATGGCGTGCGCTTCGAACGCCGGCTCGGGGACGGTGATCAAGTCGCGGCCGGCGGGATCATTGCCGAGATTTCGGGACCGGCGCGGCTGGTGATGTCGGGCGAACGGGTGGCGCTCAATTTTCTCAATCACCTCAGCGGCATCGCCACACTGACACGGACCTATGTGGATGCCATCGAGGGCACGGGCGCGCGCATCTGCGACACCCGCAAAACCACGCCGGGACTGCGGGCCTTCCAGAAATATGCTGTTCGTTGCGGCGGCGGCTCGAACCATCGCTACGCACTCGATGACGCCATCCTCATCAAGGACAATCATATCGCCGTGGCCGGCAGCGTAACGGCGGCCTACAAGACGGCCGTAGCCTTTGCGGGACATCTCGTTGCCATCGAGATCGAGGTGACCACCCTGGCCGAGCTCGAGGAAGCGCTTGCGGCCGGGGCGCGCGTCATCATGCTCGACAACATGGACAACGCTCTCCTGCGCCAGGCGGTGGCCATCAATGCCGGTCGCGCCAGGCTCGAGGCATCGGGAGGCGTCAAGCTCGAGCGCGTGCGATCCATCGCCGAGACGGGGGTCGACTACATCTCGACCAGCCAGATCACGATGGGCGCCAAGCCGCTGGACCTGGGACTAGACGTGACCCTGGGGGCTGCGCGATGAGCGTTTCCAGCGAGGTCGTCGCTGCCAGTCTCGTCGAGGTCATGGTCGAGGCCGCCATCGCTGCGGCCGAGGTGATCTGCTCAGTCTATCACCGCCCAATCCATGTGGTGACCAAGGACGATGGGTCGCCGGTCACCGAGGCCGATGCGGCTGCGGAGGCGGTGATCATCGCGCATCTCGAACCCACCGGCCTGCCGGTGCTGGGGGAGGAAAGCGTGGCAGCGGGCATCATCCCGCGGCTGGGCGCGCGATATTTCGTCGTCGATCCGCTCGATGGCACCAAGGAATTCATCAAGCGAAACGGCGAGTTCACGGTCAATATTGCATTGATCGAGGACGGTCGGCCGACGCTGGGCGTGGTCCTGGCGCCGGCCAGCGGCGAGATTTTCGTCGGCGACGAGACCGGCGCCTGGACCGGTAAGGTCGTGGGGAATTCCGTGACCGAGCGGCGGCCGATCAGCGTCGCGCTCCTTGCCCGGCCGCGGATCGTCGCCAGCCGCAGTCATGGGCACGCGGCGCTCGAACGGCTCTGCCGCACGCTCGATGTCGAGAGCGATGTCTCGGTCGGTTCGTCGCTGAAGTTCTGCCTCCTGGCCCGCGGCGATGCCCAGCTTTACCCGCGCTTTACCCCGACTTGCGAATGGGATACCGCCGCCGGGCAGGCCGTGCTTGAAGCAGCAGGCGGCGCGGTGCTGACGCTGGATGGCGCACCGATGCGCTACGGGAAGGGCGAGTTGCGGTTCCTCAACCCGTATTTCATCGCGGCGGCAACACGTGAACTGGCCGAGATCGGCGCTGCCGAAATGCGCCGGTTGCTGCCGGAGTGACGTTTGGTCACGTAGGCGTCGCAGACGGGGTAGACTCTACTGACACGGGCTGGCTTCGGCGCCTGTCATGCAAGTAGCGGTTAACTGATCTGCGGGCTACGGCACCCCGTAATGCTTGCGGTTCGGCATCAAGACATATATACGCCCGGCATATATCGGACCAGAATATGGTCACGGGACCGGAGACCCATGAACGTCAGAACCCTTTGCCTCTCGATTCTCTATGACAGTGAAGCGAGCGGATATGACATTCGCAGGATGTGCACGGAGGGCAATTTCGCCTATTTCGTGGAGGCCAGCTATGGCTCGATCTACCCTGCCCTGGCCAAGCTCGAGGACGATGGCCTGGTCGCCAGCCGCACCGAGTTGCAAGAGGGGAAGCCGGCCCGCAAGGTCTACTCCATCACCGACGCCGGACGCAGTGCCTTTGCTGCCGAACTGAGCGAACCACTGGGCGAGGACATGTTCCGCAGCCCTTTCCTGCTGTTCGCGCGGTTCGCGCATATCCTGCCGCGCGACCTGGTGGAGCAGCGGTGCAACGAATTCCTGCAGCGCAGCCAGGATGGGCTCAAGCAGCTCGACGGCGCGCCGGATGAACACAATTGTACACCCGCAGATATGTGGGTCATCAACTATGGACGTGCAGTATTGCAGGTTGCGGAACAACATTTCCGCACCCATATGCACGAACTGATCACAATGGCGCGAGCCGAGCCACAAAAAGACGCGGCTGAATAAGGGGCGAATTCGAATGCGTGCACTGTTTTCCTATGGTCTGGCCTTTGCGATCCTGCTTCTGGCAGGCGGCTGGCTTGCGACCGGAACTCTTGTCCAGGGTGGACAGGGTGCCGGCAATGGCGAGAAGCCGATCATTGCGGTGATCGAGGGCGAAGAGCATGGTCCGATCGCAACGACGCTGGGCAATGCAGGCCTTCTGGCCGAGCACCACCAGCCCGAAGTCGACCCTACCAAGACCATTGCACAGCGCAACGAGGAAACGACCGGCGCCAACGCACCGCTGCAGAGCGTGCGGGTCGAGCGCTTCACCGCGCAGGCCATGCCGTTGCAGGTACCGCTGCGTGGCCGCACCCAGGCCAAGGCCACGGTGACTGCCGTCGCCGAGACTGCAGGCACGGTCGACACCGTCCATGTGACCAAGGGGCAGCGCGTCAATGTGGGCGATGCCCTGTGCACGCTCGACCAGGGTACGCGCGCCGCTGCCGTCGCTCAGGCCGAAGCCGCCCTCGCCCAGGCGCAGCTTGCCTTCGACACCAATGCCGACCTCCGCAACCGTGGACTGGCTGCCGTCAACACGGCCACTGCTGCCGAGGTTGCCCTGGCGCAGGCCAAGGCCGGCCTCGACAATGCAAAGGCCGAACTCGACCGCACCGAAATCACCGCCAAGGTGGCCGGCCTCGTCCAGGATCCGCTGGCCGTAGCCGGTTCGATGCTGGCGGCGGGCGCCCCCTGCGCTACCATCGTTCAGCTCAATCCGATCGTCTTTACCGGTATGGTGCCCGAGGCCCATATTGGCCTCGCCCGCACCGGCCTCGAAGCCACGATCAAGACCGTGACCGGTCAGACCGTCGAGGGCACTGTGAGCTACATCTCGGCTGTCGCCGACAATGCCACCCGTTCCTTCCCCGCCGAAATCGAGATTCCGAACGAGGACTTCGCGATCCGTGACGGCGTCACCGCCGAAGCCACCGTCAATCTGGGCACCGCGCCCGGTCATCTGCTGCCGCAGTCCGTGCTGACGCTCGATGACGAGGGCGTGCTCGGCGTGCGGACTGTCGAGGACGGCAAGGTCGCTTTCCATCCGGTCACCATCGTGAGCGACACACGCGAGGGCGTTTGGGTAACGGGCCTTCCTGCCGTTGCCGATGTCATCACGGTCGGCCAGGAAAACGTGACTTCCGGACAGGCCGTACAGGCCAGCCCGGCGACTGAAGCCGCCGAAACAACCGCCAGCTGAGGACGCAGACCATGCTCGATTTCATCGAAAAAATCCTCAGGATGCCGCGTGTCGTCCTGACGATCATGGTTATCGTGCTGGCGGCAGGCGCCGGCGCCTATACCTCGATGCCGAAGGAAAGCTTCCCGGCCATCGACGTGCCCTATCTCTACGTGTCGATCAGCCAGACCGGCGTGTCGCCACGCGATGCCGAAAACCTGCTGGCCAAGCCGACCGAAGAAGAACTGGCCAACCTGCCGGGGCTGAACAACATCAGTTCGACCTCGACCACGGGCCATGCCTCGGTCTTCCTCGAGTTCGACATCAATACCGACAAGGACCAGGCCCTGGCCGACACCCGCGCCCGCATGGACGCGGTGAAGGCCAAGCTGCCGACGGATGCCAACGATCCGACGGTGAGCGAGATCGACCTGGTCGGCATGCCGATCATTTCGGTGGCCGTCTACGGCTCTGCCCCGGAGAAGGAACTCGTGCGCCGCGCCGAGTTGCTGCAGGACGCCATCGAGGGCATTCCCGAAGTCCGCGAGGCCACGCTCTCCGGCTCGCGCGATGAACAGCTCGAGGTTCGGGTCGATCTTCTGCGCCTCGAAGCCTACGGCCTCACCGCCAACCAGCTGTTCGACGCGCTTGCGCGCAACAACATGGTCGTGCCGGGCGGCACGCTCAATACCGGACAGGGCTCGTTCAACATCGAGGTGCCCGGCCTCATCACCACCGCGGAAGACGTCTACAGCCTGCCGCTCAAGACCGACGGCAATACGGTCGTCACCTTCGGCGATGTCGCGACCATCACCCGCACGCTTGCCGATGCGACCGAATATACCCAGGTCAATGGCTCCCCTGCCCTGATCCTCGGCGTCGCCAAGAAGCTCGGCACCAACATCATCGATGTGTCGGACAAAGTTCGGCAGGTGACCGAGGAGACGGCGAAGGACTGGCCTTCGGGCGTCACCTATTCGTTCTTCCTCGATCAGGCCGAAACCACGACCGCGCTGTTCCGCTCGCTGGAAGCTGCGGTGCTGACCGCCGTGGCACTGGTGCTGATCACCTGCGTGGCGACGCTCGGCGTTCGTCCCGCGATCATGATCGGCATGTCGATCCCGCTCTCGTTCATGATGGCCTTCCTCGTCGCGCAGGGCCTGGGCATGACCATCAACATGATGGTGATGTTCGGCCTCGTGATCGCGGTGGGCGTGCTCGTGGACGACCCTGTCGTGGTGGTCGAGTATGCCGAGCGAAAGCTGATGGAGGGCATTCCGAAAAAGGAAGCCTTCATCATGGCCATGCGCAAGATGTTCGTGCCCGTGGTCGGCGCCACTGCGACAACACTCGGCGCCTTCATCCCATTGCTGTTCTGGCCGGGCATCATCGGCAAGTTCATGAGCTATCTGCCGATGATCGTGATCATCGTCATGGTCGCCTCGTTCATCTCGGCCCTGATCTTCATGCCGGTCATCGGCTCCATCATCGCGTCCACGCATGTGGACGAGAAGGAGAAGGCCAAGGCTGACATCGTCATGTATCCCGACAAGTTCGACGTGAAGAAGGTCGGCGGACTGACCGGGCTTTATGTGCGGCTGATGGACAAGTTGCTGCACTGGCCGCTGCCGACGCTGGCCGTCGGTTTCGGCGCCATCGTCACCATCTTCGTGGCCTATGCAATGAACCCGACGGGCTCGGAGGCCTTCCCGGCGTCCGAACCGGAATTCGCCACCGTCGCCGTCGTGGGACGGGGCAATTACTCGCCCGAAGAAATCCGTGACATGCTCAGGGAGATCGAGAACGAGCTGATCCAGGTCCAGGGCGTCCAGGACGTGATCATGCAGTTCGGTTCGACCGGATCGTTCTCGACCACGCCACCGGACACGATCGGCAACTTCCAGCTGCAGCTCACCAACTGGAACCACCGCGTTCCGGCGTCGCAGATCTTTGCCGAAATCCGCGAGCGTGTCGCCGGCTTCGCCGGTCTCGATATCCAGGTGCTGGCGGCCGAAAACGGTCCGCCGGCGGGCAAGGACATCAACCTGCGCGTCGACAGCACCAATTACGACGATCTCGTGCCTGTGGTGACCGCGATCCGCAACCATATCGCGACCTGGCCTGAAGCCGTCGACATCGAAGACGGTCGCCCCTCGCCCGGTATCGACTGGCAGATCACCATCGATCGCGCCGAAGCGGGCAAATATGGCATCGGCGTGCGCGAGCTGGCGCCTTATGTCCAGCTCGTCACCTCGGGCGTGAAGCTGGGCACCTACCGCGATGCGCAGACCGGCGACGAACTCGACATCCGCGTTCGCCTGCCCAAGGAAGAGCGCAGCTTCGACGCGCTCGACAGCATGCGCATCGCCACCAGCCAAGGCCTGGTTCCGGTCTCCAACTTCATCGAGCGCACTGCCGTGCCGAAAGTGGCCAACATCCAGCGCCGCAACCAGGTCTACACCATGGCTGTGGCGGCCGGTCTCACCAACCTGCCCGAAGGCGTCTATGCCGCCGACAAGGTAGCGGAACTGCAGACCTGGATCGGCGAGCAGAACTTCCCCGACACCGTTTCGGTGGCATTCGGCGGTGCCGAAGAGCAGATGGGCGACGCCAATGCGTTCATCGGCCAGGCGCTGATCATGGCCATGGCCATCATCTTCTTCGTGCTGCTGCTCGAGTACAACAGCTTCTACCAGGTGATGGTGACGCTCACGACCGTGGTGATGTCGGTGGCCGGCGTGCTTTTGGGCATGCTGATCACCGGGATGACCTTCTCGGCGATCATGACCGGCCTCGGCATTGTGGCGCTGGCGGGTATCGTGGTGAAGAACGGCATCGTCCTGATCGACACCTATAACGACTACCATCGTCACCAGAACGTGGAAGCCGTGAAGGCCATGCTGCTGACCGTGAGCCAGCGCGTGCGTCCGGTGTTGCTGACCGCGTTCCTCACGGCGCTGGGCGTTATCCCGATGTGGGCGAATGTGGAGTTTGACTTCATCCGCCGTGAAATCGTCATCGGCGGCCTTGCCGGATCGTGGTTCATCCACCTCTCGGCAGCGCTGGTCTCGGGCCTGTTCTTCTCCACCGCCCTCACACTCATCATGGTGCCGGTCATGATCACCGCGCCGAGCGTGATGTGGAACCAGATCAAGTGGGTCGGCGGGCTCTTCGCGGCGCTGGGCGGCTGGATTGGCGGGCTCTTCGGTCGCAAGCCGGTGGCAGCGCCGGCCGGCTTCGACGGCATGGCCGTGGAAGTTCCCGACGATGCCGACAGCTCCAAGCGCTACATCGTCTCGAAGGACGTCGGCTTGCAGGAGAAGGAAGCCAACGGCGTCACGGTCGTTAGCCGCAGGGATGCGGCGGAGTAGAAACTCTGCAACCGAGTGAGTTGACAGGGGCCCGCGTAAACGCGGGCCTCTCTTGTTTCAATGCTCCTCACCTCGTCATTGCCGGGCTTGTCCCGGCAATCCACCTTGTGGATGTATCGCGTGGACCACCTGGACAAGCCCGGTGGTAACGAAGGGAACGTGAGATCGGCGCTCGCGGTCAGGACGCCTAGTCACTGCCAAACGCATAGAGCGCCCAATCATCCCCATCGAAATGGATGTCGCGGAGTGAGCTGGTACGGCTGGCCAGCGCCCTGCCCCAGAAGCCTTGCGCGGCGAGGTTGGCGTGGGGGACGGCGATGTGCCAGTCGCCGGGGTGGGCCTTGAGCGCTAATTCGAGCGCGGCCAAGCCCACTCCCCTCTTCCGATAGGCCTTCAGCACAAAGAACTCGGCCGTGAACCAGCAGGGCGCGCGGCTGGTCAGCGGGCATTCGTCCACGACCAGCGCGAAGCCGGCAATCTCGTCACCGCTCATGATGAGGTAGGGCGAACGCCAGAAGCGGTCGAGATAGCAGTATTCGAACAGGCCATCCGGCCCCACCGGAAACGGCATGAACTCGGTCATGTCGTAGAGGTAGAGCTGGACGAGACTGGCGATGGTGGGTTTGTCGGCTGGGGTAGCGGGTCGAAGGCGAATCTCGTTCATGAGGGAAGGTTACCCCTCATCCCAACCGAAATTCGCATTCGCGAATTCGGTGACCCTTCGGGCACCCCCGGGTCAAGCCCCAGGGCAGGCTCTTCTCCCGCAAGGGGAGAAGGCGAAGAGCAGCTTACTCCGCCGCGGGCGCACCGCGCTTGACGAAGCCGTCGGGGTCGTCCTGCGTCCGGGCCAGGAGCTCCGCCGCCTCGTTGGCCTCGCGCTGGCGGTTCCACATCTGGGCGTAGAGCCCGTCCTGGCGCAGCAGCTCCATATGGCTGCCGCGTTCGGCCACGAGCCCGTCGCGCAGCACGAGGATTTCATCGGCGTTGACCACCGTGGACAGGCGGTGAGCGATGACGACAGTGGTGCGGTTGCGGGACACTTCGTCCAGCGCCTGCTGGATGTCGCGTTCGGTCTTGGTGTCGAGCGCCGAAGTCGCCTCGTCGAGAATGAGGATCGATGGCGACTTGAGGATGGTGCGCGCGATGGCGACGCGCTGCTTCTCGCCACCCGACAGTTTGAGGCCACGCTCGCCCACCGGCGTTTCGTAACCCTTGGGCAGGGTGTCGATGAAGCCGGCGACCTGCGCCATGCTGGCAGCCTCGCGCACCGCTTCCATCGATGCGTCGGGGCGTCCGTACTGGATGTTGTAGCCGATGGTATCGTTGAACAGCACCGTATCCTGCGGAACCATGCCGATGGCCGAGCGCAGGCTTTCCTGGGTGACGTCGCGCAGGTCCTGTCCATCGATGGTGATGCGGCCGCCGGTGACATCGTAGAAGCGGAACAGCAGGCGCGAAATCGTGGACTTGCCCGCACCTGTTGGCCCGACGATGGCAACGGTCTTGCCGGCAGGCACCTCGAAGCTGACCCCCTTGAGGATCGGACGATCCGGATCGTAGTGGAAGGTGACGTCCTCGAAGCGCACAACCGGGCCGGTCACGGCCAGAGGCTTTGCGGTCGGGCTGTCTTCGATCTCGGGATTCTGGTCGAGCAGCTTGAACATTTCCTCGATGTCGGTCAGCCCCTGGCGCAGTTCGCGATAGACGAAACCGATGAAATTCAGCGGCCGGTAAATCTGCATCAGGAACGTGTTGAGCAGCACGAAGTCGCCCAGCGTCAGCGTGCGGTTCATCACCCCGACGATCGACATGATCGAGATGATCAGGAAACCGCCGTAGAAGATCAGCGCCTGACCGAAATTGAGGAAACCCAGCGAGGTCCATATGCGGATGGCGGAGCGCTCGTAGCCGGCCATCGCCGCATCGAAGCGCCTGGCTTCCATCGGCTCGTTGGCGAAATACTTCACCGTCTCGAAGTTGAGGAGGCTGTCGATCGCCTTGCCATTGGCATCGGTGTCGCTGTTGTTCATGTCGCGACGGATGGCAATGCGCCAGTTCGAGGCCTTGATGGTGAAATAGAGATAGGCCCAGATCATCACCACCAGAACGCCGAGGTAGCTGACGCCGAAAAGCCAGACGAAGATCACGGCGACGACCACGAACTCCACGAGCGTCGGCGCGATGTTGAGCATGGCGAAACGGACCACCGTTTCGATGCCCTTGGTGCCGCGCTCGATGACGCGCGACAGCCCGCCGGTGCGACGCTGCAGGTGGAAGCGCAGCGACAGGCGGTGCATGTGGTGGAAGGTTTGCAGCGCGAGCTTGCGCACGGCGTGCTGGCCGACGCTGGCGAACAGAACGTCGCGCAACTGCTGGAAACCGGCGTCGATGACATTGCCCAGCACATAGGCAATGACCAGCACGATGGGCACGGCAAGGCCCAGGATCAGGGTCTGATCCGGGCTGGTACCGTCGAGGCTGTCGATAATGCCCTTGTAGGCAAACGGCACGAGCGTGGTGGCGACCTTGCTGGCGAGCAGAGCCGCAATGGCCAGCACCACGCGCATTCTGAGGTCCGGCCGGTCCTCGGGCCACATATAGGACCACAGATTGCGGACCGTGGAGAATACCGATCCCTCGTCCGCGCTAACGGACGGGGATTTTCCAGCGTTGTTTTTTGCCATCAGGCGAGTTCCGTTTCCTTGTTGGCGGCGACCGGCGCCAGCCCCTTGAGGAGACCGCCGAAGGCGGTGCCGAGTTCGGCGAAGCGATCCTGACGGATGCAGTAGCGGTTGCGCGTGCCATGCGGCTTGCGCTCGATGAGGCCGGCATCGTGCAGCACCTTGATGTGCTGGCTGACGGTGGACTGGGCCAGCGGCAGGCTGTCGGTGACGTCACCGCAGCAGCACTGCCCTTCGCGCTGGGACGCCATGATGCGCAGGATTTCAAGCCTTACCGGGTGGCCCAGGGCGCGCATGATGTTGGCAATGTCGTCGTCATGCATGGGGCAAACTCTTCGCTCGTCACCGCTCCGGCACTGCCGGCATGCTCAACCATGTTTATCGGTGAATTGCGATGGAAGATGGGGCTTATGCAGGGGAAAATCAATAGGCGCAGCAAAACGGCGCCCGAAGGCGCCGTCCTTTGTTGTCATTGCGCGGCAGCATCCTCGGGCAGGTCGAAGACCTGGCCTGGATAGATGCGGTCCGGATCGCGGATCTGGCCGGTATTGGCCTGGTAGATCGTGGTGTAGCGCAGGCCCTCGCCATAGACGCGACGCGCGATCGTCCAGAGGTTGTCGCCCCGACGGATGATGGCCTTGCCCGATGCGAACCGTTGTGCCTCCGGATCGCCGAGCGATACGGCCACCATGGTCGGAACGGCAGGCTCTGCATCCGTCGTCGCTTCTGCCACTGCTGTCGGTTCGACCGCAGGAGCTGGTATGGCGGCCGGTGCCTGGGCAGCGGGCGCAGGCTCGGACGGCGTCGCTACCGGCGGTGTCGAGGGTGGCGGTGTGGAGGGTGCAGGCTGCGCAGGCGCTGCCGGAGCAGCTGGCTGGGCAGGCGTGGCGGGCGGGGCTGGGGTCGCGGCCGGCGCCGCAGGAGCCGGTGCGGATTGAGCCGGTGTGTCGGCCACCGGCTCGGCAGGCGGTGCTGCTGGCGTGGCTGGCGTTTCCAGCGACGGCTGCGCGGTCGGAGCAGCGGGCGCCGGTGCGGCTGGGGCCGCAGGCTCGGGAGCCTCCGCCACCGCGATCGGGGCATCGCCGGCGGGCATGTCGACAACGAAATCCACTTCGGCACGGGCCACCACATCGGCGGCTCCAGGCGTCAACAGGTCGGCGCGGACGCGCTGGCTGGGCTTGTCGAGTACGTCACCAGCCTCGATCAGCCAGCGACCACCCTCCACCGTCGTATCGGCCACGACTGTGTCGTCCACATAGAGGCGGATGATACCGCCATCGGGACCCGCGCCGGCAAAGAAGGTGCGGTCGTTTTCGATCTCGATGGCATCGATGCTGGGCGGAGCGTCCGCCACGGCCGGCGCGGATGTCGCAGGCGTCGCAGGTGTTGCGGGCACAGCAGGGGCGGCCTGGGATGGAGCCGCGGGCTGGGCGGGGACGGCCGATGGAACCGCAGTTGCCTCGTCCGCAGGCGCAGGCTCGGCGGGCTGTTCTGCGGGGACCGGGGTCGCCGGTGCCGCAGCAGTCGCCGTGGGTGCAGGCGCCGGTGTCGCCGGAGCCGGAGCGGAGGGAGCCGCGGCAGGAGCCGGTTGTGCGGAGGGTGCCGATGCTGGTGCACCACGCTCGGCGGCCGGGGCGGCAGTCTCGGGTGCGGAGGCCACATCCGTCGAAGGTTCTTCCGGAACAGCAGGTTCCGCCGCGGGTGCTGCGGGAGCGGGCGTACCTGACGGCACGGCTGGCGTGTCGGCGACAGGCGCGGTGGCAACCTGGGTCGGCGCCGTCAGGCCCTGAAGCACTTCGCTGGCTTCGCCGGGCTTGCTGGCCACGACGAGCGGCTGACTGGTCTTGTCCTCGTCGATCACGACGATGAAACTGTCCGGAGCGGTGCCGTCCTTGCCTTCTTCGCCGAGTGTGATTTCGAGCCCACCGGGCGACAGGGGCGCATCGGGCACGAAGACCCAATCGCCGCTCGGTTCGACCTCGACGCTGCCCAACAATTCGCCATTGGCGAAAACCTCGACCTTGCTTCCAGGTGTGCCCGAACCGGCGATGACCACCGATCCATCGGGCTCGGCGCGCAAGAGGCCGAAGGTGGCGGCGACAACGCCATCAACATCGGCAACATCGGCAACGGCATCGGCGGGCGGCGTGACATCGAGCGCGGGCTCGTCTGGAACAGCCTCCTCGACAGCAGCGGCGGTCGCCTCAGCGGCCGGCTGCTCGGCCTCGGCCGTCGCCACCGGCGGCGCGGCCGGCACGAGGCCGACATCGGCCATCTTGCCGCGCAGGCATTGTCCCATGCCGTCGCTGCTGTTGAAGCAGGATACGATCGACGGTCCGCTGAGGACGCCGAGAATAACGAGAAGAGTAGCTGCCGCTGCCCCGATTGTCAGAGCCAGAGGTCGTTTCGGAGCGGTTTCGGCCAGTTTGCCCTCCCGATGGTGTCGCTCAGCCGGTTGCCCGGCCATTGTTTGCCCCCAGTGTCGAATCCTGAGCCGCTTCAGTTTTCAACAGCTTGTATGTGATTGATTCATACAGAGCTTCAAACGAGGCATCAATGATATTGGGGGAGACGCCAATGGTAACCCAGCGCTCGCCGCTGGCGTCCCGGCTTTCGACCAGTACACGGGTGACCGCGCCCGTGCCGCCGTCCAGGATACGCACCTTGAAATCGGCCAGTTCAAGGTCTTCGATGCGGGACGAATACTTGCCCAGATCCTTGCGCAGTGCGGAATCGAGCGCGTTGACGGGACCATTGCCCTCGGCCACCGACATCAGCAATTCGCCGTCGACGCGGATCTTCACCACCGCTTCGGTGACGGTGATCTCCTCGCCCGAAGCGTTGTGGCGGCGCTCGACCATGGTGCGGTAGTGCTCGACGTCGAAATAGTCGGGCAGCGTGCCGAGCACGCGACGGGCGAGCACCCCGAAGGACGCATCGGCGCCATCATAGGAATAGCCCCGTGACTCGCGCTCCTTGACGGTGGCGAGCAGCCGTTCGAGGCGCGGATCATCCTTTTCGAGCCGGATGTCATGGCGCGCGAGGGCCGTCAGCAGGTTGGACTTGCCGGCCTGCTGGCTGACCATGATGGCGCGCTCGTTGCCGACGCTTTCAGGCGGCACGTGCTCGTAGGTCGAAAAGTCCTTGAGCAGCGCCGACGCGTGGATACCCGCCTTGGTGGCGAAGGCAGAGGCGCCGACATAGGGTGCCTGCCGGGCCGGCGCCCGGTTGAGGCGATCGTCGAAGGCCCGCGAGATGTGCGTGAGCCGCTCGAGCTGCTCCGCCGAAACGCCGGTTTCGAAGCGATCGGCGTAATACGGCTTGAGCACCAGCGTGGGGATAAGGGTGACGAGGTTGGCATTGCCACAGCGCTCGCCAAGGCCGTTGAGCGTGCCCTGGATCTGGCGCACCCCGGCCTCGATGGCCGCAAGTGCATTGGCCACAGCCTGGCCCGTATCGTCATGGGGGTGGATGCCCAGCCGGTCGCCCGGGGCCACGGTCATGACCTCGCCCACGATCTGCCGGATCTCCGAGGGCATGCTGCCGCCATTGGTGTCGCAGAGCACGATCCAGCGGGCGCCGGCCTCGAGCGCCGTCTCCACGCAGGCCAGCGCATAGTCGCGGTTGGCCTTGAAGCCATCGAAGAAATGCTCGAGATCGATCAGCACTTCCTTGCCGGCCGCGGCGGCGGTACGCACCGTATCGGCAAGGCCCTCGAGATGCTCCCCGGTGGTCGAGGACAGTGCCAGCTCGACCTGGTAGTCCCAGGCCTTGGCCACGAAACAGGTGGCGTCGGCGGCAGAATTGACCAGCCCCTGCACCCCGGGATCGTTGGCAGCTGAGCGCCCTGCCCGCTTGGTCATGCCAAAGGCCGTGAACGTCGCTTTGCGCGTCCGCCGGCTTTCGAAAAAGGTGGTGTCAACCGGATTGGCTCCGGGATAACCGCCCTCGATGTAGTCGACACCCAAATCGTCGAGCATGCGTGCGATCGCGATCTTGTCCTCAAGCGAGAATTCGATGCCGGCGGTCTGGGCACCATCGCGCAGGGTCGTGTCGAAGAGGTAGAGGCGTTCGCGGGACATGGCGTGACTTTACTCGGATGACGGCCCGGTGGGCCAGGCGTCGGTGTCGTGGTCGGGGTGCTGATGATTGGTGGCCCTGATGGCGCTCCACCACTCTTCGCGGGCCGGGTCCTCGGTCGGTCCGCCATCGTCGATGGTGACCAAGGTGCCGAACCAGGGCACCTGCCCTTCCGTGCCGGTATTGGCGCCGGGCGGGAACAGTTCGGGATGATCGAGCGACCCGATGGTGAAGTTGACGCGGTTGCCGGTGGTGTCCTCGTAGAACAGGGGCGTGCCGCACTGGGCGCAGAACCCGCGGTCGACATGGTCGGACGAGCGGAAGCGCGCCGGCGTCCCTCGCGTCCAGGTGATGGCTTCTCGCGGGGCGGCGACCAGTGCGGCGAAGATATTGCCCACCGCCTTCTGGCACATCCGGCAATGGCAGATATGCGAATTGTCGAACATTTCGGTGGCGTGGTAGCGCACGGCGCCGCATTGGCAGCCGCCACTCACCTCGAGGGCATAGCGGTCCATCAGGTTTCCTCCCGCGGCGGCCAGTCGGCGGTATCGTGGTCCGGGTGTTGGTTGGAATGGATGCCGGCCATGAAGTCGCGCCACTCGTCGCTGACTTCGCTGCGTTCGGGCAGGCTGGTCAAGCCGTCGAAAAACGGCTGCTTGTCGTGGAGGTTGACCTGGATTTCGGGCGCCGCGACCGCGGGATCGTCGAAGGTGCCGATGGCCAGTTCCAGCCCGAAGCGCGTTTCATAGGCAAGCGGGGTTCCGCATTCGCCGCAAAAGGCGCGACGCGCAGCATTGGAACTCTGAAACCACTTTGGCTCGCCGCGGGTCCAGACCGCGTTATGCGCCGTGACCAGGGGGCCGAAAAAGCCGCCGAAGGCCTTCTGACACATGCGGCAATGGCAGATGGATGGACGGCCGAGGCGTGTGACGCGGAAACGAACCGCGCCACACTGGCAGCCACCGGTATGAGCTTCAGCCTGGGGCATGACACACTGCTTCTACATTATTGCCATCGGGATCGATGACGAAGGCGCCGTAATAGTGCTCGTGATAGTGCGGACGCGGTCCTGGCCCGCCATTGTCCCTGCCGCCATTGGCCATCGCTGCAGCATAGAAAGCGTCAACCTCGGCCCGGTCGGCAGCAACAAAGGCGTAGTGACGGCCCGGTCCGGTCTGGACGGCTTCGGTGAGCCAAAAATCCGGCTTGCCCTTGCCATAGCCACCGACCTTCACTCCGCCGGTAAACTGCTCGGGGACAACGGCAAGAAGCGTGTAGCCCAGCGGCAAAAAAGCCGCGTCATAGAAGGCTTTGGACTTGTTCCAGTCCGCAACGAGAATTCCAACGTGATCAAGCATGGCAACGACTCCGGTTTGAGGAGTGGTCAGTTGGATGGGCTGATGTGACAGGGGATGGCAGGATGGTGTCGCAGAAGTCCCCCTCATCCGCCCTTCGGGCACCTTCTCCCACGAGGGGAGAAGGGTAACCCGAGTTTGCCTCAGTTTCGGGGAAAAACACGGACCTGCCCTTCTCCCCTTGTGGGAGAAGGTGGCGCGCAGCGCCGGATGAGGGGGGCAGCGGCGTCACGGCGACACTCCATGCAGATGCGCCCAGACGAGATCTGCGACCTGGGTCGGGCGAAGCAGGATGTCGGCGTTCCAGAGGCGCAGGAGGCGGAAACCGCGCCTGGTCAATTCTGCGTCCCTGGCCACATCTCGTGCATTGTCAGCGTGTTGCGAGCCGTCGGCCTCGATGATGAGCTTGGTCTCGTAGCAAACGAAGTCTGCAATGTACGGTCCAATCGGCACTTGGCGTCGAAACTTGAAACCGACGAAGCGGCGGTCTCGCAAGAGAGCCCAGAGCTTACGCTCGGCCAGCGTCGGCTCGCGCCGAATAGATCGGGCATGACCAAGAAGTCTGTCGCCATTCGGCATCCTGTCCCCCTCATCCGCCCTTCGGGCACCTTCTCCCACGAGGGGAGAAGGGTGGCATCGAGTTTGACCAGGATGCAAGGCAGACCACCGGCTCCCCTTCTCCCCTTTTGGGAGAAGGTGGCGCGGAGCGCCGGATGAGGGGTGTTGCGGTATCACCGCTTCACCTCCCACTTAGTTGCGCGCTGGCCGGACTCGTCCTTATAGTCCATCAGCACGATGCCCTTAGAGGCGAGTTCGCTGCGGATTTCGTCGGCCCGGGCGAAGTCCTTTGCGTTGAGCGCGGCGAGGCGGGCGGCGACTTGTTGTTCGGTTTGGGCCGTCTCGGTGGCGCCGACGCCGTTTTCCTCGAGCCACTGGGCAGCGTTGCGGTACTTGAAACCCAGCAGATCTAGGCCGAAACGCAGTTTTTGGCCGGCGAATGGTTCGGCTTCGTGCACGCTGGCGTTGCGGAGCGTCTGCAGGCGCTTGATTGCGGCGACCGAGTTGAGGTCGTCGGACAGGCAGGCGATCAGCTCGTCGTCCGGCACGCCAGTGTCATAGGGGATAGCGGCGGTCACCAGCGTATTCCAAATCGAGTGCGCCTCCTCCAGCCGCTTCACCGTAAAATCGATCGGCTCGCGATAATGCGTCATCAGCATGGCCAGGCGCAGGACTTCGCCGGGCCATTTGCGGCCGCCGAAATCCTCGGTTTCGAGCAATTGGTGGATAGTGAAGAAGTTGCCCAGGGACTTGGACATCTTCTGGCCTTCCACCTGCAGGAAGCCGTTGTGCATCCACACATTGGCCATGGCGTGCGAGCCGTGGGCGCAGCGGGACTGGGCAATCTCGTTTTCGTGGTGCGGGAAGATCAGGTCGAGACCGCCGCCGTGAATGTCGAAGGTTTCGCCCAGATAGCGCTCGGACATGGCCGAGCATTCGATATGCCAGCCCGGCCGACCGCGGCCCCAGGGGCTGTCCCAGCCCGGTTCGTCGTCGCTCGATTGCTTCCAGAGCACGAAATCGGCCGGATTGCGCTTGTGGCTGTCCACCGCGACGCGGGCGCCCGCAAGATTATCCTCGAGATTACGGCCTGAAAGCTGGCCATAATCGGCCATGGAATCCGTGGCGAACAGCACTTCGCCACCAGCTGCATAGGCATGACCATTGGCCAGGAGACGCTCGATCAGGCGCTGCATGCCATCGATATTGTCGGTGGCGCGCGGCTGGACCGAGGGCTCGAGGCAGCCGAGCGCGCTCACGTCCTTCTGGTACTGCGCAGCCGTGGTTTCGGTGACCTTGCGGATGGCCTCGTTGAGCGGCAGATCGGGATGATCGCGCAGGGCGCGGGCGTTGATCTTGTCGTCGACGTCGGTGATGTTGCGCACATAGGTGACGTGGCTCTCGCCGTAGACATGGCGCAGGACGCGGAACAGCAGATCGAAAACGATGGCGGCGCGGCCGTTGCCGATATGGGCAAAATCGTAGACCGTCGGGCCGCAGGCATAGAGACGCACATTAGCCGCATCCATGGGCTCGAAGGCCGCCTTGGAGCGGGTCAGCGTGTTGTAGAACGATAGATGCGGCTGTGCCGTCGTCATCGATAGGTCCTGTTGCCAGACATAAGGGTGCCCTGGCGGGGGAGCCTCTATCCGTTACAACCTGTCAGGATGAAGAAGACCGCTCCGCCAACGCTGGGTTAGCAGGTAATAATGCAGCAGGTAATGGTGCACGTTGGTCTCATGCCGCGGAGATTGACCGGGCGGCCAATGGAAATCAACCCCTCATCATCAGAATCGGTCAGCGCAAAAAAGAGGGCGACCCGAAGGCCGCCCCAATCGCTTTGGAGGCGATGAGAAATCTGCGTTCTTAAGAACGGAACTGCTGGTGGCACTGCCCGCAGGTGCCCATGACGGTCTGGAGGCCGGCGGCATAGCCCGCTGTGTCTCCGGCCTGGGCTGCGGTCAACGCGGACTCGGCACCGGCGCGACCGGTTTCGATGATGGCGGTGAAGGCTTCCCAGTTCTGCCAGATGGCCGGGAGGGCGTCACCGCCTTCCGAGCCTTCGGGGAACAGTTCGGGCATGTGGGTGTAGTTGTCGAGCAGGGTCTGGGCCGCGGCAACGGCCTCGTCGCCGGTCAGGTTGGCGGCGCCGCGCAGCAGGCCACCATTTTCCTTCATAACCGCCTCGCGCATGGCAATGGCTTCTTCCGGCGTGGCCGGAGGCGTGAAGGCATCCTGGGCGAAAACGCCGACAACGCCCGCAAGCAGCAGACCTGCGATGGCGACCGATGAGGCCTTGCGAATGTGCATCAAATACTTCCCTCGACGATGTACAATTGGTCCGGCCCCTCTTCCGATGAGGTCAACCTGACACGGGTTCGTGACATGCCCAACGGGCACACGCGAATGTTATCAATCAGTTGGACAAAATCGTGACTGTCTGGTCGATGTCGCCGAATACCGAGCGGCCATCGCGTCCGACAGCCCCGATGCGGACCTTGTCACCTGCCTTGAGGAAAGGTGTCCGGGCCCTGCCATACTTCGCCTTTTCCGCCGTTCGCGCCTCGGCGATGCAGGCAAAGCCGATGCCGTCGGCCCTGATCGGTAATGTCTGGTCGTGAGTGTTGGAGACGGTGCCGCCCCCGATGATCGTGCCGCCCGCCAGGTTGCGGGTGCGGGCTGCTTCGACGATGAGGTCGGCGAAGTCGAAATGCATGCCGATGCCGGCATTGGGCTGCCCGTAGAGCGTGCCGTTGACGCTGATGCGGATGGGCAGGTGCAGCCGATTTTCGGACCAGGCGGACCCCAGTTCGTCGACCGTCACGGCAACGGGCGCGAAACTGGTGGAGGGCTTGGCGTGGAAAAAGCCGAAGCCGTTCTGCAGGTCCTCGGCAACGAGCCGGCGCAGCGACACGTCATTGAGTACGGTGACGAGACGAATGGCTCGGGCCGCCGTGTCGCGTCCCGCGCCCATCGGCACCGGGCCAATGATGACGCCGACCTCGGCTTCGAAATCCACGGCAAGCTCATCGGAAGGCACGACAAGCGAGGCGGTGGGACCGGAAAGCGAATCGGATCCGCCCTGATAGAGCAGCGGCCGGATCGACTGCAGCTCCGCATCACGACTGCCCTTGAGGGACCGAACGCGCTCGAGATGGCTCATATAGGCGGCGCCGTCGATCCACTGATAGGCGCGCGGCAGGGGGGCATGGGCGGAGGCCGGATCGAAGGGCTGGGCGGCGATCGCGCCGGCATCGAGTTGGGCGGAGAGTTCGGCAAGAGCGGGCGCCGCACGGTCCCAATCGTCGAGCGCGGCCTGCAGGGTCGGCACCACCCGGCCGGCCGAAACGCATCGCGCCAGGTCGGCGGAAACCACGACCAGCTGACCATCCGGGCGGGCCGTGCGCAGGGTGGCGAGTTTCATGCCGTCGTCTCCTTGTGATGGGCCTTTGCCCGCTGGCGATGCCACTGGGCAAATCACGCGCTATAATGTTGCCATGAGCCCTAGCGATATCTTAAGGACCGAAGGGGCGGCGCGGTTGCGGCCGCGGGCCGATTTCGGTGCAGGCGTGGAACGTCCCGCCGCCGGAGGTCATTCAAACGGCAATCCGGAGCCATATCTGCCGGGCGCGTTCTAGACGGGAATTTGGTGTGACTCTGACGATGAACCGGCTGCGGCCCATTCTGCTCCTGCTCCTGGCGATGACCGTTTCGGTGCTGGATGTGCACGTGGCCCATGCCCAGGCGGCACAGTGTGCGCAACTGCAGGGGGCGCTGGCGCAGTTCGACAACAATCGCGAATTCCGTCAGGTCGGCAACAATTCCAATGCGGCGCGCCAGTTGCAGCGCCAGGTGCAGCAGGCCGAAAGCCGCTATATCCGCGAAGGCTGCAACGACGATGCCCGCGCCGGCCGCCAGCTCAGCCGCTCCTGCCAGTTGATTGCGCGCGACGTTCTCGACCTCCGCGATCAGTTTGCCCAGGTCAGCCAGACCGTCGAGACCGCCAATGCCGTCGCCCAGCAGCGCGAGGCGATCCTGCAGGAAATGGCCCGGTTTGGCTGCAATGCCGGCTCGAGCGCAACCTTCACCCAGGACCGCCAGAATGTCTTCGATCGCGTGTTCGGCACGACCACGGAAGGCGACTTCACTGATGGCGATTTTGTCGACGGCGGCGACTACTGGGGCTATCAGGGCTACAACACCGTCCGCACCGTCTGCGTGCGCCTCAGCGATGGGTATTTCTGGCCGATCAGCTACGCGACGCTACCGGACTATATCGGCAACGACGCCGCCACGTGCCAGCAGATGTGTCCGAACACGGCGGTTGATCTCTACTATTACGCCAATCCGGGCGAAGAGCCCGAGCAGATGCGCAACATGAACGGCACGCCCTATACGGCCCTTTCGAGCGCCTTCGCCTATCGCAACGCCTTTGACAAGAATGCGACGTGCAAGGCCACCCCGGTGAGCGCCGGTTCGGTGGCTCTGGTCGCCAGCCCGGATGGCAGCGGACGCACGACGCTCGACATCAACGGGCTCAAGGTGCCGATGCCGATCCGCGATCCGCGCGGCGTCGTTCCGGTTCAGGCGGCAGCGGTGGAACAGGTGACGACCGTGGCGCTGGCGGACGTGCCCTTGCCGCGTCCGCGCCCGGCAGGTCCGGGCGAAGTCGCGCGGCGGCCCGAGGCGCCGCCGGCGCAGGACCTGCGGATCGTTCAGATCGGCGAGCGTACCGTCAGGGTAGTCGGTCCAGACACGCCGTACGCCCAAGCAGGACAAGCAGGGACCTGAGCTCGGGGCCATCGTGCCGCCCGGTCAGGGCCATGCGCAACGGCAGGAACAGGGCCTTGCCCTTGCGTCCGGTCGTGTTCTTGAGAATGTCGGTCCACTGGCTCCACGTGGTTTCGTCCCAGGGCTCGAGCGGCAGCAGGGCCTTGGCAAGGGCCAGGAAGTCCCGATCCTCGTCTGATACCACTGGCTCGACAGGACCGGTCAGCAGCTTGGACCATTCGGCGATATCGGAGAATTTCGCGAGGTTTTCGCGCAGCAGCAGCCACATGGCTTCGCCCTCGAGGCCGAGAGCGGAGAGACGCGGCGCCGCTTCCGCATAGGGCATGGCATGCAGCAGTCGCGCATTGAGCGTATCGAGCTCGACCGGATCGAAGCGCGCCGATCCATGCGAGATCATCGAAAAATCCAGCTTTTCGGCAATGGCGTCGAGGTCAGCATAGGGCTCGACTGGCATGCCCGTGCCCGTCAGCGTCGCGACGATAGCGATGGCCAGCGGCTCATATCCCTCGGCGCGGAAGTCACTGATGGACTGGCTGCCCAACCGCTTGGAGAAACCCTGCCCCTGCGCATCGGTCAGAAGATTATGGTGCCCGAAGATGGGCACATTGCCGCCCAGCGCTTCGAAGATTTCGATCTGCGTCCCGGTATTGGAGACGTGGTCCTCGCCGCGGATCACATGGGTGATGCCCAGATCGATATCGTCGACCACCGATGGGAGCGTGTAGAGGTAGGAGCCATCGGCGCGGATCAGGACCGGATCGGACATCGATGCGGTGTTGACGGTCTGCGGCCCCTTGATCAGGTCGTCGAAATGCACCGGGCGTCCGTCCAGCCGGAAGCGCCAATGCGGTACCCGTCCTTCGGCTTCGAGCCGGGCGCGATCTTCTGCGCTCAGGTCCAGGGCCGCACGATCGTAGATCGGTGGCTTGCCCAGCAGGCGGGCACGGGCGCGCTTGCGATCAAGCTCTTCCTCGGTTTCGTAGCAGGGATAGAGCCGGCCCGATGCGATCAGCCGGTCACGCGCAGCGTCATAGAGCGCCGTCCGCTCGGACTGGCGCACGAGCAGGTCGGGCGCGATGCCGAACCAGGCGAGGTCCGCCTCGATGCCGTCGGCGGATTCGCGGGTCGATCGCGCGAGGTCGGTGTCGTCCATGCGCAGCACGTAGCGGCCGCCGTGACGGCGGGCGAAGAACCAGTTGAGCAATGCCGGTCGCGCATTGCCAAGGTGAATGCGGCCGGTGGGGGACGGCGCCCAGCGAACGGTTACGCTCATCCGACGGTCAGGTCCTTGTAGCCATTGGTGATGGGATATTTGCGGCCCTGCCCGAAGGCGCGCGGGGTCAGTTTGGGGCCCGGGGCGGACTGGCGGCGCTTGTACTCGGCGATATTGAGCAGCCGCTCTATGCGCTTGACCAGCGCGGCGTCATGGCCACGCGCCACGATGTCGCCCAGCGCCATTTCATCTTCCACGATGCAGGTCAGGATATCGTCGAGCACCGGATAGGGCGGGAGGCTGTCCTGATCGGTCTGATCTGGCCGCAATTCCGCGCTCGGCGCCTTGTCGATAATGGACTGGGGAATGACCTCCCCTGCCCGGCCGAGGCAATCTCCCGGCAGATGCGCGTTGCGCCATGACGCCAGGGCATAGACGTCCATCTTGAACATGTCCTTGAGCGGATTGTAGCCGCCGTTCATGTCGCCGTAGATGGTGGCGTAACCAACGCCCATCTCGCTCTTGTTGCCCGTGGTGAGCAACATGGAGCCGAGTTTGTTGGAAACGGCCATCAGGATCGTGCCGCGCATGCGGGACTGGATGTTTTCCTCGGCGGTGTCGAGCGGGCGATCGCCAAAGATCGGCTTGAGCCCTGCCAGCGCCCCATCCACCGGATCGCCTATAGCGACCACATCGTAGCGCAGGCCCATGCGATCGGCGCAGTCCTTGGCGTCGCGAAGGCTGGCCTCGGACGTGTAGCGATAGGGCAGCATGATGGCGTGGACCTTGTCGGGACCGAAGGCATCCGCCGCCATCGCCGCGACCACGGCGCTGTCGATGCCGCCTGAGAGACCGAGGACGACATGGCTGAAGCCGTTCTTGAGAACATAGTCGCGCAGGCCAAGCACGCAGGCGCGCCACGGGGCCTCCTCGACTGAGGTCAGGTCTTCCACGCGGCCATTCGCGCATGTCCATCGACCATCGGCGCGCACCCAGTCGGAGACGATGAAGTCGGTTTCGAAGGACTTGCCCTGAAGCACGAGCTTGTCGCCCGGCTCGATGGCGAAGGACGCGCCGTCGAATACCAGTTCGTCCTGGCCCCCGACCTGATTGAGATAGAGCATGGGCACGCCGTCTTCGGCGACGCGGGCACGTACCAGTTCCTTGCGGATATGCTGCTTGTCGGTCCAATAGGGCGACCCATTGGGGCAGAGCATGATTTCAGCGCCGCGCATGGCCAGATGTTCGCAAACCGAAGGGTGCCAGATGTCCTCGCAGATCGGGATGCCGACGGATACGCCCTTGATCGTCACCGGCAGCGCCAGCGGCCCCGGTTCGAAATAGCGTTTCTCGTAGAAAACGTCGGAGTTGGGCAGTTCGCGCTTGTAGCGGATGGCGGTGATTTCCCCATCCTCGCCGACCAGCACAGCATTATGGAGACGCCCCCCATCGAGCCAGATGGTGGGGAGGATAACCGCGACGCCCGCCCCCCTGGTCTCGGCGACCATGGCGCGCGCAGCCGCTATCGCATCGGTCAGGAACTGGTCCTTGAACAGCAGGTCATCCGGGAAATAACCGGTCAGGAACAACTCGGAAAACATCAGGATGTCGGCCCCGGCCGCTTTGGCATCGGCAAGTGCCTTGCGAGCGAGCGCCAGATTGCCGGGAAGATCTCCGACCTTGGGATTGAGCTGGGCGAGCGCGATACGGAGCTGGTCGGTCACTTGGTACTAGCCTGAGTGCGGGATTCTGGCTATTCAGCCGGGGAGCAAATGCGGGGCAAGACTTAGCTTCTCACCCCATTCAGAGCAAGCTGCCTCGCCGCGCACCACCAAACGGTTGTGGTGAATTTGGTAACTTGGTGCTGGCAGCTTGGTGATCACAATTGACGGATAGTACGAAAATCCGGCAACCTGAATCGATTGCATGAGTTGATGCTCATTATACTGGATTTACGAAACGAACTTGCTTGCCTGAAATGACCTATCGTGTGCTCATTGTGGAAGACGAATACATCGTCGCCACGGAGATCGAAGATTTAGTTTCCGACATGGGGCATGAACCCGTGGGCATTGCTGGGGACCAACGCTCGGCGCTTGCTCTGGCCAGCCAATGCGATATCGCCTTGGTCGATCTGAATCTGCGCGATGGCCCGACCGGGCAGACAATCGGCAGGATCCTGGCCCAGACCCACGGCGTCACCGTGGTGTTCATCACCGCCAACCCTTCGCAGTTGGGCGATGGTGTGCCGGGCACGGTCGGCGTGTTGCCGAAGCCGGCAACCGAGCGCGACCTGCGCGAAACCGTCGAATTCGCAGTTGCCAAGCGCATCGCTGCCGATGCGCAACCGCCGCGCCGCCTCAGACTTTTCGATTGGGATGGCGGCGGCCAGACCTTTGCCTGACCCCTGTACCTGGAGGATCAGCCAGCGTCCGGCGCAGCTGCCTCTGGGTCCTGACGCGACTGAAGACGCGATGATCGCGCGAGCGCACCGGGAGGCAGAAGGATATCGACCTCAAGGCCCTCGGGCGCCCATTTACGCGCGACAGTCCCACGCATCTGTCCTTCGACGGACATCCCCACAAGCCGTGTGCCAAATCCGTTGAGTGCAGAAGGCTCGGCCACTGCAGGCCCACCAGCCTCGCGCCATACCACCCTGTATCCGTCGTCCCGATGTTCGCCGGTCACTTCGACATGGCCGTCAGGGGTGGAGAGAGCACCGTACTTGGCGGCGTTGGTGGCAAGCTCGTGGAACAGCAAGGCCAGCGGAGTCGCCGCGGCATCGTCGATGACGACGTCATCGCCGCGGAACCGCACGCGGTCTTCGTAGCCGTCGCCGTCATTATAGGCGCGCATCAAGCGCGCGATGAATTCGGACAGCATGCCCTGCCCCGCCTGGCTGCGCGAGGCGTAGCTGTGTGGGCGGACGAAGTCGTGCGCTTCGCCAAGCGCGTAGATGCGCTGGCGCAGCTGCTCCGCGAAAGGCTTGGCTTCGGGATTGTTGCGAGCCGAGAGCCCGATGATCCCCGTGAGGACCGCGAAAATGTTCTTGATACGGTGGCTCAGCTCCTGGGCCACCAGTTCCCGTTCCTCCGCAGCGAGACGGGATTCGTGGATATCGGTACAAGTACCGATCCAGCGCACGATCTGGTCGTTCTGATCGCGGATCGGCAGCGCGCGGCCAAGCGTCCAGCGGTACTGGCCGGAATGATGCCTGAGCCGATATTCGATCTGGTATGGCTCTCCCGTCGCCAGTGAATGGCGCCAGGCCACCCAGGCGGCCTCCTGGTCTTCGGGATGGAAGACCCCGTTCCAACCCTCGCCGTCGGTCGATCCAACCGGCATCCCGGTGAATTCGTACCAGCGGGCGTTGTAGTAATCGTGGTAACCGTCCGGCAGCGTCGACCAGACCATTTGCGGCATGGTATCGGCCAGCGTCCGGAACTGCAGTTCGCTCTTGAACAGCGCCTCCTGGACGGAGTGCTGCTGGGTGACATCGATCGCAACGCCAGGGAAGCGATACACCTGCCCCTCGCTGTTAGCGCGCGGCCGGCCGGAAGCCACGACCCAGGTGAGCCGTCCGTCTGGAGCTACCAGGCGATATTCGGATTTGAACGGCTTGATGTCGCGCACCGCCGCAGAGATTTCCTCGGCAACGCGGTCAACATCGTCGGGGTGAATGGCGGCCAGGAAATCGTCCAGCGGCACCCCAAGCCCGACCCGCAGAGAGTCGAGGTTGTAGAGCGCAGCGAACTGATCGTCCGCCGTCACCAGGTTGCGCAACACATCCCAGTCCCAGGTGCCCACGAGATCGCTGCCGCTGATAGCCAGCGACATACGCTCTTCGCTGCGGGCCAGCGCCTGCTCGGCCAGCACACGGTCAGTCGTTTCGTGGACGACGCAGAGCGTGCCCATGGATTGACCGTCATCGCCCATGATCGGGCTGTAATGCAGGTCCATCCAGGCCGATTCCAGCTCGCCGTGACGGTTCAGCACCAGTTCCTGGTTGCGCAGGGTCCAAGACTCCCGCCGCAATCCCCGTTCCATGTTGCTGCGGTTGAAATCGGCAATTTCTGGCCAGGCCTCCAGGCACTTCATGCCGAAAATCTGGGGATGCCGCTTACCGGCGAACTCGGCATAGCCAGTGTTGTAGAGCAGGATCCCGTCCTGCCCGACGATCATCACCATGGGTGTGGACGCAGCCACCATCAGTCGCACCGCGCCCTTGAGGCTTTCGGGCCAGTCCGGGATGGGACCCAATGGATTGGACGACCAGTCAAACGCGTTGAAAAGCTTGAGCGTCGGGTCTTGTTCGAGAAGCTCGCGCGTCTCGGGGGCAGCATGAGGAAACAGGGTTCTAGGCATTGCCCACTCGTTAAACACGGCCAACGCTGCGCAGGACGCACATCAACGCAAACCCGATAACGCTCCGAAAAAGGTTTCGGTTCAAGAGCCGGAGAAGATTATTCTCCAGCTATGCGATCCTGCTGCGGTGGCTTCTGCGCGTGCACTTCCTCGGCGACGAGGAAGGCCAGTTCCAGCGCCTGGCTGGCATTGAGGCGCGGGTCGCAATAGGTGTTGTAGCGATCCGACAGCGTGGCCTCGGTCACCGCGGAGACGCCGCCAACGCACTCGGTCACGTCGTCGCCGGTCATCTCGATATGCACGCCGCCCGCATAGGTGCCCATGTCGCGATGCACGTCGAAGAAGTTGCGCACTTCGCCCAGCACCCGGTCGAACGGGCGCGTCTTGAAGCCGGTCGAGGCCTTGACGGTATTGCCGTGCATCGGGTCACAGCACCAGACGACGGTGCGGCCAGCCTTCTGGACCGTCTCGATGAGACGCGGCAGATGTTCGTGCACCTTGTCGACGCCGAAACGCGAGATCAGGGTGATGCGGCCGGCTTCATCCGTCGGGTTCAGGCGGTCGAGCAGGCGCAACAGGTCGTCATTGGCCAGGCTCGGTCCACACTTGATGCCGATTGGGTTGTTGATGCCGGCGAAGTATTCGACATGCGCCTCGTCAGGATTGCGCGTGCGATCGCCGATCCAGAGCATGTGCCCCGAGGTGGCGTACCAGTTGTTGGTGATGGAGTCGCGGCGGGTGAGCGCCTCCTCATATCCAAGCAGCAGCGCTTCGTGGCTGGTGTAGAAGCTGGTCTGCTTGAGGGCCGGCGTGTTTTCCGGATTGATGCCCAGGGCCGACATGAAGGTGATGGCGTCATCGATCCGGCGCGCGACTTCCTCGAAGCGGGCGTCCCAGCTGGAGCCCTTCATGAAGCCCATGGTCCATTCATGGATCCGGGTGAGTTCGGCATAACCACCCATGGAGAAGGCACGCAGCAGGTTCAACGTTGCCGCGGACTGGCGATAGGCCATCAGCAGGCGCTGCGGATCGGGTACGCGCGCCGCCTCGGTGAAGGCGATGTCGTTGATGATGTCCCCGCGATAGGACGGGAGCTCGACGCCGTCGATGACTTCGGTATCGGCAGACCGCGGCTTGGCGAATTGCCCGGCAACACGGCCGACCTTCACCACCGGCTTGGCGGCGCCATGGGTCAGGACCACCGCCATCTGCAGGAAGACGCGGAAGAAGTCGCGGATATGGTCCGCGCCATGTTCGGCAAAGCTTTCGGCGCAGTCGCCGCCTTGCAGCAGGAAGGCTTCGCCCCGTGCGACCGCCGCCAGGCGTGACTTCAGTTCACGCGCCTCGCCGGCGAAGACCAGCGGCGGGAACGTGCCGAGCTGGCGCTCTGCCTCCACAAGGGCCGCCGGATCGGGATAGGCCGGAACCTGCCTGATCGGCTTGTCACGCCAGGAGCTGGGGGTCCAGGTGGTCATTTCGGGCGCTCCTTGCGCAGGCTTGGTTCAGCGAGGGCGGAATACCAAGGCCGGACGGAGCAAACAAGGGCGAAAGGGCTAAACCCGTTCACCTCCGCGATAGACATAGGTCGGAGACTTGAAGGTCACCAGTTCCTCGGCTGCCGAGGGGTGAAGCGCGATGGTCCGGTCGAAGTCCGCCTTGGTCGCGCCCATGCCGACCGCAATGCCGACAAGCTGGATCATCTCGGCCGCTGCCGGTCCCAGGATGTGGACGCCAAGCACCTTGCCGCCGTCCTTTTCGGTGATCAGCTTGAGAACCATGCGCTCGGTGCGCGTGGAAAGCGTATTCTGCATCGGCCGGAACTTGGCCAGGTAGACGTCGATGTCTCCATGCGTGGCCGCTTCGGCTTCGGTCAAGCCGACGACGCCGATCTCCGGCTCGGAGAACACCGCCGTGGGAATGAGCGAGTGATCGACCTTGAGCCTGTTGTCGTTGAAGACCGTCTCGGCGAAATACCAGCCTTCGCGGATGGCCACAGGCGTCAGTTGCGCCCTGCCCGTCACGTCGCCTACGGCATAGATCGAGGCCGTCGACGTCCGCGAATATTCGTCCACGGCGATCGAGCCGCCATCGGTCAGGGTCACGCCCGCCGTCTCGAGTCCCAGGCCATCGACGTTGGGGCGGCGGCCGGTGGCGAACATCACCGCGCCGAAGGGCGCTGAAACGCCGTCGCTGAAGGTCGCGGTAATGTCGTCGCCTGCCTTGCTCAACGACTGGATGGTGGTCTGGTAGATGATGCGGACACCGCGATCGATCAGGCCTGCTTCGAGGCCGCGCCGCATGTCCTCGTCGAAGCCGCGCAGGATGCAGTCGCCGCGATAGATGATCGTGGTGTTGACACCCAGTCCCGCGAAGATTGTGGCGAACTCGACGGCAATGTAGCCTCCACCCTCGATGAGGATGGAATGGGGCAATGCCGGCAGGTCGAAGGCCTCGTTCGAGGTGATGCCCAGGTCCGCGCCGGGAATGTCGGGCACGAAGGGCCGCGCGCCGGTGGCGATGAGGATATACTTGCCGCTCAGGTCGCGGCCGTCGCCCAGGAGGCGCACGCCGTTGGGTCCGGTGACCACGGCACGGTCGCGGATGATTTCGACACCGGGCTTTTCGAGATTGCTTGAATAGGCATGCTCGAGCCGGGTGATTTCCTTTTCCTTGGCGGCGACGAGCGTCGGCCAGTCGAAACTGGCGTCGACCTGCCAGCCGAAGCTCTCGGCCACGTCGAACTGATCGCGGAAGCGCGCCGCGTAGACATAGAGCTTCTTGGGCACGCAACCGCGGATGACGCAGGTGCCGCCGACGCGGAATTCCTCGACGATGGCCACCTTGGCGCCGTAGGTCGCCGCCATGCGCGCTGCGCGCACGCCACCCGAGCCGGCACCAATGACGATCAAATCGTAGTCGAATTCCATTTCTCAGCCCCGCAAGCGAATTGGCGCATCACAGCACGTCGTCGCATTCATCGTCTAATACCGATGAATATGGTGTCGGCGTGACATAAAAAAAGACCCCGCACAAGGCGGGGTCTGAACCTGTCGTCGCGCTTCCTAGAGCTCGACGCCCTTGTCGCGCAGTCCGGCGCGGACCTTGGCGAAGAATTCGGTGCGCAGGTTGTTGGTGTAGACCTGCAGCACACGGCGGATGTCGGTGTTGAGTTCGGCATTGGCCTGGGCCAGCTTCTGGCCCGTGGGCGACTCGTAGAAGGCCACGATCGCCGTCAGTTCCTCGAGCGTGAAGTAGATGGCGTAGACGCGGGCGAACTGGTCGAGCAGCTCACCCTTGCGGCCATTGTAATCCTTGATGACGTCGCCGATGACTTCGTCGGTCTGTTCCTGGATTTCCGGGTTCTGCGTCACGATCTGGCGCATCGTGTCGATGCCGATCTCGACCACGGTGGTCTCGAAAACGGCGCCGCGATCGGTCAGGTCGATATATTTGCGTGCCAGGGCCAGCTGCTCGGGCGCCACTTCCTGCGCCTGCACGGCGGGAGCGACGGCGCCAGCGACCACTGCCAGCACGGCCATGATGCGGACGCCCTGCGCCCAGTTGCGAATATTCCAGAAAGCCATCTTGTCCCGTACCACCTGGTCAGTTGCCCTTGAGAAGTGTTTCTACGCCATTCGGCGTCGCCACATAAGCCTTGCGGCACATATTCAGGAACAAGCCGTGCTGGACAACGCCCGGGATGTTCAAAAGCTCGTTCGACAGCGCTTCTGGCTGCGAAATGCGGCCAAAAAAAGCATCGAGAATGAGATGTCCACCGTCGGTCTCGAACGGGGTGCCGGCCTCTTCCCCGCGCAGCTTCACCCAGCCGTCCGTGCCGTGGCCATCCACCAGACGCTGCACCAGGGCACGGGTGGCTCCGAGGCCGAAGCGATTGACCTCCACCGGTAGCGGAAAGCGGCCGCCCAGAGCCTCAACGACCTTGGTGTCGTCGGCAATGACGATCATTGCGTCGGATGCAGCGGCGACGATCTTCTCGCGCAGCAATGCGCCGCCTGCGCCCTTGATCAGGTTGAGATCACCATCGATCTCGTCGGCCCCGTCGACGGTGACGTCCAGCCGCGCCAGCGTGTCGAGATCGGAAAGCGGAATGCCGCATTCGCGCGCCTGGCTCGCCGTCGCCTCCGAGGTCGGTACGCCGACGATGTCCATGCCGGCGCGAACTTTTTCGCCGAGGAGGTCGACGAAATGCCGTGCCGTGGAGCCCGTTCCCAGCCCCACTTTCATGCCGGAGCGGATTTCGGCAACGGCCCTGCCGGCCGCTTCACGTTTCAAGGCTTCGCTCAAGGCACCCTCCCAAATGATCGAGCGGGGTTTGGCAGCCGCAAAGCTCTACTGTCAAGCCGACCTTTGGCTGACGATCACGGTTTGGTGAGCGACCAGTGTAACCGGCTGGCAACACAAATATGGCGATCATGTCGCAGATGCGGCCGGAAAGTGGCACGACGCTTCCGGGACAACCGTAATCAAAGTAAAGAGCGCAAGACGTCGCGGGCACGAATCATGCCAGCGCATTTAGAGGCCAAGTGAAAGCATGAGCATCCTTAAGACTGCACTGGCGATCGTTCTGTCGATCCTGCTCGCAGCAAGTGTCGCCGCGCCGGCAACCGCCGCCGTCTGGTACAACCCCGACACGAACCAGTTCGAAGAGCGCACCGCGACCGCCAATCCGCGTGGCGGCAGCCCGATCAAGAAGCAGGTTGTGGACTACGAAACCAACCAGCGCCCCGGCACCATCGTCATCGAAACCGGCGAGCGCCGCCTCTATCTCGTACTCGAAGACGGCAAGGCCATGAAGTACGGCATCGGCGTCGGCCGCGACGGCTTCACCTGGAGCGGCACGCATCGCATCACCCGCAAGGCCGAATGGCCCGGCTGGACCCCGCCCCCGGCTATGCGCAAGCGCGTTCCCGACCTGCCGGCCTATATGCCTGGCGGTCCGGAAAACCCACTCGGCGCCCGCGCCCTCTACATCGGCTCAACACTCTATCGCGTGCACGGCACGTCCGAACCCTGGTCCATCGGCCAGGCAGTCTCCTCGGGCTGCATCCGCCTCACCAATGAAGACGTCACCGACCTTTACGAGCGCGTCCAGGTCGGCGCCAAGATCATCGTCAATCACTGACCTGATCGCAAAGTTTTTGACGAAGGGCCGCCGATTTGGCGGCCCTTTGCTTTTCCGGCGCTTTGCTCTGCGACGATTGATGGCTAGATTAGGCGCATGACCGGCTCACCCGCCCCGCAACGTCCGCTGATCGACGGCTTTGGCCGGCGCATATCCTATTTGCGTATTTCCGTGACGGACCGGTGCGACTTCCGCTGCGTCTACTGCATGTCGGAGGACATGACGTTTCTTCCCAAGAAGGACGTACTCAGCTTCGAGGAGGTAGAGGCCATTGCCGGCGCCTTCATCGCCCGTGGCACGACCCGCATCCGCCTTACCGGCGGAGAGCCACTGGTCCGTCGCGACATCATGGCCCTCGTCGAAAGCCTGGGCAGCCGGATCGGACACGGGCTCGACGAACTCACCCTCACCACCAATGGCAGCCAATTGGGCAGGCATGCCCAGGGCCTTCACGCCGCGGGGGTGAGACGCATCAATGTATCGCTCGACACGCTCGATGCCGAGCGCTTCCGGCAGATCACGCGGCGCGGCCGCATCGAGGATGTCATGTCGGGCATCGGCGCTGCCCAGGCAGCCGGCCTCGAGATCAAGATCAACATGGTGGCGATGCGCGGCGTCAACGACCATGAAATCGAACCGATGATGGATTGGGCTCATGGACAGGGCATGGGACTGACCCTGATCGAGGGCATGCCGCTGGGCGATGTCGGCATGGACCGGGTTGACGCCCACCTCCCCCTCCGCGAACTGCATGATCGTCTCGCCCAGCGCTATACGTTCACCAGGCTCGCCAAGCGTACGGGCGGCCCGGCGCGCTACGTGCATGTGGCAGAAACCGGCGGCACGCTGGGCTTCATCACCCCGATGAGCCACAATTTCTGCGAGAGCTGCAATCGCGTGCGCCTCACCGCAACCGGCCAGCTCTATCTGTGCCTCGGGCAGGATGATCAGGTGAACCTGCGCGATGCATTGCGCAGCGGTGGGCCCGAAGCGCTCGACGCGGCGCTTGATCATGCCATGCTGATCAAGCCCAAGGGACACGATTTCGTGCTCGACCGAACTCATGCCGAGCCTGCAGTCGCCCGACACATGAGCGTCACTGGGGGTTAACCCAGGTTAAAGACAGCCGCTCCGAGGCAATCAAACGCCACGGACCTGATCATGGGACGCAAGACCCATTGCAGGTTTGGCGCGATACTATATCTACGGCGGGCTGGCGCCCCGTCCAGTCAGGTCCGCCAGCATGCCCAATACTATCTCTCCAAGAGTTTCCGCGATCCGGAAATCCGGATTGCTCGACCGTTCTGGCCGGGAACAGTTCCATCACCTGACAGAGCATGTGCGCGTGGCGCTGCAAGTACCGGTGGCGATCATCTCCATCGTCGACGAAGACCGTCAGGTTTTTGCCGGGCATTGCGGCCTGCCCTCGCCCTGGGATAGCCGCGGTGAGACGCCGATGACGCACTCGTTCTGCCAGCACGTGGTCGAACGGGAACAGCCGCTGGAAGTCGTCGACGCCAATCTCCACGAACTGGTCAGCACCAATCACGCGATCGCCGATCTCGGGGTTCGCGCCTATCTCGGCGTTCCGATCGCCCTTCCAACCGGGGAACTGGTCGGTGCGCTCGCCGCCATAGATACGGTCCCGCGCGTCTGGACCGAGCACGACCGAAGGGTGCTCGAAAGCCTCGCGCTGGTGGTCGAGCGCGAAATCGCCGTCGGCGTCTCCGAGCTCAAGTATCGGCGCCTGTTCGAGGACATGCAGGAAGGTTACTACATTGCCGAAGCGGTCCGGACGGATGCCGGCGAGGTCGCCGACATCCGCTTCGAAGAGGTCAATCCGGCCTTCGAGCGCCTCGTCGACCTCTCGCCCGATGCCATTCTCGGCCAGCGCCTGGGCGAGCTGATGCCCGACCTCAACCGTGAAATGCTGCCGGCCTTCCGCACCGTGCTCGAGACCGGGCAATCCCTGCTTCACGTCAATTCCGAAAAGGCAGGCGGGCGCTGGTTCGAAAATCGCATCCGTCCCCTGGGCGGCGACCGTATCGCGTCCGTCTTCACCGATGTCACGGAGCGCAAGCAGAACGAAGAGCAGCAGCGCGTGCTGCAGCAGGAGATGGTGCATCGCGTCAAGAACATCATGGCGGTCATCAGCGCCGTGGTCGCCGCGAGCCTGCGCAACGCCCCTTCCCTCGAAGACGCCGGTGAAATCGTCTCGGCCCGCATTCAGGCCATGGCGCGCGCGCAGGCACTGATCACGCAACAGGGTGGCGACACTGACTTCGCCGAGATCGTGCGCGAAGCGATCGATCCGCATATCGGCGACGAGGGCAAGATCAGCATCGAAGGCCCCTCAATCGTGATTTCAGCCCAGCAGGCGGTTGGGCTGTCGCTGGCCATCTACGAGCTGGCCACCAATGCGGCAAAGTATGGTGCGTTGAGCTCGATTGCTGGCCGCGTCGCCATCCGCTGGACGGCCGGACCTGATCGGACCTTCGACTTCGACTGGATCGAAAGCCACGGTCCTGCGGTCATCCCGCCATCGAGCGCGGGCTTCGGCTCGAAACTGACCGATCGCGTGGTCCCGTCCTATTTCGAAGGCATGGGAAAGACCCACTATCTGCCCGAAGGCGTGCGCTACCACCTGCAAGGCGTCACCCGCACGAACAGCACCGACGAACCGTCCAGCGACGGCTAGGCTGTTGAGGGACAACTAACGGCCCGGCGCGCGCTCGACCAGTTCGACCAGAATCCCGTCGGGATCACGCACGAAGGCGACGCGGCGGACCATTTCGGTGTTGTAGGCCTTGCGCGGGCGCTCGACGATTTCGATGCCCTCGGCTTCCAGCGTCTCGATCATGCCGTCGACGTCGTCGAAGGCGAAGGTCAGGTGGCGCATGCCCGCTTCGCTCATCGGCACGTCGCGGAAGCGCCCGGCGGCGGGAACCGGAGCCGCCACTTCCAGCATGCCGCCGCCAGCATCGAGAAATGCCAGCTCGCCGCCGGCGCTCGAGGTGCGCATCGCCAGCCGGAGCCCGAGAAGGCCGCAGTAAAAGCCGATGGCGCGATCCATGTCGCCCACCGTGATGCCGACATGTTCGAAGCCGATCAGCACCGCGCCCTACTTGTCGTCGTCGCTGATGATGGCGAAATCGAGCGGCAGCGCCGTCGTGTACTTGATCTGGCCCATGGCGAAGGCCGAGCTGACGTCGGTCAGGTTGATCTTGCCGATGAGACGTTTGTAGAACGTGTCGTAGGCGCCGATATCGGGCACGACCACGCGCATCAGGTAGTCGACGTCGCCGCTCATGCGGTAGAATTCCACGACCTCGGGGAACTCGTCGATGACCGAGGAGAACTTGCGCATCCAGGCGTCGTTGTGCTCGTTGGTCTTGACCGAGACGAACACCGTCACGCCGACATTGACCTTGGACGGATCGAGCACGGCGACGCGGCGCTGAATGACGCCGTCTTCTTCCATCTTCTGGATCCGGCGCCAGCAGGGTGTGGTGCTGAGCCCGACTTTGCGACCGATTTCCGCCACGGGCATGGTCGCATCCTTTTGCAGGAGCGTCAGAATTTTACGGTCGATCTTGTCCAACGCCATTCAGGCCTCTTGAAATCAGATTTCTCATGCGCCGAGAATTTGGACGGCGCGCGCCAGAAGCAGTGCCATATCGCGCAATTTGGCGCAATAAAATTGCCCAAGACATTCGTGGTGTCGTTTCAACGCAATCTTAACCATGTCTGCCCGTCGCTCGCCACACCTTTTCGGCGGAGACCCCGCGTTTGCGGGCTACGCGGGCAAAACCATTTCATCCCCTGTTAACCACGGCCCGCATAAGGTTTCGCCCTGAGCGTGGCGAGCGCGTTTTTGTTCGCATATTGAGTAACGAGTAAGAGTTCATGCCGGTCCCCGACGCCGACATCCGTGCCCTTTCGGGGCGCGACGGCAAGCGCGCAGCACAGAAAACCGTGCTTGAGGCTCGCCAGAGGCTGACCTCCAGTTCCGGCACGCGCGCCGATTTCGACTTCGAGCTGATGCACGACTATGCCGATGCGCGCATCGCCGCGGCCCTGCCGATGGCGGCAATCGTCAGCATTCTGGCCATCGTCGCGAGCTTCTGGGTGCCGGTGACCATCACGGCGCTCTGGGCCGGTCTCGTCATCGCCTGTCTCCTGATCGTGGTCATGACGGCGCGTCGCTTCAAGACGGCCGAGCCCGGCAAGTTCAACGCCGCCCGCTGGACCCGGCGGTTCGTGGCGGCCGAAAGCGTCGGCGGCGTCGCGCTGTCGCTGCTCGCACTGTTCGCCATGGTGGCCGACCCCGAGGCGCTGTCCGCCGTCATGTTCGCCATGGTGCTGGTGTCGATCGCGTCCAATGCTGTGGCGACCCATACGCTTCCGCCGGCGACGCTGATGAGCACCCTGCCCGTCACCGTCACCGTGTCGATCGCGTTGATCGCGCTGGGCGGCACTCTCAACTATACGCTGGCGGCGGTGGCCATCTGCGGCGAGATTTTCTTTCTGTTCCTTGCCCGGCAGCTGCACGCGTCCGAGCTCGAGACCATCTCGCATCAGGCCGAAAAGGACACGCTGATCTACGAGCTCGAGGAAGCGCGCAACATGTCCGACGAGGCCCGCCGGCATGCCGAGCAGGCCAATATCGCCAAGTCGCAGTTCCTCGCGACCATGAGCCACGAGCTGCGCACGCCGCTCAACGCCATCATCGGGTTTTCCGAGGTACTGAAGTCCGAGCTGCTGGGCGCCCACCAGGTGCCCCAGTACAAGGAATATGCCGGCGACATCCATTCGAGCGGCCAGCACCTGCTCAATCTCATAAACGAGCTGCTCGACCTCAGCCGCATCGAGGCAGGCAAGTACGAGCTCAACGAAGAGGTCGTTTCGCTGGTCGACATCGCCGCCGATTGCCGCCGCATGATGGAGCTGCGTGCCAAGTCCAAGGGCATCGAGCTGGTGTTCAGCTATGGCGACAATCTTCCCCGGCTCTGGGGCGACGAGCGCGCCATCCGGCAGGTGGTGCTGAACCTTCTCAGCAATGCCATCAAGTTCACCCCGCAGCAGGGCAAGGTCGTGCTCGTGGTGCAGCGCAGCGGCGATGGCGGACAGCTCATCTCGGTCAAGGACAACGGTCCGGGCATCCCCGAGAACGAGATCGAGACCGTCCTGTCGTCCTTTGGCCAGGGGTCGCTGGCGCAGAAGACCGCCGAGCAGGGCGCGGGGCTCGGGCTGCCCATAGTCCAGAAGATCATGGACCTGCACCAGGGCCGCTTCGACCTGTTCTCCAAGCTGCGTTTCGGCACCGAGGTTATCGCTACCTTCCCGCGCGCCCGCGTCATGGACGCGCTGGCCCCGGTGGTCGAAAAGCGCAACCGGCTGGAAATTTACTCGGAAGCCGGCTGAGGGCCTCTGCGGTCGAATTTCGGCCGCTTTGCCCGCCAAGATCGGCGGCCTGGAGTGCCGATGACCAAACGACCGATTCTGCTTGCCGCCTTCCTTGCGCTCATGACCCCGCCTGTCCTTGCTCAGGACGCCGCTCCCGCCCCCGCGGAGGCAGAGCAAACCGCTCCGGCGGAAGACCCTGCGCTTGCGGCAGCCGCAGAGTTCGATACCGGCTACCGGCCCTCCCCCACCGTATCGGCCCGCATCCAGCGGGACTTTCTCGAGCGCATCCGCTGGTCGGCAGGGCTCGAGGCGCGCGACCGGCTGGCAGCGGCCTTCGAGGAACGCTCACCGGTCGACATCTGGCTTGAACTGGTGGCCAGCGACGGGCTCGCCGCCAACAATGTCGCCGACGCGCTGACGTCCTACTGGGTGCTGAACTGGGTCGCCGCCAACGGCGCCTACGCGGCTAAGATCGACAACGCCTCGGTCCAGCGGCAATTGCGCATCGCCTTCGCCAACGACCCGAGCTTCAGCACGATGGGCGACATGCAGCGCCAGCAACTGGCGGAAGGCTACGTCCTCGATTTCCTGGTCGAGCACGCCGCCCTCAACACCGCCGTCGAAAACCGCGACGTGGCCATGCTCAACCGGCTCGCGGCGGCCGCGGTGCTGCGGTTCCGCCAGAGGATGAATGTCGACCTGCTGCAGGTCGTGCCGGGCCCCAACGGCTTCGGCATCCCGGCCGATCCGCCGCCGCCCGGCGGGCCATCGCTGGCCCCGCCCGCGAACTAGGCCGACTTGCCGCTGACAGCGGCGCTCTCGAACGTCGCCATGCTGTTGTGCAGGTGCAGCGCGGTCTTGGCCATCACGGCCGCCAGCGCTGCGCCGCTGCCTTCACCCAGCCGCATGCCCAGGTCGAGCAGCCCGGATTGCCCCATTTTCTCCAGTGCCCTGGCGTGCGCGGTCTCCGCCGAGACGTGCGCGAACAGGCAGTGGTTGATCGCAGCCGGGTTGACCGCGTGGGCGATGGCCGCCGCAGTCGTCGCCACATAGCCATCGATGATCACGGGCACTTTCTGGTGTCGGGCGGCGACCAGCGCGCCGAGCATGGCGCAGATTTCGCGGCCGCCGAGGCGCGCCAGGATCGATAGCGGGTGGTCGAGGCCATCCTTGTGCAATGCCAGCGCGCGGTCGACCGCATCGGCCTTGCGGGCGAGGCCGGCATCGTCGACGCCGGTGCCGCGGCCCACCCAGTCGGCGCCCGTACCGCCATAGAGCGCGGCATTGATGGCGGCTGCAATGGTGGTGTTGCCGATGCCCATTTCGCCCAGGCAAATCAGGTCGGGTTTGCCCGCTACCGCTTCCATGCCATAGGCGATGGTGGCGGCGCACATCTGGTCGTCGAGCGCGGGCTCCCGGGTAATGTCACCGGTGGGCAGCTCCAGTGCCAGTTCGAATACGCGCAGGTTGATCTCGTGCAGCGCGCAGATCTGCGAAATCGCGGCGCCGCCATTGGTGAAGTTGGCGACCATCTGCGCCGTCACCTCACGCGGAAAGCTCGATACGCCCTGGTCGGTCACACCGTGGTTGCCGGCGAAGATGGTGACCATGGGATTATCGAGACGCGGCTTGGCACGGTGCTGCCAGCGCGCCAGGAACTCCACCAGCTCCTCCAGCCTGCCGAGCGAGCCGGGTGGCTTGGTCAATTGTGCATCGCGCTCGCGGACCGCAGCCACCGCAGCATCGTCCCCTTCGGGAACGGCAACCAGGAGATCGACGATGTCGGCATAAGCGGGGTTCAGAGCGGGCATGGCAAATCCGGCATGCTATGGTAGGGAAAGGCGCGGTCTTGTTGCCCATTACGGAGCGAAAAGCAATTGACGGACGGCGCGGCGCCCCCTCCCCCTGATGACGGTATCGCCAGCGAAAGCCGTGACAGCTATCGCCCCGATCCGCCCCGTTCCGGCCTTGGGCTCAAGGACGACCTGATCATGGCGCTGCGCTTCTTTTCGCGCCTGCCGACCGGCGATTCCGCCCATGAGAAACCCGACCTCGGGCGCATCGCCATGGCGCTGCCGCTTGCAGCAGTGATCATGGCGGCAATTCCCATCGTCCTGCTGCTCAGCGTGTGGCTCGGCCTGCCGGGCTATTTCGCTGCGGCCCTTGCCGTCGCCGCAATGGTCGTCGTGGGTGGCGGCATGATGGAAGATTCGCTGGCCGACGCCGCCGATGGCCTCTTTGGCGGCTCCACCGTCGAGCGCCGTCTCGCCATTCTCAAGGATAGCCGGCACGGCACTTATGGCGTCGCCGCCCTCTGCCTCTTCCTCCTGCTGCGGGTCACGGCGCTCGGCAGCGTCGCCGTGGTCAATCCGCTGGCGGCGGCGGGTCTCTGGCTTGCAGCCAATATTGCCGGGCGCCAGGGCGCGCTGTGGGTCGCCGTTGCCCTGCCGCCTGCCCGCGCCCATGGCGCCTCGGCCAGCGCCGGGACGCTCCCGAAGTCCCGCTTCGCCGTTGGTGCAGCGTTGGCGATCCTTTTGGTCTTTGTCCTTGGTGCTCCGGCATCGAGCCTGCTCGGGGTGATCGCGGCCATCCTCGCGGTGGCCCTGGTCGCCCTCGGATGGACAGCGCTCTGCCGCCGCCTCGTCGGCGGCCAGACCGGGGACCTCATCGGCGCAGCCGCAGGTCTTGGCGAGATTGCCGCGCTCGCTGTTCTCCTGATCTTTGCGTGACGGCCTTGAAATCGCCGCCGCTGCATCCTTAATCGAAGCGATGCGGCGCCAAGGGACCAACCGGGTATGATGTTTATCGGAATTGCACTGCTCATTGCTGCAGGTCTCGTGCTGCTGATCAGCGCCGATACCGGCAGTCTCGTCGGCCTGACACAGATGCAGACCGCGCAGCTCATTCCGATGGTGCTGCTGCTCATCATCTTTGCCGGCGGCTTGTTCACCAGGCGGCACAAGGCATCCGAGCTTGTCGGCGGCGTGGTGCTCTGGGGCGGCCTCTTCGCCGTGGCGATGGTCACCTATGCCTATCGGGATGAGCTGATGGGTGTGGTCGGCCGCGTGGCAGGCGAATTTCAGCCGGGCGTTGCCCTGGTCGATGCCGAGGCCGGCACCGCCACGTTCCGGCGTGGCATGAACGGACATTTCGAGGTCAACGCCACCATCAATGGCCACACCACGCCGATGATCTTCGACACCGGCGCCAGCGCCGTGGTCCTGACCATCGCGGATGCGAAGGAAGCGGGGGTCGATGTCAACGACCTGCGCTATAGCGTGCGCGTTTCCACGGCCAACGGCGAAGGGCGCGCTGCCCGCACCCGTCTCGACAGCATCGAAGTCGGCGGCATCGTCAGGCGCAACATTACCGCCTTCGTCACCGAGGAGGGGGCGCTCGAGACCAGCCTTCTGGGCATGACCTTCCTCGAAACCCTCAACCGCTACAGCGTCACCCAGAATTCGCTCGAACTGGTGGACTGAGGTCGCTGCCGCGAGCATCGCACGAAAACACAAAGGGCCGGTCTTTCGACCGGCCCTTCGTCATTCCGGGAGGATGGCCTCAGCTCACGGGGAACTGGGTTGCCTGACCGGCCACGATATACCAGGTCACGAACAGCGCATTGATAAAGGCGCCCGGCAGGTAGCTGCCGGTCCGGCGATAGGTGAACGTCGACAGGAAGGCGATGATCGCCATCAGCGGCAGGAACTGGATTGCCACCACCGTCATCAGCGGATCGCTGAACATGAACAGGTGGCCGGCAAACAGCAGGTTTCCGTACTGGATGGCGAGGAACACCAGGAAGCCCAGGGCCAGTGCGCCGATATTGGACAGGTACTGCTTGGCGCGGCTGTCACCGGTGACCGACAGACCCTTGTGCAGGCCACGCAGGGCCAGCACGAAGAACAGGGTGAAGGGCACAAGATAGACGAGCGCGATCTTGGCCTGGACAAGGCTCATGGGCTTGAGCGCCACGACCCAGAAGCGGAAGTCGACCTTGAACAGGAAGTCCGCGGCCAGCACGAAGAGATAGCCGATGCCGACCGTCGCCAGGGCGATGAGCACGGAACCCAGCACATTGCCGCGGGCATCCAGCTTTTCACCCTTGAGAACGAAGCCGAGGCCGAAGACGATCATGCCGTTGAGTACCGCCCAGAAGGCGATCTGGCTGGTGATGGTCTGCGGCAGCAAGGCCGAGCCGGGCAGCAGCTGCGCGCCCCAGCCGAGGAACAGGAAGTAGGTCAGCACAGGCACGAAGGCGCTGAGGGCGAAGACCAGCCACCACTTGCCGTTGCGCGCGGCATGAGCGCCGGTGACCGGCTGCTTGCGCAGGTTGGCGAAGGCCTGGGTTCCGAGCAGCATTTCGAACGTGCCGGCCAGCAGCACCACGAAGCCGGCAAGCGCGATCAGCGTGCCGATTTCCTTCCAGAGCCAGATCTGATCGCCCGCCGGAATGGCCTGAGCGCCTTCGAGGGTCTGGGCCAACCAGTCGATCGAATAGCCGATGGCTTCGGGCGAGATATGGTCGCCGGGATGGGTGGTATTGGGCGTCTGCAGCAGGCGGGCAGTTCCGGCGGCGATATCGCCATAGACCTGGCCGGGGACCACGGCTTCGTTCGTGCCGAACACGGCCTGCAGCTTGGTGCTCTGCGCCACGTCCTGTGCGCGGTCGACGCCCCACATCAGCTGCGAGAACTCGTCATATTTGGAGAAGACGACTGCAAGATTGCGCGGCCACTCGGTCGAGCCTTCCTGCGCGAAAGGGGCACCCGTGCTCGAGCCCTCGAGAACCACTGCCTTATAGGCATCGGGCATGGTGGCGGCGGCCGCCAGCACGGTCCAGCCGCCCATGGAATGACCTTCGAGACCGATATTGTCGACATCGACGATGTCGAGCGAACGCAGGTAGCTCAGCCCTGCGGGACCACCGAAGCCGTTGGCAAAGGCGGGTGCGTCGGAATAGCCGTGGCCGGACTGGTCGAGTGCCAGGACGACATAGCCGCGGCGGGCATATTCGATGGCGAAGCCCGACTGGGTTTCGCGGCTGTTGATGTAGCCGTGCACGGCAAGGATGCCCGGTGCCTTGTTGTCGGCCGATACGCCAGGCGGAACGTAAAGCAAGCCGCTCAGCACCTGCCCATTGGTGCCGTTGAAGCGGATATCGCGGATGGAAATGCCGCCCGAAGTCTGGATGAAATGCGCCAGCAGGACGCCGACGAGAATGATCACCCATCCCAGATGGAACAGGCGTGTGGACTTGTTCATTTGAATGCTCCCCAGGGACCGCTCGTTGAAAAGGCGGTCAGTCGCCATCGCAGTATACCGATGGACGAAACAAAAGCGAAGCCAAACGAAAAAGATTTCCCAGCAAACGAAACAGCGGATTTGTCAGCGGAACCCGGTGGGGCGCGACCCGCGTGCAGAAGCTGAAACAGATGCTGATAGTGCGGTTCAGCTGGCCTCGGCCAGGCCGCGGTCTTCCACCGCTGCCAGCGCGCGCTCGAACACTTCGGGGCCGGTCTTGGGACGGCAGGCGTCGACGCTGAGGATCTGGCGGAACTGGCGCGCGCCGGGTCGGCCATTGGCAAGGCCGAGCATGTGGCGCGCGATATTGTTGAGCTTGTTGCCCTTGGCCAGCTCGGTTTCGGCATAGTCGGCCATGGCCGCCATGACGGCAGCCAGATCGGGCACTGCGTGCGTATCGCCGAAGAGGCGCGCATCGACGTCGGCCAGCATCATGGGAGTGTGGTAGGCCGCGCGGCCGAGCATGACGCCGGTCATGTGCTCGAGATGGGCCTCTGCCTGCTCGAGCGCCTCGATGCCACCGTTGATGACCATGGGCAATGGCGCCAGGCGCCGGGCCAATCGATGCACGCGCGGATAGTCCAGCGGCGGGATGGTGCGGTTTTCCTTGGGGCTCAGGCCCTGCAGCCAGGCCTTGCGCGCATGCACGTAAAGCGCGGCGACCCCGGCCGCGACCATGGCGTCGGCAAAGCGATCGAGGCTTTCCTCGGTGTCCTGGTCGTCGATGCCGATGCGACATTTCACGGTCACCGGCAGGTCCGTCGCATCGCGCATGGCGCGCACGCAGGCGGCGACGAGTTCGGGCTCAGCCATGAGGCAGGCGCCGAACTTGCCCGACTGCACCCGGTCCGACGGACACCCGACATTGAGGTTGATTTCGGCATACCCATATGGCGCGGCGATGCGGATCGCCTCGGCCAGTTCGCGCGGATCGGATCCGCCGAGCTGCAGGGCGACCAGCCCCTCATGCGCGCCAAACGCCAGATGCCGCTCCGCCCCGCCATGGATCACCGCCCCGGTCGTGATCATCTCGGTGAACAGCAGGGCATGCCGCGTCAACAGCCGATGCAGCGTACGACAGTGCCTGTCCGTCCAGTCGATCATCGGTGCCACACTGAAGCGGCGGGCGCGGTCGAGGGGGACGGCAATGTCGGGTTGGGCCTGCATTGTCTGGCCGTGGCTCCGGAGTGACGGGTTTCGCGCTCGACATAGACCAGATTGCCCCCGGCCCCAAGCCCCCGATGCTCACAACTGTGCCAGCTGATCTGGATCAAAGCCCGCTGCGATGCGTTGGCGTAAGGACCCGAGCGTCAAAAGGAGGTCGCCATGTATTCCAAAATCGTCTGCGCCATCGACGGATCCGAACTCAGCACCAAGGCCCTCGGCCATGCACTGGCCTTGGCCGCAACCACCGGCAGCAAGGTCACGGCCGTGACTGTCACCGAGACGTCGGTGATGATTTCACCTGGCACCGAAATGGCGATGATCGACACCAGTTCGATGATCGCCGAACTCGACGCGGCGAAGGCCACCTCGGCCAAATCCATCCTCGCCGAGGCCGATACCGCAGCACGGGCGTCCGGCGCATCGATCGCGACGCTCCATGTCGCCAACAGTCCGGCGGCCGAGGGCATTCTCAAGGCAGCGGGCGAGATCGGAGCCGATCTCGTGGTCATGGGATCGCACGGGCGCCGCGGCCTCGGCCGACTGCTGCTCGGCAGCCAGGCGTCCGAAGTTCTGGCGCATGCCACCATGCCGGTGCTGGTGATCAAATAGACTAACATGTCAGTTCTGGCGTGGCCGGCGGAAATCGGCTAAGCCCGGGGGAACAGTTCTCCGGGCAGGTCATGAGCCAAGCAACTCCCCGCCACGTCGCCGTCATCGATATCGGCAAGACCAATGCCAAGGTGGTGCTGATCGACACCCGCACCCAGGCGCAGCTGGCGGCCGAGTCGATGCCGAACACCGTCGTGCATGACGGGCCCTACCCGCATGCCGATGTCGAGCGCCTGTGGACGTTCATCAAGGCGGTGCTGACCCACCTGCAGGCGGCACATGGCGTCGACGGGATTTCCATCACCACCCACGGGGCGACCGGCGCATTGCTGTCGGAAAAGGGGCTCGTCCTGCCGGTGCTCGACTACGAAAGCGATGCGCCCGAGGCTTCGGCCGAGGCCTATGAGCGCGTCCGCCCGGGCTTTGCCGAAACGCTGTCGCCGCGGCTGCCGGCCGGGCTCAACTGGGGCGCCCAGATCTTCTGGCAGGCGCGCGCCTTTCCTGAGGATTTCGCGCAGGTCACCGCCATCGTGCCCTATCCGCAATACTGGGCCTGGCGACTGACCGGCATGCTGGCCAGCGAAGTGACGTCGCTGGGTTGCCACACCGATCTCTGGGCCCCGGACACGGGGGATTTCTCCAGCCTCGTTGCGAGCCAGCATTGGCAGCAGCTGTTTCCGCCGGTGCGGCCGGCGGCGTCGGTCATCGGCACGCTCCTGCCCGATATCGCGGCGGAAACCGGGCTGCCGTCCTCGACCCCCGTGACCACCGGCATCCACGATTCCAACGCCTCGCTGCTGCCGCATCTGGGCAATGCGGCGACGCCCTTCACCGTGGTCTCGGCCGGCACCTGGACCATTCTCATGACCGTGGGCGGCAGCACGGCGGCGCTCGATCCGGATCGCGACAGCCTCGCCAATGTGGACGCCCACGGGCGGCCCGTGCCCACCGCGCGCTTCATGGGCGGACGCGAATTCGATGCGCTGGTTCCGGAGATCGCCGAACCCACGCCTGATGACATCGCCCATGTCATTGCCAATGACGTCCAGGTTCTTCCCAGTTTCGCGCCCGGCGTCGGTCCCTTCGGCCGGCAAACCGGGCGATGGACCGTCGATCCCGACACCCTCACGCCGGGCCAGCGGACTGCGGCCGCCTCGGTCTATCTCGCGCTTGTGGCCAGCACCTGCCTCGATCTCTGCGGCCTGGGGCGGGCCATCACGCTCGAGGGCCCGCTCGGGCGCAACGGGCTCTTTGCGCGCTGCCTTGCCACCCTCACCGGCGTTCCCGTGCATGCGTCCGGCGACGCGACGGGAACGAGCCTGGGGGCCAGCCTGTTGTTCGGAGGCATGGAGACAAGGCAAACGTCTGGCAGCCATGCATTTCCGCCTCTCCAGGTGGACGGATTGGACGCCTATATTGCTCAATGGCGCCGTCGCACGGCAGGCTGATCAGCCCGAGGCCAGGCGAGCGCCCAACAGGAGACCGCCATGGCATCGCGCAAACATCGGGTCGTCATCGTCGGCGGGGGCTTTGGCGGCCTTGCCGCGGCAAAGGCCCTCGATGGAGCCGATGCAGAGGTCGTCCTCATCGACCGGCGCAACCATCACCTGTTCCAGCCCCTGCTCTATCAGGTGGCCACGGCGGCCCTCAGCCCGTCCGAGGTGGCGTGGCCGATACGGCATCTGCTGCGGCGCCAGAAGAATGTCCGCGTCCTGATGGCCACCGTTGTCGGCATCGACACCGCTGGTCGCGCGGTCCTGCTCGAAGACGGCACAAGCGAGCGCTATGACAGCCTCGTCCTCGCCACGGGGGCGCAGCACGCATATTTCGGTCACGACGCATGGGAGGCTTTCGCGCCCGGGCTCAAGACCGTGGAAGACGCCACCGCCATCCGCCGCAAGCTGTTGCTGGCACTCGAAGCCGCGGAACGCGAAACCGATGCGGAGAGGCGCAAGGCCCTCCTCACCTTTGCCATCATCGGCGCCGGCCCGACCGGGGTGGAGATGGCCGGCGCCATCATCGAGCTGGCCCATGCCAGTATTCGCGGGCAGTTCAACACGCTTTCGACGGGCGATCTGCGGGTCGTGCTCATCGAGGGTGGCGAGAGGGTCCTGGCCAATTTCGTGCCGGAACTGTCAGCCTACACGCTCGACGCGCTGCGCCGGAAGGGCGTCGAGGTCGAGTTGGGGCAGTCCGTCACCGATATCGACGGCGAAGGAGTTAGCTTCGGCGAGAGCCGCATCGAAACCAAAACCATCATCTGGGCGGCGGGTGTCGCGGCCTCGCCTGTCGCCAAATGGCTGGGCGTCGACGGCGATCGTGCCGGACGGGTCAAGGTCGAGCCCGATCTTTCCGTGCCCTCCCTGCCCGGCGTTTACGTCATCGGCGACGTCGCCAGCATTTCGAGGTATGACGGCAAGCCGGTGCCCGGCGTCGCCCCCGCCGCCAAGCAGGCCGGCCGCCACGTCGCCAAGGTCATTCGCGCCCGCATCGACGGCCGCAGCGAGGTCCTGCCCTTCCATTACAAGCATGACGGTGATCTCGCCACGATCGGCAAGAGCTCGGCGGTCATCGACTTCGGCTGGATCAAGCTCAAGGGCTGGTTCGCCTGGTGGATCTGGGGGCTCGCCCACATCTACTTTTTGGTGGAAACGCGCACCCGCATCTTCATCACCCTGAGCTGGCTCTGGATCTACCTTACGGGCCAGCGCGGCTCGCGCCTCATCACCCACGGCGACGCGCACAAGACGCGGCCCCTCGATGAAGTGAACGAGGAATAGCCGGGCACGCTTGCGCCGATCAGCGCTCGACCACCTCGACTGCCGTTTCCGCCTTGGCCAGCGCGCGTTCACGCAGCCAGATATAGAGCCCGCTGGCGACGATGATGCAGACGCCGAGGATGAACCACTCGTCGGGAGGCTGGTTGAAAATCAGCCAGCTGGCGATGGAGAGGTAGATCAGGCTCAGGTAGCTGAAGGGCGCGAGCGTTGCCGGGCTCGCAAAGCGATGCGCCACCGAGTTGAGATAGTGCCCCGCAAGACCGGCAGCACCCATGACGAAAAACGCTACCCAGGAAATGGGCATGCTTGGCCAGGTCCAGTCGGTGAAGGCAATGGGAAGCAGCAGCACGATGGGCGTCGCGCCGGCATAGAACTGCTGCGTCTGTGCCGTGTCCACGCCGGCGAGCTTGCGCGTCAGAATGGAAAAGAGCGCCAGGAAGAATGCGCAGCCGAGGCTGATCAGGGCCGCGGGCTGGAAGGCTTCCGTTCCGGGCCGCACGATAACCAGAATGCCGCAAAAGCCGACAGCAATGGCCAGCCATCGCCTCCAACCGACCGTTTCGCCCAGCAGTGGTCCTGAAAGCGCGCAGATGATCAGGGGCGAGGTAAACTGGATGGCGCTGGTGACCGTGAGCGGCAGGAATTTCATCGCCAGGAAGTTGAGACCGGTCGTCGCCAGCAGGCATGTTCCGCGCAACAGTTCCAGCGTCAGATTGTTGCTGACGAAGAGACGTCTGCCGCTGACCGGAAGGAACAGCAGGACCAGCAGCAGGAAATGCATGCTGTAACGCACGAATACGATTTCGCCGGTCGGCAATCCCTCGACGGACAGCCATTTGGCCGAGACGTCAAGCACGAGCAACACAAGCTGGGCGGCGAGCAGCAGCGCGATGCCGAGATTGGCCCGGCTTTCGATCGGGGAGACGGTGGTCATGCAAACTTCCGGCCGCAGGAGAACGCAGCAGGTTCACCGATGGCGGAGCCGGGCAGCATAGTCAACCGCTTGTATGGAAGAGGGTGCGCCGGATCCAACCTCGACGCAGCGGTGAAAATCGCGAGCAGCCCTTGGGCTTGACCCAAAGCATAGTCGCAGCGCTCACTGCATCATGGCTTGGGTCTACATCATGGCGAACAGACGCTTCGGGACGCTTTATGTCGGCGCGACCAGCAATCTCTTGCGGCGCGTATGGCAACACAAGAACGACGTGCTGCCAGGCTTCACGCGCAAAAACCAGTGCCACCTGCTGGTCTGGTTCGAAGAGCCCAGAACACGTACCGGGCGCTACAGCGCGAGCACACCATCAAGCATTGGATCCGGGACTGGAAAATCGCGCTGATCGAGAAAGAAAACCCGGAATGGGACGATCTCTACTTCGGCATCGCGGGCGGATAACCCGACAGTGCGGCGCAAGCTGCGAGAGGCCCTCGGGTCAAGCCCGAGGGCGGAGCCGTGGTCGTGGAACGACTGCGTACCAGTAACGGGCTCCTTTCCCGATTGCTTTCCAAATCCGCCCTCGGAGCTCTGCCCCTTCCCGAGTTTTGCCCCAGATACCCTCCCCACCCCGGTTCCGCCCTCGGGCTTGACCCGAGGGCCAGTTGCAGCGCCCACTGAACCAAAGGCCTGGACAACTAACGATCTCTCATTCGCCATCGCCGGCGGTAACCCCAGACCACCGTGCACGCTGACAGCAGCCCTCGGGTCAAGCCCCAGGGCGGAGCCGTGGTCGTGGAACCAGTGGTTATCAGTAACCCGCTCCTTCCCCGACGGCGCTCCAAAATCCGCCCTTCCCTTCACGAGTTTTGCCCCAGATACCCTTCCCACCCCGGTTCCGCCCTCGGGCTTGACCCGAGGGCCAGTTGCAGCGCCCACTGAACCAAAGGCTTGGACAACTAACCCGGAATGAGACGTTTCTCCTTCGCTATCGCCGCCGGCAACGCCATACCACCGTGCAAATTGCGAGCAGCCCTCGGGTCAAGCCCGAGGGCGGAGCGGCGGCCGCGAAAGCGGCCGAGCCCCCTCAGAAGGTTTCCGCCAGATGCCTCACCTTCAGCGATCCCGACAACTCTGCCGAAGTGACGCTCGCGCCATGCCTTGGGTGGAAGACCAGTTCCACCGGGCGGCCGGGCAGCAGGGTCAGCGCATTGTCGGAGAAGTAGCCGGGCGCGTCGACGGTTGCGGTCGTGAACAGGGCTGGCCTGTCGGCCTCGAGCTGCAGAACCGCCTTGCCGTCCCGGTCCGACCACTGCGCCGAAATCCGGACGTCTGACAGTTCGTAGGCCTTGTACGGCTTGGGGAAATAGTCGTTCTCGCCCAGCACCACGCCCTGCGCGTCCTTCCAGGCGAAGGCGAGGAACTCGTCGGCGGCAAGATCGCCCACCGAAGCGGTCGTTACCGTGATTGCCGCGTCCGGACCGACGGCGCTGTTGCCCGCGAACACGGTCCGGCTTTCGCCGGTAACCTTCACCGCCTTCACCTCGAGCGCGATAGAGACCGGCTTGCCCGTGTCATTGATCGCCTTGAGCGCGATTTGGGTATTGTCGGCATCGGGCACGGCGACGACATTGACCGGCAGGAAGAAGCGGCGCGCCATGTAGTGCATGAGCTTCCACTGCCCGCCATAGTCGAGGCTGGACCAGCTGGCCACAGGCCAGATGTCGTTGATCTGCCAGTAGAGCGTGCCCATGCAGCGCGGCTTGGTGGAGCGCCAGTATTCGATTGCGGTCTTGATGGCGAGGCCCTGCTGGATCTGGCTCAGGAAAACCATCTGGTCGAAATCGCGCGGGAAGCGGAAATAGCGGTTCATCGTTTCGATGATGCGCGCATTGCCGCCATTGTTGCGCTGGTGGTTCTCCATGACCGGCGAGGACGGATTGCGATCCCTGGGCTCGGCAAAAGTCTCGATGACGTTCATCGAGGTAAAGGACTGGAAGCCGAATTCGCTGGCGAAACGCGGGTTGACGCTGCGATAGGCGTCGAAGCTCTTGGCCGAGTGCCAGACATCCCAGTAGTGCAGGTCGCCGCGCGTGTCGGAATGCCAGCCGTCGGAGAAATCGAGGTAGCCGAGCGACGGCGAGGATGGCCAGAAGCGACGCGCCGGATCTTCATCCTCGACGATGCGGTGCAGCATGGAATTGAGGCGGTCGTAATTGGCGAGATAGCGGCCGGGATCGGCCTTGGTCTCGGGATACCAGCCGAGCGAGCCGATAACCTCGTTGTCGCCGCACCAGAGCGCGATCGAGGCGTGGTGGCTGAGGCGGCGCAGCTGCTGGGTGATTTCCGTCTCGACAGACGCCAGGAAGGTGCGATCCGAGGGGTAGCTCATGCACGAGAACATGAAGTCGTGCCAGATGAGGATGCCGAGCTCGTCGCAGAGATCGTAGAACCAGTCCGGTTCGTACTGCCCGCCGCCCCAGATGCGCAGCATGTTCATGTTGGCGGTCTTGGCGCTTTCAAGCAGGTCGCGGATCACATCGGGCGTGACGCGCGTCGGGATGGCGTCGGCCGGGATCCAGTTCGCCCCCATCATGGTGATGTCGCGGTCGTTGATGCGGCACTTGAAGCTGTGGTCGATCTCGTCCTTTTCGATCACCCAGTCGAGCTTGCGCAGGCCGATCTTGCGCGTAGTGATCTCACCTTCGAGATTGGTGACGAGGTCGTAGAGCGGCTGTTCGCCCTGCCCTGACGGCCACCAGATGCGCGGATTATGGATGGTAACGTTGTGGGTGACGACATTCTCGCCCTTCTGGACGGCGACCTTGTCGGAAATAACCTGTCCGTCGATCGTGTGCTCAAGTTCCACTTCACCGTGAGCAAACGCAAAAATGCGAGTCTTCAGAGTCAGTTCGACCGAAGTCTTGCCATGCGCCTGATCGACCTGCACGCTCTCCTGGCGGGCGAGCCGCGATTTGCGCAGGCTCATCGTGCCGTAGACGCCTATCGGCATCAGGCAGATGCCCCAATCCCACCCCGCATGGCACGCTGCCTTGCGGATGAAGTTCATGTGGATGCCCTTCAGTCCGTTGGTCTGGTAATTGTAGGTGAAGGGTATCGGAAAGGGGTGGGCTTCAGCGCGGGCCTTGGCCACGTCAGGCGCTATGCCGAATTCGATACGCAGCGTATTCTCGCCCACATGGACCTTGCCGGTCACGTCGATGTCGTTGCGCAGGAAGCTGTTGTCGGTGCGCGCCACCTCTTCGCCATTGAGGAAGATCGTCGCAATGCAGTCGACTTCGGCCAGCGTCAGGGTCAGGTAGCCATCGATATCGGCAGACGATGCCGTAAACAGACGCTCAACCGTCCACGCCGTCTCGTTGACCCACATCACCACCTTTTCGTTCTCCCCGTAATAGGGATCGGGGATCAGGTCAGCCGCCAGCAGCGCATGGTGCACGTCGCCCGGCAGATTGATGGTCGTCGCGATGTCGCGCGCGGATGCGGTCAGGGTGAATTGACCGCCCAGGTCGAGGGCGGAATTGTGGGCAGCGACGGCCATAGATGTTCCTCCGAGGTCGGTCGAGAGCCCGACACCACCCGCGAGATATCAGCCTCTGCAATCGATTTCAATTCAAGCTTGCCGCTCTTGTGGCGCTTGCGGTCTTGTTCGCCGGGAGCGCCGGATAGGCCGCGTTCTGTGGACATTTTTTCCGATAAATTAGGACTTGTGACGATAGTGTTTTGCGACGAGGGCCCCCATGTCCGTGTTGCGGCGCATTATTGCGAGTTTCTCAGAGCCGCCCGACGCACCTGAACTTGCGTTGGAGCAGTGGCGTGCGCTCAGCCGCCAGGTTCCTCTGATGTATGCGATGCTCGTGTCGAATACGGTCATCCTGGCCTGGACGCATCTGGGCGTCGCGCCGGCCTCCCTCACCCTCTACATTCCCGGCGTGCTGGTGGCCCTCAGCCTCCTGCGTACCCTGCTCTGGTGGCGGTTGCGCGGCAGGCCGCTGACCATCAGCAAGGCCCGCAGCAACCTGCGCGCGATGATCTGGGTCGGTGCCGCGCTCGCACTGGGTTTCACCACCTGGAGCTTCTCGCTCTTTCCCTACGGCGACGCCTATCTGCGCTCGCACATCGCCTTCTACATGGGCATCACCACCATCGGCTGCATGTTCTGCCTGATGCATGTCCGCGCGGCCGCACTGGCCGTCGGCATGTGCGTGCTCGTCCCGTTCACGGTCTTCTTCGTCATGTCGGGCCAGATGACGCTGATCGCGATCGCCATCAACATGGTGCTGGTCGTCTCGGTCCTCCTGATCATCCTCCTGGGCAACAACCGCGACTTTGCCGCGCTGGTGCAGTCGCGAACCGCCATTGCCACCAGACAGAACGAAACCCAGCGGCTGTCCGAAGAGAACAACCGCCTCGCCAATATCGACATCCTCACCGGCATCCCCAATCGCCGCAGCTTCGAGCGCATGCTGGGCGAGCATCTGGCCGTGGCCCAGGCGCGGGGCCAGACCATCGCGGTCGCCCGGATCGATCTCGACCATTTCCGCGCCGTCAACGAAGTCTATGGCCAGATCACCGGCGATCTGGTGCTGGCCGAAGTGGCCCGGCGCATCAATGCCATCAAGCGTCCGACTACGGTGCTGACCCGTCTCGACGGCGACAATTTCGCGCTGATCATGCACGAGCCCTGCGACGAGGCCGCTCAGCTTCGCTGCGCCGAGGCTGTCGCGAGCGTCTTCCGCCAGTCCTTCGACCTGCCGCTGGGCGTCGTGCGCGTAACGGCCTCGGTGGGCATTGCAGCATCCACGCCGGGCGATACGGCCGAAACACTCTTCGATCACGCCGACTATGCCACCTGGGTGGCCAAGCGCGACCAGCGCGGCAGTGCCGTGCTGTTCAACGCAACGCATCAGCAGGATCTGCGTCGTACCCGCTATATGGAGCACATGCTGCACACGGCCGATCTCGACGACGAGATCTATATCCTCCTGCAGCCGCAGTTCGATGTCGCCGTCGGCGAGACCACTGGCTTCGAAGTGCTCGCCCGCTGGCGCAATCCCGTCCTGGGTGAGGTCTCGCCGGTCGATTTCATTCCCATGGCCGAGCGCACCGGGCAGATCAACCGCGTCACCATGGCAGTCCTTCGCAAGGCCATCGCCGTCGCCGCCGAACTGCCGCGCAGCGTCCGGTTGTCGGTCAACCTGTCGGCCAACGATATCGGCTCGACCTCGGCCATCGAGCAGATCGTGGCGCTGATGGGCAGGAGCGCCACGCCATCGCGGATCGATTTCGAGATCACCGAAACGGCCGTCATGCGCGATCTCAAGCAGGCCAATCAGTCACTGCTGGCGCTGCTCGGGCTGGGCGCCCGCATTGCGCTGGACGATTTCGGCACCGGCCATTCGAGCCTCACCCATGTGCAGAAGCTGCCGCTCCATCGCATCAAGATCGACCGCAGCTTCGTGGCCGAGGTCAACGACGATCCGGCCAGCCGCGCCATCGTCAAGACCATGATCGACCTCTGCCGCAACCTCGGCATTTCCTGCGTCTTCGAAGGCATCGAGACCGAGGACCAGCTGCATACGCTGGTGGCCCTGGGCGGTTCGGTGATGCAGGGGTACCTGTTCGGCCGCCCGATGCAAGCGGCCCTGGTCACCGAATACCTCAAGCGCGAGCGCGGGCTTCGCCACGTCGAGGGACGCGTCGCCAGCTGAGACGAAACGGGCGGGACCGAAGCCCCGCCCATTCCCAGTTATTGTGACGCCTCGAGGTCGAGGAATCCGCCGGACTGCCGCTCCCAGAGCATGGCATAATGCCCGCCCGTGGCCAGCAGCTGGGCATGGGTGCCTTCCTCGATGATCTGCCCCTTTTCCAGCACCACCAGGCGGTCCATGGCGGCGATGGTGGAGAGGCGATGGGCGATGGCGATCACCGTCTTGCCGCGCATGAGCTGGGTCAGCTGCTCCTGGATCGCCGCCTCCACCTCGCTGTCGAGCGCCGAGGTCGCTTCGTCGAGCACCAGGATCGGCGCGTTCTTGAGCAGCACCCGTGCGATGGCGACGCGCTGGCGCTGCCCGCCCGAGAGCTTGACGCCCCGCTCGCCGACATGCGCGTCGTAGCCCTTGCGCCCCTGCGGATCGGACAGGCCCATGATCACGTCGTGAACATTGGCCTGTTCGGCAGCCCGGATCATGTCCTCGTCGGGCGCATCGTGGCGGCCGTATTTGAGGTTCTCCCGCACCGAGCGGTGCAGCAGCGAGGTATCCTGGCTGACGAGCCCGATGGCCGCCCGCAGGCTTTCCTGCGTCACCTCGCGCACATCGTGCCCGTCGATGCGGATCGCCCCCTCCTGCACGTCGAACATGCGCAGCGCCAGGTTGACCAGCGTCGACTTGCCCGAGCCCGAACGCCCGACAAGACCGATCTTCTCGCCGGGCGCGACCTTGAGGCTGAAGGCGTCGATGACCGAGCCTTCCTTGCCGCGCCAGTAGTTGAAGCTGACCTTGTCATAGTCGAGCCCACCCTGGGCCACCATCAGCGGTTTGGCGTCGGGCGCGTCGAGCATGGTCAGGGGCTGGGCGATGGTGTCCATCGAGTCCTTGGTCGTGCCGACCTGGCGGAAGATGTTGGATCCGATCTCGAGGATCCAGCCGCTCATGTTCATGATCTGCAAGGCGAAGGGGATGGCCGTCGCCACGGCCGCCGCGCTCAGCGTGCCCTGGTTCCAGCCGGCCAGCGCCAGCCAGGTCACCGACACCACGAGGCCGGCATTGAGCAGGAACAGCACGGACCACATGTAGGTAAAGACCCGCATGAGCTTGCGGAACTCGACCACGTGCCCCATGACGCTGTCGGCCACATACTGGTCTTCGTGCCCGCCGGTGGCGAAGGTCTTGAGCGTCTGGATGTTGGTGTAGCTGTCGACGATACGACCGGTCATCACCGACTTGGCCTCCGATAGGGTCTCGGAATAGCGGGCGATCAGCGGCATGGTGATGGTGAACAGCACCGCATAGAGCAGCAGCCAAACCCCGATCGGCACCAGCAGTACCGGATCGAGCTGGGCCAGCACCACCACGGCGACGACCACGAAGACCAGCGCATACCAGGCCGCGTCGATGGTGAGGTTTACCCCGATCTCGATGGCCTCGCCGAGCTGGATCACCTTGTTGGCGATACGGCCGGCAAAGTCGTTCTGGAAGAAGGTCCAGCTTTGCCGGATGACATGCCAGTGGCTCTGCCAGCGGATGAGATCGACCAGGTTTGGCACGATGCCGTGGTTGCGGATCAGCGTGTCCATCAGGAAGGCCAGTGGGCGCACCACGACCACCACGAACACCATCCACAGCAGGGTCTGGCCATGCTGGTCGAAGATTTCGCCCGGACTGGTCGTGGCCAGCATGCCGACCACCAGACCGACAAACACAGGCATGAGCGCATCGGCGACCGAGCCGATGGCAACCAGGATGATGCGAAGGATGAAAGCGACCCGGAACTGGGCGACGAAATAGGCTACGAAAGCCCGGAGGCCCATGGGCGGCTGGCGGTTTTCTGCCAGGGCGACGGGCGAATAGAGATTGTCGAAATAAGAAACGACGCGGTTGAACATTGTTCTGCTCTTTGCATGAGCCGCGCCTGACGCAATTGGAGGATCGTCAGGGTCGGTATCGGTCCGAATGGATGTGTTTTGCAACCGTGGCGGCCGCGGGTTCTCGGATCAGTCGAATGCTGTTGGTGTCACCCATCTGGGTTCTCCTCTTGGTTGGTTCTGTCTTTGCCTCTCCCTGTGGGGGAGAGGCAGGAAATCACTGCGCCGCTTCTTCCGGCTCGTCCAGTTCCAGGAAGCCGCCGGACTGGCGGTGCCAGAGCTGGCTGTAGATGCCGCCCGTATCCACCAGTTCCGAATGCGTGCCCTGCTCGACGATGCGGCCCTTATCGAGCACCACAAGCCGGTCCATCATGGCGATGGTCGACAGGCGGTGAGCGATGGCGATCACCGTCTTGCCCTGCATCAGCATCTGCAGCTGGCTCTGAATGGCCGCCTCGACTTCGGAGTCCAGCGCCGATGTCGCCTCGTCCAGCACCAGGATCGGGGCGTTCTTGAGCAGCACGCGGGCAATGGCGATACGCTGGCGCTGGCCGCCCGAGAGCTTCACGCCGCGCTCGCCGACATGGGCGTCGAACCCTTTGCGGCCCTGCAGGTCGGTCAGGGTCTGGATGAAATCTGAGCCTTCGGCCTGTTCGGCAGCCGCCAGCATCATCTCTTCGGTCGCATCGGGACGGCCATAGATGATGTTTTCGCGCACCGAGCGATGCAGCAGGGAGGTATCCTGCGTCACCACGCCGATATTGGCCCGCAGGCTGTCCTGGGTCACCTGGGCAATGTCGTGCCCGTCGATCAGGATCTTGCCATCGGCCCGGTCATAAAAGCGCAGCAGCAGGTTGACGATCGTCGACTTGCCGGCGCCCGAACGTCCCACGAGGCCGATCTTCTCGCCCGGCCGGATGTGCAGGTTCAGGCCTTCGATGACGCCCGATGTCTTGCCGTAGTGGAACGAGACGTTCTCGAACTTGATGTCGCCATTGACTGCCGGCAAGGTCTTGGCGTCGGGCTTGTCCGAAACGACACGCGGCAGCGAGAGCGAACTCATGCCGTCGCGCACCGTGCCGATATTCTCGAACAGCGACGACATTTCCCACATCACCCACTGGCTCATGCCCTGGAAGCGCATGACCAGGCCCAGCGACACGGCCAGCGAACCGGGTGTCATCAGACCCTGCATCCAGAGCCAGATGCCAGTTGCGCCCACGGCGAACAGCAGCAGCGAGTTCGACCATAGCACCAGCGTGTTGAGCACGGTGAACAGCCGCATCTGCCGGTAGGCCGTGTCGAGAAACTGGTCCATGGCCTCGCGGGCATAGGTTTCCTCGCGGTTGGAATGGCTGAACAGCTTCACCGTCGCGATATTGGTGTAGCTGTCCACGATGCGGCCCGTCATCATCGAGCGCGCGTCGGCCTGTTCCTGGGAGATCTTGCCCATGCGCGGGATGAAGTAGAACATCATCGCCACATAGGCGGCCAGCCAGACAAGGAACGGGATCGCGAGGCGCCAGTCGGCCGAGGCCGCCAGGATCACCGCGCCGGTGAAATAGACGACCACGTAGACGAGCATGTCGAGCAGCTTCATCACCACTTCGCGCACGGCGAGCGATGTCTGCATCAGCTTGGCGCCGATGCGCCCGGCAAACTCGTCCTGGAAATAGCTCATCGACTGGCGGATGAGGTAGCGATGACTCATCCAGCGAATGCGCTGCGGGAAATTGCCCAAAAGGGTCTGGTGCTGCACCAGCGTCGACAGCAAGGCCACGCCCGGCACGATGAAGACGATCATGGCGCCCATGAGGGCCAGCTTCCAGCCGTCGGTCTCGAGGAACGTGTCCGGATCGGCGCCCGCAAGCCAGTTCACCACATCGCCAATGAAGCCGAAGATGATGATTTCGCCGATCGCGACGGCAGCCGCGGCAGCCGCCATCAGCGCCAGCCAGCGCTTGGCGCCGTGGCTGTAGTGCAGGCAGAATTCAAGCAAGCCCTTGGGCGGCTCGACCGGGTCTCCCTTGGGGTATGGATCCAGGCGCGATTCGAACCAGCGCAGCATGATAGTGACCTCACTCAGTCGATAGGCGGCTCGCCTTGGCCCGGCCAGACCCTGCGCATCGGTGCAGGTGGCTCTCGTGGCCGTCGGTCAGCGCCGCACGGAAATTTTGGAACCAACGCTCGTGCAGACCCGTCTAGCCGCAGAGGAACGTCGTGCAGACAGCCACACAGCGTCTCCTCCGGTATGACGTCCAGTTGACGTCAAAGAGACATGCTATGCAGCCGAGAGCCGCGTAGGATACACGAGAGCGACGAGTCTACTGTCACCGGACAGACACAGGCGGGATGGATTGGTGCGGTATTTGTTTATCCTGGGCAAATTCCATGAACTCCATGCACTTGGCAGTCGCTCGGCTTGACCTGTCCATCCTCGCGATGGCGAGGTGACGAGGGGACCGCCCGGTCGAGCCGGGTGTTGACGAAAAAGGGCACGGTTCACGCAAGGAACGTGGCCCTGGTAAAAACCAGCGTCCGGCATCTGTTGTACGGACCAGAAAACGACTGGACTGCGGCATGCGTACCGAGACCGAACAAACCATCTACCTCAAGGACTATGCACCGACACCCTATCGGATCGTGTCAGTAGACCTCGATTTCAAGATTCTCGAAGACACGACGCGCGTCCGGGCACAGTTGACCATTGAGCCGCGCGAACAGACGCCGCCCGGCACGCCACTTGTGCTCAATGGCGATGAGCTCAAGCTCGATTCCGTCGCCGTGGACGGCGCGCCGCTGGTGCTTTCGGCCTATGTCAGCGATGCCAATGCACTGACGCTGGTCGAGCCGCCGCATCGGCGCTTTGTGCTCGAAACCGAAGTCACGCTCAATCCGGCTGCCAACACCAAGCTCATGGGCCTTTATCGCTCGAGCGGCACCTGGTGCACGCAGTGCGAGCCGGAAGGCTTTCGTCGCATCACCTACTATCTCGACCGCCCTGACGTATTGGCCCCGTTCAAGGTCCGCATGAGCGCGCCGAAGGCGCTGGCGCCGGTGCTGCTGGCCAACGGCAACCTCGTGGACCAGGGCGACTTGGGCGACGGCATGCATTATGCCGTGTGGGAAGATCCGTTCCTCAAGCCCGCCTATCTGTTCGCGCTGGTCGCCGGCGACCTCGGCTCGATCTCGGACAGCTTCACCACGATGAGCGGCCGCAAGGTATCGCTGGGCATCTATTGCACCCACGGCAAGGAAAACGAATGCCACTACGCCATGGACAGCCTCAAGCGCTCCATGGCCTGGGACGAACGTCGCTTCGGCCGCGAATATGATCTCGACGTCTTCAACATCGTCGCCGTCTCCGATTTCAATTTCGGCGCGATGGAGAACAAGGGTCTCAACATCTTCAACGACAAGCTGGTCTTCGCCCAGCCTGAGACCGCGACCGATGCCAACTACCATTCCATCGAGCGCGTCATCGCGCACGAATACTTCCACAACTGGACCGGCAACCGGATCACCTGCCGCGACTGGTTCCAGCTTTGCCTCAAGGAGGGCCTGACGGTCTTCCGCGATCAGGAATTCACCTCGGACGAGCGCAGCCGGCCCGTGCAGCGCATTCATGACGTGCAGAACCTGCGCACGTCGCAATTCCCCGAGGATGGCGGTCCACTCGCCCACCCGCCGCGGCCCGACAGCTTCCGCGAGATCAACAACTTCTACACGACCACAGTCTACGAAAAGGGCGCCGAGATCGTCCGCATGCTGGCCACCCTCCTGGGCGAGGCCGGTTTCCGCAAGGCCATGGACCTCTATTTCGAGCGCCATGACGGCGAGGCGACCACGATCGAAGCCTTCATCAAGGTGTTCGAGGATGCGAGCGGCCGTGACCTTTCCCAGTTCGCGACATGGTATCTCCAGGCCGGCACGCCGCAGGTCGGCGTTACCGACAGCTACGATCCTGCCAGCCAGACCTATACGCTCACGCTCACGCAGAAGGTGGAGCCGACCCCGGGCGAGCCGACCAAGAAGCCATTACTGATCCCGGTTCGCTTCGGCCTCATCGGCCCAAATGGCAGCCCGATGGGTTTTGGTTCGGTGTCCGGCGGCGCGGTCGAGGATGATCTGATCCTCCTCGACAGGGACAGCGTGACGCTGACCTTCACCGGTGTCGCCAACAAGCCGGTTCCGTCGCTGTTCCGTGGCTTCTCGGCGCCGGTCAAGATCGCCTCCAACCTGGGGCAGGAGGAGCTCCTGTTCCTCGCGCGGCACGACAGTGACCCGTTCAACCGCTGGGACGCCCTGCAGACCGCCACGACGACCCTTATCGCCAATGCCGCGACCGGCACCGCATGGTCCGGTACCGAAGTCGACGCCCTGCGTCAGGCGCTGGTCGACACGCTCGACAACCCGGAGCTCGATGACGCCTTCAAGGCCCAGGTCATCGACATACCGACCGAACCGGTCATTGGCCGCCATATCGGCAAGAACGTCGATCCGGATGCCATTGCCAGGGCACGCGCCGATCTCGTGCGCGCCCTTGTCGGTCCGGTCGCCGAGAAGCTAGAGAGCATCTATCGCGGCCTTGAGGTCACGGCGCCCTATAGCCCCGATGCCCGACAGGCCGGCCAGCGCTCGCTGCGCAATGGTCTGCTGAACCTTTTGACCACAGGATCGGATCGCGGATCGGATCTGGCGAGCCGCCAGTACGACAATGCCACCAACATGACCGATCGCTATGCCGCGATGGCCATATCGGCGCGCAACTGGACCGCAGGAGCCCCTGCCCTTCTCGGCGATTTCCGGACCCGCTTCGCCGGTGATCCGCTGGTCTTTGACAAATGGCTCACGGCGTCGGCCCAGGCTCCGGATGATGGTGCCATCGAGCGGATGCGCGCCACACTTACCGCGCCGGATTTCCCCAGGACCAACCCCAACCGCCTGCGGTCGCTTCTGGGCAGCTTCGTCATGGCCAATCCGGTGCAGTTCGCCCGAGCCGACGGCCTGGGCTTCCGTTTCGTCACCGAGGCGGTCGCCGAGATCGACAAGGTCAACCCGCAGGTCGCCTCGCGCATCCTGACCGGCTTCCGCATCCTGCCCACGCTCGAGACCCGGCGTCGCGATGTCGGTCTTGACGCGCTCCGGGCGCTCAAGGAGCAGCACACGCTCAGCCGCAATGTGAGTGAAATCCTCGACCGGATCATCGCCGGGTGAGGCATCTTTCGGGGGGCGGACGTGTTTGTCCCCCGATCCACGCCGACGGGACCCGCAAACGCTAGCGATGTGCTAACGAATTGCTGCGGACGCGCGAAATTCAGCGCAAAAAGTTGGAAGAATTTTTCTTCACCGCTAAGTGATTCAGCCGACTCCGCTTTTTCCGTTTGGTCCAGAATCGGCCTCCGGGGCACTCTGGACAATCACCATCGACCTGATTCATACCTTGTTAAGGGCAAGTTCGGCTTGGGGCTAAACCCTTTTCAAGGATGGAGAATTTCATGCGGTCGTCGGAAGTTTCCGGCGCCGGCGCACTCGGATTCCGCGTCGGCCAAAGAGATCAAAGACAGAGCCGTCGCCCGCAGAAGCCATCCGCCAGCGCCTGGCACTTTTCGCGCACCACCGCCGCCGTCGCCGGCACCGCCTTCCTCGCCGCGAGCCTGTTCGTCGCTTACGACGCGATCCAGGCACTGGTCGGATTTCAACAACAAATTCAATTCCTTGCTGAGCGCGCAAAGGATGAGTCCCTGCTCGCTCTGGCATCGGCAGACCCTCTGCTCGGCGGCCGGGCCGAGGCCAGCCTGGCGGGTGGCAGCACGCCGACCGTCGCGTGGAACGCCGAGCCCGATGCAGCGCTGGCCGGCATTGCCGGGCGCGGCGCCGCCGCCTTCGCCCTCGCCGGTCTCCTGACGCTCGCCACCTCGCGCCGCCGCCGGGATGGAATGCCCGATCCGGCGCGGCGGGAAAACTACATGCAGTTGGCCGCTGCCATCCCCATGGGCCTTGCATGCTGGACCGGCACCGGCCAACTCATTGTCTGCAATGATCAATATCGACGCCGTCTCAATCTCGAAGACACGCGCCTGACCTACCATCAGGCCGTCGGGCGCCTGATCGCGGGCGGCTACATGAAGCTGATCCGCGAGGATGACAACCTGCGCATCCTGGAACTTCATTGCGAGGATGGTACCTGCCTGCAGATCGACGAGCGTCCCCTCGGCGACGGCGACTTCATGACCCTGGTGTCAGACATCACCGAGACCAAACGGACGGATGCCCTGCTCAGCGCCATCAGGGACGAGCAGCGCCTGCTGGCACGGCGGTACCATGAGGAGAAGCTGAAGGCAGAGGCCGCCAGCCGCGCCAAGACCAACTTCCTCGCTCATCTCAGCCACGACATCCGGACGCCGCTCAATCACATCATCGGCTTTGCGGACCTCATGCAGCACCAGACGTATGGGCCATTGGGCGACGACCGTTACACGGACTACATCCACACGATCAAGAGCTCGGGCGAACACCTGCTGGCTTCCTTCGGCGCCATTCTCGATCTCACTGAATTGGAGAACGGAACCAAGCCTTTGCGGAATGATCCGGTGCTGCTGGACGAAGTCCTTGCTGCCGTCACCCAGCGCTTCCTTGGTCAGGCGCAGCGCGCTGGCATCGCTCTTGATGTTGGTCCGCTGACCGGCGCGGTCCTGCGCGGTGATCGGCTGGCGCTGATCCGCATGGTCGGCAATATCATGGACAACGCCATGCGTTTCACCCGTCCCGGCGGTCGGGTCACGCTGGCCGGTTTCGCGGCCGAGGATGGTGTGGTCATCGAGATCAGCGATACCGGCGTCGGCATGAGCGAGGAACGCCTCGCCACCCTGAGCCAGCCGTTCGCGCTGGGCGACGCCACTTTCACCCGCGAAGGCGCTGGCCCCGGGCTCGGCATTTCAATCGCGCGGGCCATTGCGGAGCTCAGCGGCGGCCGCATGGCCATCGATTCCAGCCCTGCTCTCGGGACGACCGTCGCCATCTCCCTGCCAACCGATCCTGCTGCCGCCGGCCTGATCGCGGCCTGAGGGCCAAGGATCAGGCCTGGCCAAGCTCCGGCCGGATCGATGGGCTAGAGAGCTGGCGCCTGCGCATACCAGGCCTCTGCGGCACTGGCGACTTCAGCCCGCATCTCCTGCACGTCTGCCTCCAGCCGCGCAAAGTCGGGATAATTGGCGAGGTGGGCCAGCAGGTCCTTGAATGCCGGGGTCCAGGCCTCTTCCTTGAACGGGCTGACCAGCGCCGAACTCATAACCTGCAACACGGTGGCGTAGACGCCGTGTATTGCCGCCAACCGTTCACCCGCCGGAACGAGGCCGACCTCTCCGAGCCGGGCGAGCACCCGCGCTGTCGGTGCCTGCGGAACACCAATCCGCGCTCCTGCCACGAGCTGCGCCGACTGCGCGATGAATTCGAGATCGACAAGCCCACCTGAAGCAAGCTTGAGATCGAAGGCATGGCGGGGCTTGCGTTCGCGCGCCATCAAGGCGCGCATCGAAACGACATCCTCGATGGTCTTGGCCCGATCGCGCGGGCGCTCCATGACCTCTGCGATGGCATCATCGACCTGTGCCCCGAGATTGCCTGTGGCAGCGATGACGCGCGCGCGGCTGAGTGCGAGATGTTCCCAAGTCCACGCATTGTCCTTGTGGTAAGCCCGGAATCCGGAAAGGCTGGTCGCCAGCGGGCCGGAATTTCCCGAAGGGCGAAGCCGCATGTCAGCCTCGTAGAGCACGCCTTCGGCCGTAGGGGCCGAGACGGCAGCGACCAGGCGCTGGGTCAGCCGGGCGAAATAGTGTGCCGTCGAGAGCGGTCTATCCCCATCGGATTCAACGTCGGGCGCATCGTATAAAAGGATGAAATCAAGGTCCGACGTGTAGGTCATTTCGCGGCTCGCCATCTTGCCGAAGGCCAGAAGCGCGATCTCAGAGCCGGCGATGCGGCCGTGACGGGTGGCGAACTCTTCCCGAACCTTGGCAAACAGCCGATTGAGCAGTGTTTCGGCCAATGCGGTGAACTGCTCCCCAGCGCCCTGCGCACTCACCGTGCCGGACAGCAGGCCGGCAGCCACCAGGAACTTCTGTTCCTGCCCGATGATGCGCGCGCGATCGATCAGTTCTTCGTAGGAGCGGGCGTCGGCGAGAAAAGCATCGACCTTGGCGACCAGCACATCGCGATGGGTGACGTCGTTGGCAAAGGCCGGGTCGATCAGCCCGTCCATGACATGGGCGCGGTGGATGACCGCTTCGGACATGCGGGGGGCGGAGGCCATGAACTGCACGAGAAGCGTGCGGAGCTGTTCATGATTGCGCAGCAGGGCGAACAATTGGACGCCGCCGGGGAGCCGCGACAGAAAATCATCGAAATGAGCCATGGCCGCATCGGCGTTTCCGGCCCGCCCGAATGTCAGCAGAAGCGCCGGCAGCAGTTCGGTCAGATGGGCACGCGCTGCGGACGTGCGGGTGGCGGCGTAGGAACCATAGTGCCACTTGCGCACGGTCTCGATGGCCTTGGACGGGTCGGTGAAACCCATCGACGTCAGCGTTTCCAGCGTTCCGGGATCGTCGTCACTGCCCGTGAAGACGAGATTGCCCTCGCCTGAACCCAGCGTTTCGCCTTCGGTGAAGAGTTCGGCATAGTAGCGCGCGACGCGTTCGAGGGCGGCGCGGTAGGCCTTCTCGAAGGCATGGAGATCCGTTTCACCCATCAACCGGCCGATGACCGCCACATCTTCGGCCGTATCGGGCATGATGTGGGTCTGCTCGTCGCGCAGCATTTGCAGCCGGTTCTCGACGGCCCGGAGAAACCAGTAGGTTTCGGTCAGTTCGCGGGCAGCCTTGTCGCTGATCCAGTTGGCTGTGGCGAGAGCGGCAAGAGCGTGCGACGTGGGTCTGACCCGCAGGGCCTTGTCGCGACCGCCGGCGATCAATTGCTGGGTCTGGGCAAAGAATTCGATCTCTCGAATTCCTCCGCGACCGAGTTTCACATTGTGTCCCTCGACGCGAATGTCGCCGACCTTCTTGGAGACGTTGATCTGGCGCTTCATCGCCTGGATATCGGCAATCGTGGCAAAGTCCAGATGCTTGCGCCAGACATAGGGCGCAAGGTCCTTGATGAAGGCCTCGCCCACTTGCTTGTCGCCGGCGCAGGGTCGCGCCTTGATCCACGCGGCACGCTCCCAGTTCTGGCCGCGTACCTCGTAATAGGCGAGCGCCGCATCGAACGAGATCGCTACCGGGGTCGATCCGGGATCGGGACGCAGTCGCAGGTCGGTGCGGAACACGTATCCGCCCACCTGCCGGTCCTCCATCAGACCGACCAGCTTCTGGACCATGCGCGAATAAATCTTGGTCGCCTCCGACGGATCCGCCAGCACCGGCTTTTGCGGATCGAAGAAGGCGACGATGTCGATGTCGGAAGAATAGTTGAGCTCACGGCCACCGTGCTTGCCAAGAGCAAAGATGGCGAGCCCGGAATTCGCCGCCGTCGCTTCTTCGCGCGAAAGGACCAGCTGGCCCTTTTCATGGGCCTGTCGCATCAGCAGGTCCATGGCCGCATCAAGGGCCGCGTCCGCCAGGTCGGACAACGCCTCGGTCGCCCTTTCGGTCGTCCAGGCGCGTCCAGTTTCCGCCACTGCCGCCAGCAGCGCCGTGCGACCCTTGGCCTGTCGCAGAACGAGCGCCACTTCGTTTTCCTCGGCGCTGCTCCCAGCTTCGGCCACCTCGGCGATCAGCGCCGAAAATGCAGCATCGGGGCCCGTATCCAGTGCCTTGCTCAGCCAAGCAGCATGAGTGCGCGTGATATCCATGAGGTAGGGCGCGGCCTCGAGCAGCGGCCCCAGCAGCGGCTCAGCCCTGCGCAAAACGTCGGGAAAACCCGCCTCTGCCAACATGGCATCGAATTGGGGATGATCGGCGGGCGGCAGCGGCGCGAGGGTGATGCTCATTTTCGAGCCATAGCGTGCGCTCCGCGCCCCTGCAAGATGCCGCGCCTAGGCGGCAGGCAGCACGATAACCGCCTTCACACCGGGTTGGTTGTCTTCGATGCTCAACGTGCCACCGTGCAGTCCGGCGACGGCATTGACGAGCGACAGGCCGAGACCGGAGCCAGGTTCTGAGCGACTCTTTTCGAGGCGGACGAAGCGCTCCAGCACCCGCCGTCGGTCGGCTTCAGGGATGCCGGGACCATTGTCGGCAACGCAGATCGTCACCTGCCCCGCATCGCGGCGCAGTTCGACGCTGATCTTGCCGGGCGTGTCGCCGTCGGGCTTGGCGTATTTCACTGCATTTTCCAGCAGGTTGACCATGGCTTGGCCAACCAGTTCGCGGTTGGCCTTGAGCATGACATTGGGCTCGATACGAGTTTCAACGGCGATACCCTCGTCTTCCGCGACTGGGCCATAAAGTTCGGCGACGTCGGCGACGATGTCGCTGACGTTGATGTCGGACAGCGCGCCCGAGGGTGCACCGGCCTCGGCCCGTGCGATCATCAGCAGAGCGTTGAAAGTCTTGATGAGGCGATCGCTCTCGACGATCACCGCTTCCAGCGCCTTCTCGCGATCCTCGACGCTTGCGGTATCGCGCAGCGCGCCCTCGGCCTGGTTTCGCAGCCGCGTCAACGGCGTTTTGAGGTCATGTGCGACATTGTCGGTGACCTCCTTGAGCCCCTGCAGCAGCTGCTCGATCCGGTCGAGCATGGCATTGAGGTTGATGGCCACCTGGTCGAATTCGTCGTTGCGGCGGGTCACCGGGACGCGCTCGCTGAGGTTGCCGGACATGATCTTGCTGGAGGTCTGCTGGATCGTGTCGATGCGCTTGAGCACGCGTCGCGCGGTGATGCCCCCTGCGATCAGCGAGAACAGGATGATGCCGACAACGCCGACAAGAAAACTCTGGAGGATGATTGCCGAATATCCCCGGCGCTCCACGACGTCGCGGCCGACCACGAGACGCATGCCATTGGCCAACTCGACGGACCGCACCACCGCCACGCCTTCGCGCTGGCGCGGCGGGCGCAAGTCGTCGCCCGGGCCGTCGCCCAGCGGATTGGGCCGCTCGTAGTCGAAACTATAGACGCCGGGATTGATCACGACCTCGACCGGCACGTCGGTGACATTGCCCAGAAGATAGAGGCCGGAGGCATCGCCGAGGTAGTAGATGCCCGGACCGGGTTGCGATGACAGGCGGTTCACCGCGAAAGCCAGGGCCCTGATGCCCTGCATTGCCTCGATGCGCTGGAACTGCCGGATTTCGCGATCGATATCGTCGGCCTGCTGGCGCTGGATCTGCACGCTCGACTGCCAGCCGATAAACGCCATCAGCAGAATGGCGAAGATGATGAAGATGGCAATGAAGGTGGCGGTGAGGCGAACCGTCGACGTCCGCCAGACCTGGGCAAATCGGCTCACGGCCTACTCCCGGATCATATAGCCGGCGCCGCGCACGGTGTGCAGCAGCGGATTGGCATGGCCCTTATCGATCTTGGAGCGCAGCCGCGACATGTGCACGTCGATGACATTGGTCTGCGGGTCGAAATGGTAGTCCCAGACGTTCTCAAGCAGCATGGTGCGGGTCACGACCTTGCCGGCATTTTTCATGAGGTATTCGAGCAGGCGGAATTCGCGCGGCTGCAGCAGGATGCTTTCGCCATCGCGCTCGACCTTGCGGCTGAGGCGGTCGAGCGTCAGGCCGCCGACGGCGTAGCTGGTCGCGGCCTCGGACGGGCTCGAGCGGCGGGCAAGGACTTCGACGCGGGCGAGGAGTTCGGTGAAGGCGTAGGGCTTGGTGAGATAATCGTCGCCCCCTGCACGCAGACCGGTGACACGGTCATCGACTTCACCGAGCGCAGAAAGGATCAGCACCGGCGTCTGGTCGTCCTCGGCTCGCAGGCTCTCGACGATGGAGAGGCCGTCGCGCCGGGGGAGCATGCGATCGACGATGAGAACGTCATAGTCCATGCCGGATGCCATGGCGTAGCCGGTTTCGCCGTCGGCGGCATGGTGCGTTACATGTCCGGCTTCATCGAGGGCCTGGACGAGATAGCTCGCCGCTTCGCGGTCATCTTCGATCAGCAGGATTTTCAACGGGACGCTCCGGATACAAGAGTGGCCCCGGGAGCAGGTCCCGGGGCCGGATCGTGTTACTCGATCGGCAGGCCGATGAAGCGGGCTTCACCGTCGCGGGCGATCTTGATCAGGGCGGTATTGAGACCCTTTTCCTTGACGCCGGCAATAGCCTGGTCGAACTCGCCGGGCGTGGTCACGGCCTGGTTGTCGACTTCCTGGATCACGTCGCCCGTCGAGATGCCGCGCTGGGCGGCCGTGCTGTCCTGGTCGACGTTCTGGATCAGGAGGCCACCCGAGCCGTCACCATTGGGGACGAGGGTCATGCCCAGGCTGGTCGCGGATTCGGGAACCGGAACTGGCGGCACCGGCTGATCCGGGTTCTGCGCGGCGGCAGTTTCGTCGAGCTGCTGGAGCTTGACCGAGACAGTGGTCTCGGCGCCATCGCGCCAGATGGTCAGCTCCACCGTGGAATCCGGAGCCTTGCTGGCGATGGTCCGGCTCAGATCCAGAGCATCGCTGATGTCGTCGCCATCCACCTTGGTGATGATGTCACCCGACTTGACGCCAGCGGCGCCGGCAGGGCCATCCTCGGTCGGCTCGCGTACGATCGCACCGCGGGCGCTGGGCAGGCCGACGCTGTCGGCGATGTCCTTGCTGACGTCCTGGATCGACACGCCCAGATAGCCGCGAGTCACGGTGCCATCGTTGATGAGCTGGTTGACGATCTGCTTGACCGTGTGGGCCGGGATGGCGAAGGCGATACCGACATTGCCGCCGTTGGGCGAGTAGATGGCGGTGTTGACGCCGACGACTTCACCATTGGTATTGAAGGCCGGGCCGCCCGAGTTGCCGGTGTTGACGGCAGCGTCGATCTGCAGGAAGTCGCCATAGTTCGAGCCGCCGATGTCGCGACCGGCGCCCGAGATGACGCCGACAGTCACGGTACCGCCGAGGCCGAACGGGTTACCCACGGCAACGACCCAGTCACCCACGCGGCTCGCCTGTTCCTCAAACGTCACGAAGGGGAGGTCTTCGCCTTCGATCTTGAGAACGGCGAGGTCGGTGCGCTCATCGGTGCCGACCACTTCGGCAACGTGCTCGGAGCCGTCGTCGAACACCACGGTCACCTTGGTGGCATCCTCGACCACGTGGTTATTGGTCACCACATAGCCGTCAGCGGAGATGATGAAGCCGGAACCAGCCGCCATGAAGTGGCGTGGACGTTCCTGGCCGCCGGGGCCTCCGGGGCCACCAGGGCCACCCTGTCCGCCGGGACCGAACTGGTCGAAGAAGTCACGGAAGGGATGGTCTTCCGGAAGATCCGGGAAATTGAACTCGAAATTGCGGCCACCGCTCTGGACCTGGCGGCTCGGCGCCTCGGCCTCGACCAGGATGGACACGACGGCGGGCTTCACGGCCTCGACGAGGTCGGCAAAACCCTGCTGCACGGTGGCCTGCGGGACCACGATCTGCGCGGCATTCTGGACCTGGGCATTGGCGGCCTGGCCGGTCAGCACAAAGGCGGTGGAAACGCCGCCGACACCGACCATCAGGGCAAGTGCCGAAGCGCCCAACCAGCGACGGGTGCGCGAAAGAACAGTCGAACGCATGGGAACGTATCTCCTTCGAAAAGCTCTCAACAGCTTGTGGGGATACATATGGAACGGCGCGCCTTTCTATGAAGTTGCGCGCACATTAAGCTTTGGCAATGTTGCTGGCGGGATTGTGGCGTCTCAGTCGCGCGGACGGCCGCTTTCGAGCGTGTCGAGCGCGGCCTGTTCCTCGCTGGATAGGCCCGTCGAAACGTTGGTGCCTGCCGACCTGCGCCGTGCCACGAACAGAGCGACCAGGCCCAGGATCAGCAGCGCGGGCGCAGCCACCCAGAGCAGGACGGTATGCGAATTCAGCCTTGGGTTGAGCAGCACGTATTCGCCGTAACGGTCGACGAGATACTGCTCCACCTCGGCATTGCTGTCCCCGGCAACGAGGCGCTCGCGCACGAGGATACGGAGGTCGCGGGCCAGTTCGGCATCGCTGTCGTCGATAGACTGGTTCTGGCAGACGAGGCATCGCAGGCCTGCGGAAATATCGCGGGCCCGCTGCTCGAGTGCGGCGTCAGGCAGCACTTCGTCGGGCCCGACGGCCAGGGCGACAGGCGACAGGAGCAGCAGAACGCACAGAATGAGGGGACGGAGCCTGGTCATGCCGCCGTCTCGCTGGCCTTGCGAGCGCGCTGCGGCGCACCGATGCGGAGGCGCCGGTCGGTCAGGGACAATACTCCTGCCCCGGACATCACCAGCGCGCCAATCCAGATCAGGAGAATGTAAGGCTTGTGCCACAGGCGGATAACATGGGTGTCCTGCAAGGGCTCACCCAGTTGCAGGTAAAGCTGCGAGAAGCCGTAGGTCTGGATCGCGGCCTCGGTTGTCGGCATGCCGCTCGCCACATAGGTCCGACGCTCGGCATGGAGCCGCGCCGTGCTGCCGTCGGGTGCGGTCACGGTGAAATTGCCGGTATCGGCCATGTAGTTGGCGCCCGGAAGCTGCTCGAAGTCATCAAAATGAATGACGTAGCCCGCCAGTTCGGCCGTCTCGCCGGGGTTGAGCGTCGTCACCAGCTCGGTTTCCCACGCCGACACCGCGACGATCCCGAGAACCGTCAACCCCAGTCCCATATGGCCGATCGCGGTTGACCAGATCGAGCGCGAGAGACCTGCCAGACGCCGGAAGCTTTCGCCCAGCGGAATGCGTCCAAGGCGGCTGCGTTCGATCAGTTCGGCGATCGAGCCGAAGGTCACCCAGAAGCCGAGCAGGAGGCCGATCGGCACCATGGAGATGGAGACGCCGCCAAGCGCGGAAATCAGGATCGCCAGAAATACGGCAAGAGCGGCAAAACCCATCAGGCGCTGGCCGGCTGCCACGAGGTCCGCCCGTTTCCAGGCCAGCAGCGGGCCAAAGGGCAGGACCAGCAACAAGGGCGCCATCAGGGCACCGAAGGTGAAGTTGAAGAACGGCGCGCCCACCGAGATCGTGGTGCCCGTCAATGCGTCCAGCAGCAGAGGATAGAGCGTGCCGACCAGCACCGCGCCAACGGCCGTTGCGAGGAAAAGGTTGTTGAGGATCAGCGCGCCTTCGCGGCTGATCGGCGCGAAGAGACCGCCCTGGCGTAGCGACGGCGAACGGATCGCAAACAGCAGGAAAGCTCCGCCGATCAGGATGGCGAGCATGGTGAGGATGACCAGCCCGCGGGTGGGGTCGCTGGCGAAGGTATGAACCGAGGTCAGGATGCCCGAACGCACCAGGAATGTGCCCAGCAGCGACAGCGAGAAGGTGATGATGGCAAGGAAGATCGTCCAGATCTTGAGCGCATTGCGCTTTTCCATCACCAGCGCGGAATGGAGCAGTGCGGTGCCCGATAGCCACGGCATGAAGCTGGCATTCTCCACCGGGTCCCAGAACCACCAACCGCCCCAGCCCAGTTCGTAATAGGCCCAGTACGATCCCATCGCGATGCCGAGGGTGAGGAAAATCCAGCTCAGCATGGTCCAGGGCCGGACCCAGCGTGCCCACGCCTGGTCGATCCGGCCCGATACCAGCGCCGCTATGGCGAAGGAAAAGCAGATCGAAAAGCCGACATAGCCTGCGTAAAGGAGCGGCGGGTGAATGGCGAGGCCGATGTCCTGGAGGATCGGATTGAGATCGTTGCCCTCGAGCGGGGCCGGCACCATGCGCTCGAAGGGGTTCGAGGTAATCAGCGTAAATCCAGCAAAGGCTGCCGTGAGCAGGCTCTGTGTTCCGAGCACCAGATTGCTCAGATCGGCTGGCAAACGGCGACCGAAAGCGGCCACCAGCGCGCCGAACAGCACTAGGATCAGGATCCAGAGCAGCAACGACCCTTCGTGGTTGCCCCAAACGCCGGAAATCTTGAAAATCAGGGGCTTGAGGGAATGCGAATGGTTGACCGCGAGCGCCAGGCTGAAGTCGGAGGACACAAAGGCCTGCACGACAGCGAGGAATGCGACCGACACCAGCACGAATTGCAGGATCGAGGCCTGTGCCATCACGGCCGCAAGCCGCTCGCCGCGCTGCCAGAGCAACAGGCCGCCCAGTGCCGAGACACAGGCGATGGCGAAGGCCAGGATGAGTGCGAAATGGCCGAGTTCGATACTCATGCGCCAGCCTCCACCCTCACTGCCCGGCCTCGGGGCGCCACTCGCCCTGCGCCTTCAAAGCCTCCACGACTTCCTTGGGGATATAGTTCTCGTCGTGCTTGGCCAGCACGGTGCTGGCTTCGAAACGTCCATCGGCACCCATGCTGCCCTCGGCAACAACGCCCTGCCCCTCACGGAACAGGTCGGGAAGGATGCCTGAATAATGGGCGACTATCTCGTGTCCGCCATCGGTGATGGTGAAGAGATTTTCCTGGCCTTCGCGCGTCCAGGTGCCATCCTTGACGAGACCACCGAGGCGGATGGGATGGCCGGCCTCGACCTCGCGCGCAGCCACGTCGCTCGGAGAGTAGAAGAAGACGATCTGGTCGCGCAAGGCGGTGAGCACAAGCGCCGTGGCGATCGCCAGGACCAGCGCCAGGCCGGCGATGATGGCCAGACGCTTCTGCTTGCGGGTCATTCCCTTGCGGCGGGTCGATGCCGGCATGGTCATGGACGATCTCCATTGAGCGTCAGGCCCGCGGCCAGCGCGAGCGTATCGAGTTCACCGCGATCGAACGCGGCGGGATAAGCGGCAACGGCGGCATCAAAAGCCTGCTGAGCACCGGCGCGATCATTGAGCACCAGATAGGAGCGTACCAGTTGTGTCCACTCCTCGACCGTGCCGCCATCGGCATAGAGTCTTTCGGAGAGGCTCGACACCATCCCCTGGATCATCGCTGCCTGCTCGGCGGCGGAACTGTCGACCCCGTCGTTCTGCGCCACGGCGAGGCCCTGTCGGGCGGCCGGAAGCCAGGCCTCGTCGCCCACGGACAAATCGATCGCCTGCTGCCAGTAGCGCGCGGCTTCATCATATTGTTCGGCCCGCATCAGCTCGGCCGCGAGATAGAGCCGCGAACGCCCATGGGCCGGGTCGAGGTCGGCAGCCTGCCGCAGGAGCTGCATGGCTTCGTCCGAGCCGGCGTCACCGGCCTCGAGCAGCAGCGTCTCGGCAAGATCGGTGAGCAATTCCGCCGAAGGGCCGGAAAGGGCGATGACCCGACGGTAGGCATTAGCTGCTTCCGCATAGCGTCCCTGCTCGACATAGGCCGGCGCGATGACCTGCCAACCCCTGACGTCATCGGGGGCCTCGGCGAGGCGCGCTTCGATGCGGGTGATCGCGTCGTCGAGATCCATGGCTTGTGCGACGAGTTCGGGCCGCTCCGCCAGCGGCTGGGTCGGCAGGTCAGGCCGGCCGATAACAGCGTAAAGGCCAAGGCTGATGGCCGCCACGGCCGCAAGGCCTGCTGCGATCGGGGCGCGACCCAGATCGGCGCTCTTGCGCGCCGTCGACTCACCGCGACTTTTGAGCAGTTCGCGCGCCAGTTCGCCCTTGGCGGCCAGCGCCTGCGACGCATCGAGCTTGCCCGATTGCTCGTCCAGCTCGATCCCACGAAGCAAAAGGCGGAAATGCTCATCCGGATCAGCCATTTCAGGCTTGGCCGCGTTGACCGTGCGACCCGCCGCCGCATAAAACAATGCGGCGCAGGTAATGGCGGTAACGGCTATGGCAATCGACCAGAAAATCATGGGCCCCAAACGCTTGTCTGCCAGACGCGGCAAGGCATGGTCCTCTATAAGCCGAATGCGGCGAAAAACCACCAAAACCGGACGCTGTTATCGGGACGCATTGCCACAGGGTCCTCTCGTCGCGGGCCTATTTGCCGCATGAAGCAACAGCCTTTCGATTTCGCGGTATTCGGCGCCACGCCGCTGGCGCAACTGCTTGCCGGGCTGCTGGCGAATGTACACGGCCGCAAGGTGCTGCTGGTGGGGCAAGGTCAGGCCCGCTATCGGCTGCTGCGCGGTATCGACCTCTCCGTGGCGCCAATGACCCGGCCCGAGAGCTGGGCCATGCTTGCACAAGGCGTCCCCGAGACGGCCAAACTTGTCTCCCGTATCGGCGGCCGCGGCGCCACCGGCCGCGTGGATCCGATCATGTTCGCCAGCGGAAAGCTGCATACCGAAGCGCTTTCGCACATCCGCAATATGGCGGTGGGCTTCGGCCTTGCGGCCGAAACCATATCGCCGTCGCTTCTGGGAGAAGGTCGTCAGGGGATCATCCTGCGCGACGCGATCAGGATCAACCGCCCCAGCCTCGAAAGCGGCCTTGAGCGATGGCTCGAGCGCGAAGGGGTCAGGCAGGTTGCGGCGCATAAGGTCGCGATCGCCGCAAACGGCGAGGCCGAAGTGGTCGCGGGAGACCAGACATTTGGGGCCACGCAGGCCGTCCTCGCCGATGACGATGCCATCATGTCGTGGTTGCCCGTTCGGCAGTGGCCAACCCTGTTGCGGCGACAGAACGGCACAAGCATCTTGACCACGTCTACCAAACCGATGGCTGCGTCCCTCATGCTGGAGCTCGACACCGCCTCGGTGCTGAGCCAGCAGGCCGAAGGTGGGATCGCGGCTTTTGGCCCGGGGGACATGGCGGGGTTCTCGACGCACCTGCAGACGCTTCTGGGTCGGGACCAGCAGGTCGAACAGGCCGGGCAAACGCGGTTCCAGGCGCTGGCAACGACCGATGGCGCGCCGGCGTTCGGGCGCGCGGCGGGGATAGGCGCCGATATCGTCGCGGGCCTCGGCTTCATCGGTGCATTCCTCGCGCCGGCGCTCGCGCGCTGGATCGCCGGGAGCGCGTCGCCCAGCGAGGCGCGGTGGTTCGAGGCGCGCCTCGTCAACCGCGTGGCCAAAGGCGCCCCGGTGGACGAATACGCTCCTGGACGTCAGGGTGAACCGGCATGAGATCGCAGCCCAACCGCCTCCCCGAGACTGCGCCCAAGGGCTTTGGCGGTGCCGCCATCGATCGGCAGAAACCGCTGCGTTTCCGGCTCGATGGCCGCATCATCTCCGGGTTCGCAGGAGACACCGTGCTCAGCGCAGCGCTGGCATCGGGCGTCGATACGCTGGGGACGCACCGCTCCAGCCCCATCGGACTGACGCTGCGGGCGGCCCCTGCCATCAGTCACGCGAGCCTGGCAAGCGATCCGCAGCGCGCCTTGCCGATGGCCCGTACGCCGGCCCAGGATGGCGCCGAATTCGTCACCCTTGCGGGAAAACACCGCGGGGGGCTGGCTCGGCTGTTTCAGCCCGGTCGTACGCTCGGCATGGTGCTTGATGATCAGCATGCCCTCGATCGCCCGTGGCGCGCCGTGGGCGCATCGGATGGACCGAATGCCGATCTGCTGGTCGTGGGCGCCGGCGTTGCCGGCATGGCGGCCGCACTGGCTGGTGCGCGCGCCGGCCTGTCGGTCATCCTCGCGGAAGCCAATCCGCATCTGGGCGGCCATTCGGGCCTTTTCGGAACGCTCGACGGCGAGGACAGCCCCGAGGAGAGCGTCGCGCGCCTCGCAGCTGAGGTAGGCGCGTCGCCCGCCATCACGGTTCTGCCCTCGACGCAGGTCTTTTCGCTGCGGACGGGGCTCGCGCGGGCGCATCGGATCGAGACTCAGTCCGGAGCGGTCCAGGGACGCGTCATCGACATTCGCGCGCCCCGCATCATTCTCGCCACCGGATCGCTCGAGCGCCTGCCGGTGTTTCCAGGAAACCGGCTGCCGGGCGTAGTCGCCACGCTCGATGCCTACGAGCTGGCGACGCGATATGGCGTCTGGGCGGGGCAGTCCGCGCTGGTGGCGACGTCGAGCAGCCCGGCCTATCGGCTCGCCATGCTGGCCAGCGATGCCGGCATCGCCATTGGACGCATTTTCGATAGCCGGCCCGGTCCGGCGTCGCGCTTCATCGAATTCTCGCGGGCCTATGGCATGGTGCAATCGACCGACGCGGTGCCGGAGCGCGCCGTTCTCGCGCGCGCCGGCGGAACGCTTGCAGTGCACACCAGGCGCTCGGAAACGCCGCACTCAGCCGAGCGTCTGCTCGTCTGCGGCGGCTGGCAGCCCGACCTCACGCTGTGGCATGTGGCGGGCGGCGCCAGCCATTGGCATCAGGGTCACGCGCGGCTCGAGGCTCTGGGCACGCTTGATGCCATTGTCCTGGCGGGCAGCGCCGCCGGTTATTTCTCGCGCCGTGGCTGTATTCAAAGCGGCTCCGACGCCATCGACCATCTGCTCGGCCGCGAACGCAGGCGCGTGGATGACCCCCGGATCGACCCTCTCTATGAAACCCCCGACGGCACGCCAGGGGTGACCGATGACGACGCCGAGGCGGCGCCGTCCTATCTCGACGGTGGCGACAGTCTGCTGCTGCGCCCGGCTCCGCCGCGTCGGCGCATGTCCCTGCCCTTCCGCCCGCGCCGACAGGCGGGTGTCTTTGCCCTTTCCGAAGCCGCGCATCCGCTGGCGGTCTGCGATGTGGCGGCCGGCGTCGATCTCGGGCTGATCCCGCCCGAGGCCGCGGGGATCGTCGCGCAGGAGCGGGTGGCCCTGGTGCCCCTCTCGTCCGCGGAGGAAGCCGTGGCACCGGAGCTGCCCGACACACGTCCGGATACCGACGTGCCGAACTATCTGCGTGGCCGCTTCGGCCCGGATGCCAGGCTGGTTCGCCTCAGGCCCGGCGAGCCGCGCAGTTTCGATCCCGGGGCACTGGTCTATCGCAGCTCCGACCTCGGCACGCCCACCGATGCGGTCGGCGTGGTGCTGCGGGAAACGCCGGAGGGCACTGTCGCACTGATCTCGGCTGCAGCCTCTGCCATCGCGCTGCCCGTCACGGTGCGCGACAAGGGCGTGGTTCAGGCGCGTATCGAGCCAATCTGAACGGGATCAGGCGCGCCGTTCGGCCGTGGCGCGGGCGCGCTTCAGCGTATCGGCATATTCGGGATTGAACCGGATCTCCGCCATCTTGATAGCGGCGTCCAGCCGGGCACCGGTCATCTGGTCGGCGGGGTTCTGGCGCAGCAGGTCGAGATTGCGCTGGATATGGAGCTCCAGCGCTTGCGCGGTCTGGCTCCAGGCCTGGTCGAACACGGCGTTCAGCGCCAGGGAATCCTTGCAGTCACGCACGGCCGACAGCAGGTAGACGCCGTTGATGGCGCCCAGCATCCGGTCATTGTCGATACGATCAGCACCCTCGCGCGGGCGGCGCATGGCCTGATTGAGATCGGTGACCACTTCCTTGAGGCGCGGCTCGACGCGATCGGACACCACCTTGGTGATGGTCGCGATAACCTGCGTGGTGCGGCTGCCGCGGGAGAATTCCACATAACCGGTCAGCGACCGCACCAGACGGTGGAAGCGGTCGAGGCTGCGGCAAACGAGATCGGTATCGGCAAAGGGACCGGACAGCTGCAGCGCATGCAGCTGGCCCTGTGCCTGACCGAGCACGGCGTCGATCAACGGCCCATAGCCATTGCGCACCAGCGCTGCCTCGGTCGCGTTGCCGCTGAGCTTGACGATGGTGGACATGACCCGCGACGGATTGATTACCTGGCCCATGGCCGAGTGGAACAGCAGCGCCGCCAGCTGGGGATCCTGCAGCGGCATGGATTGCAACGCCGCGCCCAGAGCGGCATCGTCGGTCATGCCATTGATGGCCCTGCCGAAGCCCTGCGCCTTCGGCAACAGCGCCCGGGCACGCAGGGCGGCTATGGTCGTGCGGATTTCCTCGCGAGCATGATCCCGGCCGAACTGGGCTCGCAGCCGTCGCAGGGCCTCGCCGTCATTGTCGACGCGATCGACGGCCGCCTTCATCGTCGCGAGCACTTCGGGCATCAGCGGTTCGATGTCGGCGGCGGTGACGTTGCCGCTGGCGACGCCTTCGGCAGAGATGAGGTTGGGGCAGAGGTCGCGGATCACCCAGGTCCAGGCGGCATTGGCCGCCGCGATGCTGACCGATCCGGGCTGGGCGAACAGCACCGGCTCATTGACCAGAACGGGGTCGATCAGGCCGCAAAACGGCTTGCGGGAGGCCACAGCGCCGCGGGCAGCAGGCCGCGCCGTGTTGGGCGCGGCAGCTTCGGTGCTGGGTGCGGGCTGGTTCATAAATACTTCAAGCCAGGGTCGACATGACCATCGACCCTATAGCGGCTTGGTAAACAATCCTTTTCCGCTGCTATCCGTGATCGTCAGGCGGCGCCCTGAACGACGTTCCAGTTGCCGTTCTGCTCGCGGCAAGCGGTACCCTTCTTCACGTAGTCCGTGCCGCCGACCTTGACGGTGTGGGTGAAGTCGCGACAGTCGAGGTTGTTTACCCGCACATAGGGACCGACGGCGACCGAGCCGGTGGTACCCTTGTCGCCGGCCCACTGGCGCGGAGCGCCGGGACGGCCGAACTGCAACGCGTAGAACTGGGCACTATTGGCTTCGTTGGAGTCCTTGGCTGTCATGGCTGCGAGTGCGGCCGGATCCACGAAACCGTTCGAAATGCTGGTGGTCAGCTTGGCCGTCTGCACATTCTGCGCCGAAGTGGGTACCATGGGCTGGGCGATCACCGGCTGCACCACCACGGGAGCCTGGGCCACCTGCGTCGTGCCGGTGCTCGAGCAACCTGCCAGAAGCAGAGCGAAAAGCGGAACGGCGATGAGCGAAGAGCGATTCATGGGTGTATTGGCCTCTGCATACAGTCGATCGGTTCTTGTGGTCGTATTACGGCGAAAGTGCGTCAGGCGCCTTCGGGACGAACCAGCCCGCCCAGCCGTGCGGTGGGAAGTCTGAGTTCCACCAACAGCCCGCCCAGCTGGGAACGCTTCAGTTCCAGGCTGCCGCCATAGACATCGACCAGTTCCTTGACAATATCCAGTCCCAAGCCGGTGCCCGGCGTCTTCTCGTCCAACCTGACGCCGCGGCGCAACACTTTTTGCGCGTCGGCCTCGCTCAGACCCGGTCCATTGTCGTCGATGCGCACCAGCAACTGCGCGCCCTTGTCCCCCCGTTCCGACGACAGGCGCACGCCCACCTGACCCTTCGACCACTTGCAGGCATTGTCGAGCAGGTTTCCCGCGATTTCCTCCAGATCGGCCTCGTCGCCCCGGAACCAGGGTAGCGAAGCATCCGGGCGCTGGAAGGCGATAGTCACGTCTGGGTGGATCTTCCGCATCACCCGCGTCAGGCGCAGCATCACCATGGTCGCGTCGGATTTCTTCCCGACCACCGAGGTGCGCGCTGCAAGGCGGGCGCGCTCGAGATAGGTCGAGACCATGTTGCTCATTTTCTCGGTTTCCGATGTCACCACATCGGCCAAAGCGCCCTTTTTTGCCGCAGCTTCATTGCGCAGCACCGCAATCGGCGTCTTGAGCCCGTGGGCCAGATTGCCGACCTGGTTTCGCGCGCGTTCGATGATCTGCGTGTTGGAGCGCAGGAGCTCGTTCACCTCCTCTGCGAGGGGGGCAATCTCGGTCGGGTACGTCCCGGACACCTCGGCGCTGTCTCCCTCGCGCACCGCTTCAACGGCGCGGCTCAAGCGGGCGATGGGGCGCAGGGCAATCCGCGCGACAAAGGCGCTCATGGCAGCCAGCATTACGCCGACGGCGCCCAGGACAATGAAGGTCTGGCCGCGAAAGCTCGAGACCAGTTCGAGGATTTCCGTAAGATTGCCCGCGACCGTGATCCGGTAGGTCGTGCCGTCAAGGGTCACGCTCCGCTCGACCATACGCAACTGCGTACCGAAGGGATCGTTGATGATTTCGGAACTGCGGCCAAGGGCGTCGGCGGCCGTGCCGACGCCGGGCAGATCGATGCCCACGACCGAGGTCGAGAGATTGACGAGGCGTCCATCATCTCCCCTGATGATCCAGTACCATCCCGAACGTGGCCGCTCGAACCGCGGGTCGGCCAGCGCCACCTCGGGTGATTGAGGGTCCCGCATTTCAAGGAGCGCGCCGGTCAGGCTCTCCACGTGAAAGTCCAGCGTCTCGGTGAGCGTCTGGTCCAGAGTACGTGAATAAAGGTCTGTCAGCAGGATGCCGGTGGTGACGAGGGCCAGCACCAGCCACGCAGCCGAAAGCCAGAACAGCGATGCAGCGATCGAGCCCTTACGCAGCATGTCAGCGCCCGTCGGTGTCGGTCGGAAACGGCGCCGGCATCAATCGCCGACGATCTGGTAACCGAGTCCGCGAACGGTCTGGATACAGTCATCGGGAAGCTTCTTGCGCAGCCGGCCGACGAACACTTCGATGGTGTTGCTGTCGCGGTCGAAGTCCTGATCGTAAAGATGCTCGGTGAGTTCGGTGCGCGAGATCACCTTGCCCTTGTGGTGCATCAGGTAGCTCAGGAGGCGGAGCTCGTGGCTGGTCAGCTTGACCGACTGGCCATCGACGGTGACCTTGCCCGATCTGGCATCGAGACGCACCGCGCCGCAGACGATCTCGTTGCTCGCGTGCCCGGCTGCGCGACGCACCAGCGCCCGTACGCGCGCCAGCACTTCTTCCATGTGAAAGGGCTTGGCGACGTAGTCGTCGGCACCGGCATCGATGCCCTGCACCTTGTCGCTCCAGCGATCGCGCGCGGTCAGCAGCAGCACCGGCGTCGTCCGCCCTGCCCGGCGCCATTCTTCAAGCACCGACAACCCGTCCATCTGCGGAAGTCCGATATCGAGGATGATCGTGTCATAGGGCTCGGTATCGCCGAGGAAGTGACCTTCCTCGCCGTCGAATGCCACGTCGACCGCATAGCCGGCCTCGGTCAGCGCTTCCTTGAGCTGCCGATTGAGATTGGAGTCGTCTTCAACAACCAGAACACGCATGGGCGCCCCCGCCAAGGTCCGAAGCTATTGAGCGCTCAGCGTCAGGTTTTGGGCCTGTCCGTCCGGGCTCAGCACGCCGATAACATATACCAGCGCTCCGCCTTCGTCACACACCTGCACGTTGAGAATTTCAGCATTCGGATCGACGCCGGCGGATGCCAGCACGGCATCGAGCGACATGATCTCGCCGGATGACACGGCCTCCTGGATCTGGCGCTTGTCGAGGCAGGCCTGCGCCTGGCTTGCACCGGTGCCGACGAGGGACAGTGCGAGGGCCAGGGCCAGGGCGATGGCAGCGGTGGGTTTGGGGGCGTTGGTTTTCATGACCCGATCAATAGCGTCTGCAAACTGAATGGGACATGAATGAGGCAGGCCATCACAAACGTCACCAGCGGCCGGCGCCGTGGGGAAGGCATCGGCCGCAGGTTCGTTTAACACAGGGTGCGAGAAAGTGGGATCACGCTTTCCCGATGTCACTCTTCAGTCCCCTGCGCAGGAAGAGAATGGCCAGGGCTTCGAGCATGAGGTTGCCCGCCGCGCCGCCATCCAGCGCCGGAAAGTCGACGCCGAGCATCTGCGCGACGCCGGCCAGCAGCATGAATGCCGCGACGATATAGGTCTTGTATCCGGCAAGAAGGTCCATTGTCGTTTCTCCTCGTGAGGTTGATGTCATGGCCGGCGCCGCCGAAAGCGAGGCAGCCCGGACCGTCGAAACCCGGCTTGTCCAGCCGCGACCGAAGACGGGAAAGGTCGATAGAGCCTTTAGAAAGCCGAGCCGCCGGTCGCAGATGACGTTGATGAGCCGTTTCCCGATTTTGCTTTTCAGCCATAGACTTAGTCCTCTTTGCGGAAAAGACGATTCAACGCGGCGATCTCGCGCACGAAGTCGTTGAAGTGTTGATTCACCTTGGCCATCTCTCGGAGCGTCCACACCAGCAGCGCGCTCGCGCCCGATGCCCAAAGAAACAGTGCCAGATGCGCCAGGTCGCCACGCTCGATAATGGTTTTCGTCAGGTCGTTCATGCTCTCACTCCCGTATCCACGCCCACCCCCACAAGCTCCCGCTTCTCCGCGTCCGATCGCGCCGATCCCGTCACCGGTGGATCGACCGCGACGATAACACGCCCGTCGATCGGCCCCTCCGGCGCGCGAAACATCGACCGCTGCCAGAGGGCGTCGGGCCTGTCCTCGATCAGTTCGCCGTTCAGTTCCTGCCGTCCCAGCACCGTGCCTTGGTAACGGGCCACCACCGCATCCAGAAAGGTCGGGGCCAGGTATCGATAATTGTCCTGCGTGGTCATCCGCACCACCCTGGTTCGCGCATCGGCTACGAGCCGCCGGATCAGCCTGGTCGGGCGCGGCGTCGTCGTCGCCAGCTGGCGGGGGCGATCGCCGAGCCGCAGGCCAAATTGCAGCATGTCCCATGCCTCTTCCGCATGCGGCCACTTGCCGACCTCGTCACACCAGGCAGCCGCGAATTGCGGCCCGCGAAACCGCTCCGGGTCGGAAGCGGGCAGGATCAACGCCTCCACACCATTGGGCCAGATCAGCCGGTTCCTGCCCATCAGTGTCGGCCGCTCGCGATCGGTATGAACGGCGAGGATGCCGCTTTCCCCGCGCACCATGATGTCGACCGCCTCGGTCATGGTCTCGCCGACCAGCGCCAGGGGGGACACCCCCTGTCGCGCCAGCCGCCGCACCCATTCGGCTCCGGCCCGCGTCTTGCCCGAACCGCGGCCACCCATCAGCAGCCATGTGGTCCAGTCGCCAGCGGGCTGGCGCTGCTCCCGCCGGGCCCAGCGAGGCCAGCAGAAATACATGCGCTCCACCTGTTTGGGGTCGAGGGCGGCGACCTTTTCAGCGTTGGGACTGATCAAGGCGCTTGACCAGCTTGGCGCGCAGATCGGTCATGTCGCGTTTGCTCGGCGGCTCGACATTCCGCTCCGCCGCGCCAAGCTCGATCAGCTTGTCCAGCGTTTTCACCTGGTCCGCCAGCATCTTGGCCCGCTTGTCTATCGCCATGTCCTCGGCCCTTTCCAGTTCCTTGATCTGCTCGTCGAGCACCCGCAGCATCCGCGCCACCAGGGCATTTCTGGTCGGCGGATGCGCCTTGATGTTGAGCCAGTCTTCCCGTTCCCGGCGGTAGCGCAGTCGTGCCGCGGTGATGCCATGCCTCTGGCAGATCACGTCAGGTGTGTAGAGACGGCCTTCATACTCGGCCCGGATTGTCGCCCAGTCCGGCGTTTGCTTAGTCCCAGCTGCCATGTCGTTGACTCAACTGTGAATCCAGCGAGGCGCTCGCTACGGAACCTCGAGGAATCGACGCGGATTCGTCCCTACGGAAGCCCACCGGGAGTAAGCCGATGTCTGCAGCGATCCGCCATCATCACTACAAGCCCGAGCTCAAGGAGCTCTCGCTCTGGTTCGGTCCGGATTTTCGGCACTACAAATATTTCGGCGTGCCGCAGCCCATCTACGTCGCGCTCGTCAATTCCGAGTCGATGGGCCGCTTCTTCAACGAGGCCATCAAGGGTCAGTATTCCTGCCGGCTCGTCGATCCATCGCGGATGCGCCAGCAGCGCTGGCAGGATATCCGCTCGGCTTCGTGACCCCATTTCTCGACTATGCCTGAACTATAGCGCAGCACCGTGACGCGGGGATAAGTCCTGCGAAAAAAGTGTCACGACCGTTTGGTGGCCCACGCGCTCAGCGTCTGCAGATCGGCCACGTCGCGTTCGTCGTCCATCGCTTTCATGGCGCGGGAAACCACGTTGCCGGCCGTTTCGCGCGCAGCGTCGGCCAGTATGGGCTTGCATGCGGCCACTGTTTCGAGGCTCTTGAGCATGCGGGACACCACTTCGATCACGTGGGCCCCGTCCCGCGCCAGCGGCCGGTAGAAATCGTCGAGCACGTCACGCGGAACCAGCGGCGCGACCAGGATCCGATCGTGCTCGCCCTCTCGATGCTCGTCGTCCCAGTCCAGCAGCAGGCGCGTTACGGTGTCGATCACGACGATCGCCGTGCCCGGATCATTGATGCTGGCCGACATGGCCTTGTCCGCGATTTCTCCCAGCACGATGAAGCCATAGCGCGGGTCGCTGTCATAAGCACGCTGATCGCCCAGCACGAAGCAGTCCTTGAGAGCGTCCCGCAATTCGTCGTCGAGGACACCCTTGACCATCATCAGCGGCCGCACCGGCGTGGCATAGGCGCCGGGCCGCGACAGTACCGTCACGATCAGGTCATGCTCTTTGGCAAGGTCCTGCAGCGCGCCGGCGTCGCAGTGCTGGACGTAGCCGGGGCGCTCCGGGGCGATGGGCTCGCCCTCCGGTTCGCCATCGAGGCGCCTGCAGTCGAGCAGCGGATGCTCCCGCATCACCTTGAGCGCGTCCCGGGTGGCGCCTTCCACGACGCCGATCGTGTGCGACACACGGCCGATCGCCGAAATCTGGCCGATCCAGCGGATCAGCGCCGCGACGACGAGAATCAGAACCCCGAGCGTGACGATGAACAGGAAGAGACGACCGGCCTCGCTGTAGAGCCCGGCCGAAAGACCGATAATGCCGACGATCGAGAACAGGAAGGCACCGATGAACACCGAAATCGATGTCTGGGCGCGCAGGTCACCTGCAATCAGCGGCACGGCCCGCGGTGTCGTGGAATTCGACGCAGCGGAAAAGGCGCCAACCACCGTCGACAGGGCAAAGACCGCCACAGTCAGCAGGCTCGATGCAAGAATCTGCAGGATGGACTGCACGGCGTTGGTCGGCATGACGAAGGGCAGCTCTTCTGGAGCGAAGCGCGCCAACACATAGGCGATGATCACCGTCAGCACGGCCACGGCAGAAAATGCGGCCGGCAAAAACCACATGCGCTGCATCAGTTGACGCAGTTTGAAACGAAGATAACTCATCAATGCCCTCACGACGCTTGCGAGCCTAACGTGCCGCGATGGCGGTTGGATGCAGGCCTACCGCGATCCGAAAACCCGGTTTGCCTCCAGCGCCAGCCCCAGGCCAACGCTGCCCAGCACATCGGTGCGGACAACTTCGGCCTCCGGAAACAGGGACTGAAGCCGCCCTGCCACCGCCGGCACCAGCGTCGAGCCTCCGGTCAGGATCAGGCTGTCGACGGCATCCGCGCCGATCCCGGCGAGGGTGAGCGTCTCGATAATGGTCGCTTCGAGCCGTGCGATGGACGCGGCCAGTGCTTCGGCGAGCTGATCGGCGGTGATGATCGTGCTGATGGTGCGATCGCGAACCGCGAAGGCAAAGTCGACAGCGTCGCTGTCCGAAAGCGCGATCTTGGCGTCTTCGACGGCGCCGATCAGGCGGTGCCCGAGCCGCTCCTCGACCAGCATCGCGAAGGTTTCGACCCTGTCTGCATCTTTCGCCTCGCGCACCGTCGAGCGCAGATCGCGCAGGGCCTTGGCATCGTAGAGCCGGTTGATGCGGTGCCAGGTCGAAAGATCGAAATAGGGTGCCACCGGCAGGTGCCGCTTGCCGTCGAGGGTCCGTGATCCGAGGCCCAGTTCGGGCATCACCCGGCTCATGGCCAGCAAGCGGTCGAAGTCCGTACCGCCGATATGGACGCCCGTGGTGGCCAGGATATCGTCCCCGCGATCGGCGCGCCCGGCCCTCTCGGGCGAAACGCGCACCAGGGAGAAGTCGGACGTGCCGCCGCCAAGGTCGACGATCAGCGCCAGTTTTTCGCCACCCGCCTGCCGCTCGTAGTCCAGCGCAGCGGCGATGGGCTCGTATTGAAAGGCGATATCGCGAAATCCCTGCGCCCGAACCGCAGCCTCGAGCTGCGCCTGCGCCTCGCGATCGGCCGCGGCGTCGTCGTCGACGAAGTGCACCGGCCGTCCCATGACCACCTGGGTCAGGTCGTCGCCCAGCTGCGCCTCCGCCCGGCGCTTGAGTTCGCCCACATAAGTGCCGATGATTTCTCCGAAGCCCAGCCGTCGTCCCTTGACGCGCGTGGTGTCGGCATAGAGTGCGGTGCCCAGCACGCTCTTGAGCGAGCGCATCAGTCGACCGTCGGCGCCGCTCACATATTCCGCGACGGCCGCCCGGCCGAAATGGATGCGGTCGTCCTCGAAGCCGAAGAACAGCACGCTGGGCATGGTGGGCTGGCCGGCCTCCAGCGCCAGCAGATGCGGCGCCCCATCGGGACCGATCCGGCCGAGGGTGGAATTGGACGTGCCGAAGTCGAGACCACAGAACTGTGTCATGGGAAGCCGTCCACCATGTCGAGATAGGGCGCCGAAAGCGCGGGGACGGCTCTCTTAGGGGGTTGGGTCGCCTATGGCAACCGCCAGCTAGGCGGCTTTGCGACGCTTCTCGTCACGACCGCGCAGATCGACCACTTCGAGCCGTGCAATGCCGCGGCGCTGCGCCTTTTTAACCGCGTCGTTGGCCTGTTCGAGCACGACCCGCTCGAACTTGCCCTGCGGATTGGTCACGGCGATGCCGGTGCTCATGGTCACCTGCCCGGCATGGCTTTCGCGATTGACGAGACCGAGCTGCCGGATGGCGGCAGCGATGCGGCTGGCCAGTTCGCGGGCCATCAGCGCCGGCATGTCGGGCATGACCAGCACGAACCCGGCCCGGCCGTGGCGCAGGCAGCGATAGCTGTCGCGCGGCAAAAGCGGTGTTACCGTACCTTCGAGCGCCCCGAGCGCCTGCTCTACGCTCTCCCGCCCATAGGCGGCGAAGTATGCGGCGTAGAGGTCGAATTCGAGCGTCATCACGCAGAGCGAGACATTGCGCTCGGCGCAATAGGTCCAGCCGCGGCGCAGCTCGTCGTCGATGCGCTGGGCATGGCGCGGTTTCTTGTTGGGATTCTGGGCGATGGCGGCCTGGCCATAGGCGGGCACATGCGCGTCCGGACGACCCAGGGCCGCGCGGATTCGCGCCCACAAACCGTCATTGCCGCTCATGGTCACTTTATTCATCAAGCCTGTCCTGGGCCAAGTCCGGATCGCCGGCATGAAGCCACAGGCATGGTTAACAGGTGGTAATCAATCGCCGCTCAGAGCGTCTCGGGCGGCTCGTATTCGGGCCAGTCGACGGCGTGTTCTTCCCAGTCCTCCGGGTCGATCTCGGTTTCGAGGAACGTCCGGCCCTGCACTGAAACGCCAACATCCACAACGGTTTGCGGGTCGCCCGAGACCAGCGGGTGCCACCAGGCCAGGCCCTTGCCCTCGGCCAGGCGGCGATAGGCGCAGGTGTTGGGGATCCAGGCAATCTCGGTCACATTTTCCGGCGTCAGCTTGATGCAGTCGGGCACGATCGCCTGGCGGTTGGGATAGTCGGTACAGCCGCACGTCTGGCCGTCGAGCAGCTTGCAGCGCACATCCGAGGTGATCAGCGTCCCGGTATCCTCGTCCTCGAGCTTAATCAGGCAGCAGCGGCCGCAGCCGTCGCACAGCGCTTCCCATTCGGCAGGCGACATTTGATCGAGCGTTTTTTCTTCCCAGAAGGCCATGTTTACCGTTTGCCGTTCATGCTGTTGCCGGTTTGCGCTTGCGGGCGGGCCAATGCAATCATATTCCAGCGATTGTATTGCCTTGTTCCAGAGCCTGAACAACTCTGCCCATAGCGGGGCGTCGGGGTTAACCGTGCAGGATCCATTCTACACCAAGGAAAAGAAGCCGCGGCGCAAGGGCAGCATGCTCGCGGCCGATGCCTGGCTCGATTCCTCGCTCTACGAGTTCTGGCAGGCCCTTGGCCGCGGCTACACGCGCTACCAGGATTTCATGTCCCGCTTTCACGTCACGGGCATAAAGCGGTTTTTCGTCGAAATTCTGTCCGACGCCTTCACCTTCGGCGCCATCGGTTGCGTGCTGATGGCGGCGCTGGCCCTGCCCGCCTTCGACATCATCGATCGCGGCAGCTTCAACAAGGCCGAGGACTATTCCGTCGTCTTCCTCGATCGTTTCGGCACCGAGATCGGCCGGCGCGGCATCCGCTCGGATGACAGCGTCGCGCTCGACCAGATGCCGGACTACCTGATCAAGGCCACCCTCGCCACCGAGGACCGGCGCTTCTACGAACATTTCGGCGTCGACGTCGTGGGCACACTGCGCGCGCTCGTCACCAATGCGACCGGCGAGTCGAGCCTGCATGGCGGCTCCTCGATCACCCAGCAGCTCGCCAAGCAGCTGTTTCTGTCATCCGAGCGCACCATCGAGCGCAAGATCGTCGAGGCCTTCCTGTCGGTCTGGCTCGAGTGGCACTATACCAAGGACGAAATCCTCAAGCTCTACCTCGACCGCGCCTATATGGGCGGCGGCAATTTCGGGGTCACCGCTGCGGCCGAATATTACTTCGGCAAGCGCGTGCAGGATATCAACCTCGCCGAAGCGGCCATGCTCTCGGGCCTCTACAAGGCGCCCGGCCGCTGGGCGCCGCATGTCGACCTTGCCGCCGCGCGCGGCCGCGCCAATGTGGTCCTCACCAATCTAGTCGCCTCGGGCTTCCTGACCGAGGGTCAGGTCACCGCCGCCCGCCGCCACCCGGCCACCCCGATCAGCCGCACCGCCGACGCCAATTCGCCCAACTATTTCCTCGACTATGCCTTCGAGGAGGCCAAGCGCCTCATCGAGGAGACGCGCGCGCCGGGCAACAATTTCGTCGTCCGCACCACCATCGACACCACGCTTCAGGCCTATGCCGAAGATGCCATCATCTCGGTCATCCGCGAGCAGGGCGAACAGTACCGCGTGCAGCAAGGGGCCATGGTGGTCACCGATACCCATGGCGCCATCCGCGCCATGGTCGGCGGCACCGACTATGCCAAGAGCCAGTTCAACCGCTCCATCGTCTCCAATCGGCAGCCCGGTTCGGCCTACAAGGTCTTCGTCTATGCCGAGGCGTTCGAGCAGCTCGGCCTCACGCCCGCCGATGCCATCACCGACAGGCCGGTCTGCATCGGCGACTGGTGCCCGCAGAACTACGGCCGCAGCTACAAGGGCACGGTCAGCCTGCAGAGCGCCTTCGCCCAGTCGCTCAATACCGTGCCGGTGACGCTCTCGATCAAGACCGGGCGAGATCCCATCGCCGCCCTCAGCCATCGCATGGGCCTGCGCGCCGAGTATCCGGTCACCCGTTCGCTCGCTCTCGGCGTGGCCTCGGTTTCGGTCATCGACATGACCAGCTCCTACGCCGTCTTCGCCAATGACGGATACAAGACGCCCGCCTTCGGCCTCACCCGCATGACGACGCTCAACGATCAGCTGGTCTGGGAAAAGGATCCCGATGCCCCGCAGGAGCGCATCCTGTCCGAGCAGACGGTCGCCTACATGAACCAGATGATGTACGCCGTCACCCAGAGCGGAACCGGCACTCGCGCCCGCATCGAGGGCGTGCCCACCTTGGGCAAGACCGGCACCACCACCTCCTATCGCGACGCCTGGTTTGCCGGCTTCACCGGCAATTACGTGGCAGCCGTCTGGTTCGGCAACGACGACTACAGCACCACCAACAATCTCACCGGCGGCACGCTGCCCACCATCGCCTGGCAGAAGTTCATGGCCTATGCGCACACCAATATCGATGTGCGACCGGTCTTCGGCATCGACTTCCAGCCCCCGCAGACCATCGTGGCCGAGACCGATGTCGAGGATGTCGAGGAGCAGGAAGCGCGCCCGCCCAGTCTCAAGCCGGCGGCAGCCCGCAAGCTGCTCGATCTGGCCGATCGGTTCGATGCGACCATCGCCGCGACTGCGACACCGCGGGATACGGCTCAGGCGTCGGTCAGCGCACCCACCGGCCTCTGACCCGCAGCAACCCTTTCGGCGGCGAACGAGGTCAGTCCCGCATTGCCTTCGAGGCTCGTCTCTCCGCTCGGCCGCTTTTCGTAGCGGCCGGTAAAAGTCACGTTGAGGCCGCCGCACATGCCGTTGTCGGTGACGACAATGAACTGGGCATCCCAGTCCAGCTGCAGCGAGAGCGTGCAGTCATAGTCGTCCGCCTCGTCCCTGGGCACGGCGGCTCCGTCGGCATTGACGGCGATGTCGATCGTATTGTCGGCGCCAATCCAGCGGCTCGGGACCCTTACCGAAAAATCGCCGACATTGACCGCGCCGATTTCCACCCGCTCGGGATCGGTCGCGCCATAGGTGGCGGCACCGTCGAACCGCAGGCCCTTCTTGTCGGGCAGCGTTATGAATATCCGTTGCTCGTCGCTGGCCTGCCATTCCCCGACCCAGGCGGACAGATCAAGGCGCGCGACGAGGCCGTGATGGTCCGCCACTGCCGGCGGCATCGCGGCAACGAGGATGGCAATCACGAGCGGCAGACCGATTCGAGGGGACATGGCGAGCTCCTTCTCCAGTGCTTGCCCTTTGTCACCGCTCCGAGCGTCAGGTGCAAGATGGCGGCCGCCGCGCCATAACGAATAGGGCGAGACATTCTGCTTCCGCCCTCGCCCGGCCATTGCTATAGCCTTGGGAATGATCCATTCGCCGGTCCAGCCATCCATGTCGCAAACGTCGAGACGCTGACCCGTGCGCTTCGTCCTCCGTCTGCTGATGAGCATCGTCGTGGCCCTCTGCGTGGGGTTCGGCCTGAGCTATTACGCCCTCACCGACGGGCGGCTTTTCGGCGCCGTGACCCTTGGGCCTTGGACGACCTGGCCCGATATCGGGGCCCCCGCTCCCAATCCCTATACCAACGGCCACATCGCGCGCGAGGCGGCGTTCCAGCTTGGGCGCAGCGAGGGCCTGCGCTTCGTGGCCACCACGGACAGTGATGGTGCGCCGCTCGATCTCAGCTGTTCCTATCGCCTCGATGGGCACGTTCCGGTGTCCACCTTCTGGACGCTCGTCGCCGTGGATGGCGACTGGGTCAATCTTGCCGCACCCGGCACGGACGCGGCCCTGCGCTCCAGCGAAGTGATCCGTACGGAAGACGGCGCCATGCGCGTCCATGTCGGTACGCAGCTGCGCCCCGGCACCTGGATGGAGCTGGCGGGCTCGGGTCCGTTCAGCCTCGCCCTCACGCTCTACGACACGACCGCCCTTTCAAGCTTTGCCTCGGCTAACACGACCATGCCCTCCATCGCCAGGGAGGCATGCTCATGATCCGCACCCTGCTCTGGCTGATCGGTGGCGTGCTGCTGGGCGGCGTCATCCATATCGTCACCATCCTCGCCTTACCCCTGCTTGCCGAGGAAACCACCTGGACGCGCGTCTCGGCCTATGAGGCGGCCAACCGCATCGTCATCCTGCCGCGCATCGAACCGGGCCAGCCCAATCCATTGCAGCTCGATCCGGAGCTCATCTATGGCTTGTGCCAGATCGATCTGGGCGAAGGCCCCGCCTATCTCAGCGGTGTCCTCCCAGACGCCTTCTGGTCGGTCGCCCTCTACAATCAGTCTGGTGTCGTCAGCTATTCCACGACCAATCGCGACGGCATCGGCCAGACGGTCGAAGTTGGCATATTCAACGCCGCGCAGACCCGCCTCCTGGCGCAGCAGCAGATCGACATTGCCGAGGGCCTGCTTGTCGTCGAGTCGACCACCGACGATCTCTTCGCCCTTGTGCGCCTGTCTCCGCCCCACGAAGCCATGCGCCCGCGCTTCGAGCAGGAATTGTCGGAAATCTCGTGCGGACCACGCACCTGATGTCAGAAGCATTTCCAACCAGGCTCTCCGCCACGGTGCAGCAGTATCTTTCCCAAGTCGCGGGCCCACGCGAGCATCTGTCGCTGCTGCGCTGGCAGATGGGCGAGGGCCATCGGCTCGATGAGCGGACCACTTATCCCGGCCATCTCACCACCAGCGCCGTCATCCTGTCGCCCGACCATCGGCAGACGCTGCTGATCGACCATGTGACCATCGGGAGATGGCTGCAACCCGGCGGCCACTACGAACCCTCGGACCACTTCTACCTGTCCGCCCAGCGTGAGGCCGAGGAGGAAACCGGCGTCACCGGTCTTCGCCTTCATCCGTGGCATGCCGGGTCGGACCGGCCCTTCGTCATCGACAGCCATGATGTGCCGGGTAAGCCATCGCGGAACGAACCGCCGCATGTGCACCACGACCTGCAATATCTTTTCATCGCCGATCCGGCCCTGCCGCTGATTCCGCAACTCGAAGAAGTCCATGCCGCCCAGTGGCAGGACGCTTCCATGCTGGGTGAGTTCGCACCCAAAGTGGTGGAGCGCCTTCGCACCGTCGCCTCGCCTGCCTGAACCTCTCAAGGGCGGGATGTGGCCGCCTGGCAATCGCTTTCCATTCCACCCATCGTCATTGCCCGGCTTGTCCGGGCAATCCACCTTTCGCCCACCGCAGACGCCGATGCCGGAGCCTGGGACACCTCACATCGCCCCGATCACGCCCCCCATTGCTCCCAGGGCCAGCACCACGATCCACGGCGGACATTTCCACGCCACCAGAGCGACAAACCCTGCCAGAGCCATCGCAAAATCCAGTGGCGTCAGGACGGCACTGAGAAAGACCGGATCGTAGAGGGCAGCAGCCAGGACGCCGACGACGGCCGCATTGGCGCCGCGCATGGCCGCCTGCGCCCAGGGCCAGCGGCGGAACTGGTCCCAGAAGGGCAATGCGCCGGCCACCAGCAACAGCCCGGGCAGGAAGATCGCCACCAGCGCGATGGCAGCGCCCGGAAGTCCGCCAGCAACGGTGCCGAGATAGGCCGCGAAGGTAAAGAGCGGTCCGGGCACGGCTTGCGCCGCGCCATAACCGGCAAGGAAGGCATCCGGCGTCACCCAGCCGCGTGCCACGGTTTCCGTCTCCAGCAGCGGCAGGACGACATGGCCGCCGCCGAACACCAGTGCCCCGGCGCGATAGAACGCATCGAAGATGGCCAGACCCTGCCCCCAACCGGCGATGAACGGCATTCCGACCAGCAGCAGCGCGAACATGGCCAGCAGGATTGCGCCCATGGTTCTGGAGCCGAAAAAGGGATGAACGGCACTGGTCACCAATGCGCTCCTGCAGGCCCGGAGCCCGACGAGCCCGCCCCACCCGATGGCCGCGACCTGTCCAAGCGTCCCACCCAGCAGCACCAGGATCAGAACCGCGACCGCAGCAATCGCTGCGCGTTCGCGATCCGGCGTGAGGCTCTTGGCCATGCCGAGCACCGCCTGCGCCACGATTGCCACGGCGACCAGTTTGAGCCCGTGCAATACGCCTGCGGCCACAGGGCCATCGAGCGACGCCGCTCCAAGGGCGAAGACGATCAGCAGCAAGGCGGATGGCAGGGTGAAGGCGGTCCATGCCGCCAACGCCCCGAGCCAGCCCGCCCGCATCATGCCAAGGGCAAATCCGACCTGGCTGGAGGCAGGACCGGGCAGAAACTGGCAAAGCGCGACGAGATCGGCATAGGCGGCTTCGTCGAGCCAGCGGCGACGCGTCACCAGCTCGTCGCGGAAATATCCGAGATGGGCGATGGGTCCGCCGAAGCTCGTGAGACCCAGTTTCAGGAAGGCGAGAAAGACCTCGCCAGGCGTTCCGCGCGCGGTGCCGTTTGGTTCTGCCACGCGGCCCCCACTTCGCCGCTACTTTTGCGGCACGACTTCTCGATCGTAGACCATGGTCTGGAAGCGTGACGGTATGGTGACACCGCCACCGGCGCCGCCCCCTGCCCCACCCGAACAGAAATCACCGCGATTGGCACGGTCGACCCAGGCCTTGAGCCGTCTGAGGTTTTCGTCCACCGCCATCGACTGCTCGTGCGGCGTTTCCACCAGCAGATGATCCAGCGCATAGGCATAGCTGTCGTATCGATAATTGAGCGCCCGGACGAACCAGTCGATATGCCACTGGTTCTCGGTGCGCCGCGCCGCGACATTGTCGGCAACGCTCTGCTCGATGCTGCCAAGTTCCGCCAGCGCGACCCGTCGCTGCCGATCGACTTCGAGAACGGCGCAAATCGACTGGAAGGTCTTGGGGACCGTATCGACATCGGCAAGGATGTGCCGCCCTACCGTGCTGTAGCGGGTCGTCGAGGACTGGTAAGTCGTGGTCCGCAGCCAGTTGTAATAGCGCTCGGTGGTGAACTGATGGTCGCGCGCCCGTCCGATGCGGGTGCGCTGCAGTTCCACCGAGGAATCGAACATCCAGTCGCGGCTGTGCGGGGCGACGAGGAAGCGCCAGGTGCGATCGTGCATCTCGCGCTCCTGGTCGGTCTGGTTGAGGTTGGAAACCGGTTCCTTGCGGCTCGTCGCGATCAGGTCGCCGGCATAGGGCATGACCTGGTCGTGCAGCACGCCCGGTTGGGCGCGGCCGAAATCGCCCACCGGCCGCGCGACGCAACCGGCGAGCAAAGCCGCCATCGTCACAAGCGCGACGGCCCCTGCCATCGACCTTAGGTATTTATCCACGCTTGCGCTTACGCCTTGTATCATTGTGAGTGGTGGGCGGCGGCGGTGAACCGCGCTCGTAACGCACTCCGGTAAAGATCAGGATCTGGGCGCCACCGGATACGATCGTACCGGCGTTGGCAGATTTCTTCCGCCCATCGAACTTCAGCAGCTTTCCCAAGCCGGCCTCCTTCAAGCGCCGCTCCTCCGTCCCTAGTGGAGGCAGCGGGTTCTATGATGTCATCTGCGCGACGCCCCTCGCGCTTTCACCCATTAAGAGATCGTCAAGGTTAACAGTCTGCTAACGAATTGCCGGCAAGAGTGAAACTCGCATCAAATTCGATGCAAATGAGTCGATGGTTCCGCCAGAAAATGCTTGGATTTCAGCCTTACGAGACCTTTCAGCTTCTGATCGAGACGGGTGGTGTTGATCGCACCAACACCCTTCTGATCGCGGCCTGCGACGCTTATGCCCGCCGCGGCAAGCCGACCGTTCCCGAAATGGAACAATTCGAGGTCCTGGCCGCAAGGCTGTTCCCCACCGCTGGTCCGCAGGCTCGCGCCAAGGGCGCCGCAATCCTCGGTCGCGCCGAGCTGCTGTCGCCAGCGCTTGAGCGCTTAGTCGTTGAAAACATTGGCGAAGATCTGATCCCGTTCCTCGAAGGCGCGGCGGATCTTTCCGACCAGACCATGCTCGACATCATCGCGCGCTATGACGTCCCGGCCTGCGCCACGCTCGCCAGCCGCCCTGATCTCTCCAACGTCGTCCTCGCCAAGCTCTTCCAGATGAATTCGCGCAAGGTCTATCGCGCCCTTGCCGCAAATATCCACATCACCCCGCGCGGCGCCTATCTCAGCGCCCTCGCCCGGTCGGCCCAGATGGACCATCTGGTCGCCGAAGCCCTTGGCCGGCGTGACGATTTCGACGCGGCCCTCCTGGCTCCGGCCTTCTTCGACCTGTCGGACGCGCACCGGGTCAAGGTCATCCAGGCCTTCGCCAACCGCACGACACCGACCGCTCCGATCTCGCGCACCATCGAGCAGCTCTCGGTGGCGAGCGGCGAGTTGACCAAGGCGCTGATGAAACTGTTCTCGGAGAACCGCCGGCCCGAGGTCACGCGGCTCCTGGCGCAGATCACCGGCCTCGACGAAGTGCGTTGCGGCCAGATCGCCCATGATGTCACCGGGGCATCGCTGTTCGTCATCCTGCGCGCCTTCGGCTCGACCGCCTATGACGGCCTCAAGGTCCTGATCCACGCCACCAGCCACGACAGCGAACGCTCGCGCACACTGGCCGACTTTGCCACCCTGTTCGGTGCTGTCTCTTCTGAATCAATGGCTTACCTGATGAGCGCGTGGCGCGGCGAGGTGAACCTGCTCGAGCTGTCCAAGCCGCAGCACCAGCCCTTTACCCAGACGAGCAAGCGGACGCCGGCGATGAGCCCGGCCCACAACCCGGTGGTCGAGCAGGCAATCGAGGCGCTGGCCAAGATCGGCGTTCGTCGGGCCGGCTAGGCTCTCGGCTCACGCACCAGATCGATGTCGAGATCGTCGCCGCGGCGATCGACGCTTAGCACCCAGAGATCGGGATCAAAGTCGATTTCCTGGGCGATGCGTTCGCGTACCCTGGCGGGATCGACTCTCGAAAAACGCAGCTGGAATACCGGTCCGACCTCGTCTCCCCTCGAGACCACCGGCGCCGGAGTGTAGAGCGAACGCGTCCCATCGAGGTGATCGACCTCGATGAAGACCTGTCCCGCAATGGGATCGCCGCGCCGCACGACCACGCACATGTCGCCCCGGTCATTATGACGCCGGACAAAGGCCATGCACCACAGGTCGCTGCGAAGGCTCGCCACGTCAGATCGTCGCGCCGGCCTTGACCAGGAGATCCACCAGGTCAGGCTGAACCTGGCCAGTCATCTTGTAGCGGTGGAAATTCTCGAATTCCCTGATGGCCCTGGCGGTTTCCGCGCCCGGACGACCGTCGATCGGGCCGCGGAAGAAGCCGAGGCTGGCAAGGCCCTTCTGGATCTGGGTCACCAGCGCCGCGTCGGTCGCGGGCGGCACGCTGGCCGGGGTCGTAACGGGCGCCGCACTGGCGACCTGAACCGTCTGAACGGGAGCGGGCTGCACGGGGGCCGGCATGGGCTGGGTCTGGACCGAAGACACCGTTTCGGGCAGCGACGCCCGTGGCGTGGGCGGATTGACGGTCTCCGGGGCGGAACCGCGCGAACCGCCGCCGTCCACCGCCGCCATGATGGTGTCGATCGTGCTGGCCGCGCTGTTGGCAACGCCGTCGAGCACCTGCTCGCCAGGGGACAGTGCCGGAAGGCGCGCAACGATCTGGTCCTGTTGCGCGGTCTGGGTCTCAACGACCGCAACAGGCTGCGCTACAGGCGCCGGCGCTGCGGCCTGCGGTTGCTGGGCTACCGGCGTCGCCGCGCGCCCGGCTGAATCGGAGCCGAGAATGACCTCGAACACCGTCGGATCATTGGCGCCGGTCGGCGTCATTCCATTGCGGGTTTCGAAGGCGCGGATGGCTTCGGCAGTCTTTGGTCCGTAGTAGCCGTCAACCTTGCCGCTGAAGAGCTGCAGCTCGAAGAGCTTTTTCTGGACCGCAAACATCTGCGCGTTGCCGACGGGCCCATCCGGAATTGCCGGAGCCGGTTCGACGCTACCCGTTGTCTCGGTGCTCATGACCGGTGTTTCAACGATCTCGGGCACCGATTGGACGGCCGCAGGTTCTGCCGCAGGCCGGTCGACGACCGGGGTCGGCAATGGCATGACCTCACCGCGCGCCGGTGCAAAGAAGGGCGAGGGATGGTGTGCGGTCTGGAAGAACAGGGCGTTGCTGCCGGCCAGGGCCGTCATCGTCACCATGGCCAGCAGCCCCGTCGAAGCGAGCGGCGCGCGCATATAGCGCGCGAAAGTCCAGTGCGTCGCCTTGCTCAAGGTGCCAAGCAGGGCGCCGCCGGCCATCAGGGGCAGCTGGGTGAGGGTCGAAGCCGTCATTGCGCTTTTCTTTTTTCGTTTGGCCATGAAGTGGAGGCTGCGGTAGCGGGCTCGGAAAAGAGATGAAGGATGTCGGCAGTTTCGCCGGGTTTGGTTGCCGGACCGTTTATAGGCAGCAAAACAGTGATGGTTGTCCCCGCCCCGATCTCGGACATGGCCCGGAGCGTGCCACCATGCAGTTCGACCAAGCCCTTGACGATCGAGAGCCCGAGCCCCGTGCCCTCGTATTTCCGGCTGAGGCCATCCTGAACTTGGAAGAAGGGCTCGCCGATTCTCGCCATGGCAGCGGGCGCCATTCCAATTCCGCGGTCACGTACGGAGAAGTTGATGGATTGTCCCTGCCGCTTGACGGTGGCCGTAACGATTCCATCGTCATGGCTGAACTTTATGGCATTGGAGAGCAGGTTGATCATGATCTGGCGGCAGACGCGCTCGTCCGCGGTCATCATCGGCAGGTCCGTTTCGATCTCAGAGACCAAACGGATGCCGCGTTCCTGAGCCAGCGACTCCACCATCGACAGGCAGGCTGGTGCGATTTCCGCAGGGTCCATGGGCTCGGCCTGGATTTCGAATTTGCCCGCTTCGATGCGCGACATGTCCAGCAGCATGCCAACGACTTCGAGCAGATGCTTGCCGCTCTGCTGGATCAGGCCAGCATATTCCCGGTGCGTGGTCGACAGTTCACCGCCAATGCCTGACGTCATCATGTCGGAAAAACCGACGACTGCGTTCAGTGGCGTGCGCAATTCGTGGCCGATGGTGGCAAGGAACCGCGACTTGGCCTGCGAGGCGTCTTCCGCCACCCGGCGCGCCTCGGTCATGGCTGCTTCAGCGTCCTTGCGGGCGCTGATATCGCGCACCAGTGCGATCACCTCGTAGCGCGCGCCTTCTGCGCTATCCTCGCGAATAGGCGAAAGCTGCATTTCGGCCCAGACGAAGCGCGGCACGCTGGAGCGCGCGCGGGGATCCTCCTGGCGGATGCGGAGTTCGATCGTGCGGCTCCGCCCATCCTCGGCGGCATCCGAAAATGCGGTCAGAAAGCTCGGACGATCCATGATGTGCAAGCGTTCGCTCAGCTTGCTGCCCGCGATCTGGTAGCGGGGGCAGCCGAAAAGTGTTTCCGAGGAGCGCGACGCCAGCATGATCGCCCCATCGGCCGAAAATCGCAGAACGGCGTCCTGCACGTGTTCGATGAGGTGGCGATAGGCGCTGATCTGGGCCTTGTCGTACACTTCGTATGCCGCATTGATCCGATGCGCGCTGTGCGCAACGACGACGAAGGCAATGACAAAGGCGGCGGAGGAACCGCTAAGGAGAATCAGTTCGTCCACGGGGGTGGACGGCAGGCCAAGGACGGATGCCACAAGGCCCAGGACGGCCACGGGCACGAGAGCGAGCCAGGTCAGGCGGCGCATGACGGGGCGGGCAATCAGGGCTGCAAGCACCGGCCCCATGACAGCCACGGCCAGGCCAGCATCGCCGAGCCTCGGATCCGCAAGCGTCAGAATAAGCCCCGAAGCCATCAACGCCGCGACCTGGGCGGACACGGCGACATCGATCTGACCACGGCGGTGCATGGCGAGACTAACCAGGCCTGCGGCCAGCACGACCGAGGCCAGCAGGAATGGCAGGAAGGCGCCCGAGGCCAGGAGATAGGTCGACGGGATGACACAGAGCGCTGCCGCAGCCACAAGGATGCGCGCATTGTTTGCGATGGTCTTGCGGCGCAGCAGTTCCGGGCGATTGCCGCTCATCGCTGATGCGGAATCGCTGGTCTGGCCGGCTCCGAAAACACTGAAGCTACGCATCCACAAATAACTCACTCAACGACGCCTGTTCTATCCAGTCTCGCCTGGATCGCCGCCCTTCCCCGGGCCGCGCTGCCCGGATGGATCCGGGTCTTCGGTGTCTCAAACCTCGGCCAGCAACAGCTAAGACGAGCTTAAGTTCGGACGTGCGAACGGCTACCTGAGGGGTCTGGCCGGTCGGTTTCGGGAGTTAGCGTAAACAAGGGGTTGCAGACCTTGATGCCAATGCCGGCATTTAATTCAAATTTTATCGAATTGCCGAAAACGCGCTTAAGGTGAGGCACTTAGGGTGATGGCACGGCCGGGAAATGGTCCCGCCGCGATGGACCCGAGACGATGTTTCTGCTTCGCTCTGCATTCTGGCTCACCCTCGCCTTCCTGGTCATCCGGCCAGGCATTGGCGCCGATGTCAGCGATTCGGCAGGAGAACTCTCCCGCGAGGCCATGGCGCGCGGCAGCCAGTTCGTCGCTCAACAGATACAGTCCATCGAATGCCAGGATATTACGTGCCTCGGCGGCAAGGCGCTTGCTACCGCGGCACTTCAGACAAACCCGCACGCCGGCGCTCCCATGCATGTCGAGCCGGCGCAGTTTCAGGTTCCGCTTCCAAGACCTCGGCCGGACCGCGCGGGCTGAAGGGTGCCCGCATGGGCACCATTTGAGACCCCAGGGGGCGTGTCACTTCCCCAAGCGACGCAACTCCATCGCCCCCTGGCGCCTGCCGCAGATGCTGCCCCGCATCTGCGGTTTTTCTTTTGCACCATCGACAGGCTGGCAAACGACGGGCCACTCCCCTAGATAGTGCGCATGACCGAGCCGCAGCCATTCCAGAACATCGCAGACAACCTATCCTTCCTCGATGACTGGGAAGACAGGCTCAATTACCTCATCGAACTGGGGCAATCGCTGCCGCCAATGGCTGATAGCGACAAGACCGACGAGACCAGGGTGAAGGGCTGCGTGTCCAACGTCTGGCTGATTTCGGAACAACATTCTTCGAACGGATCGCCCGTGCTGAGTTTTCGCGGCCAATCCGATGCCATCATCACCAAGGGTCTGGTGGCGGTGCTTCTCGCGCTCTATTCGAACCGTCCTGCATTGGAGATCGCGGAAACCGACGCGATCGAGTGGTTCAAGAAGCTGGGCCTCAGCGATCACCTGGGCATGCAGCGTTCAAACGGACTCGTGGCGATGGTCAATCGGATCCGCAGCGAGGCGCGGTCGGCGCTCGCCTAGATCAAACGCCTGAGACGTGCCATGAGCGGCTTCTCAACCAAGGCGTAGACCGCCCATCCTGCTATGATGCCGCCGCCCATGGCGATTGCTGCTATGCCCACAAAGGCAGCTACCGTCTGCGGCTCGAGCACACGCATGAGTACACCGGCGATGGCCGCCACGGCAAAGATGTGCACCAGGTAAATCGAGTAGGACGCATCGCCCAGTTGCTCAAGCGGTTTGAGGCTCGGCAGCTTGGAGTCGAAGCCAACAAAAAGGGTCACCGCTGCGGTGGCGAAAGCGAGGAAGCCAAGGAAGGCAGCAGCATCCTCGATGACGCCGCGATCGAACCAGAAGCCTTCGACAAGGCCTGCCAACCCAATTGCTGCCAAAACCAGCGCCGCGCTTCGTGGCAGCGCCTGCAACCTCTGCTCGATATGGGCGAGCCCAAGCCAGGCTCCGGCGACGAAAGCCAGCGGCATGTAGCTGGTATAGAAAGCCGGGATGGCACTTTCGGGGTGGGCGACCAGACCCACAAGGCTGAGACCCGAGAAGGCCAGCGTCAGCACCAGAACCCGCCGTCGAGCAGTCAGCACTGCCAGCATGGCGAACACGACGTAGAAGAACATTTCGTAGTTCAAGGTCCAGCCTAACTTGTAGAGTGGATGCAGGCCGTGGCTCGTGGGATTGTAGAACGGTATGAATGCCAGCGACATCGCAAGCTGCTGGCCATCGAACACGGTGGTCCTGAACAGGCTGGGTACGAGCAGCGCAAGCGCGGCGGCGGCCAGGGTAAAGGCCCAGTAGAGCGGCACGACACGCAATATGCGCCGCTGCAGAAACCCGCGGGCACCAAAACGGCCCTGCCCCGTCACCGCGACCATAATGAAACCCGAAACGACAAAAAACAGGATCACGCCCAGCCAACCGAGACGCCCGAACACCAGCGGCTGGTCCGCAATTGCATAGGGATAAAGCAAGGCGTGCGATGCCAGCACCATGATGGCGGCACCCGCTCTCAGCGATTGAATGGCATTGATCCTGGACGACATCGGTCGCACCGCAATTCGTAGGTGCCAACCATATCAGGCGCCGCCAACGGCCGAACCTTACCGATCATTACATCGTTAATGGCCTAGTCCGTGAACATTGCCGGGCGCTCCGGCAACCAGCTTCGAGTGGCCGCGTGGGAACGTCCTTCGGCACTTGCGTTCAATCCAAATGTCGCCGCCACCTGATCGAGGGCGATCCTCAGCACCAGTTTGGCCGCTCGCCTTGGCCAACCGCGTTCAGTCTCGATGTCCTGAAAACCCTTTTCGTACAGGCATACGTCCACGAGAATGCCCCAGCAGTCGGCTGGGAGCCTGGCGGCAATGGCCGTCAGCTTTCGCCGCGCGTCTGCAGCGCTGTCGGTCAAATCGGATTGCGCGGCCCCTTTGCCCGCCCCTACCCGCGTTGGGTCACAGCTCATGGTCACTCTCTGCCTGAGCTGCGCACGGTCCAGCAGCAGGCTCAGGCGCCGCGCCGCTTCGAGATGATGCGGCAGAAGAAACTTGCCCGAGCCGACCGCAGCCAGGCGTCCTGGGGCATCGAAACATGTTTTCGCTGCCGTCATCGTCAACCCTCACAGGTCTGAAGCTGGGCTTCGAGCGCGGTGAGTTCCGCGTCGAATACGGGATCATCGCGCATGTCCTCAATCAAGCCGCAGGCATATGAGACTGTTGTCCTATCCCTTCCGAACGCGATCCCGACAGCAGTGAGGCTCGATCCCAGGATGACGTGCGACAGGTACATGGCCAACTGCCGAGCGCGGGCCACGCTCAACCGGCAACGTGTCGCACTAAAAATGAGTGATGGAGGAACGTTGAATTCTCCAGCCACAAGGTCGACGACCTTTTGAATCGGCAACGGGTGGCCGATAACTACCGGGAAATGCGCAGCAGGATGGGAAACACTCGACTCGGCAGGCATGGTCAGCTCCAACGCAAATAAGATTATATTCCTATTTTTGCGCTGAGGCTATCGACCGGGGATAAGTCGGTGACGAAAATGAAAATGGCCGCCCTTTGGGGCGGCCATTCATCGAAGACGCTGAAACTCGAAAGTTTTAGTCGACCTTGCGGCCGAGGCCGTTGTCCTTGGCCAACTTGGAGCGGGTCGCGGAATAGCTGGGGGCGACCATCGGGTAGTCGGCGGGCAGGCCCCACTTCTCGCGGTATTCTTCCGGCGAGAGATTGTAGTGCGTGCGCAGGTGACGCTTGAGAGACTTGAACTTCTTTCCGTCTTCCAGGCAGATGATGTAGTCGTTGGCAACCGACTTGCGAACTGGCACTGCGGGCTTGAGCTCTTCCACAGGCGCAGGCACTTCGTTGGTCTGCAGGGCGCGCAGCGCCCCATGCACTTCGGCGATCAGTTTCGGCAGGTCACCAGGGCTGACTGCGTTATGGCTGACGTAGGCAGAGACAATTTCCGTGCTGAGTTCGATCAGATCGGCGTCAGCAGTTGCGAACGCGCCGGTCTCGTCGTTCATTTTTCAACCTTCCAATTTTATTATTGGGACGCAACAGGGGCCGTCACGTCCTGGTGATTTATTATGTCCGTTTACTAGGGCATGCAACCCCGGCGGGCCGTCTTACATGTAACTAGTGCGGCTGTTTTGCTACGGGATTTTGTCCGTTGTTTGGTGCGAGCTCATCGATCAACGTTTCACTGCTCGGCTTGTAGCCGGACAAATAACTGGCACGCGCCAAAAGATGAGCCGAAACAGGCGTGGTCAGCAACAGGAAAACTACGCCAATAATTGCGCGTACGGAGACTGCAGCATCCTGACTCAGTACGGCGACGGCCAAGAGAATCAGTCCGCCACCAACCGCGCCAGCCTTGGATGCTGCATGCATCCGCGTATACAGGTCGGGCAGACGGACCACGCCTATGGCGGCCAGCAGGGTGAACAGAGCGCCGACAACCAGCAGCGTGCCGCCGAGGTAGATCGCGATCGCATTCAGCATCAAGGCTTCTCCCTGCTGGGCGATTTGCCGTCTTCACCGCGCATGAGGATGTATCGTGACAGGGCCACGGTGGCGAGGAAGCCGAGGAGCGCCAGGGCCACCGCGATGTCGAGATAGAGCCAGAGGCCGGTCCGTACCGCCACAGCTCCGATGAAGCCCATAGCGACTACGGTAAGGAGATCGAGCGCCAGAACCCGGTCGGCCAAGGTCGGTCCGACTACGATCCGCACCATGGAGATCAGCAGCGACAATCCGAGCACAACCAGCGAAACGAGGGTCGCCCAGTCAATGAAGGTCTCAGGGGTCATTCGAACACCTCCCTGACCTTTTTCTCAAAGCCATTGGTGATGTCGGCGATCATGCCTTCCCGGTCGGCCATGTAGAGCGCGTGGACGTAGAGCACAGACCTGTCGTCGGAGAGGTCGACGGACAGCGTTCCGGGAGTGAGCGTGATCATGTTGGCGAGCAGCGTGATTTCCACATCGGACTTGAGCGCGATGGGGACGGCCACAATGGCCGGGCGTACCGCCCTCGACAGATCAGGACGTATGACCACGGCGGCCACGCGGACCGCGCTGACCACCAGTTCGTAGAGGAACAGCACCGCCAGAGAGAGAATACGCCCCAGGCGTTTTGGGGAGCGCGGACCTGCCATGGCATCGCGGAGCAGATAGACCGCAGCGGCGCCGATTAAACCGCCGAAAAGGAGATTAAGGCCGGAAAAGCTCCCGGTTATGCCGGCCCAGACCAGCGCCAGGATGACGACCAGAAAAGCGGTGTTCATGGGCCCTCTCCGGCAAGTCCGGTCGCCGCCACGTAGCGGGCCGGGTCCAGGATGTCGGCCGCGCCGACACTCACGGCACCCATCAGCGGCCCGGGCCAGAGGCCGATTGCCGCTATGCCCAATGTCAGCGCTGCGCTGGCGCCTAACGCCAGCCGCCCGCGACGGTCAAACGCTACCAGGTTCGGGCTGGCATGCTCGGTCCCCTCGCCTTCCGGCCCCGATCGCCAGAAGATGTGCGACCAGAGGCGCGAGCCGGCGATGAGTGTGAGCACGGCGTTGATCAGCAATGCAGTTACCAGGCCGATCCCGATCCATCCCTGCCCCGTTGTCGCCATGCCCTCTGCCACACCAGCCTCAATGAGGAGAAGCTTGGGCCAGAAACCAAGGAACGGCGGAACACCGGCGGATGCGAGAACCAGGACGAAGAACAGGATGGAGAGCGGCGTGCTTGCGGCATAGAGGCCGCCCATCTGCCTTGTATCGGTTGCAGCGGTTCGCTTTTCGATCAGACCCGCGACCATATAGAGCGCCGTCATGGTGAGGATGGCGTGGAAGATGTAGAGGCCAGATCCCGCCACACCGTCCAGCGAAGGCATGGCCAATCCTGCAAGCACAGCGCCGATGCCGCCGATGACAAGAAAGCCAACGGCGCGGCGCAGGTTGGTCTCGGCGATCGCCCCCAGGGGAGCGGTGACCAGCGTGGCGATGGCAATGACAGCCAGGGCGGGCTCAAGCAGGTCACGGCTGGCGGGCAGCAGGGCGACCAGTGAACGCAGCAGCGCATAGGCGCCGACCTTGGTGAGCAGCCCGGCAAAGAGCGCAGACACCGCTGCCGATGGCGTGTGATAGGACGCGGGGAGCCAGGCGTTGAGCGGGAATGCCGCCGCCTTCATGCCAAAAGCCAGCATGAGGAGCGCGGCAACTCCAGCCATCGACGCAGGATCGGCTAGCGGGGCGACCCGCATGATATCGGCCATGTTGAGCGTGCCGAGAAGGCCATAGAGAAGGCCAAGTGACAGCAGGAACAGCGTCGTCGCCAGAAAATTGAGAAACCCGTATTTCACCGCAGCATCAAGTTGCGCCGGTCGCCCGCCCTGCACGATCAGGCCAAAGGACGCGATCAGCGTCACCTCGAACCAGACATAGAGGTTGAAAAGGTCGCCGGTCAGGAACGCGCCGGTCACGCCCGCCAGCAATAACAGCACCATGGAATGGAAAGCGTCGCGTCCGTCTGCGTCTGCCCTGTCGATCTCGGCGTAGAGCAGCACGATGAGCGTCACGACCGCGGAAGCCAGCGCAAAACTGGCGCCGAACACGTCGGCAGTCAGGCTGATACCAAAGGGTGGCAGCCACTTCCCCATGGTCATGCTGACCGGCCCGTTGGCGATGACCTCCAACAGCAACGCGATTTCGCAGGCAATGATGCCGACCACAACGATCACCGCCCCGATCACTGGGGCGCCGTTGTTGCGGCGCAACATCAAAAGGCCGGCAGCGCCCATCAGGGCCAGGACGATAGGCAGGACGATGATCCAGGCCGAGGCAGGCGTCATAGTGTCGATCATCGCCCGAGGCAGATCCGCCATGGTTTCGTGATTTTCCATGGCCTCAGTAACTCAAAGGTGGGTTGGGCGAGCGTTCGGGCTCAGCCAGACGCATGGTGTCGGTATTGTCCGCATCGAGGCTCTGATAGGCCCGGAAAGCGAGCACGAGCAGGAAGGCGAACATCGAAAACCCGATAACGATGGCGGTCAGTATCAGCGCCTGCGGCAGCGGGTTGGCGATCGGCCCCTCCGGTGCGTCGAGACCCGGCGGCACGATCGGCGCGACCGACTGCGTAACGCGGCCGGCGGTGAAGATCAAAAGGTTCACGCCGTTACCGAAGATCGTCATGCCGATCAGCATGCGGATGACCGAGCGCGACAGCAGCAAATAGCAGCCGGTAGCGATGAAAAGGCCGACAAGCGCGGCAAGGACGTAGTCCATCCTCAGAGATCCTCCTCGCGGTCGCTTTCGAGTGAAAGGGCGATGGCCGACAACGTGCCGAAGACGACGCAGTAGACACCCAGATCGAAGAAAAGTGGCGTGGACAGCGGTATGTTGCTATCGCCGAGGGGTACGTAGAGCCAGATGCTGGTCATGAAGGGCGAGCCCGTAAAGAGGCTCAGCAAGCCCGAAAACCCGGCCAGAACCACGCCAAACCCGGCAATCGCGATTGGGTCGACGCGCAGCGCGCGGCGCACGGTCGCTACGCCAGAGGCCATGCCGAAAACCCCGATGGAGGCCGCTGCGATCAGCCCGCCGATGAAACCGCCACCCGGTTCATTGTGCCCGCGCAAACAAATATACATCGAAAAGACCAGCATGATCGCAACGATGAGCGGAGCCAGGGTCCGGAAGATCACGGTGTTCATGGTGCCGTCTTCCTCGCCTTGCGAACCAAAGCGACCTTCCTCACGTCGGGGTGCCTTCCGGCAGGCGTTTTCCTGGCGCGGCGCAGCAGCGCCAGGATCGCGATGCCAGCGCCCATGACCACTGCGATTTCGCCCAGAGTATCGAAACCGCGATAGTCGACGAGGATGACGTTGACGATGTTCGACCCGTGGGCAATCGGCACGCTCGTGGCGGTAAAGAAATCAGAGAGGCGCGTGTCGAGCGTTCCGTTGAGAACCAGCATGAGCAGGAGGCTCACCCCAAGCCCGCAAAGCACAGCGAGGCTGCCGTCGCGCGCCCAGTCCTCGAAACGCCGGTGATCGCGCTGGTCCAAACGTAGCCGCGTCATGACGAATGTCAGGATCACGACCGAGAGAATTTCCACCATGAGTTGGGTAAAGGCCAGGTCGGGCGCGCCGAACAAAAGGAAAATCAGGGCGACGGCCGTTCCCTGCACGCCCAAGGACAGGATCGCCACGAGACGTGAAGGCGCTGCGACCACTGCCACAAGCCCGAGCACCGCGAGCCCGATGACGCCCCACTCGTAGACCTGAAGCGGCGGCAGCTGCAGTCGCTGGCTCCAGTCACCCAGGTCGGACGTTGGCACGATCCAGTCGAGACCGCCGAAGAGCATCATCGGCCCGAAAATCGCAGCAGCCATCGCCGCGAAGACCACCACAAGGTAAAATTCAAGCTGGCCGTGATGCAGCAGGCGCGTCAGCGCACCGGAGAAACGGATGAGGCCGAACATGACGCTGTCGAAAACGGTATCGGCCGTCCATCCCAGCACTGCGTCGAAGCGGCGCAGCAGGGTGCGGATTGCGTCGACCTGGCGGTAGACCACGATGCCAAACGCCCAGGTCAGCGCCGAAAGCCAGAGAAGCGGCGAGGCAAAGTCGAGAGCGAGCGTCAGGTGACTTTCCACTGGCATACCCAGAATGGCGCTGGCACCCGGAACCAGAACATCATGGCCCAACCAGTCCGGCAACACCCCCGCGACAATACCCGCACTGCCCAGCACGATTGGGCCCGCGAGCATGGCGACCGGGGCTTCATGCGCCTTCCTGGGCGTCGATAAGGTCTCACCAAGGAACGGGCGGATCATGATCAAAAGCGCGACGCCGGCGAGCATGGCGTTTCCGGCGACGAGGACGACCAGAACCAGCCAGGCCATCCATTCGCCACCTAGAAGGCCGAGATACATTTCTTCCTTGGCGAAATAGCCGACGGTGAGCGGCAGACCAATCATCGACAGGGAAGCCAGCGATGCCGCGATGAAGGTCACCGGCATCTTGTCCGCAAGGCCGCCCAGCGCAGTGATTTCCCGCGTCCCTGCCTCGTGATCGACCGCACCGACCACCATGAAGAGGCCGGCCTTGTAGAAAGCGTGAGCCACAAAATAGACCACCATCGCCGCAATGGCGTATGTACTGCCCAGCCCAATGAGCAGAACGAGCAGACCGAGCGAAGCGATGGTCGTTTGCGCCAGCATCTGCTTGAGATCGGTCTGCTTGAGTGCGCCCAGAGCGGCCCAGATCAGCGTGATGCAGCCTGAAATCACGAGGATATTGGTCCAGACGTCGGTACCGCCAAGCGACGGGGTCATACGCGCGAGCAGATAAACGCCGGCCTGCACCATTGTTGCCGAGTGCAGAAAGGCCGAAACCGGCGTCGGCGCTTCCATGGCATTGGGAAGCCAGAAGTGCAGCGGGAACTGGGCCGACTTGGTGAAGGCGGCGCCCAGAAAACAGATCAGGATCAGCAGATAAGCGCTGCTTCCGCGAAGCACTTCGCCCAGTTCCCGGACGGCGCTCATCTCCCAGCTACCAGACACCTGCTGCACGAGGATGCCGCCGGCGAGCAGGAACATGCCCCCGATATTGGTGATGACCAGCGCCTGAATGGCGCCGCGACGGGCGGCCTGGCGGGCATGGTCGAACCCGATCAGCAGGAACGAGGTGACCGAGGTCAGTTCCCAGAATACGAAAAGAACCAGCAGGCTGTCTGCAAGGACCAGACCGAGCATCGCCCCCATGAAGGCGAGCATGAAGGCCAGAAATCGCCCCTGATGCCGGTGTCCCGCCAAGTAGGCGCCGGCGTAAAGGATGATCAGGCTGCCAACGCCCGATATGGTGAGGGCAAAGATCAGGCTCAAACCGTCAAGGAGAAACGACAGCCCTATGCCGTAAGCCGGAATCCAGTCGATGACGCTCGTCACCGTCTCGCCGCCTGCGATTTTGGGCGCAAATCCGAGAAGAAACGCAAAAATGCCAGCGGGCACCAAGGCCAGTATCCAGCCGCTGAAGCGGCCCGCAAACCGATGGATGATCGGTGCCAGGATTGCAGCCACGAACGGCGCGGCCACGGAAAGACCAATGCCTGCTTCAAGGGACTGCCCCAATGCTCCCCCTCCTCCCCGGCTCTATGCGATTCATCTCGATTGTTGCCAGCGACCTTAACGATTGAGTCCCTCGCGACAAGCGGAATCGGGCCGTGTGCGACCATTGACACATGCGTTTTCAACGGTTTCCGGGACTGGCAAAGCGGCGTTCGGGAGCCTATGTGCTGACATACCCTGCCATGGCGGCTCCCTGCCGTCGGTTTCGCGGAGACACCATGACGAAACTCACCCCGCCGGTCGCCAAGCGCGTGCCCCACAGCCATACGCACCACAACGTTACCCGTGACGATCCATATGCGTGGCTTCGCGCCGAAAACTGGCAAGAGGTGATGCAGAAACCCGAGTCGCTGGATCCGCAAATCCGCAGCTACCTCGATGACGAGAACAGCTTTTACGAGGCCGAATTCGGCAAGCCGACGGCGGACCTGCAGGAAAAGATTTACAGGGAAATCCGCGGGCGCATCAAAGAAGACGATAGCGGCGTGGCATTGCCCGATCGTGACTGGGCCTACAACACCCGCATGCTCGAGGGCAAGCAGTATCCCCTGATCGTCCGGACGCCCCGCGCGGGCGGCGACGAAACGGTGCTGCTCGATTGCAACCTCGAAGCGGGCGAGGGCTATTTCGGTTTCGGGGGCGCCAGCCACGACCCGTCGCATCGCACCCTGGCATGGGCAGCGGACCGGGCCGGATCCGAGTATTACGACATCGTGCTTCGCGACATCGCCAGCGGCGAGGACAGCTCCGACATCATCCGCAACACGGCGGGCTCCTATGTCTGGTCCAACGACAGCCGCGCACTTTATTATACCGAGTACGACGACAACCATCGTCCTTACCGGATCCGTCGCCATGACCTTGGCACCGACCAGGCTGTCGATCCCATCATTTATGAAGAAAAGGACCCGGGCTTCTTTGTGGGCGTCGGCAAGACGCTGTCGGACAAGTTCATCGTCATCGATGCCCATGATCACCAGACGTCGGAGGTCTGGCTCATCGATGCGCGACAAGGCGGCGAGCCGCGCCTTGTCGCGCCGCGCGTGGTCGATCGGGAATACGAAGTCGATGAGCGCGAGGGGGTGCTTTATATCCGCACCAATGCCGATGGCGCCGAGGACTACAAGATCGTCACCGTTGCGGCCGATGCGCCGGATGCCTCGAACTGGGTCGATCTCGTGCCGCACCGCGAAGGCATTCTGATCCTCGACGTTGCCCTGCTTCGCAACCACCTGCTCCGCCTCGAACGGCAGGATGGCCTGCCGCGCATTGTTGCCCGCGACTTGCGCAGCGGAAAGGAAGAAACCGTCGACTTCGCCGAGGAAGCGTATTCGCTTGGCATGTCGACCGGATACGAATTCGACACGTCGGTCTTCCGCCTCTCCTATTCATCTCCGACGACGCCGCAGCAACTCTTCGACGTCGACCTCGATACCGGAAAGCGCACCCTGCTCAAGACACAGGAAGTTCCGTCGGGTCATGATCCTGCCGACTATGAGACGCGCAGGCTTTTCGCCACCGCCGCAGATGGCGAACAGGTGCCGGTCACCGTGCTTTACCGCAAAGGAGCCGTGCTGGACGGGTCCAACCCTACTCTTCTTTATGGGTACGGCGCTTATGGCATGTCGATGCCGGCCAGCTTCTCGGTTTCGGTCCTGTCGCTGGTCGACCGCGGCTTCGTTTATGCCATCGCCCATATTCGCGGCGGTATGGAAAAGGGCTACCGCTGGTACAGGCAGGGCCGACGGGAGCACAAGACAAACACATTCACCGACTTCATCGCTGCGGCCGAGATGCTGATTGCCGAAGGCTTTACCCGAAAAGGCAAGATCATCGCGCAGGGTGGTTCGGCAGGTGGCATGCTGATGGGCGCCGTTGCCAACCTTCGGCCGGACCTCTGGGGCGGCGTTATCGCTCAGGTGCCTTTCGTCGATGTGCTCAACACTATGCTCGACGATACGCTGCCGCTGACGCCTCCCGAATGGCCGGAATGGGGCAATCCCATCACCTCTGCAGAGGACTACGAGCGCATCGCGGACTATGCACCCTACGAAGCCGTGTCGGCCCAGGCTTATCCACCAATCTTAGCACTCGCCGGCCTCACCGATCCACGCGTCACCTATTGGGAACCAGCCAAGTGGGTGGCCAAACTTCGGGCAACCAAGCTGGGCGACGCCCCATTGTATCTCAAGACGAACATGGGGGCCGGGCATGCCGGAGCTTCGGGCCGCTTCGACCGGCTCAAGGAAACCGCGCAGTGCTATGCCTTTGCGATAAAGTCTGCCGGATTGGACGGTTAGTTCCTCGCCCGACATTGTTGTGCCATGTGCATCCGCCTATAACATCTATGAATTTTGGCATCCGCCAGCGTCATCCACTTCCATCCAAGGAGGCTTTCCATGTCCACCAAGTTTACCCTGCCGCCCCTGCCCTATGCCTATGACGCGCTGGGCCCCTACATGTCGGCCGAGACGCTCGAATTCCACCACGACAAGCATCATCAGGCCTACGTCACGAACGGTGAGAAGCTGCTTGAAGGCTCGGGGCTGGAAATCCTGCCGCTTGAAGACATCGTCAAGGAGAGCTTCGGCAAGAATGCAGGCCTCTTCAACAATGCGGGTCAGCACTACAACCACGTCCATTTCTGGAACTGGATGAAGCCGAATGGCGGCGGCAAGTCGCTGCCGGGCAAGCTGGCCGCGAAGGTCGACGAAGATCTGGGCGGTTTCGACAAGTTCCGCGCTGATTTCATCCAGGCCGGCACAACGCAGTTTGGTTCGGGCTGGGCATGGCTGTCGCTCAACCAGAAGTCCGGCAAGCTCGAAGTCACCAAGACCGCCAATGGCGAGTCGCCGCTGGTCCATGGCGGCCACCCGCTGCTCGGCGTCGACGTTTGGGAACACTCCTATTACATCGACTACCGCAATGCGCGCCCGAAGTATCTCGAAGCCTGGTTCGATAACCTCGTGAACTGGGAACATGTCGAGCACATGTTCGAAGAAGCCAAGGCCTGATCCGACTGGAGCAGAAGTCAAAGAACGGCGGGAGCGATCCCGCCGTTTCCTTTTGACGAGCTGACCTCCAGCTTTAGCAGGCAAGCGCCGCAGTGCCCGGCGGGAGCGGCGGCTACTTTCGACGCGTATCCAAGTAGCATGCGCAGCAGCCAAGCGAACTCATTGCGTCATTTACCTTTTCCGCTATCTCTCTTGAGAACCCTGCGCTTTCGCTTCTTTCGACTTCATGGGCATGTTAACGAAGCGTTAACCGCCAGTTGGGGGAAGCGTGAGCGTCACGGGTAAAACTATCGCCGTTCTGGCCGCAAATCCGGCCCTCGGAGCCTTGCTGACAATGGTGCTGGCCGGCGACTCACGCCTGCGCGTTCGATGCTTCGACAGCGAAGCCGAGCTCTTCGCTTATATGCGCATCGCCGCCCTCGACATGCTGGTAGTGGATTTCGATCGCGATGGCCGGCCGGCCTATGAGATGGTCGAGGCCATCCGCCTCGACCCATCGTTCGTATCGCGCGATCTGCCGGTTATCGCGCTAACCCGAGCCATCACGCCGCCGATGCGCCAACAGGCGATCAGCGCCGGTATCGACGAGGTCGTCGTCAAGCCGATGTCACCCCGACATCTCCTGCAGCGCGTGCAGGCGCGGTTGTTGAGCCGCAGCGTGGTGGGGGCACTTGGTTTTGGTTATCGTGGGCCGGAGCGGCGCGACCGCGTTTTCACCGCGCGCCCCCAACCGCATCCTGGCCGCCGCTACACCGACAACGTCGTGCCGCTCTTCCCAGACCGCCGCGCCCGGCGTCCAGACTTGCGGCCGGTCCCCTAGCGCTTTTGTTCGCTGACCCAGACGACCTTGTTCCACAGATCATCGACGGTTTCGGCAAACTGGATGGTGCGGTCGTAATTTGAGACGGACGCCGCCAGCACATCGGTTGCAAAACCGCGGATCACATCAAACGCCTTATGCCGATTGAGCATGACCACCGGCCTGGAAGTGCCGGACGACCACGATCCGAACAGCGACGTCACGGACGCCAGCGAGCCGGGCAAGGCAACCAGCGCCACGCTCGCATTGGCGAGATAGCTGTGACGCTCCCGGGGGTCGGGCAAGACAGTGGTTGGCACACCGGACAAAGCGGGTGGCAGGACGATACTCGCATCCGCCACTACTTCCACCTGGCCGCCGGCCGTCCTGGCGGCGGTGATAAGCGGCACGGGGAGGACGCCCTGTTCCGCAAGGCACAGGACGCGCGCACCCTTGCGGGCGAAGACCCTTCCCACCTCGCTCATCAGGCTGGCGCGTTCGGGATCACCCGGTCCCTTGTCGGAAGCGAAGACTGCGACCGTGAGCCCGGCCTGCACCACGCCGACCATCAGCGCCGCCGCCCAGTCAGGCCGCCGAGGATGCCACGAACCAGCTCGCGGCCCAGCGTGTTGGCAACGGTGCGAGCAAACGAGTTCATCGCTGCTTCCGTGGGTGTCTGGCGCGATGAGCGGCGCGGCGCGGCAGCACGTTCGGCCTGTTCCCGCTCGCGGGCCAGTTGATTAGCCTCCGCCTGCCTTGCCGTCTCATACTGAGCACGTTCGGCATCCAGCTGCTTGTCGCGCGCCCGGCGTTGCAAAATTTCGAACGCCGACTCGCGGTCGATGATCGTGTCGTAGAGGCCTCCAACGGGAGATTTGGCAAGGCTGGCATCACGCTCTGCGGGCGAGATCGGTCCGACTTGCGCCGATGGCGGACGAATGAGCGTACGCCCGACCATGGAGGGGACGCCCTTTTCTTCGAGAACCGACACCAGCGCCTCGCCGATACCCAGCTGGGAAATTACCTCCTCGGTCGAGAAGGCCGGGTTGGGGCGGAACGTCTCGGCGGCGACCCGTACAGCCTTCTGTTCTCGTGGGGTGTAGGCGCGCAGCGCGTGCTGCACGCGGTTGGACAGCTGAGCAAGCACGCTTTCGGGGATGTCGACCGGATTCTGCGTCACGAAATACACGCCGACACCCTTCGAGCGGATGAGCTTGACCACCTGTTCGACCTTGTCGATCAAGGCCTTCGGCGCGCCATCGAACAGCAGATGGGCTTCGTCGAAAAAGAATACGAGCTTCGGCTTTTCGGGGTCGCCGACTTCCGGAAGCGCCTCGAACAGTTCGGAAAGCAGCCACAGCAGAAAGGTCGCGTAGAGCCGCGGGGATTGCATGAGCTGGTCGGCCGCCAGGATCGACACAAACCCACGACCATCGACATCGGTGCGCATCAGGTCCGGGATGTCGAGCGCTCGCTCACCAAAGAAGTTGTCAGCGCCCTGTTGTTCAAGCACGAGCAGTGCGCGCTGGATCGAGCCGATGGAAGCCGTAGTGACATTGCCGTATCGACCCGAAATCTCACGGGTGCGCTCCTGCATGTCCGTCAGCAGCGCCCTCAAATCCTTGAGATCGAGCAGCAAGAGGCCTTCCTCATCGGCCGCGCGGAAGGCGATGTTGAGCACGCCTTCCTGGGTGTCGTTGAGGTCGAGGATGCGGCTGAGCAAAACCGGCCCCATCTCGGAGATCGTGGCCCGCACCGGGTGCCCCTGCTTGCCGAACAGGTCCCAGAACATGACCGGAAAGACGTCGTCGGCATAATCGGTGAACCCGATGTCCTCGGCGCGCTTGGTCTGCCAGGCCTGAGCCTGACCGAGCTTCGAGATACCAGAGAGGTCGCCCTTGATGTCTGCGGCAAATACCGGGACGCCGGCGCGGGAAAAGCCTTCGGCGAGCACCTGGAGGCTCACGGTCTTGCCAGTTCCGGTTGCGCCGGTGATCAGGCCGTGACGGTTTGCATATTTGAGGCTGAGATATTCCGGCCGGTCACTCGTGCCCAAAAAGATCTTGCCGTCCACGAGCATGCCACACCGCCTCTTGGTCAATTCCCGTGTTGTTATAGCCGTCACCCGTGGCCGCGAACAAGCGATGTGGCATGTGTCTTGATTCACCACTTCGGCCGGATTGCCTCGCATGGTCAGGAATTCCTTGGCAAATTCGGGTCATGGAGCTTCTCGTGAACAATCGTCGCCAGGTTCTCGCCGGTCTTGTCGGGCTTGGTCTGGCCGGCCCTGCCCTTGCCCAGACCGATTCCCTTGTTGCGGACAGCGAAGCGGATCAGTCCTCAGCATTCCAGGCAGCGCTTCACGCGGCCTCGGGCACCGGATACCTGCGTCTGCCGGCGGGGCGGTTCCGGGTTTCGGGCATCCAGTTTCCGCGCAATCTGGTGGTTGAGGGCGTACCCGGCGCGACCTGGCTCGTTGGCATGGGAGCGCCAGTCGGCGCCATTTCGGGCCAGGCCAGCGTGGTGTTGCGCGACATCGGCTTTGCCGGCGATAGCGGTGCGGACGCACTTCTCAGACTACAGTCGAGCCAGGGCGTGGTGATCGAGCGGTGTCTGTTCCGCGATAGCCCAGATACGGCACTCAACATCTACGAATCCGACGCTGTTGTCCGCGACTGCGATTTCGCCAGTCATGGCGATGCCGCGATCCACGCCGTCGACAATCTCGGGCTACTGCTTTCGGGCAATCGCATCACGCGATGCGGCAATGCCGGAATTCGCGTCTGGCGCAGCGAAGCGGGCCCCGATGGTTCGATCGTGGTCAACAACCGCATCTCCAACATTGATTGGCGCGACGGCGGCAACGGCCAGAATGGCAATGGGATAAACGTTTACCTGGCCGATCAGGTCATTGTTGCCGACAACCATATCGCGGACTGCGCTTTCACCGCGGTGCGGCTGAACACGACCCGCAATACACAGGTGTCCGGAAATCAGTGTCTCAACTCGGGTGAGGTGGCGATCTTCTCCGAATTTGGGTTTTCTGGGTCCGTTATCGCGAACAACATCGTCGACGGTGCCGCGGGCGGCATCTCCATCACCAACATGGACTCCGGTGGCGAGGTGGCCGTCTGTAACGGCAATATCGTTCGCAACATCGCTGTGCGCTCGGAGGTCAATCCCGACACCACGCCGTTCGGAATATTCGCCGAGGCCGACGCAGCCATTACCGGCAATATGGTGGAGAACGTCCCGGGCATCGCAATCGGAGCCGGTTGGGGGCCCTATCTGCGGAACGTGGTCATTGCCAACAACGTGGTGACGGCCAGCCGCATCGGCATTGGCGTGAGCGTCGCAGAAGGCGCAGGGAACGTCTCTATTTCGGGGAACCGCGTCGACGCAAGCGAACACGCGATCGCTGGAATGGCGTGGTCCGATGTGGTCGCGCCGGACCTGCTGGCGTCGGCTGCCGACTATCCTAACGTGAGCGTCCGATAAATCTTGCCATTTGGCATAAATTCTCCTATTTATTGCCAAAGGAGAGTTCGATGCTGCACGAATTGCCGCGTACCGAAGCCATTCCGGAAAGTGCTGAACTGACCGACGCCGAGATTTCGGCAATGGCTCGCGCCGTCGTCCGCCTCTTTGAGCATTGGCAACTGAGCGATGCCGAGGCGCGGGACATACTCGGCGGAATCGCCCCGCGGACTTTTGCACGGTGGAAGACCGGCGAAGTCGGCCGGATCGATCGGGATCTCGCTTCGCGATTGTCGCTGCTCATGGGAATTCACAAGGGTCTGCGTTATCTCTTTAGCGATCCGGAGCGCGGCTATGCCTGGATCAAAAAGCCCAATGCAGATTTCGGCCAGCAAACCCCGGTTGCGATCATGGGACAGGGAAGTATCTTTTCCCTCGCGCGTGTACGTCATTACCTCGATGCAGAGCGCAGCGGCTGGTGATCGAGCCACACGTCACTCGTGTCGCGTGGCCCAGAGCGTTCCGTCTGATCCGCTCGATCCACCCGCCCATCGATCTGTTTGAAGACATCGCAGACCCGCGCGACTGGGACGCTCTTGCCTCGGCTGAGTCCAAGACCAACCCCCGCATCTGGGACCATTTGGGCCATCTGGACCTCGTCCCGCCCGAGCGCAGGGTGAATGGTCCCGGGGCCAGCTATCTCATGGCCCCGTTTGTTCATGTCAGTCGTGACCGCCCCGGCCGCTTCACCGATGGCAGTTACGGGGTCTACAGTGCCGGCAATGCTGAGGAAGTCGCCATCCGCGAAGTGGCGCATCACCACGGACGCACGATGCGCGCAAGCGCCGAAGATCCCGGCTGGACCTCGCAGTTCCGCATGCTCGTTAACAGCATAGACCTGGACCTGCATGACGCGCGCGGGCTCGACCATATACACGACCCGAGTGACTATACCGCTTCGCAGGCCCTGGGCCGTGACCTTCGCCGTGCGGGCAGCAACGGCATCCTCTATCGCAGCGTGCGCTGTCCGGCGGGAGAATGCGTCGGCATATTCTGGCCCGATCTCATGCCCGCCCCTGTTCAAGCCGATCACTTCGATTTTCACTGGGACGGACAGAGAGTCGACCGCATTCGCAATTGCGGCAGCGGCCGGATCTTCGCGCTCTAGAACGCGACAGCCCGCAATTCGCCAACGACGGTTCCGCGGACATTGCGCGCAGGCTGGCGCGTGAACTGCGCGAGAACGTCGGCCTGTGCGGCGTTTGGTTCGGCATATGTCAGCAGCAGTTGCGCCACCATGGCCTGGCTTGCGGCCATGTTGCCATCATCGCACTTGAGCGCGTAACCCCAACCCTTGTCGCGGATGGCGCCGCACTGCACGCCTTCGGCACCGCCCTTCTGCATCAAGCGCCCGCCAAATGCTTCCATGACCAGCGTGTCGAGATGGCCAGTCCCTGCAACGAGATGTGGGTGGCTGGTCGCTGCATCGAATAACTTCGTGGCACCCGCTGCGTGGCCCGCATCCAGACCCTCACCCGTCGACATGCGCGCGAAGCCATGAGCCCAGGCGCGCAAGGGAGCCGCCCAAGTGGGTATCGAACAGCCATCGGTGCCGCACCTGTCCTCGGTCAGATCCTCGCCGATGACATACTCCACTGCCGCGCGTACCGCCTTTTGAACGTCGTGCTCGCGGGTCACATAACCTGATGTCGGCACACCCATGGCCAGCGCGACGCTCAACATTCCGGAATGCTTGCCCGAGCAATTATTGTGAAGCGCGCTGGGCTCTGCGCCACGAGCTCTCAAGGCCTCACGAGCCTTGCCGTTGGTGGGCATATGGGCGCCGCATTCGAGATCGGAAACGGAGAGGCCCATGCGGTCGAGAAAATGCGAGACATTGTCCACATGCTCATCTTCGCCATGATGTGACGCACAGGCGAGCGCCAGTTCCTCGGCGGTATGATGGAAGCGATCAGCAGCGTGGCGGTCAAAAATCGCCAAAGCCTGCATGGACTTGATGGCGGATCGTGGGAACACCGGGCGCTCGACGTCGCCAGCCGAGGCGATCACCCGCCCGGTTGCGTCGACGATGATGAAGGCGCCGCGATGGCGGTTTTCGACCCAATTGCCGCGTACGGCTTCGGCAAGAATGGGATTCGCGTCCATGGAAAAACTCCGGCCCGTTTTGCTGCCACGAACAGCAAAAGGGCCGGGAAAGTCAACATGCATGGGAAGGAGGCACGCAGTACTAAAGTCTGGCGAACGGCGGGGCCGCTCGCAAATCACTCGGAAACGGCGGTCAGGTAGCGCGAATTGACCCAACCCTTGGTGTTGTTCCGATCAACGAGGCACCAATCAGCGCTGTTCTGAACCTCGATGCAGCGCTCGACCCAGACATGAACACCCGGCGCGAAGGATCCGACTTTCTGCGAATAGCTGGCTGGCCACTTGCGGACGTTCAGGCGATCCCACTGTGCGACGCCGGACACCTGTGCCAGCGTATCAACATGATACCCGGCGGCCACTGCTGGCTGAACGGCAAAGCCTGCTGCCGCGGTCACGACCAGACCGCAGAGGGTGGCGATGAGTACCTTTTCCTGAGCCTTGTTCATTTCTTTGTCCTCTGGACGAGTTCGAGCGTTGCATTACTCCTAATGCCAGCGATTTGAACCCACCCTGATAGGTGGGTTCAGATTGCGTTCATCTGCGCAGATGCGTTGGCAGCCCTGCCGTTCGCGGCTAGGGTTGTGGGGGGAAGAGGAGGTTCCGCATGAGCAAGGTTCTGGTCACAGGCGGCAGCGGCAAGCTGGGGCGCGCCGTGCTGCGCGATCTCGTCGAGCACGGCTATGACGTTCTCAATATCGATCAGCAGGCCCTGGCGGATCCGATCTGCCCGAGCGTCCGGGCTGACCTCAGCAATTTCGGCGAAGTGGCCAGTGCCATCATGGGTGGCGTCGATGAACGCGGCGGCCCCTTTGATGCCGTGGTGCACCTGGCGGCCATTCCAGCGCCGGGCCTTGCTCCCAATGCGCGCACGCTCTCGAACAACGTGTCATCAAGTTACAATGTCTTTGAAGCCTGTCGGCTTGCCGGCATCAAGAACGTGGTGTTCGCGTCGAGCGAAACGGTGCTGGGTCTGCCGTTTGACAATCCCCCGCCCTACGCGCCCGTGGATGAAGAGTACTTTCCGCGACCTGAAAGTGCCTACTCCCTCGGTAAACTGCTCGACGAGACCATGGCTGCGCAATTCTGCCGCTGGGATCCCGAGTTGCGCATGGTCGGCCTTCGTTTTTCCAATGTCATGTATCCTGAGGACTACAAGGCATTCCCGGGTTTCGACGGCGATCCACGCAAGCGCAAATGGAACCTCTGGGCCTACATCGACGCGCGCGATGGCGCACAGGCAGTTCGTCGTGCCATCCAGGCGGACTTCAAGGGCTTTGAAGCTTTCATCATCGCCAATGCCGACTCGGTCATGTCGCGGTCCAATATCTCGCTGCTAGCGGAGGTCTTTCCCGGCGTCGAGCAGCGCGGCAACATTTCGACCAATGGGACCCTTCTAGCCATCGACAAGGCAAAGCGCATGCTGGGGTACTCGCCGCAGTACAGTTGGCGCAACGAGGCCAAATAGAATCGGCCAGGTCGCTTTTGCATACTTAGTGTGCACCTTCGGCACTTGTGCTTTTTGTAAGCACAGGCTTATCTGCCGACGATGCCCAGCCCCGACCTGTCCATTCTGATCATCGATGAGAACCGCATCCGCGCCTCGATCATCGAGGAAGGCCTGCGCGAGGCGGGCTATGTGCGGGTGTCCGTCATCCATGACGTGCAAGAGGTTGGCCGCACCATTCAGCAGTCCGAACCCGATGTCGTTTTCGTCGATCTGGAAAATCCCAAGCGCGACACGCTGGAGCACTTCTTCTCCTTGAGCCGCGCCATTCAACGACCGATCGCCATGTTCGTGGATCAATCGGATACGAGCACAACGGAAAAGGCCATCGAGGCCGGCGTCTCGGCCTATGTCGTCGACGGACTCAAGAAGGAGCGCATCAAACCCATCCTCGATATGGCGATTTCGCGCTTCAATGCCTTCTCGCGTCTCACGCGCGAACTGGAGGAGGCACGCAGTGCGCTTGAGGAGCGCAAGATCATCGACCAGGCCAAGGGCATCGTGATGAAGACGAAGAGCCTTTCCGAGCCCGAAGCGTATGCGCTGCTGCGCAAGACGGCGATGAACCAAAATCGCCGACTGGTGGACATCGCGCAGAGCCTCGTCACCGCCGCCAATCTGCTCGGCCCCTAGGGATAAAGCCATGACCCTTCCCCATGTCACCGCCGGCTTCCTGCCCCTGCTGGACAGTGCCCTGCTCGTGCTTGCACACGAAATGGGTTTCGCCGAGGAAGAAGGATTTACGCTCGGCCTAACCCGGGAGACGTCGTGGGCCAACATCCGTGACCGTACCGCGCTCGGCCACTTCGATATCTCGCTGGTCCTCGCGCCGATGCCGATCGCCGCCAGCCTGGGACTCACCCCCATTTCGACGCCCATGATCGTTCCGATCATGACGGGACTGGGCAACAACGCCATCACAGTCAGCGCCGCACTGTGGAAATCCATGGCCGACGCCGGCGCGCCTGGTGATCTTCAGGCCGGACCGGCAGGGCAGGCATTGGCCAAGGTCGTCAAGTCGAACGCCCGTAAACTCCGCTTCGGCGTCGTGCACCAGACATCCTCGCACAATTATGAGCTGCGATACTGGCTGGCCGCCAGCGGCATCAGACCCGACGTCGACATCGAAATCGTCGTGTTGCCACCTCCCCTTCTGCCCGAAGCCCTCGGTGCCGGCAGTCTCGACGGATATTGCGTGGGAGAACCGTGGAACAGCGTCGGCGTATCGCGGCATGGCGCCCGTATTGCGACCACCAAGGCGTCGATCTGGCAATGGAGTCCAGACAAGGCCATCGGCATGCGCTCGGATTGGGCCGAACGAAACCCCGATCTCGTGGAGCGCATCGTCCGCGCAGTCTACAAAGCCGGCCAATGGTGCCAAGTCGGGGAAAACCGCTTGCACGCCGCGAGCATCATGGCCGCCCCCGCCTATCTCGACCTGCCCATCGATATCGTCGAGCGCGCATTGACCGGCCGGATCGACACCGGAACGCGCGTCATCGACGTCACCGACTATTTCATTCCGCACGACGGCGTGGCCACTTTCCCATGGAAAAGTCATGCGCTCTGGTATTACAGCCAGATGGTACGCTGGAACGAAGCCACCACCAGCGACGTCAATGCCAAGCTTGCCGCCGGTACATTCCGACCGGATCTTTACAGAGCGGCACTGGCACCGCTTGGCGTGCCGACCCCCTCGGATGATTATCGACGCGACGGCGACCAGCCCGCACCGCACCTCATCGCAGCGACCAACGGCGAGCTGACCGCAGGACCGAACCGCTTTTTCGATGGCACAGTATTCGATCCAGACCATCTGGACGCCTATATCGCAGCGCAGCGGAGCTGACTTTTCCGATCCGCTTTCCGGTGGCCACCAAGCCAGAGAAGCTGTCGCCCATTAGTTCGCCAGCAAAGATAGCATGCACACCATTTGTGCACACTGCATTCTACTCAGCCTGGTGGTGGTGGACCTGGGATTGCAGCATTTGAGGCCACCGTCCGCTCAACTCCCTGCTGAATAACAACAATTTTCTAACCTGAGCTCTTGGCACGCTTCCTGCAATGAAGGTTGCGAACGAGCTCCTCCCAAGACGCTCTTCTCGTCGGCGCCCAATGACGGGCGCCTCACAGGCAAGGCTGCCAACTGGTACGACCGGCTCACCGCCGATCGTCTCCCGTTGGCAGCCTTTTCTTTTGTCGCATGGTGCAACTGGAGACTGCGATGACATTGAAGACGACCACCCGCCGATCCTTCCTGAAGGGCGCCTCCGCAACGGCCGCCACGCTGCTCGCCGCCAAGGCGCTGTTTCCCGCCGGCGCCTTCGCACAGGGTGCAGGTCCGGAAGTCGCTGGTACCAAGCTCGGCTATATCGCTCTCACTGACTCCGCGCCGTTGATCATCGCCAAAGAGAAGGGCCTGTTCGACAAGTATGGCCTACCTGAAATGGCCATCGAAAAGCAGGCCAGCTGGGGCGCCACGCGCGACAACATGGCCTTGGGCTCGGCCAATGGAGGCATCGATGGCGGCCATATCCTCCGGCCGAAAGTGCACCTCTACACCTCCGGCGCGGTCACCCAGAACAACCAGCCGCTGCCGATGTACACGCTGCTCAACCTCAACGAGGATTGCCAGGGCCTTTCCGTGGCGCAGGAATACGCTGACATTGGCGTTGGCCTCGACGCCTCCCCGCTCAAGGAGGCCTTTGCCGCAAAGAAGGCCGCTGGCGGCGCGCCCAGCGTCGCCATGACTTTCCCCGGCGGAACGCATGACCTCTGGATCCGCTACTGGCTGGCCGCCGGTGGCATCGTCCCCAATGTCGATGTCGACGTCATCGTCGTGCCGCCGCCGCAGATGGTGGCGAACATGAAGGTCGGCACCATGGACGCCTTCTGTGTCGGCGAACCCTGGAACGAGCAACTGGTCAACCAGGGTATCGGCTTTACCGCCGCCACCACGGGTGAGCTCTGGGCGCACCATCCTGAAAAGGTACTCGGCATGCGTGCTGACTGGGTCGATGCCAACCCGCTGGCCACCAAGGCCATCCTGATGGCCGTCATGGAAGCCCAGCAGTGGTGCGAGAGCATGGACAACAAGCAGGAGATGGCCGAGATCGTTGGCCGTCGCCAGTGGTACAACGTTCCCGTCGCCGACATCATCGGCCGCATCAAGGGCGACATCAATTACGGCAATGGCCGCGTCGAGACCGGCACCGATCTGTTCATGAAATTCTGGGGCGAAAAGGGGGAGAGTTCCTACCCCTGGAAGAGCCTCGACACCTGGTTCATGACCGAGAACATCCGCTGGGGCTATTTCCCCGCCGACACCGACGTTGCAGCACTCGTCAACAAGACCAATCGTTCGGACTTGTGGCTGGAAGCGGCAACCGAACTCGGTTTCACGGACCTCCCCTCGGGCGATAGCCGAGGCGTCGAGACCTTTTTCGACGGCAAGACGTTCGATCCCGCCGACCCTCAGGCCTATCTCGACAGCCTCGACATAAAGTCCCTGGCCTGACGCCGAAGCCCCGGCGCCTCGGCGCCGGCCCCCTTCCAACACCTCCGGGAGAGCCCCATGTCCCTGCCCGCCACCGCCACATCCAAGATCACCACCCTGCCCTTCAAGGGCAAGCCAGCCACCGTGGCCACCATCGCGCCCGCCGCCCGCAAAGTCGATTATGCCGCCATGGCCGGGAACATCGCCAAGACGGTCGTTCCGCCGCTGGTCGTTCTCGCCGTCATCCTGGCGATCTGGCAGGTAATCTTTTCGCAGCCAGGCTCCTCCCTGCCGCCCCCGAGTGAAGTCTGGCTCCAAAGCTATGATCTGATCGTCGATCCATTTTTCGTTTATGGCTCACAGGATATCGGCCTCGGGCTTCGCGTCCTGACCTCACTTCAGCGCGTTGCCATCGGCTTCGGGCTTGCCGCGGTCGTCGGCGTCGCGCTTGGCGCCCTTGTCGGTCAGTCGATCTGGATGATGCGCGGTCTCGACCCGATCTTTCAGATCCTGCGCACCGTCCCGCCACTAGCCTGGCTGCCGATTTCGCTGGCCGCCTTCATGGATAGCGGTCCGTCGGCCATCTTCGTGATCTTCATCACCGCCATCTGGCCGGTGATCATCAACACTGCCGTCGGCGTGCGCAACATCCCGCAGGATTACCGCAACGTCGCCCAGGTGCTGCAGCTCAACCAGCTCGAATTCTTCACCAAGATCATGGTGCCCGCCGCCGCGCCCTACATCTTCTCGGGTCTCAGGATCGGCGTCGGCCTTTCCTGGCTCGCCATCGTCGCTGCCGAAATGCTCACCGGCGGCGTCGGCATCGGCTTCTTCATCTGGGACGCGTGGAACAGCTCCCGCCTCACTGACATCATCGTCGCCCTGATCTACATCGGCGTCGTCGGCTTCGTGCTCGACCGCCTCGTGGCCCTGGTCGGCTCCATCGTCACCCGCGGCACCAGCGCCAACTGAGGATCACCATGACCTATCTCGAGATCACCGCTGTCGGCAAAAGCTTCACTCGCGGCGCCGCGACGACAGAAGTGCTGCGCGACATCAATCTCAACATTGCCAGGGGCGAATACGTCTCCATTATCGGCCATTCTGGTTGCGGCAAGTCCACCCTGCTCAACCTCATCGCCGGCCTGACCGAAGTCACCACCGGCGGCATCATTCTTGAAAATGCCGAGGTGACGCGGCCCGGCCCCGAACGTGCGGTGGTGTTCCAGAACCACTCGCTGCTGCCGTGGCTGACCGTCTACGACAACGTCAACCTGGCCGTGGCCAAGGTCTTCGGGCGCTCCAAATCTGCCGCCGAGCGGCACGACTGGATCATGGCCAATCTCGACCTCGTGCAGATGGCCCACGCCAAGGACAAGCGTCCCACCGAGATTTCCGGCGGCATGAAGCAGCGCGTCGGCATCGCCCGGGCGCTCGCCATGGAGCCCAAGATCCTTCTCCTCGACGAACCCTTCGGTGCGCTGGACGCCCTGACCCGCGCGCATCTCCAGGACCAGATGATGGAAATCCATCAGCGCCTGGGCAACACCATGATCATGATCACGCACGACGTCGACGAGGCGGTGCTGCTCTCGGATCGCATCGTGATGATGACCAACGGCCCGGCCGCAACCATTGGCGAAGTGCTTGAAGTGCCGCTGGATCGCCCCCGCAAGCGTCTGGAGCTTGCCTCCGACCGCACCTACCTCAAATGCCGCGAAGCGGTTCTCAAGTTCCTCTACGAGCGTCATCGCTTCGTGGAAGCTGCGTAGGAGATCATGATGGATATCCTGGCCCCCGAAATCCTCCCCTCCGCGACGCGCACCGAACGCTTGGTCGTCATCGGCGCCGGCATGGCCTCGGGCCGCGCTCTCGAACACATCTTCGAGGAAGCGCCCGGCCGCTTCGAAGTCACCCTGTTCGGATCCGAACCGCGTGGCAATTACAACCGCCTGATGCTTTCTCCGGTCCTGGCCGGGGAGAAGGAATACGAGCAGATCATCACCCACGATGCCGACTGGTATCGCGACCGTGGGGTTCACACGCGCTTCGGCGAGACGGTGACCGCCATCGACCGGGAGCGCAAGGTCGTCATCTCGAAGACTGGCGAAACGCCCTATGACAAGCTGATCGTCGCCACAGGCTCGGCCCCGTTCATCATTCCCCTGCCCGGCAAGGACCTGCCCGGCGTCATGGCCTTCCGCGATCTCGACGACGTCAACCGCATGGTCGATGTTTCCCGTCGCCCCGGCTCCAAGGCTGTGGTCATCGGTGGGGGCCTCCTTGGCCTCGAAGCCGCCGCGGCCCTCAATGCCCGCGGCATGGACGTGGTCGTGCTCCACATCATGGGCCACGTCATGGATCGCCAGCTCGATCCGGCCGCCGGTTTCCTCTTGCAGCGCGATCTTGAAGCGCGCGGCATCAAGGTTCACTGCAAGGCGCAAACCAAGGCCATTCTCGGCCAGAACACCGTCGAAGCCGTGGCCCTCGAAGACGGCACCGTCTACGGCGCCGACATTGTCGTCATGGCCGCCGGCATTCGGCCGGAGACTCGCATCGCCGTCGATGCCGGCCTTCACGTCGAGCGTGGCATCGTCGTTTCCGACCAGATGGTCACGTCCGACCCCGATATCCTGGCGCTGGGCGAATGCGTCGAGCACCAGAAAGTCGTCTATGGCCTCGTCGCGCCGCTCTACGACCAGGCCAAGGTGCTGGCGAAAACCCTCGCCAAAACCGACGCCGCATTCAAGCCCGTGCAGACCGCAACACAATTGAAGGTCACAGGCGTTTCCGTGTACTCGGCGGGCGATTTTGCCGATGCCGAGGATCGCGAGGAGATCGTGCTGCGCGATGCCACGTCAGGCATCTACAAGCGCCTCGTTCTCAAGGAAGACCGGGTCATCGGCGCCGTGCTCTATGGCGAGACCGCCGACGGCCCGTGGTTCTTCGACATGATCCGCAAGGGCACGGACACGCGCGAGATGCGCGACACGCTGATCTTCGGCCAGGCCTATCAGGGGGGCGCACCGCTGGACCCTATGGCGGCCGTTGCAGCCTTGCCGGATGATGCAGAAATCTGTGGCTGCAACGGCGTCTGCAAGGGAGCGATAACAGGCGCGATCGTCTCCAAAGGCCTCACCGATCTCGATGGTGTGCGCGCTCACACCAAAGCTTCCGCGTCCTGCGGCTCCTGCACGCATCTGGTGGAAAAGCTCATGGGCCTCACCCTGGGCGACAGCTACAATCCGGCCGCCGTCAAGCCGATGTGCCCCTGCACTGAGCATGATCACGGCACCGTCCGCCGTCTGATTGTCGCCAAGGGCCTGCGCTCGATCCCCGAAGTGATGCAGGAACTTGAGTGGAAGACCTCATGTGGCTGCGCCAAGTGTCGTCCGGCGCTCAACTATTATCTCGTGTCCGAATGGCCCGGTGAATACGAGGATGACGGCCAGAGCCGGTTCATCAACGAACGCGTCCACGCCAACATCCAGAAGGACGGAACCTATTCGGTGGTACCGCGCATGTGGGGCGGCATTACCACCCCCGACGAATTGCGCGCCATTGCCGATGTCGCCGACAAGTTCGCCATTCCGACCGTCAAGGTCACAGGCGGCCAACGCATCGACCTGCTCGGCGTCAAAAAGGAAGACCTGCCCGGTGTGTGGGCCGATCTCAATGCAGCCGGCATGGTGTCTGGCGCCGCTTATGCCAAGGGCCTTCGCACCGTCAAAACCTGCGTCGGCTCCGACTGGTGCCGCTTTGGCACGCAGGACTCTACTGGTTTCGGTGTTCGCATCGAAAAGTTCATGTGGGGCTCGTGGACGCCCGCAAAGCTCAAGTTGGCTGTTTCCGGCTGCCCGCGCAACTGCGCCGAAGCCACCTGCAAGGATATCGGCGTCATCTGCGTCGACAGTGGCTACGACATCCACTTTGCCGGTGCAGCCGGCCTCGACATCAAGGGTACAGAACTGCTCGGCCATGCGGACACCGAGGACGAGGCCCTCGAGATCATCGTGGCCCTGACCCAGCTCTATCGCGAACAGGGCTACTACCTCGAGCGCATCTATAAATGGGCCAAGCGCGTCGGAAGTGACAGCATCAAGGCGTCGATCATCGAGGACAAGGCCAGGCGCCGCCATTACTACGACCGCTTCGTCTATTCCCAGCAATTCGCCCAGGTCGACCCCTGGGAGGAACGCGTGAATGGCAAGGACGCCCACGAGTTCGCCGCCATGGCCGAATTCGGGCTTCCCGTGGCGGCGGAGTGATGGCGATGACCGAATGGATACAGCTCGGCCCTGTCACCGCCGTCCCGTTGCGCGGCTCGCGTTGCGTCAACACACCTTCGGGCACGATTGCCGTGTTCCGCACCGCTGAGGACCAGGTCTTCGCCATGGACAACCGCTGCCCGCACAAGGGCGGTCCACTCGCCGAGGGCATCGTCCACGGCACGTCCGTCACCTGTCCGCTCCACAACTGGGTCTTCGATCTCGCGACCGGCCAGGCCCAAGGCGCCGACGAAGGTTCGGTGCGAACATACCCGGTGAAGGTCGAGGATGGCCTCATTTACATCGCGCCGGATGTGCTCATGTCGATGGCGGCGGAGTGATGGTGGTGCTTCCCCTCATCCGCCCTTCGGGCCCCTTCTCCCACGAGGGGAGAAGGGGAGCACCGAGCGAAAACAAACGCCGGCGCTCCCCTCGCCCCTTGTGGGAGAGGGTGGATCGGCCGCAGGCCGAGACGGGTGAGGGGTTGGGATGCTGCGAGGCAAATCCATGAGCACCACCCACACCACCTGCCCTTATTGCGGCGTTGGCTGCGGTGTCCTCGCGACGCCGCAGCCCGGCGGGAGCGTGCAGATCGCCGGCGACCCGGACCACCTCGCAAATTTCGGCCGGCTGTGTTCGAAGGGATCGGCGCTGGGCGAAACGCTTTCGCTCGACGGCCGCCTGCTCCATCCGGAAATCGCTGACCACAGAGTCACTTGGGAGCAGGCGCTCGACCATGTTGCCAACGGCTTCATGTCGGCCATCAGGGAACATGGCCCGCAATCGGTCGCTATCTATGGCTCGGGACAACTACTCACCGAAGACTACTACGTCGCCAACAAGCTGATGAAGGGCTTCATCGGCTCGGGCAACATCGACACCAATTCCCGCCTCTGCATGGCCTCGTCCGTCGCCGGCCACAAACGCGCCTTTGGCTCCGATACGGTCCCAGGCAACTACGAGGACCTCGAACAGGCCGACCTCATCGTGCTGGTCGGCTCCAATCTTGGCTGGTGTCACCCGGTCCTCTACCAGCGCATCGTCGCCGCGCGTACGGCGCGTCCCGGCATGAAGGTCGTGCTGGTCGATCCGCGGCGCACCGTCTCCGCCGACATCGCTGAACTGCACCTGCCCATCTCTCCCGATGGCGACAGCGCGCTTTTCGTCGGCCTCCTCGCCTATCTCGACCATCTGGGCGTCACCGACAGCAACTACATTTCCGCCTACACCAAGGGGTTTGAGGCCGCACTCCTGACGGCCGAGGACTGGACAGTCGAGCGCGTCGCCGCCGCCACCGGCCTGTCGCCGCTCTCGATCACGCGCTTCTACGATCTTTTCGCCCGCACCAAGAAGGTCGTCACGGTCTATTCCCAGGGCGTCAATCAGTCCGCGTCCGGCACCGACAAGGTCAATGCCATTATCAATTGCCATCTGGCGATGGGTCGCCTCGGCAAGCCGGGCATGGGTCCGTTCTCCGTCACCGGACAGCCCAACGCCATGGGCGGCCGCGAAGTCGGTGGGCTGGCGAACATGCTGGCCGCCCATATGGATTTCACACCCGAGGCGATCGACCGCGTTTCCCGCTTCTGGAACGCCCCGGCTATTGCCCAAGCGCCGGGCTTCAAAGCCGTCGACCTTTTTGCCGCCATGACGCGCGGCGAGATCAAGGCCGTCTGGATCATGGCGACCAATCCGGTTGACTCCATGCCCGAAGCTGACGCGGTTCGCGCCGCGCTCAAGGCCTGTCCGCTGGTCGTGGTTTCCGACATGAACCGTCATACCGACACGATGGACCTCGCGCATGTCCGCCTTCCTGCCGCCGGCTGGGGCGAGAAAGACGGGACCGTCACCAACTCCGAGCGCCGCATTTCCCGCCAGCGCCCATTCCTCGCTCTGCCCGGTGAAGCCCGTCCCGACTGGTGGATCATCAAGGAAGTCGCCCATCGCCTCGGGCACGCTGCGGCCTTCGACTACGGTGGTCCTGGCGAAATCTTTGCCGAACACGCCGCGCTGTCGGCCTTCGAAAACCACGGTACCCGCGACTTCGACCTGTCCGGTCTGGTTGGCGCCGATTATGACAGCCTGGCGCCCACGCAATGGCCGGTTCGCGCGAAACCGGCAGCACGCCTGTTCGGAGACGGCAAGTTTTTCACGCCCGATGGCAAGGCGCGCTTCTTGCCGATCCAGCCACCGCCGCCTTTCGCCCCCGTCCCCGGCAGCTTCATCCTCAATACGGGCCGCGTGCGCGACCACTGGCACACCATGACGCGCACCGGCAAAGCCGCGCGCCTTTCGGCGCACATGGCCGAACCTTTCGTCGAAATCCATCCGGCCGACGCCGATGCCTTGGGTATCCGCCGCGCCAGTCTTGTGCGCCTGTCAAATCGCCACGGTTCGGCCCTGGTTCGCGCTCTGATCACCGATCGGCAGCAGCGCGGTCACCTCTTCGCGCCCATGCACTGGACCGACCAATTCGCTTCTAACGGTCGCATCGACGCTCTGGTCTCCGCCAAGGTCGATCCAGTTTCCAGCCAGCCGGCCCTCAAGATGGCGCAGGCCCATGCCGAACCGATCAGTGTTCGTCTCTACGGCTTTGTCGTAGCAGCCGAGAAACCGGCGCTCACAACCGACTACTGGGCCATTGCCCCCGCCACGAATGGCTGGCGCGCCGAAATCGCCATGCTCGACGAGCCGGCCGACTGGTCCGCTTTCCTCGCCAGCACTTTCGGTACCGATGCCGCTTTCCAATCGATCCGAGACGAACGCTCCGGCCGACGGGCTTTTGTACTCATCGAGCGCGGCAGACTGATTGCGGCACTCTACACATCGCCCGATCCGGTCCTGGTCTCGCGCCAGTGGGCAGTCGATCTCCTCAAGGAAGCCGATCTTACGGCTTCGCTGGTTCTTGCGGGACGCCCCGGCGCCGACCGTCCTGATGGTGGCGCAATCGTCTGCGCCTGCCTCGGCGTCGGCATCAACACCATCGTCGATGCCGTCACCCGCCACGGCTGCACCACCGTCGAAGCGGTCGGCGCTCTCACCCGCGCTGGCACCAATTGCGGCTCCTGCCGCGCTGAAATCAGGGGGATTGTCGATGCAAACCGTCTCATCGCCGCCGAGTAGGCGCATCGGCGAACTTGCCGTGCTCCCGGTCTTCTTCGATCTGCGCGGTCAGCGTGTGGTCGTCATCGGCGGCGACGAACCGGCAGCCTGGAAGATCGAACTGCTCGCCGCTGCAGGCACACAAGTGGATGTCTATGCAGAGGACTTTTGCGAAGAGTTGGCGCTCCTGGCGGCATCCCCCTCATCCGGCCCTTCCGCCATTCTTCTCCCCGAGGGGGAGAAGAATGGCGCCGCGTCCGCTCTTATTCCGCTCCACTTCGGGGAGAGGGGGGATCGGTCGAGGGCCGAGACAGGTGAGGGGGATGCCCCAACCAGCCACCGGATCACCCTCCACTCCCGTCCCTGGACCCCATCCGACCTCGCCGACGCCGCCCTCGCCATTGCGGACCTCTCGGACGACGCCGAAGCGCACGCCTTCATCGCCGCCGCCAAGGCGCATGCCGTCCCCTACAATGTCATCGACCGTCCTGAATTCTGCCAGTTCCAATTCGGCGCCATCGTCAATCGCTCGCCAGTCGTGGTCGGCATTTCCACCGCAGGCGCGGCACCGATCCTCGGCCAGGCCGTGCGCCGCCGCATCGAAACACTGCTGCCCCAGACGCTGACCCTTTGGGCGCAACTCGCGGCCAGAGTGCGCGACACCGTCATGGAAAAGCTTCCCGTCGGCCCGCAGCGCCGCGCCTTCTGGGAGCGCCTGGCCGATAACGCCTTTGGCTCCCGCGCCCCGGGACCCCGAGATGCAGACGTCACCGTTGCCGCCCTGCCCGGGACCGGCCGCGTCACGCTGGTCGGCGCTGGTCCCGGCGATGCAGATCTCCTCACCATCAAGGCCGTGCGCGCGCTTCAATCTGCTGACGTCATCCTCTTCGACGACCTCGTCTCAGCCGAGGTTCTCGAGCTCGCCCGACGTGAAGCCAAGCGCATGCTTGTCGGCAAACGCGCCCAGCGCGAAAGCTGCGCGCAGGACGAGATCAACGACCTGATGCTGAGCCTTGCCCGTCAGGGCAAGCATGTAGTTCGCCTCAAATCCGGCGACCCGATGATCTTCGGCCGTGCCGGCGAAGAAATCGAAATGCTCGAAAGCCACGGCATTGCCGTTTCGGTCGTGCCCGGCATCTCTGCGGGACTCGCACTCGCGAGCCGCCTCGGCGTGTCGCTGACCCACCGCGACCACGCCCAGTCCGTCCGGTTCGTCACCGGTCACTCTCGCAAGGGTGTTTTGCCGGAAACGCTCAATTGGGCGGCGTTGGCTGATCCGGCAACAACGTCCGTTTACTACATGTCCCGCCGCACCCTGCCCGGCATCGTCGCCGAGCTTTCGGCCAAGGGTATGAGCCTCGACACGCCCGCAATTATCGCCGGTTCGCTGGGCCGTGCCGAAGAACAGATCTGGCGCGGTACGATCGGCCAAGCCGTCACCTCGGTTGAACAGTTTCCACTGTCTGCACCGACCATCTTCGCCGTGGGCGATGCGCTGAAGGATCGGAAAAACCACGCCTTTGCAGCGACCGGGACCTAGCCTCCGACATCGTCACTGCCCCCAATGAAGGTCATTGTTGGGTTAGTGGAGAACGAAGGCCACTATTTCATCCAGAACATCGGCGCCAGGTCCACCGACACAGGCTCGTTCTTGTCGTTCGTCGCCATGATGTCGGCCATGTGGGCCCACCAGCGCTTCATCACATCGGTGTTTGGCAGGTCTCCCATCGTGTGGTCAACGCGCCGCCACAGCACACCGAACAGCGTGTTGGTCTCTTCGTCGAGATGGATGGAATAATCCTTCACGCCGGCCGCGTGCAACTGGTCGACCAGCTCGGGGAAAATCTGGTCATGGCGCTTTTTGTATTCAGCCGCCATGCCGGGATTGAGCCGCATCTTGAAGGCGTGCTTCTCATAGCCGTCGTCAACAATCATGCCCGGCGCTCCTTCCACATGTTCCACAGGATCGGCAGTGCGATCACCACGATCAGCAGCGCGCCGGTGAAGATCGACATGACGATGCCCGGTACGTTGAGAAGTCCGAGGCCGAAGGTCACGAGGCCGATAATCAGCGCAGCCAGCACCACGCCCAGGATCGAACCGGCGCCGCCAAGTATCGACACCCCGCCCAGCACCACCATGGTGATGACATCGAGCTCGAAGCCCTGCGCAATAGATGGGCGTGTCGAACCCAGACGCGCCGTCAGTAGTACAGCGGCGACGCCACTCATGAGACCGGTGAGACAAAACAGCACGAACTTGATCCGATCGACGCGGACGCCCGAAAATTCAGCCGCCGTGGCATTGTTGCCGATGGCGAAGATCCGACGGCCAAAATTTGTGCGGTGCAGCACAACATAGAAGATCACTGCGGCAATCAGGAACAGCACCAGCTCGAACGAAATCACCCACCACACGTAGCCCTGCCCGAACCAGGCGAAATCGCGCGGATAGCCGCCATAACTCTGGTCGCCGAGGATAATGAAGGCGATGCCGCGGAACAGGCTCATCGTACCGATGGTAACGACGATGGAGGGCAGTTTCAGTCCGGTGACGAGGAAACCATTGAAGGCCCCGCAAGCAAGGCCGGTCAGGATGCCGACCAAGACAAGCATGGGCGTCGGAAACCCGAGCACGTTAAGCGCCAGGCCCATCAGCGTCGAAGCGAGCGCAATGATCGAAGCCACCGACAGATCGATTTCGCCGGTGATGATCACCAGTGCCATGGCAAGTGCGATCAGCGCCTTCTCGGTGAAGTTGAACGTCATATCGCTCAGCGACCAGGCGTTCAGAAAATAGGGGGAAACGCTGGCGTTGAAGATGAAGATGGCGATGGCTACGAGAACCAGGAGGCTCTCCCAGCTCAGTACAGTGGACTTTAGCGGATTGTTGAGCCGGTCGGGCAGACGGCGGCCGGTTGCGGTCGTGTCGGTCATGCCGCCACCTCGGCTTTCTTCAGAATGATGCGGCCCTTGCGGATTGCTCCACGGGCGTTGAGAATCACGGCGACCAGGATTGCCATTCCGGAAATGGCCATCTGCCAGAACGGCGAGACGCCGATAACCGGCAGGGCATTGTTTACCACGCCCAGGAACAGCGCACCCAGGATGGCGCCTCCCACGGTGCCGATACCACCGGCAATTGAGACGCCGCCGATGACGCAGGCCGCAATGATGGTCAGCTCGTAACCGCTCGCGACTTCCACCGAGGCGATAACGTAGCGCGAAATCCAGAGGTATCCTGCCAATCCCGAAATCGCCCCCGAAAGCACGAAAGCCAGGAACTTCGTGCGGCCGACATCGATGCCCGTATAGACCGCGGCTGTCGGGTTGACGCCAATGGCGTAGAAGGCCCTGCCCCAACGGGTACGGGTCATCAGCACATAGACCAGCGCCGCAACGACGATGGCGAACCACGACAGGATCGGCAGGCCCAGGAACGAGCCGCGCTGGAGCTGGATGAACTCCTGGCTCATCTGGGCAGCATTCACCCATGCGCCCCCCGAAATGACGAAAACAAGCCCGCGGAAAATGGTGAGCGTGCCGAGTGTTACAACGATAGGCGGGATGTCGAGCTTCCAGACCAGGATGCCATTGAATGCGCCCAGCGCCGCCCCGACAACAATGCAGCCAGCGATCAGCAATGGAATGGGAACGCCCGGAAACGCGGCATTTGTCATCGCTACGATCATTCCGGTCAGAGCCAGATTGGACGCCATGGACAGATCGATCGATCGGGTGAGGATGACGGCCATCTGGCCCAATGCCAGCATCATCAGGATCGATGTGTCGTTGAATATCGTCAGCAGGTTATTCGGCTGAGAAAAGCGCGGGAAGCGCATGGTCACGAGGACAATCACGGCGAGGATGGCCAGAGCCAGCCAGAGTTCGCGGGATTTCAGGAGCCGGTTCATGCTGCCTGCTCCTCGATGATCCCGGCGGCCAGACGCACCAGCGTCTCTGGCTGCAGGTTCGTGTTGTCGACCGTGTCGACCACAAGCCCTTCGCGCATCACGACGATGCGATCGCTCATGCCAAGCACTTCGGGCAGTTCGGACGAGACCATGATGACCGAAAGACCTTGGGCGACGAGTTCACCCATGAATTCGTGGACCGCGGCCTTGGAGCCAATGTCGATACCCTTGGTCGGCTCGTCGAGAATGATCACCTTGGGCAGCGTCGCCAGCCACTTGGCGATCACCACCTTCTGCTGGTTGCCGCCCGACAGGGTCGAGACGTTCTGGCTCAGCGAGGACGCGCGCAGGTCCAGGCGCTCCGTGTAGGTCCGGGCCAGCTTGAATTCTTCCGCCATACGCAGGAAACCGTTGCGGCTGGTCTTTTTCAGGCTGGGCAGCGAGACGTTCTTGAAGATCGGCTCACCGGTGACAACGCCCTGCTTGCCTCGTTCCTCGGGCACATAAACGATCCCGGCGTCCACCGCATCGGCCGGCGATCGTGGCGCAACACTCTTGCCTTCGAGCACAATCGTGCCGCGAGAGGGTTTGGTCATGCCGAAGACAGCCTGCATCACCTCCGAGCGACCGGCGCCGACGAGACCGTAAAACCCAAGAATTTCGCCCTTCTTCACCGAGAACGACACATTGTCGAATTCGGTCGGGTGGCTGAGGCCGGAAACCTCAAGCACCATCCCGCCGATATCTGCGACGCGCGCTGGGAAAATCTGGTCCACCGAGCGCCCGACCATCATGCGCACGATTTCCGACTGTGGGGTGTCCTTGATGAAGCCCTTGCCCACCTGCTCACCGTCGCGGAACACCGTGTAGCGGTCAGCGATACGGTAGATTTCGTCGAACTTGTGCGAGATGAAGAGAATGGCTTTTCCGTCCTTCTTCAGAAGTTCGACGAGGACGTAGAGTTCTTCGATTTCCTTCTGGCTCAGCGCTGCGGTCGGCTCGTCCATGATGACGACCTGCGCGTCGACGCTGAGCGCGCGTGCAACAGCCACCAGATGCTTCTTGGCGATCCCGAGCTCCTTGAGCGGGATGGATGCGTCAATACCGGCGGCCATGCTGTCGAGTGTCAGCTGGGCTTCGCGACGCATGGTCTTCCAGTCGATCATGCCGAACCGGTTCACCGGCGCGTGTCCGAGATAGATGTTCTCAGCGACGCTCAGCTCGTCAAACAGAACCGTTTCCTGGTGGATGGCGGTAATACCTGCATCCGCCGCCGAATGCGCAGTGGGCAAGGCAATGACCCTGCCCCCCACCCGGATTTCACCCGCGTCGGGCTGGTAGATGCCGGTCATCGTCTTGACCAGCGTCGACTTGCCGGCCCCGTTTTCGCCGATCAAAGCAGTGACCTCGCCGGCATAAAGCTCCAGCGAAACATCATGCAGCGCGCGCACGCCCGGAAAGCTCTTGGATATGCCGGCAAGGGTCAGGATGGGGTCGGTCATTGGCAGCAATGCTCACAACGTGGCGCAGTACCATTCGCACTCGTCATTGCCCGGCTCGTCCGGGCAATCCATGCGATGGCTCCGCGGCACTGGACCACCGGGACAAGCCCGGTGGTGACGAAGGAACGGAAAACATCAGCCCGGCGCCACGGCGCCGGGCCTTTGGCGACCTCTCAGATCAATAGATTTTCGAGAACTCTTCGATGTTCGACTTGTCGAACTGGAAGGGGGCAGCCATGGCGGCCGAGTTGGTATCATCGAGGGTCACTTCGCCGACGTGACCGATCGAGAACGTGGCGCCGGGTGCAGCCTCCTGTCCATCGACGAGAGCCTCGGCGAGGTAGACAGCCGAGTAGCCCAGATCGATTGGGTTCCAGAGCGCCACGGCCTGCGATGCGCCATTGTCGATGAACTGCTTGAATTCGGACGGCAGCGCGAGACCGGTGACGTTGATCTTGCCAATCAGGTCCTGGTCGGTCACGACCTGGGCAGCGGCAACGACGCCGACAGTGGTCGGGGCGATGATGGCCTTGAGATCCGGATACGCTGCGATCAACCCGCGAGCCTCTTCGGTCGACTTCACCGAGTCGTCGTCGCCGTAGACGGTGGCGACGATGTTGATGTTCGGGAACTTCTCGGGCTGGACAGCCTTGGCGGCCTCGATCCAGGCGTTCTGATTGGTGGCGGTGGAAGCGGCCGACAGAATGGCCACGTCGCCGCCTTCAGGCAGGTAGTCCGCAGCGAGCTTGATGATGGTCTCGCCGATCAGGTTCACATCCGAAGGATTGAGGTGAAGCTGGCGGCCTTCGGGAGCGACGCCCGAATCCCAGCTGATGACCTTGATGCCACGCTCCATGGCGCGCTGCAGAACCGGCACCAGAGCGTCCGGATCGTTGGCGGAAATGGCAATGGCGTCGACCTGCTGGGCGATCAACGAGTTGACCACTTCGATCTGTGCTTCCGCGGTCGCGGCGGTCGGGCCGGTATAGATCACCTCGACATCGCCCAGCTCGCCAGCAGCTTCCTCGGCGCCCTTGGCGGCGGCATCGAAGAAGCCGTTGCCAAGCGACTTCACCACCAGCGCAATGCGCGTCTGCGCCATTGCCGGGGTCGCGAGCAGCACAGCGGCGGTTGCCGTGGCAGCAAGCAGTTTCCAGAGTTTCATTTTGTCCCTCCCAGGGTTCTGATGATGTTTGGTTTTGAACTCAGGCCGCGTTCGGTTCCGCCTGAGCCATTGTGTCTGCGACGATGAGGCGGACACCCGCCGTTTCCAGCATCTGCCGGTCTTCGTCACGGATACCTCCGTCGGTGATGACGGTGGATATTTGGTCGAGCCCACACAGGATCAGGCTCGAGCGTCCCGAAAATTTCGAGGAATCTGCCAGGACGATTAGTTCGTCGGCCTGCCCGATCAGCGCCAGTTCGGACTGCACGACCATGGGGTCGGCTTCCATCAGCCCGTGGGATCCGATGCCCTGGCAACCGATGAACATCCGCTTCGCGTAGAAGTGGCTCGCCACGACGCCGCCGAAGGGCGAAAGAATGACGTTCTGCTCGCGATAGACCGTGCCGCCAGGGATGACCACAGAGTTGCGCGAATTGTGGATCAGGAATTCGGCGATGGCGAAACTGTTGGTGAAGACGCTCATGCGCCGGGCCGTCAGGTGATGCACCATCTGGAACGTGGTCGTGCCGCCGTTGATAATGATGGGTTCGCCGTCGGAGCACATCTCCGCGGCGACCCTGGCGATTGCGCGCTTCTGACCGATATTGATTGTTTCATTGACAGAGAAAGGTCGCCCCATCAGACCACCTTGAGCCGGCGGATTAATGGCTTCGGCTCCACCCCGTACCCGGCGCAGCTTTCCGTGCTCGTCGAGTGCCGCGATGTCCCGGCGTATCGTCGCTTCAGACGACCCGGTCATCTCGCATAGCTCCGCAACGGTCACCACGGGATGGGACTGGGCGGCGGCTAGAATGACGCGGTGGCGTTCCGTTTCGTGCAATGCTGATACTCCCTGAATGCATTTGCTTCCATCAATTCCGGGCAGAGTCAATCATCAATCTGCGATTACCAATCATTTTCATTCATCCACGATCGAACGTGACTGTTTGTGATTGACAGTGCGGCTCTATCCGTGCCCATTTCCGCGCCAGTCACGTGCACAATCCGTCGGAGGAATTCCATGTCAACCGCGCCAAAGCGCCTTGAAAACAAGTGGGACGACGCCAAAGCCGCAGCGATGACCGAGCCCGAGCGCCTTGTCTATCGCTCGAACCTGCTGGGTTCCGATAAGCGCGTGACGAATTATGGCGGCGGCAACACCTCTTCCAAGATCATGCAGAAGGACCCGCTGACCGGCGAGACGGTCGAAGTCCTGTGGGTGAAGGGTTCGGGCGGCGACAATGCCTCGATCAAGCTCGATGGCTTCGCCACGCTCTACATGGACAAGCTGCGCGCCCTGAAGGGCCTCTATCGCGGCGTCGAGTTCGAAGACGAGATGGTGGGGTACCTCCCCCACGCCACTTTCAACCTCAATCCACGCGCGTCCTCGATCGATACGCCGCTCCACGCCTATGTGAACCGTCCTTACGTCGATCACATGCACCCGGATGCGATCATCGCTATTGCGGCCTCGAAGAACTCCAAGGAACTGACCCAGCAGATCTTCGGCGACAACATCGGCTGGCTTCCGTGGAAGAAGCCGGGCTTCGAACTCGGCCTGTGGCTTGAAAAGTTCTGCCTCGAGAACCCGAACGCCGAAGGCGTCATCCTCGAGTCCCACGGTCTCTTCACCTGGGGCAACACGCCCAAGGATTGCTACGAGACCACGATCCGCATCATCAACCAGGCGATCGAATGGTTCGAAGGTCAGACTGAAGGCAAGACCATCTTCGGCGGCGTTGCCGTCCAGTCGCTTGACGCCGACGCCCGCCGCGCGGTCGCGGCCAAGCTGATGCCAAAAATCCGCGGTTTCATCTCCGAAGACAGTTTTAAGCTCGGCCACTTCGACGACTCGGCTGCCGTGCTCGAATTCGTCAATTCGAAGAACCTGCGCCCGCTCGCTGCCCTCGGCACCTCGTGCCCGGACCATTTCCTCCGCACGAAAATCCGTCCGCTGGTCGTGGATTTCGACCCGGCCAATCCGGATGTCGACGCCGTCATTGCTGGTCTCGACCAGCAGATCGCCGACTACCGTGCCGACTATGCCGCCTATTACGAGCGCTCCAAGCACGCTAATTCGCCCGCCATCCGCGATCCGAACGCCGTCGTCTACCTGATCCCCGGCGTCGGCATGATCACCTTTGCCAAGGATAAGGCCACCGCCCGCATTTCCGGCGAGTTCTATGTCAACGCCATCAACGTGATGCGCGGCGCCTCGACCGTTTCGGAATATCAGGGCCTGCCCGAGCAGGAAGCCTTCGACATCGAATATTGGCTGCTTGAAGAAGCAAAGCTCCAGCGCATGCCGAAGCCGAAATCCCTCGCTGGCAAGATTGCCCTCGTCACCGGCGGCGCTGGCGGCATCGGCAAGGCGACTGCGGCCCGCCTCCTCCGTGAAGGCGCCTGCGTCGTCCTCGCCGACATCGACCAGACGGCCCTCGACAGCGCCACAGACGAACTGTCCCAGGTGTTTGGCGCCGATTTCGTCCGCCCGGTGAACATCAACGTCACCAGGGAAGATCAGGTCCTCGCCGGCTTCGCCCATGCCGTGGTGGAATTCGGTGGCCTCGACATCCTCGTGAGCAATGCCGGCCTCGCCTCCTCGGCGCCGATCGAAGACACGACGCTCGAGCTTTGGAACAAGAACATGGACATCCTGTCCACGGGCTATTTCCTCGTCAGCCGAGAAGCCTTCCGTCTCTTCCGGAGCCAAAAGATCGGCGGCAACGTCGTTTTCGTCGCCTCCAAGAACGGCCTTGCCGCTTCCCCCAACGCTGCCGCCTATTGCACCGCCAAGGCCGCCGAAATCCACCTCGCCCGCTGCCTCGCCCTCGAAGGCGCGGAAGCACAGATCCGCGTCAACGTCGTCAATCCGGACGCCGTACTGCGTGGCTCGAAAATCTGGGCCGGCGAATGGCTCGAGCAGCGCGCATCGACCTACAAGACCGACAAGGACGGCCTTGAAGAGATGTATCGCCAGCGCTCGATGCTGAAGCGCTCGGTGTTCCCGGAAGACATCGCCGAAGCCATCTACTTCTTCGCTTCGGAAGCCTCGGCCAAGTCCACCGGCAACATCATCAACGTCGACGCCGGCAACGCCCAGTCGTTCCCGCGGTAAGCAATAGGGGAAGAGCCCCCTCGTCCGCCCTTCGGGCACCTTCTCCCACAAGGGGAGAAGGGGGCACGGCGGGCGAGGCAAACTCGGTCCTCCCCTCGCCCCTTGTGGGAGAGGGTGGATCGGCCGAAGGCCGAGACGGGTGAGGGGTTCTTAGGGAGTCAAAAAAATGACCGAACACATCATCGACCCATCCATCGTCGCCGCCGACAACACCAGGCGCGAAGCCGATCTCCGCCGCGACTACGAAACCCTCGGCGAACGCCTCGACCGCCGCGGCATCGCCATCGACGCCATCAAAGCCAGGGTGGCAAAGTTCTCCGTAGCCGTTCCCTCCTGGGGCGTCGGCACTGGCGGCACGCGCTTTGCCAAGTTCCCGGGTAAGGGCGAACCACGCGACATCTTCGACAAGATTGAAGATTGCGCCGTAATCGCCCAGCTAACCCAGGCGACCAAGACCATCTCGCTCCACATTCCGTGGGACAAGGCCGATCCGAACCGCCTGAAGCAGGCTGCCAGCCGCTTCAACCTCGGCTTCGACGCCATGAATTCGAACACCTTCTCGGACGCCAAGGGCCAGATCCAGAGCTACAAGTTCGGCTCGCTCTCGGCCTATGACAAGGCGACCCGCGATCAGGCGATCGAGCACAATCTGGAATGCATCGAGATCGGCAAGACCATCGGCTCGAAGGCCCTGACCATCTGGATCGGCGACGGTTCGAACTTCCCTGGCCAGGTCAATTTCGCCGACCAGTTCGCCAACTACCTCGAGAGTGCCAAGGCGATCTATGCCGCCCTGCCGGATGACTGGAAGGTTTATTTCGAACACAAGATGTACGAGCCGGCTTTCTATTCGACGGTCGTGCAGGATTGGGGCACCAACTACATCATCGCCAAGGAATTGGGCGACAAGGCCCTCTGCCTCGTCGATCTCGGCCACCACGCCCCCAACGTGAACATTGAAATGATCGTCTCCCGCCTTGCCCAGTTCGGCAAGCTCGGCGGCTTCCACTTCAACGATTCCAAATATGGCGACGACGATCTCGACGCCGGCTCGGTCGATCCCTACCGTCTGTTCCTTGTGTTCAACGAGCTCGTCGATATCGAGAACCGCGACGCAAGCTTCCACCCGGCCCACATGCTAGACCAGAGCCACAACGTCACCGACCCGATCGAGTCGCTGATGCTGTCGGCTTCAGACGTGCAGCGGTCCTACGCCCAGGCACTTCTCGTCGATCGCGCGACTCTTAAGGCCGCCCAGACCGACAATGACGCCCTGACCGCCACCCAGCAGTTGCGCCACGCTTTCCGCACCGACGTAGAGCCGATTCTGGCCCTCGCGCGACTTGAAGCCGGCGGCGCCATCGACCCCCTCGCCACCTACCGCGCCAGCGCCTACCGCGCAAAGGTCGCCGAAGTGCGTCCGGCTGTGGAGGGTGGTTCGGGCGGGATCGTCTGAGACAAGAGAAGCCCCCACCCAGCCTCCCCCTGAAGAAGGGGGAGGAACCTATCGAGTTTGAACTCGATTTTCGACCAATCACCGGCAGGTCCCTCCCCCTTCTTCAGGGGGAGGCTAGGTGGGGGTCTTGCCTTCGCAAAACCCGCCCCTAAACTCGATGCATGTCCAAGACCACGCCCGCCACGCAGGCGCTCGCCAAAGCCGGCATCGCCTATACCATCACCACCTATGAATATGACCCGGGCGCCGAGCGCGTCGGGTTGCAGGCGGCCGAGGCAATGGGCGTGTCGCCGTCCGAAGTGTTCAAGACGCTGATGGCTGAACTCGACGGAAAGCCGGTCTGCGCCATCGTGCCCTCCGACGAGGAGGTGAATATGAAGAAGCTCGCGGCAGCCCTCGGTGGAAAGTCAGCACAGATGATGAAACCGGCGGACGCTGAGCGCCTGACAGGCTACAAGGTCGGCGGCATCAGTCCGTTGGGGCAGCGGAAGCTGGTGCCGACAGCGCTCGATGAGCTGGCAAGCCTATATGACGCCATCTACCTCAACGGCGGCCAGCGGGGATTGCAAATTCGCATCGCGCCGAACGACCTCGTGGCTGCGTTGAACTGCGTGACGGCCGATCTCGTGCGATAGCGCGCACGGGGGGGCCAAGCGGTCATCATGCAATAAAGCGAGCGGACTTTACCTGCTACGACAAGCAAGACGCGCTCTCTTGCAAGTTGTTAATGAAACGTTATCATCGCCATTGCCGCAAGGCAGGGGGATTTCATGAAAACGATTGGTTTGTCCGCCATCGCGCTTGTCGCTTTGGCTGCGGCGGGATGCGACACGCTCACGGGCGGCGACCTGGTGCGGCCCGGAACGGCCACGGGAACGCTCACGATCGTCAACGCGACCTATGGCAATCTGGATGCCATTGTCATGTCCGAATGCAGCGCCATGAGCTACGGCTTCAACCGGCTGGAAGCCGGTGACTATATTCCTCAGGGTGGCGCCCGGAGCTTCACGGTGTCCGCCGGTTGCTGGGACGTGGGCGGCGGCGAGTGGGCCGGAGTCGAAGGCTACAAGCGGGTCAACGTTCCTGCCTATGGCTCGATGACGCTCACGATCACCGAATAGCCGGCGACCCCGGATATCGAAGCCAGAAACGGCAAAAGGCGCCCTGCTGGACGCCTTCGTCGGATAGTCTTGATTGCGCTTCCCGCGGGCTGCGCAGTCGTCGCTGGTTAGGCGACGTAGGTACCGCGTGCGATCGAGCGGATATCACCCTTGGTGATGCCCAGGTCGTTCAGCTGACGAGCGTCGAGGCTGTTCAGCTCGCGCAGGGTGCGCTGGTACTTGGCAAAGTCAGAAATCTTCTTGGCGATGTTCATTTCGGTTCCCCTTCGTTTGATGACCCTTATCTAGACGACCCTAGTCGTGATTAGTAGATAGCCTTGCTGCACATCCGTTATGCACTGAATGCAAACGAAAGAGGCATGTCGTTGCTGAACGGATAGGTGGGATCGTGCTGGGAATGTCTTGTTCGCACACGCGGCAGATCGACAAGCTACTGTTTATAATAGGCTATTTCACCAAACGGCGAGCCGTGGGCCGATTAGGAGTTTTTTGACCATCTGGTCAACAGCCATGCGCAAGTGGTGACGCTGACCACCACTCCGGCGTCACGCTGGCCCCGCCACAGCACCTCTTGACCTTACCACCATGGGAAGGCCTATGTAGGTGCGGACGAGGTGAAGATCATGAATGAACACGTCCGCCAGAACGCCAAAGCCAGCCCGGTATCGATCGATATCACGGGAATGAGTTGCGCCTCCTGCGTCAATCGCGTGGAAAAGGCTCTGCTCAAGGTGCCTGGGGTAGAGACTGTCTCGGTCAACCTGGCGACCGAGCGTGCTACCGTCTCAGGCGGCGATGTCGAGGCATTGCTCAAAGCGGTCGAGAAGGTCGGCTACACCGCCCGCACACGCCAAGCAGATGCGCCCGCGCATGACCCTGGGCACCACCACGACGAAGACGCCGCTGTTCTCCGGCGGGCCGTCGTCATCGCGGCGATACCGACCCTGCCCCTCTTTCTCATCGAGATGACCGGCCATCTCTACATGCCCTTCCACATGTGGCTCATGTCCGTCGTCTCGATGGATGTGCTCTATATCGGCTACTTCCTGCTGGCGACATTTGTGCTGTTCGTGCCCGGCCGTCGCTTCTTCAAAGCAGGCGTCCCCGCCCTGCTGCGCGGCGCGCCGGAGATGAATTCTCTCGTCGCCCTGGGCGCCGGCTCGGCCTGGACCTATTCGACACTGGTCACCTTCTGGCCAGGCTTCGTGCCGCCCGGCACCGGCTACGTATATTTCGAGGCCGCGGCCGTCATCGTAACGCTGATCTTGGTCGGGCGTTGGCTTGAAGCAATCGCGAAGGGACGCACAGGGGAGGCTATCAGCCGTCTGGTGCAGCACCAGGCCAGAACAGCTCGCGTCCAGCGCGATGGCGAGGCAGCCGAACTGCCTATCGAACAGGTTCGCACCGGAGACATCATCATCGTCCGTCCGGGTGAAAAGATCGCCGTCGACGGCGAAGTGGTGTCAGGGACCAGTCACGTCGACGAGTCGATGATTTCGGGCGAACCGCTTCCCGTCTCGAAATCAGTCGGCGCAACGGTGATTGGCGGCACGCTCAACACATCGGGCAGCTTCAGCTTCCGCGCCACCAAGGTCGGGGCCGACACGATGCTGGCCCATATCATCCGTATGGTCGAAGATGCTCAGGCGGGCAAACTGCCGATCCAGGCGATGGTTGATCGTATCACGGCGGTTTTCGTGCCTGTTATCATCGTCATTGCGGTGCTGACTGCGCTGATCTGGGGCCTGTGGGGACCAGAGCCGTCGTCCAACTACGCACTGGTCAATGCGGTTGCCGTGCTGATCATCGCCTGTCCCTGCGCGATGGGTCTCGCCACACCCATGTCGATCATGGTCGGCACGGGGCGAGCGGCGCAGCTGGGGGTGCTGTTCCGCAAGGGCGAAGGCCTGCAGCAGCTTCAGAAGGCCCGTGTCGTCGCCTTCGACAAGACCGGAACGCTGACACAGGGCAAACCGGCGATGACGGACCTGATCCTCGACGATGACTTCACCCACGACGAAGTCCTTTTCCTGGTGGCCTCTGTTGAAAGCCGATCTGAACACCCTGTCGCGCATGCGATCGTCGCCGCTGCGGAGCGGGCTGGCCTCAAGCTCGGCACCGTCACGGAATTCTCCTCCAATCCTGGGACCGGCGTTTCGGCCCGGGTCGATGGGCGCCTGGTCTCCGTCGGATCCCGACGGCACCTCGGACATCTCGACTTCTCCGATTTCTCCGACGCGATCGACCGTTTGGCCGGCGAGGGAAAGACCGTCGTATACGCCGCCATCGATGACAGATTGGCAGCCGCAATCGTCGTGGCCGATCCTGTCAGGCCCACGAGCAAGGCCGTCATCGCCGCTCTCCACGCCAGGGGTATCAAAACTGCCATGATCTCTGGCGACAACGCCATCACGGCGCGCGCCATTGCCGCACAACTGGGCATCGACGAGGTCCGCGCCGAGGTGCTGCCGGCCGGCAAGGTCGAGGCCCTCCGGTCGCTCCACGCCGACCACGGCACCGTGGCCTATGTCGGCGACGGCATCAACGACGCCCCTGCCCTGGCCGAAGCCGATATCGGCATCGCGGTGGGTTCGGGAACAGATGTCGCCATCGAGAGTGCCGACGTGGTCCTGCTCGGCGGCGATCTCAAGGGCGTCCTCAACGCCATCACCATGAGCCGGGCGACCATGCGCAACATCCGCGAAAACCTGTTCTGGGCCTTCGGATACAATGCCCTGCTGATTCCCGTGGCAGCGGGCATCCTCTACCCCAGCTTCGGAATTTTGCTTTCGCCCATGCTGGGGGCGGGAGCCATGGCCCTGAGCTCGGTGTTCGTCGTGGGCAATGCGCAGCGCCTGCGCGCCATCAAGGAGGAACGCCCATGAATATCGGCGAGGCATCCCGCAGCTCTGGCGTTTCAGCCAAGATGATCCGCTATTACGAACAGATCGGGCTGATCACCCCTCCGTTGCGAACCGACAGCAACTACCGCGTCTACGGGCCCGACGAGGTGCACGTCCTGCGCTTCATCCGACGCGCCCGCACCCTCGGCTTCTCCGTCGAGGAAACGTCGACACTGCTCGGCCTCTGGCAAGATCGATCACGCGCCAGCGCCGAAGTCAGGACCATCGCATCGGGCCATATTGAGGCGCTGGAAACCAAGATTGCCGACCTTCAGGGCATGGTCCGGACGCTCAAGCATCTCGTCCATTGCTGCGCTGGCGACAGCCGCCCGGATTGCCCCATTCTCGATGACCTGGCCGGCGAGGCCGGCCCGAAAGGACACTGAAATGACCGACAAGAGCACGTTCATCGTCAACGACATGACCTGCAACCACTGCGCCAGCACGATACGTGATGCGCTGGAGGACGCATTGCCGGGAGCCGATGTGCGGATCGATCTGGAGAAGCACGAGGTCAGCTTTACCGGCGACCGGGCGCGCGGCGAAGATGCCATTCGCGAGGCGGGTTATACGCCGGAAACGTGACAGGGAAATCTGGTGAGCTCCAGCGGCGCCAAAGACTAGGCGGGCGTCGCCCGGAGCTCACACAGGAAATGCGTCAGTCCGCCTGTCGTTCCTGCGACAAGTTGTCAGCGCTCAAAATTTTGTCGACAGCGGGGACTACCCACTGCGCTGTCTTCGGTCTTGACCCGGCAACGCAACCCACGGCCCGACTTGGCCACCGATCACCTCTCCTTGGCGGGAAGTGGCGCCGCTCGGCCCAAAGGGCCGCAGCAGAGCTAGTAAGGAGCTGTTGTGTTTAGCCAAGGCAGGCCTGGATCAGCAGGCGCAGGCTGCATTGACCTCGATCAGAAACACGCAGCACCTGCGCCCAACGGCAAATCTGGTGAGCTCCCGCGACGCCAAGGACGGCGGGCATCGTCCGGAACTCGGCCGACACATAGCGGGATTCTCGTGTCAGCCTCACGACTGCTCAAGGTACTGCCAAAAAACGAAAAAGGGGCGACCAGCATGGCCAGTCGCCCCTTTCTGTCCGTTCAGATCGCCGTTTTCACAGCCTGCCCGTAGTCCGTCTCCAATCGCGCATTAGCGCGATTGGCCCCTTGTGACGCGTACCGGCAGGCATGGTCCGAACGGCGCCCGTCCACAAACCGCGCCAGCGGCGCGGTTTGCCCTTGGAGGATGGGTCAGAACGGGCTTTCAGCGTCCAGGAACTGCTCGGCATTGTCCTGAGTGATCAGGGTCGAGTCGAGGATATAACGACCGGCCACCTGGATGCCGCCGGTGAAGTGCGACGTCGTCAGTTCGATGGCGGTGGCGATCATGGCCGGGCTATAGCTCACATCAACCGGTGTCAGCTTGTCGCCATTGGCGACGGCCTGGATGATCTGCTGCATGCCGGCGCCGCCGACGATGAACATTTCGTCTTCGCGGCCAGCCTGCTTGATGGCCTCGATCGCACCGATCGAGATGTCATCGTCCTGGGTCCAGACAGCCTTGATATCCGGGAAGCGGGTCAGGAAGTCCTGCATCACGCGGAAGCCGTCATCGCGGTTCCAGTTGGCGAATTCGTTTTCCAGCACCATGATGTTGGAGCCTTCGATGGCGCCCATGAAGCCGTCGAAGCGCTGCTGATCGATCGGGATCGGCAGGCCGCGCAGGATCACGATGTTGCCGCCATCGGGCAGAGCCGACTTGATGTATTCGGCAGCGTTGACGCCCAGACCCGGATTGTCACCGGCGACGTAGAGGTTCTCGACGCCATCGATGGACAGCTGACGATCGACCACGGTCACGAACTTGCCGGCATCCTTGACCTGCTTGATGGCCGAGGTCATCGCATCCGGGTCACCCGGCAGGATGACGAGGGCGTCGATGCCGCGGGTGGAGACCATGTCTTCGATGTCGGCGATCTGCTTGGGCGAGTCCGGCGACGAGGCAAAAACGAACTCGACGTTCGGATAGGTCTCGCTGAGACGATCGATGGCCTGCTGGGCGAAGTAGTTGACGCCACCAGTCCAACCGTGGGTAGCGGCCGGAACCGACACGCCGATGGTGATCTTGTCGTCCTGTGCGTGAGCAACGCCGCCCAGGCCAGTGGCGATCACCGCCGATGCCAGCAGAGTTTTAGCCAATTTCATTTGCAGTCCTCCCAAAATGCCCTTTGTCGGGCGATGTAAAACTCGTTGACGATCAAAACCTTCCCTAGCTGGCGCGCCGGGGGCGCTGCAGCAGAACGGCGAGGATGATGATCACACCCTGGAAAGCTCCGTTCAGATACGGGCTGATGAAGCTCTGCAGGTTCAGAATATTGCCGATGAGACCGAGAATGATGACGCCGACCACGGTGCCCCAGATCCGGCCGTAACCGCCCTTTAACGTGGTGCCGCCGATGATCACTGCCGCGATGGCCTCCAGCTCCCACAGCACCCCTGTCGTGCTCGAAGCCGATCCGAGGCGGGGCACGTAGAGCAGCACGGCAACCGCAACGAGAATGCCCTGCAGGATGTAGGTGATCAGGCGGACGTTATCGACATTGATCGATGAATAGCGTGCGACCTGCTCGTTCGAGCCGATCGCGGCGCAGTGGCGACCGAAAGCAGTCCGGCGCATGACAATTTCGCCGCCGATGGCCACGAGGGCGAAGACCAGGATCGGATAGGGAATGCCCAGAAGGCCGTTATAGTAGACTGGACGATAGACGTCGGCGACCTGGAAATTCAGCGACAACGTGCCGCCATCGGCAAGGAAAGTCACGAGCGAGCGGAAGATGCCCATGGTGCCGAGGGTCACGATAAACGCCTCTATGCGCCCGCGGGTGATCATCAAACCGTTGCCGACGCCGGCCACGCCACCCAGAAGAATGCCGGCGGCCATGCCGGCAAGGATCACGCCCCAGCCGATTCCGAAAGTCGGGATCAGCCAGTTCATCACCATGATCATGACACCGGCGATCACCGCAGCCATGGAACCTACGGAAAGGTCGAGCCCGCCCGAGGTGATAACGAACGTTGCGCCAATGGCGATGATGCCGATGAAGCTCGAGCGCGCCAGGACGTTGGTGATGTTGTTATAGGTGAGGAAATTCTCATTGAGCGTGATGCCCAGCAGCACGAGCAGGGCCAACGCCGCCAGCGGACCTACGGTCTTGAGGTCCCACTTGAAGCCAGTCCTCGTCTTGGCCGGAATTTCAGGCGCTGATACGCTCATCGTGTCCACTCTGCTTGATGCCCGCGGCGTACCGCATGATTTCTTCTTCGGTAATCTCGGCGCCTTCGAGCACGCCTGCGATACGACCTGATCGCATCACGACGACACGGTGCGAGAGGCCAATCACTTCCTGCAGTTCGGAGGAAATGACGATGACGGCTTTGCCTTCGGCGGCAAGCGCCGCAATGATGTGATAGATCTGCTGCTTGGTGCCGACGTCGATGCCGCGGGTCGGCTCATCCATGATGATGATGTCCGGCTCGCTTTCCATGGTCTTGCCCAGCATCAGCTTCTGCTGGTTGCCACCCGACAGGCGACCGGCGGCCACCGAGGCATCACGCGCGCGGATATCGAAGCGGCGCGTCGCGCGCTCGAGGGCCCGATCCTCGCTCGATGTGTCGAGAAAGCCGGCGCGCAGGTGCTTGGCCAGTGTGAGCAGCGTTAGATTGGGCCGCAAACCCATATTGAGCAGCAGTCCCTTGCCCTTGCGATCCTTGGTCATATAGGCGACGCCCGCATCGACCGATTGGGCGACACGCGTGAAATTGACGATCTGACCGTTGAGAGAGACTTCGCCGCCAGTCTTGTGCGTCAGACCCACAACGGCCTCCGCGACTGCGGTGCGACCCGATCCGATGAGGCCCGCAAACCCCAGAATTTCGCCTCGCCTCAGATCGAACGACACATTGGCGACCGATTTTGTCTCAAGCCCCCGAACGCTGAGCACCACTGGCGCATCAACGTCGGGTTCGTGCTTGGGCGGGTACAGGTTGGACAACTCGCGACCAACCATCATCTGGGCGATCGAGTCGGGCGTCAGCGACTCCGTTCCGACCGTTGCGATCAACTGGCCGTCGCGCAGCACGGTGACGCGGTTGGCCAGCTCCATGATTTCGTCGAGCTTGTGGGAAATGAAAACCACCGCGACGCCGCGTGCGGTCAGCCGCCTGATCTGTTCGAACAGGGTCTGCGTTTCGCCTACCGACAGAACCGCGGTCGGCTCATCCATGATCAGAACCCGGGCGTCGCGGCTGATGGCCTTGGCGATTTCCACCATCTGCTTGTCTGCAACCGACAGGCTGGAAATACGGGCATCGGGGTCGACATGGACATGGAGCATTTCCATGACTTCGGCCGCTCGCCGACGCATCTCGCGCACATCAAGCAGCGGGCCGCGACGGAGTTCGCGCCCGAGGAAAATGCTGTCAGCCACGGTAAGATGTTCGGCCAGGTTGAGCTCCTGGTGGATCAGGACGATTCCCATGGACTCGGCCTTGCCATCGGGCGGCAACACGACAGTCTGGCCATCGTAGGTGATCGAGCCCGATGTGGGCTGTTCGATGCCGGACAGGATCTTGATTAGCGTCGACTTGCCCGCACCGTTCTCGCCAATGATGGCGTGAACCTCGCCCGGAGCGATGTCGTAGTCGATGCTGAAGAGCACCGGAATTTCGCCGAAGGACTTGGAGATGCGGTTGGCCGAAAGAATCGGCTGCGCACTCTTCGCCTGTGCTTCGACCATGCCAGAACCCTCCCCCAAAGCGCGGTTCGCTTGTCGCGAAACTCTGCACTCAACCGATGATGTAAAGGTTTTCATGAATGATGTAAAGGTTTACAGTGTTGGCAATGAGGAGAAGCCTGTGGATGTCGCTGGCTAACCACCAGCCATCTGCTAAGGGCAAAGGGGATATCGGCTTTCAACGGCCGGTAGTCGGGCGGAGCAACCCACGTGCAGCAGCATAAGCTGGCCACTATTGAAGACGTCGCGGCTATGGCCGGCGTCTCCATTGCCACGGTGAGCCGGGCCATCAACGAGCCGACAAAGGTCGCCGACGCGACTCGAAGGCGGGTCACCGATGCCATTGCCCGCACGGGCTACACGACCAATGCCATGGCCCGTTCGCTGCGGATGCGCCGCAGCAACATGATCCTGATTCTCGCCCCGGATGTCGGCGACCCCAATTTCTCCAATATCCTGGTCGGCCTCGAAACCGAGGCGAGCAAGCGCGGATACGGGTTGCTGATCGGGAATACGCAGAACGATCCCAGCCGGGAAACGGACTATCTGCGTTTCATCAGCTCCAACCAGGCGGATGGTCTGATCCTGTTCACGGGCCACCTACCCTACGGCTTGGGACAAAGCCCGGACGAAGCGCGCCTGCCGCCCATGGTTGCAGTCAACGAGCCGGTCATCGGCAGTGATGTTCCCTTCGTTGGCGTGGACAACTTTGAAGGCGCGCGTGTCGCCACCGAGCATCTGGTGTCACAGGGCCATCGGCGCATTGCCTTCGTTGGCCGCGCGCCGAACCGCGAGATTGCCCGTCTTCGCGAGCAGGGTTACCGGGCGGCCCTTGCCGGCGCCGGAATTGCGGTCGATCCGCGGCTGGTGATCGACGGCGAGGGCACGACGGAGAGCGGGCGCGCGGCTGCAGAGCTGATGTTCGTCCGAGACGCGTTGCCGACCGCCTTCTTCTGCGTGAACGATGCGACCGCCATGGGGGTGATGATCGCCCTCAATGCCCGCCGCTACGACCTGCCCAGACAGTTTTCCATCATGGGCTTTGACGACATCTCCTTTGCGAGCTTCCTGACACCGTCCTTGACCACAATGAAACAGCCTCGCCACCGGATGGGCGAGGCTGCAATGGAATTGCTGTTGACGTTGCTGGCCGGAGACAAGCCGAAATCGCTCGAAGTGCTTCTGCGCAGCGAACTGATCGTGCGCAACTCGGTGATGCGTCCTGAACGCGGCTAGTCAGACGCGGGCGGCGTCTCTGGGCTAGTAACCGTTTTTCGATAGCCAGTCTTGCATCCAGGCGATTTCGGCCTCCTGCGCGGCAATCACGTCTTCGGCCAGCTTGCGGACTTCTGGATCCGTTCCGTGTTCGATGACGACCCGAGCCATGTCGATTGCGCCCTGATGATGGGGGATCATCCCACGGATGAAATCGGCATCGGCATTTCCAGTGAAGGCAATGTCCATATCGGCATGCATCTTCGCGTTCGCATCACGATAGCCGATCGTGGCGGCACTTTCGCCGGACGCTGCAACGCCATGGCCAGAATGGTCCTGTGCCAGAACTGGCACGGTCAGGGATATGAATGCGACGGCAACAAGGGTCTTGTACATGAAGAGGCTCCTGTGGATGCCCCTGCATGCGGGATTGCCATATGGCAAGGTCAAGAGCCTGACTTGAGCCGCTCGAGAATGGCATCGAACTTCACCATCGAGGCATTCGCACCCCATTCCATGCCGGTATCGACCGTGGCGTTGCGCATCTCGAAGTCGGGGTAGTTCGAGACCGAGCGATAGTGGGTCCTGCCATCGCGCTCTTCGAAATGATGCTCCTCGTAGTAGCGTGCATCCTCTTCGAACATGCCTTCGACGACAAACGTGTTGCGGATCAGTGCTTTCGGCTCGACGGCCAGGTAAGTGCCGAAGAATGTGACCTCCGACCCATCGGGCATGGTCGAAACCACGCGCCACTTGCCACCTGTCCTCACGTCCAATTGCACCACGCGATTGCTGTCGTGCGGTCCCCACCACCGGGCCATGTGCTCGGCCTCGGTCCACACTGTCCACACGAGCGCGAGGGGCGCATCGAAGGTGCGCGACATGATGATCAACGGCGCGTCGGCGGGCAATTCGGTCTTGAAGGGGTTCGGAAAGCTCTGATCGTTCATCGTCGGTCTCCTCAGTTTTTCGTGTCGGATCGAGGCGTTTGGAGAGTCTTGAGATAGTCGCCGAGCCGATCGAGGTTCCCCTCCCAGAAGCCGCGATAGGTCTCGATATAGGTGGCAACCTCGCCCATCGGCGCGGCATCCAGTTTGCACGGCCGGAACTGGGCCTGCCGCCCCCGCGTCACCAGACCCGCCGCTTCCAGGACCTTGATATGTTTGGATACGGCAGCCAGCGTCATGTCGAAGGGCTCGGCTAGTTCGTTGACGCTAGCCTCCCCCATGCTGAGTCGGGCGAGAATGGCACGACGCGTCGGATCCGCGAGCGCCGCCAGGGTTGTGCTGAGGGTATCGGGCATGTTCCGCCGCCGTTATTTAACTTATACATATAATACCATTCGGTTTACAAACGTCAAGCCCTGCAAGACATGAGGCCCGCGTCCTTTCGGAAGCGGGCCTCTGACTTCACCATGTCACCCTTTTATCGGGCGACGGCGGCGCGGGGCATTTCCGAGAAGACTTCTGCCTTCCCGTTGCGGATGATGACGATTTCCTCGAGCCGCTGGCCGAAACGTCCCGGCAGGTAGATGCCCGGCTCGATGGAAAAGACCATGCCTTCTTCGAGCACGGTTTGGCTGGTGCTCGTGATGTAGGGCGCCTCGTGCACATCGATGCCAAGGCCATGCCCGGTGCGATGAAGGAAATAATCGCCATAGCCCGCGTCTGTGATGATATCGCGCGCCGCCCTGTCGACCTCGCTGGCGACGGCGCCAGCCACGGAAGCCTTGATGGCCGCTTCCACCGCGCGGTCGAGGACCGAATGGATCTCGTCGAACCCTTCGGGCTTGCTGCCGAAATAGCCGACGCGGGTCATGTCAGACGGATAGCCGCCGATGCGACCGCCAATGTCGATCAGCACGGCGTCGCCGTCTTTGAGCTGTGTATGACCGGTGTGGTGATGCGGGAACGCACCATTGGGCCCGAAGCAGACCGAGATGAATTGGGTTGTCGCGCCATTGGCCTTATAGAAATTGCCGATCACTTCGGCCACTTCGAGCTCGGTGATACCGGCTCTGAGCGCGGCGAAGCCCGCAGCCATAGCGCCGTCGTTGAGCAGGTGCGACGCCTTGAGCAGGTCATATTCGGCGGCGTCCTTCCGGGATCGCAGATAGCTCACGGTGTCGCCGGTGAAGCGGCGCTTGGCGCCGGGCAAGGCGTCGAGAACGAGCAGCGCGAAGTCGGCCCGCATCGTTTCATCGAGGACGATCGAAGGGCTGACAGGAGACACGCCGGTCGCATCGAGCAGCTGCCGCAGCGCTGCGTCGGGACCGTCGGCGTCGGCCCATGGAAAGAATGGCAGATCGGTATGCTGGCGTGAGCTATCCACATTGAGCACGGGCATCAGGAAGCCCGCATAGTCCTTGCTGATCATCAGCAGCACGGGCCGCTCGTCCCCGTGCGGCGACAGATCGGCGAGATAGCGCATATGGCTCGAGGGGCCGATGACCACCAGATCGGTTGCAGTCTCGGCCATGCGGGCCCGCAGCTTTTCCATGCGCGCGGTCAGGATCGGATTCATTGGCTTTCCTCGAAAAAGAAAAACGGCGGCCCGGTGCAGGGCCGCCGCATCAGGCATGTCTTAGTTCTTGGTGACCAGGCGGTAGTAGACGAAGTCCGAGTTGGACCCGTTCACGTAGCCTTCGACATTATCGGCCATGGCGATCTGCAGCGCGGCCTGGAACATGATGACGATCGGGCTTTCGGCCTGAACCTTCTTCTGCAGGTCGACATACATCTCATTGCGGACGGTCTGGTCGGCTTCGGCCAGCGCAGCATTGACTTCGTCGTTCATTTCCTGCGGCACGGCCCACGCATTCCGCCAGGTGGTGGTGGCGGTGTAGTTGTCGTCCGCATTGTTGGAATTGTAGGCGAAGGCCTTGGCGTTGGAATGCGGATCCATGAAGTCCGGACCCCAATAGAGCAACATGGCCTGGTGCGTGCGTTCGCGATACTTCGTGATGACCTGGGCGCCGGTACCGGGCAGGATTTCGAAGTTGATGCCGGCTTCGGAGAATCCGGCCTGCAGCGACTGGGCGATATCGGTGAACGGAGCCGAATTGATCACGTCGAGCGTGACGTTGATCGGCGTCTCGACGCCGGCATCGGCCAGGATCTGCTTGGCCTTTTCAACATCATAGGTGAACGGGGTCTCGTCGTAGGAGCCGGGGAAACCCTTGGGCCAGAAGGCCTGGTGCTTTTCCATCTGGCCCTTGAGGAAAGTCTCGGTCATCCCGTCATAGTCGACGAGGTAGCGCGCGGCTTCCCAGACGGCCGGCGGGGTCAGGCTTTCAGTCTTCTGGTTGAACGAGAGGAAGTGCACCGCGGCTTGCGGATAGGTCTCGACCTTGACGCCATCGCCGAGGCCCGAAATCTGGTCGGGCGTTAGGTTCTTGGCGAGGTCCACGTCGCCCGAGGTCAACAGCAGCTGCTGGGTGGCGGCTTCCGCGACATGGCGGATCAGCACCTGCTTCATCGCCGGCGCACCGTTCCAGTAAGTCTCGTTGGCGGTCAGGCGAACGAGTTCGGCCGGGCGGTAGTCGGTCAGCACATAGGGGCCGGAGCCAGCCGAATTGGTGTTGAGCCAGGCATTGCCCATGTCGCCGTCGACTTCGTTCTGCATCACGAGCACTTCGTCGACGATGGCGCCGGGACGCGCTGCCAGCACGTTGAGCACGAAGGCAGAAGCGAAATCACCGGTCCACTTCACGGTAACGGTGTTGCCGTCGACGGTGACCATCTCGTCGATGTTTTCCGGGGTCCAGCCGAGCTGGGTCAGGATGAATGCCGGGGTCAGGTCAAGCGTCACGACGCGCTTGAACGAAAACTTCACGTCTTCGGCGCGCACCGGATTGCCGGAGGCGAAGGTTGCGCCATCGCGCATGGTGAAGGTGAGCGACTTGGCCGCTTCATCAGCGGTCCATTCGCTGGCGAGGCCCGGCGCGAGGACAGTGGTGTCCTCGGCGTCGTACTGCACCAGCTTGTCGTAGAGGTTGGCGTTGATTTCACCGGCCGAGAATTCATAGGCCTGCGCCGGATCGAGCGCGACGATGTCGTCGATGTTCTGCGCGATGACGAGCGCATCGGCGGGTGTTGCGGCATAAGCGGCGCCCGCTGCGAGCGGCAGGGACAGCGCGGATGCCAGAAGGGCAGCGCGGAAGAGCTTCATGGTCGTTTCTCCTTTGGGGTGACTTTTTTCCGGGCCGGTTTTTCGGCACCGGCTTTGGGCCTCGCAAGGGCGGGCCGTGGCCGCGCCGTCGAGCGAAAGAGTGCCAGCGTGCCCGTCCACAGCAGGCGCGCGGGTTGATCGGTATGGTTGGACCACGAATGCGGGCGATTGCCGCGGAAGTGCAGGCTGTCGCCGGCGCGCATCAGCATGTCCTCGCCATCGAGGCGCTGGGTGATTGCGCCTTCGAGCACATAGAGGATTTCTTCGCCTTCATGCGACACCGTCTCCGAGCGGTAGCCCGGCGGCACGGTCATGAGAAAGCTCGACAGCTGGTTGCCCGGAAAGTCGGCGCCGATACGTTCATAGACAATCGAGGAGCCATCGAGAGAAAAGCGGTTGCGCTCTCCATCCCGGGTCAATGCGTTATGCGTGGCGGGAGCGGCGACGAAATAGTCGATCGACACGCCGAGCGCCCGCGCGATCTGCGCCAGCGTGCCCAGCGAAGGCGTCGCGTGATCGCGCTCGACCTGGCTGAGATAGCCGACTGAAACGTGCGCCGCTTCCCCTAGTTCGACCAGCGTGAGTTGCTGCTGGCGACGGCGCGCACGGATCAACGCACCCACTTTTGGGTGCCCAGATTCCCGACTTGCCAATGCTTCCGCCAAGCGCGCCTCCACCAAAATTTTTTTGATATAAGCAAAATCTTCTATATGGTGAAAGCGAAATATGCAGCCTCTGCAAAACTGCGACGGACCCGTCCGACGCTGCTAGACCGCTGTTTTCGCAAGAGGATTTTGGCGTGGCGATAGATCAGCAAATAGCCCCCACAGAGGCTCCGACCAGCGCGCGCAACAAGCGCCTGCGCCGGAATGTCTTGACGGTTGGCGGCTTCGTGCTGACGCTTTTCCTCACCTTTCTGGGCCTGCTTGCCATCACCTTCTTCATCGGCCGGGTCATTCCCATCGATCCGGTCCTCTCGGTGGTCGGCGATCGCGCCACGCAGGCGCAGTATGACGCGGCCAAGATTGCCATGGGGCTCGATCGCCCGCTGTGGCAGCAGTTCATTTCTTACGTTGGCAACGTGCTCACCGGCGACCTTGGACGCTCGGTCTCCACCGGCCGCGCCGTCATCGACGATCTCAGCCGCTTCTTCCCCGCCACGTTCGAAATGGCGACGCTGGGCATCCTGATCGGCATTGCGCTCGGGGTTCCCCTCGGCGTCACGGCAGCGGCGCGGCAGGGCAGTTGGCTGGATCAGGCCATTCGCGTCGTCGGGCTGCTCGGCTATTCGGTTCCCGCCTTCTGGCTGGGCCTTGTCGGTCTCGCGGTGTTTTACGCCCGCCTGCGCTGGGTCGGCGGACCAGGCCGACTGGACATTTTCTACGATGGGCTCGTTCAGCCCGTCACCGGAATGATCCTCATCGACTCGCTGATCAGGGGCGAGATCGACATTTTCTGGAACGCCGTCAGCCACATCATTCTGCCCGCTTCCGTGCTCGGCTTCTTCAGCCTCGCCTATATCGCCCGCATGACGCGCTCGTTCATGCTCGACCAGCTGAGCCAGGAATTCGTCACCACCGCCCGCGTCAAGGGTGTGCCTGAGCGCGTGGTCATCTGGCGTCATGCTTTCAAGCCAATTCGCGTGCCGCTGATAACAGTCATCGGGCTTTCCTACGCCGGGCTGCTGGAAGGCTCGGTGATGATCGAGACCGTGTTTTCCTGGCCGGGCATCGGCAACTACCTGACGACCGCGCTTCTCAATGCCGACATGAACGCCGTGCTCGGCTCGACGCTGGTGATCGGCGCCGTGTTCATCGTCATCAACAAAGTTTCGGACGTGCTGTATCGCGTCCTCGACCCGAGGGCCCGCTGATGAGCACCCGCGACTGGCTTCTTGCCGACAGCCCCACGTCCCGCATGCAGGCCAATGCCGGCCGCGCCTATCGCGTGTTCACCGCACTGCTGCGTAATCCGTTGTCCGTGCTGGGCGGCGTGATCATCCTCGTGCTGATTTTCACGGCGGTGTTCGCGCCCTGGATCGCACCCTATTCGCCCACCGGGCAAAACCTGTCCGCCCGCCTCTTGCCGCCCTCGTCTGAATACTGGATGGGGACAGATGAACTGGGACGGGACATTTTCTCCCGCGTCGTATGGGGTTCGCAGATCACACTGACCATCGTCGGCCTGGTGGCCCTCATTTCGGCTCCCCTCGGGCTCCTGGTCGGCGCGATCGCGGGCTATTTCGGCGGCTGGGTCGATCGCATTCTCATGGGCATCACCGATATCTTCCTGTCGCTGCCCAAGCTGATCCTGGCGCTGGCCTTCGTCGCGGCGCTTGGGCCAGGTATCAACAATGCCATCATCGCCATCGCCATCACGTCGTGGCCGGCCTACGCCCGCATAGCCCACGCCGAGACGCTCACCATTCGCAATGCCGAATATATTTCTGCGGTGCAGCTGGCCGGCGGTGGACCGATCCGGGTGATCGTCCAGCATATCCTGCCTCTCTGCACGTCTTCGATGATCATCCGCGTCACGCTCGACATGGCCGGCGTTATTTTGACGGCGGCAGGTCTTGGCTTCATCGGCCTTGGCGCTCAGCCGCCGCTACCGGAATGGGGCGCAATGATCTCGCGTGGCCGCACCTTCATCCTCGACCAGTGGTGGGTCGCAACCATGCCCGGCTTTGCGATCATCATCGTGTCGCTCGGCTTCTGCTTCCTTGGCGATGGCTTGCGCGACGTGCTCGATCCCAAGAGCGAGGGCAAGAGCTGATGTTTTTGATTTATCTCGCCCCTTGCACCACCCACGATGCCGTCCCCGGGCTCGACCCGAGGACCACTCAAAGCGTGTGCCGGATTGCGAATGGACCTTGGATCGAGTCCGTGGGCGGCGCGGTGGTAGCGGAGGGTATCCAAGAATGACCTCACCCCTCCTAGAAGTCGAAAACCTGCGCGTCAGCTTTCCGACGCATTCCGGACGGGTCGAGGTCGTGAAGGGCCTCAGCTTCACGCTTGGTCGGGAGCGGCTCGGCATCGTCGGCGAGTCCGGCTCAGGCAAGTCCATGACTGGCCGTTCGATCCTCAAGTTGATCCGCAAGCCGGGACAGGTGACCGCAGACAAGCTGCTTTTCGAGGGCATCGACATTCTCGACCAGTCCGAAAAGCAGATGCGCTCCATTCGCGGCGCCCGAATTTCCATGGTCATGCAGGATCCGAAATTCTCGCTCAATCCGATTATGACCGTGGGCGAGCAGATTGCGGAGGCGCTGGTCACCCACCAAAAGCTGCCGCGCAGCGCCGTTCAGGCCCGCATTATCGACATGCTGCATGCGGTGCGCATCAACGACCCCGAACGCGTCGCCAGGCTCTATCCACATGAGGTCTCGGGCGGCATGGGGCAGCGCATCATGATCGCCATGATGCTCATCCCCGAACCGGAACTGCTGATCGCGGACGAGCCGACTTCAGCGCTCGATGTGTCGGTGCAGGCGCAGGTGCTCGACATCATCGATACGCTGGTGCGCGACAAGGGCATGGGCCTGATCCTGATCAGCCACGACCTGGCACTAGTCAGTCGCTATTGCGACAGGATCCTGGTGATGAATGCGGGCCGGGTTGTTGAAGAATGCGCCGCCGGCCAGCTGGAAAACGCCCAGCATCCCTATACCCGCGGGCTCCTGGCGGCGATGCCCGTGATCAATGAAAACCGAGACGAACTTCCCGTGCTCGACCGTACGCAGTGGGCCGGCACATGAACGCCATAGACCTCCAGAATCTCGACATTTCGTATGGCGACACCAAGGTGGTCCATGGCGTCAACCTTGCGATCGGCGCCGGGGAAAGCTTTGCGCTCGTGGGTGAGAGCGGTTCGGGGAAGTCGACGATCTTGCGGGCAATTGCGGGACTTGCACCGGATTGGACCGGCGCGATTTCTGTCATGGGCACGCCGCGCACCCATCGGGTCGATCGCGGCGTCTCGCGGCAGGTGCAGATGGTTTTCCAGGATCCCTACGGATCGCTTCACCCGCGCAAGACCATCGATGCCGCCCTCTCCGAACCGCTCGCCATCCACGGCATCGGCAATCGTGGCGAGCGGGTCGATGCGGTGTTGCGCGATGTCGGTCTCGACCAGCGTTTCCGCTTCCGTTTTCCGCATCAGCTTTCGGGTGGGCAGCGCCAGCGCGTGGCGATTGCACGCGCCCTGATGCTCGAACCCGAGGTCCTGCTTCTGGACGAACCGACATCGGCTCTGGACGTGTCGGTGCAGGCGGAAATCCTCAACCTGCTCAAGCGTCTGCGGCGCGAGCAGGGCCTGACCTATCTGCTTGTCACGCACAACCTCCCGGTGGTCAGCTTCCTCTGCGACCGTCTCGCTGTCATGCGTCATGGCCGCATCGTCGAGGTGGCTGACGTCGCCCAGCTCAAGGCCGGCAGTCTGGACCAGCCGTATTCGCGCGAACTTCTGGCGGCTTCCGAAAGCGCCTGAACTCTATCCAAGGACTATCAAGATGACTGAACATCAAGCTGCCCTCAGCGCGTTCGACGCTGCCATTGCCAAGGCCAAGACTGCCGAGGCGGCCTTTACTGCCTTGCAGGATCTGGCGCGTGCGGTCGTGGGTGCCAAGCTGTTCACGGTCATGCTGGTGGACATGGAGGCCGAACTGTCGCGCCGCGCTTATACCAGCGACCCGGTGAGCTACCCTACCTCCGGCACAAAGCCACTCAACTACGGGCCCTGGTTCGACATCGTCCACGGCAAGCGCGAATTCTTCGTCGCGAACACGATCGAGGATATCGCGAAGGTGCTGTTCGACCACGAGCTCATCGACCAGCTCGGTTGTCAGTCGGTGGTCAATGTGCCGATCATCCTCAAGGACGAACTGGTGGGCTGCATGAACCTGCTCGACGTCGCGCACCATTATACGCCCGAGCGCCTGCAGACGATCCGCGACGTGCTTCTCATACCCGCCAAGCTCGCCGTCCTGGCAGCCCGCTAGTCTGCGTCGCCTCACACCGGCCCGCGACACAGGGGCCGGTGGATCGTCGCTGTTAGCCTGCAGACGCCATCAGCGAGGCATTGCCGCCGGCAGCCGTCGTGTCGATGCAGACGTGCCGCTCGAGCTGCAGGCGTCCCGCGTCTTCCGGCGCGGTAACGATCGGCAGCAGCGCCCCTGCCCGCTGCGCCAGCGCCTGGCGGATGTCTCTCAGACCCTCGGTGTCTCCGAACCAGGCCACCGCATCGAAGCCGGATCCGGCGACCAGTTGCCCGGCATCCAATTCGCTGGTGATCGCTGGGCATCCTGCTTTGGCAGCCATGGCCTGCTGCGCCGCGATATCTGCGGCGCTGGGACCCAGGCACAGCAGCGTGCCGCGCGGGGCGACATGGAGCACATTGCTTTCGCCTGTCGGCCCCGGCAGTTCCAGCGCACGCTGCTGCAAACCCATCGCTGCCGTGGTGAAACGCGGCAGATAATGCGGCCCGCCGGCCTTCGGCCCGGTGCCAGAAAGCCCTTCCCCGCCAAACGGCTGGCTGCCAACGACGGCCCCGATCTGGTTGCGGTTGACATAGATATTTCCGGCATGGACCTGTCGGGCGAGCTTCTTCACCCGGGAGGAAATGCGGGTATGCATCCCGAAGGTCAGGCCGTAACCCGAGGCGTTGATCGCGGCGATGACCTTGTCGAGATCCTCGCTAGGGAACGTCGCTACATGCAGCACCGGACCGAAGATTTCTTCCGGAATATCCTCGATGCCGGACACCTTGAGCACCGCAGGACCGACAAACGTCCCACTGGGAGGTGCGCTCAACCGGTGCATCACCCGGTCCTGCCGCTCCGAGACGTAGGCCTCGATCTTGTCGCGGGCCGTCGTGTCGATGATGGGCCCGACATCGCTCGCGAGGAGCCACGGATCGCCCGGCACGAGTTCGTCCATTGCACCCTTGAGCATGTCGATGGTGCGCTCGGCGGCTTCCTCCTGCACGTAGAGAATGCGCAGGGCCGAACAGCGCTGGCCGGCCGACTGGAAGGCCGAGGCGATGATGTCGCGTACCGCCTGTTCGGTGAGCGCAGTGGTGTCGACGACCAGGGCATTGAGGCCGCCGGTTTCGGCGATGAAAGGTGTGTCCGGCACGGCATTTTCGGCCAGGCTCTGCTCGATGCGCCGAGCGGTGGGCAGAGATCCGGTGAAGGCGACGCCGGCCACGGACGGGTTCGAAGTCAGCAACCCGCCGACCTCTGGCCCGCCGGTCAACAGCTGAAGTGCATCGGGCGGCAGCCCCGCCTCGTGCATCAGCTGAGTGGCGCGGAATGCAATGATGGGGGTCTGCGGCGCGGGCTTGGCCAAGACGGGATTGCCTGCCACCAGGGCCGCCGCGATCTGTCCGGTAAAGATGGCGAGGGGAAAATTCCAGGGCGAGATGCAGACGAACGGGCCGCGGGGCGGCGCGGCAAAGTTTGCCGCTTCCTCCGCATAATAGCGCAGGAAATCGACGGCCTCGCGCACTTCGGCAACCGCATCCGCCCAGGTCTTGCCGGCCTCGCGGGCGAGGAGCGCGTAGAATTCCGCGGCACTGGCCTCGTAGAGATCGGCGGCGCGGCGAAGCATGCCCGCGCGCTCGTCGACCGGCACGTCGCCCCAGCCGCTCGCCTTTGCTGCCGCGAAAGCTGCCGCAACCTCGGGCTCACCGGCTTCGACAACCGTCCCAACCGTGTCGGCATGGTTGGCCGGATTGATCACCGCCCTGCCCGCTCCGGCGGTGCCCCCACCGGGGATGAGGCTATGGGCCTGCCAGCGATGCGTCGCGTAGCGTGCCCGTGCCAACTCAACCGCGCCGAACGCCAGCGGGTCCGTCAGATCGAGACCCTTCGAATTGCCCCGCTTGCCGAAGAGCGCTGCCGGCTGCGGAATGGCCGGATTCGGAATGGCGTTGCCGAATGCCTCGAGCTTGCCGATCGGGTCTTCGGCAACTGTGGCTGCCGGAATGCCTTCATCGGCGATCTGATAGACGAATGATCCGTTCGCGCCGTTCTCGAGAAGCCGGCGAACCAGATAGGCCAGAAGATCCTTGTGCGCGCCCACGGGCGCGTAGATCCGCGTTGTGGTGCCCTCGGTCTTGCGCAGCACGTCGTGCAACTGTTCGCCCATGCCGTGCAGCCGCTGGAATTCGTAGGTGTCGGTGCTCCGTCCCGCAGCCGATGCCAGGTGCAGGATAGCAGCCGCCGTATGCGCGTTGTGCGTGGCGAATTGCGGATAGATGCGGCCGGCGCCGAAGAGCTTCCGCGCCGCTGCGATATAGCTCACGTCAGTGGCCGACTTGCGCGTGAACACGGGATAACCGGGAAATCCCTGCACCTGTGCTCGCTTGATCTCCGCGTCCCAGTAGGCACCCTTGACCAGCCGCACCATGATGCGGCGGTCCAGCCGTTCCGCCAGGGCATCGAGCCAGTCGATCAGCGGCAGCACGCGCTTGCCATAGGCCTGAACCACCACGCCGAAGCCGTTCCAGCCGGCCAGTTCGGGCGTGGCAAGGACCGCTTCGATGACGTCGAGCGAGAGGTCGAGCCGGTCTGCCTCCTCGGCATCGATGTTGAAACCCATATTGGCCTTTGCCGCCGCGATGGCGAGGACGCGGGTAGACGCAACGAGTTCCGACATCACCCGGTCCCGCTGGGCGACTTCATAGCGGGGATGCAGGGCGCTCAGCTTCACCGAGATGCCAGGATTGTCGCGCACCGAGCCGTGCACGCAATGTGGCGCAAGCGCGTTGATCGCACCGAGATAGGCTTCGAAATAACGCTTCGCATCGTCGGCGGTGCGCGCGGCCTCGCCCAGCATATCATAGGAATAGCGGTATCCCAGCGCCTCGGGGCGCCGCGCATTGCCCACCGCCTCGTCGATTGTGCGGCCAAACACGAACTGGCTGCCCATCAAGCGCATGGCGTGGCCGACCGCGGTCCGGATGACGGGTTCGCCCAGCCGCGCCACCGCGCGATGGATGGCCGACTTGGGCCCCACCTCTGGGTCACCCAGGACGTCGGCGGTGAGGTTCAGCGCCCAGGAGGAGAAGTTGACCAGCGGGCTTGGCGAGCCGCCGAAGTGGCTGGCCCAGTCGGCGCCGCCAACCTTGTCATGAATCAGAGCGTCGATCGTGTCGCTGTCCGGAACGCGCAGCAGTGCCTCGGCGAGCGACATGAGGGCGAGGCCTTCCTCACTGTCGAGCCCATATTCGGCGAGGAAGCTTTCCATAAGGCCGAGCTTTGTGCCGCTGCGGACGGACTCAACGAGGCCGGCGGCGCGGTCGGAAATCGCTCGTCTGGCACCCCCATCCAGTCCGGTTTCACTGATCAACTGGCGAACAAGCGAGGATTCGTCTGCATAAAGGCGAGCACGAATTTGGGCGCGAAGGGATTGATCTGTCATGGCATGGGATCCGGGGATGATGCACGGCATAATGCCACCATTGAAACAGGCGTTCGCCCTGATCTAATGTCCTTGGATGCGCAAATGGCGTATTTGATGACGGGTTTTCAGACGAAATGCCTACAGGCAGCAAAATTTCTGGTCCGATCGATCAGGTGGACCGACGGATTCTCGAAGAATTGGCGCGCGATGGCCGCATCAGCATCGCGGAACTCAGCCGTCGGGTGAACCTGAGCAAAACGCCCTGCCAGGCGCGGATCAGACGGCTGGAGGCAGCGGGCTATATCCTCGGCTATCGCGCCATCATCGACCCAACGCGGCTGGGACTTCCCCATGTCGCCTTCGTCGAGGTCCGCCTCAGTGATACCCGCAAGGCGGCGCTTGAGGCCTTCAACAAAGCCGTTCGCGCGCTCCCCGAAGTCGAGGAAGCGCATATGATCGCGTCGAGCTTCGACTATCTGCTCAAGGTGCGCACGGAGGATATCGCCGCCTACCGCGAAGTCCTGGGCGAAAAGCTGTCGGCGCTGCCCCATGTCGCCCACACCTCGACGCATGTTTCGATGGAGGCGGTGAAGGACCATGCCGGATAGCCCGGCTTGCATGTCCTGTTCTGGTCTGCCATTGCGGATCGACGCATGATCAGGATCCTCGCATGAGAACAATTTATGTCGTCGGGATCGGCACGGGCAGTCCGAAACATGTGACCATCGAGGCTATCGAGGCGCTCAATCGTGCCGACGTGCTGTTCATCCCTGACAAGGGAGCGCAGAAGTCCGAGCTTGCCGACGTGCGCCGCGAGATCATCGCGCGCTATGTGACGAAGCCCGATGCGCGCCAGATCGGCTATGCCGTGCCCCGTCGCAACGCTGCCAACCCCGATTACGGCCAGGGGGTCAACGACTGGCACGATGCCCTTGCCGACATCTTTTCCGTTCTGATCGCCGACGTGCCGACTGGTGGCGCAGGCGCCTTTCTGGTCTGGGGCGATCCCGGCCTCTACGACTCGACCCTGCGCATCCTCGAGCGCGTCAGCATCCCCGTCCGTATCGAAGTCATCCCGGGCATCACTGCCATCCAGGCGCTGACGGCCGCGCATGGGATCGCACTCAACCGCATCGGCGAGCCGGTGACCATCACGACGGGTCGCCAGCTCGGCCCGGTGCAGATCGACAGTGTCGTCATGCTCGACGGGCAGCTTGCCTTCCTCGAGGCCGATCCAAACCTCCAGATTTTCTGGGGCGCCTACCTCGGCACGGCGGACCAGCTACTCGTGTCCGGCCGCCTTGGCGATGTCGCTCAGGACATCGTCGCCACACGCAACGCCGCCCGCGAACGGCATGGCTGGATCATGGACACCTACCTTCTGCGACAGCCGCAGTAGTGCAGCCCCTGCGCAGGTGGTAACAACAAGGATCATGACTCCAAGTCCAGGGGCCCCTGCCCTCAGCTCGCCATTGCCAGTGACGGACGAAAGCCGGCGGCGCGGCGCTTGCCCGACGCTCGATGCACCAATGCAGACGGGCGACGGTCTTCTGGCGCGCATCCGGGTTCGGGGCGGCATTCTCACGCCGTCGCAGTTGCGGCGTGTCGCAGAACTCGCGGCCATTCATGGGAATGGCCTCGTCGAAGTGACCGCGCGCGGAAACCTCCAGGTGCGTGGATTGACGGCGTGGTCCGCGCCGACCCTTGCCGACGCCGTGCTCGCCGATGTGGATGTGGAAACCGGCCTTGTCGTGGACACCTCACCGCTGGCTGGGTGTGATCCGCACGAGACGGGCCCTTCAAGGAGCGTTGCTGCCGCGATCAGCGAGGGCGCCGCCGGCTTTGCGAACCGTTTGGGACCCAAGGTCTGTGTGGTTGTCGATGGCGCCGGCCAGATTTCGCTGAGCGCTCTCAAAGCCGACATTCGCCTGCTCGCCGTTGGCTCGAACGTCTGGTCGGTTACGCTCGGTGGCGGGAAGCCGCAACTGCTCGAACAGGATGCGGCGCTTGCAGCCACCCTTGCGGTGCTTGGAGCACTTGCGGCCATGGGCCCGCAAGCGCGCGCCGTCGACCTCTTCCCTGCTGCCGGTGTGGTCGCTTCCCGAAGAAGTTTGACGGCCGTTGCCCTGGGCATGCCAATGAACCGCACCGAAGGCACGACGCAGGCGATCGCCTTGCCCTTCGGCTCCGTTGTCAGCGAACGCCTTGCCGCACTGGCCAGTGCCGCCGAGGGTGCGGGAGTATCGGCATTCCGGCTTGGGCCGGACCATACGCTGTTGATCGACGATGCCACCCCCGCTGTCATCGATGCGGCTGAGCGCCTTGGCTTCGTCACCACCGCGGACGATCCGCGACTGCGGATCAGCGCATGCATCGGCAGCAGTGGTTGCGCGTCCGGGCACATCGCGGCGCGGGACATCGCCGCGCGCCTGGCGTCCGAACTTCCCGCAGACACAACGCTGCATGTCTCGGGATGCGCCAAAGGCTGCGCCCACCCGCGCCCGGCGGACGTCACACTCGTGGGCCTTGTGCAAGGGATAGGTCTTGTCATCGATGGCCGGGCGGGCGATACGCCTCGATACATGTTGGACGAGAGCCGCCTCGGCGACGTTTTCGTCCGCTCCCAGGACGCCCGATGACGCAATATGACTACATCAAGGATGGCGACAGCATTTATCGTCAGTCCTTTTCCATCATCCGTGCCGAGGCCGACCTCTCGCCATTCGACGAGGACGAAGCCGAGCTTGCGGTTCGGATGATACACGCCGCGGGCATGGTCGAAGCGGCCGCGCATTTCCGTTTCGGGCCGGACTTTGTTACCGCTGCCCGCCGCGCCCTCATGGCCGGCGCACCCATCCTCTGCGACGCAGAAATGGTGGCGCGCGGGATCACCGCGGCCCGCTTGCCAGCCAATAACGAGGTCATCTGCACCCTGCGCGATCCCCGGACTCCCGAGCTCGCGACGGCTATCGGCAATACGCGCTCTGCTGCGGCGCTGCACCTCTGGGACAGCCATATCGAGGGGGCTGTGGTGGCCATCGGCAATGCCCCCACCGCGTTGTTCCACCTGCTGGAAATGCTGCGGGACGGGGCTCCCAAGCCCGCTGCCATCCTGGGCATGCCGGTCGGGTTCGTGGGCGCCGCGGAATCCAAGGATGCCTTGGCCGAAAATTCCTATGGCGTGCCATGGGCGATCGTTCGCGGCCGCCTCGGGGGCAGCGCCATTACCTCCGCCTGTCTCAACGCATTAGCGAGGCCGGGCCTGTGAGCGGTAAGCTGATTGGTGTCGGTACGGGTCCGGGAGATCCCGACCTCCTCACGCTCAAGGCTGCCAAAGCCATCGCGGGGGCGGATGTCGTTGCTTATTTCGCCAAGCGCGGTAATCCGAGCAACGCCAGGGGCATTGCCGCCGGACATTTCCGCGATGGCCAGATCGAGGAAGCGCTGGATTACCCCGTAACTACGGAAATCCATCGCCACGACCACGGCTACAAGAGCCAGATCCAGGATTTCTATGCCGAGGCCGCGGAGCGCATCGCCACGCATATCGAGGCTGGACGGACCGTCGCCGTGCTTAGTGAAGGCGACCCGCTCTTTTACGGCAGTTACATGCACCTGCATGTCCGACTTGCGCCGCGTTACGATACCGAGGTCATCCCCGGCATCACCGCCATGTCGGGCTGCTGGTCCGCGGCGGGCCTTCCACTCGTGCAGGGGGACGACGTCCTGACGGTGCTGCCCGGCACGCTGGACCAGCTCGAATTGCAGCGACGCCTTTCGGATACCGAAGGCGCCGTCATCATGAAGCTCGGCCGCAACCTGCCCAAGGTGCGTGCGGCATTGGCTGCGGTCGGACGCCTGGATGGCGCCGTCTATGTCGAGCGCGGCACCATGGAGAACGCGGCGTCCCAACCAATGGTTGGGAAGGTCGACGACAACGCTCCCTATTTCTCGCTGGTGCTGGTGCCGGGCTGGAGCGCCCGGCCATGACTGGACGATTGACTGTCGTCGGTACCGGTCCTGGCAATCCGGGACAGACCACTCCTCAGGCGCTCGAAGCGATTGCATCGTCCGAGCTGTTCTTTGGCTATGCGCCCTACCTCGATCGCCTGACGCTTCGCGCAGATCAGGTCCGCGTCGCCTCGGACAACCGCGAGGAAATCGATCGGTCGCGCGCGGCCCTTGATGCGGCGTCAAAGGGTGCAAAAGTGTGCGTGGTCTCCGGCGGCGACCCAGGCGTGTTTGCAATGGCAGCGGCAATTTGCGAGGCCATCGAGGCGGGCCCCGAAACCTGGCGGCGTCTCGACATCGAGGTGTTGCCGGGGGTCACCGCGATGCTGGCAGTCGCCGCTCGGGCCGGCGCGCCCCTGGGACATGATTTCTGCGCCATTTCCCTGTCCGACAATCTCAAGCCCTGGGAGCTGATCGAGCGCCGCCTGCGCGCCGTTTCCGAGGCAGGGCTCGTCATTGCCCTCTACAATCCGATTTCGAAGGCCCGTCCGTGGCAGTTGGCAACGGCTTTCAAGATCCTGCGTGAATTTTTGCCGGTAACGACACCGGTGATTTTCGGGCGCGCCGTCGGCCGTCCCGACGAGCACTTCGTCGTGTCGCCGCTCGGCGAGGCAGACAGGCAAAAGGCCGACATGGCGACCTGCATCATCATCGGCTCGGCCGAAACGCGGATCATCGAACGGCCCGGCATGGACCCCTTGGTCTACTCTCCGCGAGGCGTGTCCCAATGACCGGCCAATGGCTCAGCATCGTCGGTATCGGCGAGGACGGCCTTTACGGCCTGTCTCCCGCAGCGCGAGCGGCGATTACCGGTGCCGAGATCGTCTTTGGCGGCGCGCGCCACCTCGAACTGGCCGCCGCGGCGATCAACGGGGAACAGTTCGTCTGGAAGACGCCCTTCGCCAATTCCATCGACGCCGTTCTCGCCGCACGCGGCCGAAAGGTCTGCGTTCTCGCCTCGGGCGACCCGTTCCTCTACGGCGTCGGGGCGACACTGTCCCGGCAGGTCGATCCGGCCCAGATGCATGTCATTCCTCATCCGTCGGCATTCAGCCTCGCGGCGGCGCGCCTGGGCTGGCCTTTACAGGATGTCGTCAGCCTCTCCCTCCACGGCCGTCCAATCGACCTGATCCGGCCGCACTTGCATGCCGGCGCCCGCATCCTGGCGCTTACTTCGGACGAAAAAGGTCCCGGCGCCCTCGCCGCGCTCCTCGTAGAGGCCGGCTTCGGCCGGTCCATCATCACGGTCATGGAGGCGCTCGGCGGTCAGCGCGAAGTCATCCGTTCGCAGATGGCCGACGGCTTCACCTTCAACGACATCGATCCGCTCAACCTTTGTGCGATCACCGTCGTGCCCCTCCCCGGCGCCCGAATCCTGCCCCGCGCTCCGGGGTTGGACGACGCGCTCTACGAACACGATGGACAGATCACCAAACGCGACATCCGGGCCGTGACGCTCGCCGCGCTGTCTCCGCGACCGCACGAACTGCTCTGGGACATCGGCGCGGGGTCGGGCTCGATCGCCATCGAGTGGATGCTCGCCGATCCGAGCATGCGTGCCGTTGCGATCGAGGCCGAGCCGGAACGCGCCGCGCGGATCGCGCGCAATGCGCGCCATCTCGGCGTGCCGGACCTGCAGCTGGTCGAGGGCCCCGCGCCATTCGCGCTTGCCGGGCTGGATGCGCCACATGCCATTTTCGTGGGGGGCGGCGGCACCAGCAATGGAGTGATCGACGCGGCTCTAGCGGCGCTCCGGCCGGGTGGGCGCCTGGTCGCCAATGCCGTCAGCCTCGAAATGGAGCAAGTTTTGCTGGCGCTCTTCGCCCAGCATGGCGGCGAATTGGTGCGCCTGTCGGTCGCCCAAGCCGCTCCGCTCGGCGAGATGACCGGCTGGCGACCGGCCATGCCGATTACCCAGTGGCGCTGGACCAAGCCATGACCGTACATTTCATCGGCGCCGGTCCGGGCGCTGCCGACCTCATCACCGTTCGCGGCCGCGATCTTCTCGCACGCTGCCCGGTCTGCCTCTATGCCGGCTCCATCGTCCCGCGCGAAATGCTCGACTGGTGCGGCCCCGGAACCCGGCTGGTCGATACGGCACCGTTGTCCCTCGACGACATCGAAGGCGAATATCGCCGTGCACACACGACCGGCGAAGACGTGGCGCGGCTTCATTCCGGCGATCTTTCTATCTGGAGCGCCGTCGCAGAGCAGATGCGCCGGCTGGACCGCCTCGGCATCCCCTATACCCTGACGCCGGGCGTGCCGGCATTCGCAGCGGCGGCGGCCGCGCTTGGTCGTGAGCTGACCATCCCGGCCATAAACCAGTCCCTGGTGCTCACCAGGGTGGGTGGCCGCGCGTCACCCATGCCGGCAGGCGAGACGCTCACCGCCTTTGCCGCGACCGGCGCTACCCTTGCCATTCACCTCGCCATCCACTCCCTCGACAAGGTGGTTGCCGAGCTTCGCCCGATCTACGGCGATGATTGTCCGGTCGCCATCGTCGCCCATGCCAGCTGGCCCAACCAGGTTGTTTTACGAGGCACCCTCGCCAATATCGAGGCCAGGTTCGACCCCGCCATCGAGCGCACGGCCATCATCTTCGTTGGACAAGGACTGGGCGCCGAGGATTTCCGCGAAAGCGCGCTCTATGATCCGGATTATCAGCGCCGGTTCCGCGGCCGCACGACGCTGTGACCGATCGTATCCCTCTTTGTGATCGCCTCGCCGCGCGTCTATAATCGCCTCGTCAGCGCAGCGGGTATCCAATAATGAAGATCGCCATCGTGGGCTCGGGCTATGTGGGCCTCGTCACCGGCTGCTGCCTTGCCGATTTCGGACACAACGTGGTCTGCGTCGACAAGGACGAGGCAAAGATCGCGGCCCTTGCCCGTGGTTCGGTCCCGATATTCGAGCCTGGCCTCGAAGACCTGGCCAAGGCCAATGTCGCGGCGGGCCGGCTAACCTTCACAACGGGGCTCGCCGATGCGGTCCGAGCGGCCGAAGTCGTGTTCATCGCGGTGGGCACGCCCAGCCGGCGCGGCGACGGTCATGCGGACCTGACTTTCATCTACGACGCCGCCCGCGAGATCGCCGCAGCGCTGGACGGTTTCACCGTGGTCGCTACCAAATCCACCGTCCCGGTGGGGACCGGAGACGAAGTCGCCCGCATCATTGCCGAGCTCAATCCCGGTGCCCGCTTTGCCGTCGTCTCAAACCCGGAGTTCCTGCGCGAGGGGGCCGCAATCGAGGACTTCAAGCGGCCCGACAGGATCGTCATCGGCGTCGAAGACGATCGCGCCCGCGCCGTGATGACCGAGGTTTATCGCCCACTCTTTCTCAACCAGGCGCCGGTGCAGTTCACCAACCGGCGGGCTGCCGAGCTCATCAAATATGCCGCCAACGCCTTCCTCGCCATGAAAATCACGTTCATCAACGAGGTTGCGGACCTCTGCGAAGCCGTGGGCGCCGACGTTCAGGATGTCGCGAGAGGCATGGGGTCGGACCGTCGCATCGGCAGCAAGTTCCTGCATGCCGGACCCGGCTTCGGAGGCTCGTGTTTTCCAAAAGATACACGGGCGCTGGTGCAGATCGGCGCCGATTTCGGCAGTCCGATGCGCTTGGTGGAAACGACCGTGGCCATCAACGACAAGCGAAAGGCCGCGATGGCCGATCGCGTCGCCGCCGCTTGCGGCGGCGACCTTTCCGGCAAGACCGTGGCCGTGCTTGGACTGACCTTCAAGCCCAATACCGACGACATGCGCGAAGCGCCGTCGCTCGATCTGATCCGCGGTCTAAAGAATCTGGGCGTCCGGATCGCGGCCTATGACCCGCAGGGAATGGAAGCAGCGGCGCGGATCCTGACCGGCATCCGCTTCGCCGAAAGCGCCTATGATGCCGCCAGTGACGCGGAGGCGGTAGTTCTCGTCACGGAATGGAACGCGTTTCGCTCGCTTGATCTCGCGCGGCTCAAGTCAACAATGGCAGGATCGGTGTTCGTCGATCTGCGCAATGTCTACCGCTCCCATGAAATGGAGCGCCACGGCTTCCGCTACACCAGCATTGGCCGCCCGGTCGAAGGTGCAGAACAGGACTAGACGCCGTAGTAGCGCCTGTACCAGTCGACGAAGGCCTTTACGCCAACGCTGATCGGTGTCGAAGGCTTGTAGCCCGTTGCGCGGGACAATTCCTCGACACTGGCGAAAGTGTCGAGCAAGTCGCCTGGTTGGGCTGGCAAAAGCTCGCGAATTGCCTTCTTGCCGACCGCCTCTTCGATCGCGTCGATATAGTCGTTCAACTGGACCGGCGAACTGTTCCCGATATTGAAGATCCGAAACGGCGCGCTGGAGGTCGCGGGGTCAGGCCGGTCACTGAACCAAGCCGGGTTTGCCGTCGGAACTTGATCGCTGGCCCGGATGACGCCCTCGACGATATCGTCGACATAGGTGAAGTCACGGGTATGCCTGCCCTCGTTGAACACCTGGATCGGCTCGCCCGAAAGGATGTTGCGGGTGAACTTGAACAGGGCCATGTCCGGCCTGCCCCACGGCCCGTATACGGTAAAGAACCGCAACCCGGTCGTCGGCATCGCGAAGAGGTGGCTGTAGGAATGGGCCATGAGTTCATTGGCGCGCTTGGTGGCCGCATAGAACTGCAGGGGGTGGTCGACCCCCTGATGTTCCGAAAAAGGCATCGCTGTGTTGGCGCCGTAGACCGAGGACGTGCTGGCATAAGTCAGATGACCGACCCGAGCGTAGCGACATGCCTCAAGCATATTGGTGAAGGCGATGAGATTGCTTTCGACATAGGCGTGCGGGTTTTCGATGCTGTACCGCACACCCGCCTGAGCCGCGAGGTGAATGACCCGGTCAAAGCGATGCTCTGAGAAGCATCGTTCGACGACTTCTCGATCTGCCAGATTGGCCCGGAGCGACGTGTAGGTTTGGCCGGCTTCCAGCCTTGCTGCCTGGCTCTCCAAAACGGAGAGGCGCGCGTCCTTCAGACCGGTATCGTAGTAGTCATTGACGTTGTCGATGCCCACCACGCTGTCGCCGCGGGCAAGCAGCCGCTGCACGACATGGAAACCGATGAAGCCCGCATGCCCTGTGACCAGTACCTTCACGCAGTCCTCCGATAGCGCGCGACAGCGGATCTCAAACGGCAACGCTGCCAGGCTTTGCGAGCATACCGTCTCGACTGGCGAGGCCGACGATCACGGCAATGCAGGAATATAGCACAGTGAGCGTCACCATGCCGAGAACGGCATTGGTCAAACCCATGATGAAGTAGCCGAACACCAGCGAGCAGACGACAACGATAAGTCCCTTGCGTGCCTTCCCTTCGGCCGTTCGGAGCACTTCCACGATCGGCGCGGCGATGAAGAGGCCGTATGCGATCAGGGCCAAAATTCCGCCGCTGGCAGCGAAATTGACCAGATCGCTATGCAGATGCGGAGGATCGAGCGCCGCTCCCGACCTCGCAATCGCTGCCGAAATGTAGGCGAAAGGTCCATGACCGAAGATCGGCGAATCCATGAACGCAGCAAATCCGCCGGTATACATGTGGACACGTTCGGATGTGGAGCCGTCGCTGGGTATGCCGAGCTGGAGCACAGCCGACAGGTCCGCCAGAACGCGCTGGGCACCGCTCGTTTGCCAAGCGCCGAACGCCGTGGCACCGGCGAGGACAAGGACGGCCGCAAGGCTTCCCGTCAACAGGACCCGTCTGCTGACAAGGCGCTGCGCCACCATCAACAGTAATGCGCATATCAACATGGCGACGAGCGCAACGACGGCGCCTCGGGTGCCTGAGAGCAGAATGCTGACGGAGGCAAGCGCCGGGCCGAGGACAAAAAGGTATCGTGCAACCCCGACGCCATAAACCACGCCGAGCGTCGCCAGAAATCCCACTGCCAGTGCCACATCGGCGAAATGGATCGGATTGGCAACGCTTTCCCCCACACGAGAGGTACCCGTCGTCGTGTATTCAATCAGCGCAACAGCCGCAGCTCCCGCAACGCCGCACAGGCTGAGGACTGCGACGAGCCGACCATCGAAGGTCCAGGACCTCGCCAACGACACAAGGCCGCCGATGAGCAGCATGGGGGCGAAGAAGTAGATGCCGAGTGCGCCCTCGATGGAGCCGGCGCCCAGTACATAGGCGATCGCGAGGATCAACATGGCCAGAAGCGGCATCCACACGATCGGTCGCGCAAAAGTCGGCATGTCCTCACGGCGCAACAGCAAGAGCGAGACCGCACCGGCAACCATGTAGAGAATGTTTCCTGCCTCTGGAGCCACGGGCGCCATGGCCAGTGGAGCGATCAGGGCAATCAGCAGGAGGGTGGGACGAATCTGGTCAAGGTGCATGCGGCGCTCCGGTCGGGCCCCGAGTGCCACAATAGCCGCAGCGTCGCAATGCGGGCGCGGCCGCTAATTGCCCGCAGCCGGCATGCCGGGGCGATATCCTGCCAGAATGGCGGCACGGAGGGCGTCGGCCACCGCGATAGCCGCTGCTTCCTGTGCGCCGCTGCTGGATGCCATTTCGGTCTGCGTCAGCTTGCCACTCTGGTAGGACGTATCCACAAACCGCGTGGCCTCGAAGGCGACATCGTCCCCCCGACTGATTGTCACCCTTCCCTCGACGCGAATGCGAACGGGGGCCGCCACGGCAATGCTCGTCGAGAGCGGCGCTGCCAGCGTCGTTACCGCGATGCTCACCGCAAGATCGGGATCGGAGGGTTGCGCAGCGCCCGGAAACGCCACCTTGAGCCGGTTGAGGGCCACCTGGTCCAAGCGGCTGCCGGGAGACGCGAAATTGAACCGCGCCGCCGAAATACTGTTGCTCGACAAATCGCCGTAGACAGGCGCGAAACTGGTGCAGGAACTCAGGACCGCTGCCAGAGCGGCCACGCCAAAACCAGACAATAGGGTGCGTCGGTTCATCATCCGGCCTCGCTAGCGCAACAGGTTCTGGATTGGCACCGCCGTCGAATGTCCGACGCCGAAGCCGGCCGGCGCCATCAGCCGGAAGCTGGCCGTGGCCCGCAGGTCGTTGGGCGTCGTATGCGTAGGCCCGGTGCGCGTGACATTGCCCGATATGGCGAGATAGCCATCATTGTAGGTCAGCCCACCGCCCACTTGCAGCATGCTGCCGGCGGCGATGTCCCAATAAGCATTGCCCGAAGCGGTCCAGTATTCCGCGACAGGGACTGCAGCTTCGAGGCCGATCTCATGCAGGTCGCGCGTGTTGCCGGTCAGCGGCGTGGCACGGGTATAGGCGTAGTTGAGGGCGCCGGACCAGCCGTCCTGTGCGTAGCTCAGGCCCATTCCTGCTCGCGACAGCGCGAACGTGCTGCTGTCGATCTGGACCTTGGCGCCGGCCTTGAGCGTATCGGCGATCATGCCATAGGCGCCGAGCACAGTGTAAGAAGTCGCGGTCTCGAGGCCCGAGCCGACCCCGACCTGTTGCCGGTTCGGCACGGCAAAGGCATTGGTCCCGGCCAGCTGGAACGATTGACCGCCGACGAGTTCGAGGTAGCTGCCGTCGATCAGCGTCGCCAGGTAGCGTCCGCCGATATTGACACGCAGTCCCGTTTCCTGGCGATCGATGCCGGTGAAGCGGTTGTAGCTGAACACATTCGTGTCGTCGAAGACGACGCTCTGGGAATCCTCGTTGGTGATCCCCGGCTCACTCGTCGCTGCGCCTCGATAGACGATCTGCGCGATCGGCTCGATCAGGTGGGTGACACCGCCCCCATAGGCCACCATCGGATAGCGCACATCCAGCGCGGCGATGGGCGTTGCGCCGAGTAAGGTCTGCGCGGCGGGAGCGGATGCGAGGCCGCTATTGCCGTCATAGTTGGCGCCGTCGAGCCGTAGTCCGACAAACGGCGTCACCGCAGCCCCTCCCACGATCCACTGGTTCTGCCAGCTGGCTTGCGCCATGCCGTGGATGCGGTTGCCGGCATAGCCGTAGTCGTAGGGAATTCCATTCACTGTCGTGGAAGAGTCCGCGGCACGCGTGGTGGCCAGCAGGCGACCTTCCACGTCGATATGGCCCCCTCCATCGGGCAGGGTAAAGGTTCGCGCGACACGGACGTTGGGCAGGGCGATCCCTTGCTGGTCGCGCGTTTGCTGCGTGCTGGTCCCCAGTAGATTGTACTGCTGGATGCGCGCATCGACGTAGGTGTCGTCCGTCAGATTGGTTGCGTAGATCTCGTTTACCGACGACCGCTTGGGATCGAGCAGATAGTCCTCGAAATAGGCGCTGTCGGTGAAGACCGAATAGGCCGCACCAACTGTCCAATCCTCAACGGGCACGAACTCCCCGGCCGCCTGGATGGCGCCACGCCAGTCGCGCTGGGCATCGGCATAGGTGAAGGCCATCTTGTCGAACTGATAGAGCCCGGAAGCCTTGATGTTGAACGAACCCTGGTCGAAACGCTGGATCCATTCGGCGCCCATCAGGAAGCCCTGGCGGCTCAGGAGGGTCGGCGAAAGGATGACGCTGGTGTTGCGGCTCGAATAGACGGTGAACGGCACTTCCGCGCGCACGCCGATCTTGTCGGTGTAGGCCAGGGTCGGCTTGGGAATGCTGTCGAGAGCATTGTTGCTGAGGTCAGGCAGCCACAGGTAGGGCAGCCAGGCGACGGGAATACCGAGCAGGGCGATCGAGGGCTGTTCGAGCACGATCGAGTTGTCTTCGGAATTCTGGACGATGCGCGCCGCGCTGATCGACCAACCGATCCGCTGACCCTGGGGGCCGATACAGTCGCCGCAGGGCGTGTATCTGGCATTGGTCAGGATGGAATCCAGAACCTGGTCGAACTCGGCATCGTCAGCCGTAATCCGCGATCCGTCGTGACCCGTGAGGGTCATGCTGTCGAGAACCACGCGTTTGAGTCCGCCGGTCAGCGAAAGACTCTCGCTTTGCGAAGAATTGCCGGACGGGTCGGTCACGGTGACGTCGCCGACCAGCTCCATTTCGCCTTCATTGCGACGGTACACGAGTTCGCGCCCGGTCAGCACATAGCCGCTGACGCGCAGGACGACATCGCCGCGCGCCGTGATGACGTTGTTGACCTGGTCGAAAACCAGTTCCTCGGCTTCGACGGCAGTCGGCGCGGAGGGGTCGATGGGGGCATTGAAGAAGTCTTGCGGCAACAGTCCCTGGGCCGCCGCGGGCAGCGTGGGAATTGCGGACGACAGCATCGAGGCAAGCGAGGCCAGAACGAGTGCGCGTGTGCGGGACTTCACTGCAAAGTCCCTCCCGCGCCTTTATGCTCTGGAACCCGCCCTGGCATGATCACACTACGCTGACTTCAGAAAACGCAACGTCGTCCGAAGCCGAAACGCCTGCGAACGCTAAACTACCGGTCAATGTAATCAGCGGCAATGAAGAATGTGCAAACCATCAACGGCCTCAGGGCCGGGACCGTGGACAAACTCCAGATTGTTTGCGACCGCGGCCAAAAGGTCACGGCCTGCAAGCTCACAGATTGTGGCAGCGCACCGTGTGACCCATGCCAAGCTGTGTCGGGCCAGGCATGACGTCCTTGCAGATTGCGGTGGCCCTTGGGCACCGTGACACAAAGGGACAGCCGGTTTTTCCGCGGGTCCAGACCGGAATATCCACAGCGCGGCGAGCCCGGCCGGTTTCTATCTTGCGGTTGGGGTTCGGGACCGACTCTATCAGCAATTGCGTATAGGGATGGCGCGGATTGTCGGTGATCTCCTGGCTCGGACCCTGTTCCACCAGGTGCCCCGCATACATCACCGCCGTTTCTTCGGCGAAATAGCGCGCCGTGGCGATATCGTGGGTGATGTAGAGCGCCGCCAGCTGACGGTCGCGCTTGAGGTCTTCAAGCAGGTTGAGGATGCCGAGACGGACCGAGACATCCAGCATGGATGTCGGTTCGTCGGCGAGCAGCACGTCGGGCTGTACCGAAAGAGCCCGCGCGATGGCGACGCGTTGCCGCTGGCCGCCTGAAAGTTCGTGCGGCCGACGCTTGAGATAGTCGGCGGCCGGCCTCAGGCCAACGCGCTCGAGCAGGTCGAGCATTTCCGCCTCGATGGCCTTGCCCCTGAGGTCGGGGCGATGCAGCCGGATCGGCCGCTCGAGGTGATAGCCGATGGACTGGGTGGGGTTGAGCGATCCGAACGGATCCTGGAACACCATCTGCACCTGCGAGCGGTATTGCTGCATGCGGCTGCCGCGGAAGGTGGTGATGTCCTCGCCGCGATAGCGGATGGTGCCGCCGGTGGGCTGGTAGGCTCCGGCCAGCATGCGGGCGCAGGTGGATTTGCCCGAGCCCGACTCGCCCACCAGCGCCAGCGCCCTGCCCCGCGTCAGCTGCAGCGACACACCCGAGAGCGCGCGCAGGAAAGTCTGGTTGAGGAATGCGCCACCGAGGACGAATTCCTTGTCGATATTGTCCATCTCCAGGATGGGCGCTTCCGCCACATGCGTGGTGCCGGCGCGCTCTAGTTCAGCAAGTGACATGCGGCCTCGCTCCTGTGTTCCGGGTAGTAGCGGAGTTCTGGGGCTTTCACGCGGCAGATCTCCATGGCGTGCGGGCATCGTGGCGCGAACCGGCAGCCCGGCGGCAGGGCGCGCAAGTCCGGCGGCGTGCCGGGAATGCCTTCCATGCGCAGGCGCGGCCCGGTCAGCGGCGGGAAACTGTTGCCCAGCGCCCGCGTATAGGGATGCTGGGGATTGGTCAGAATGGCCTCCGCGGGCGCCACCTCCACCAGTTCGCCCGAATACATCACGCCGATACGGTCGCAGAACTCGATCATCAGGCCCAGGTCATGGGTGATGAACAGCACGGAGAAACCCATCTTCTCCTTGAGTTCGACGATCTGCTCGATGATGTCGCGCTGCACCACCACATCGAGCGCCGTGGTGGGCTCGTCCATGATGATGAGACGCGGGCTGAGCGCCAGAGCGATGGCGATACAGATGCGCTGACGCATGCCACCAGAGAACTGGTGCGGAAAATCATCCAGGCGCGCCGGCGGGATGCCGACGAGTTCGAGCAGTTCCACTGCCCGCGCCCGCGCACCGTCAGAACCCAGCTCGGGCTTGTGGGTCTCGATCACGTCCATGATCTGCTCGGCCACCGAGATTACCGGATTGAGCGCATTCATCGCCGACTGGAAGACGAAGCTGACCTCGTTCCAGCGATAGGCCTTGAGCCGCGCCTTGTCGAACTTGAGCACGTCGTCGCCGTTGAGGCGCACCTGCCCGCCCGATACGAGCCCGGGGAGACGGGTCAGGCGGGCCAGGGCAAAGGCGACCGTCGACTTGCCGCAGCCGCTTTCGCCGGCAAGCCCGAAGGCTTCTCCCTCGCGGATATCGAAGTCGATGCCGTCGACGGCGCGGGCGACCGAGTGCTCGCCCACATAGTCCACGGTGAGGCTGCGCACCTCGATCAGGGCACGATCAGAAGACATCGGCGCTTCTCCCGCGACGCTTGAGGAATTTGCGGATGCGGCCGATGCGGCGCGAGGCCTTGAGCTGCGGATTGGTAATTTCGTCCACGGCGAAGTTGATCATGACAAGGGCTGCGCCCGTCAGCATGATCGCAATGGCCGGTGGCCAGATTTCCCACCAGGCGCCAGTCTGCAGCGCCAGGTTGTTCTGCGCCCAATAGAGCATGGTGCCCCATGTCACCGCATTGGGATCGCCAAGGCCGATGAAGCTTAGCGCGGCTTCCGCCAGGATCGCGGCAATGGTGCCGAGCACCAGCCCGCCCATGAAGAAACTGAGCATATTGGGGAATATCTCCTTGAAGATAATCCGCCACTTGCTTTCGCCCATCAGCTCGGCCGCCAGCACGAATTCGCGCGTTCGCAACGACAGCGTCTGCGTTCGGATGGTTCGCGCCGGCCACCCCCAACCGGTGAGGGCCAGCACGATGCCGATCACAAGGGGCCCTGCACTATCCACGAGGCTGGCTATGACGATGATCAGTGGTAACCCCGGCATCACCAGCACAACATTGACGAAGAAGGTCAGAATGTCGTCGGTCCGGCCTCCGAAATAGCCTGCGGAAATGCCGACACCGAGACCAATCACGGCGGCGGCCAGCCCTGCACCGAAACCGACGGCGAGGCTCATGCGTCCGCCATAGGCCAGCTGCGTGTAGACATCCTTGCCCATTCTCGTCGTGCCCAGCACGTGTTCGTAGCTCGGCGCAACATGCGGTTTGCCGGCGCGGCGCTGCGGGTTGTATTCGCTGAATACGGGGCCGAGCAGCGAGAACAGCACCAGTCCCAGCAGCACGATCACGCCGATCATGCCCTTGGGGTTGGTAACGAAGGCGGCGAGGGATGGCGGCAGGCGACTGGTCCAGCCGGGCCGCCCCTTCACGCCGAGTTCTTTCATCAGCGCAGACTGGCTCGGTGCAAACGAGGCAACCACCTCGTCGTCGAGCCGGTCGAGCAATGAACCAGATGGGACTTGGGTGACGTGAGCCATGGGTCAGCCCTTTCTCAAGCGCGGATCGAGAATGACATTGGCGATGTCCGAGAGGAGGTTGGCGACCAGCACGGACATGGTCAGCAACAGCAACTGTGCCTGGATGAAGGAGTAATCCCGGCTTTCAATGGCCGTGACCGTGAACTTGCCGAGGCCGGGATAGTTGAACACCTGCTCGGTCACGAGCGCACCGCCGAGCAGGAACCCTACCGACAGGGCCAGCGAAGTGATCTGTGGCAGGATGGCGTTGCGTGCCACGTAGCGATAGCGCACGCGGCGATCGCTGAGCCCCTTGGCGCGCGCCAGGATGACGAAGTCTTCGTTCAGAAGATTGATCATCATGTTGCGCATGCCCAGATGCCAGCCGCCGAAACTGACGATCAGGATGGACAGCACGGGCAGCGTCGCGTGATAGAGCACGCTACCTATGAACTGGAGATCGAAGGATGGCGCCATGCCGGTCGCATGGGCCCGCCCAAGCGGAAACCATTTGAGCTCCAGGGAAAAGGCATAGAACAGCAGCAATGCGACCACTGCCGGCGTGAATGCATTGAGCATCACATTGATCGGTGTGAAGGCGCTGTCGAAGAAGCCGCCCCGGTTCCAGGCAGCGTGAATCCCCATCATGGTGCCGATCAGGAAAGCAAGGGTGATGGCGATGCCGACCAGCACCAGCGTCCAGGTCGCGCCGTAGAACAGCAGCGACGACGTCGGCTCGGGGAACTGCACGGTGGAAATACCGAAGTCCATCCGCATCACCTGGCCGACATAGCCCAGATACTGCTCCCACAGCGAACCGCTGGTGCCGTAGGACGCACGGATCGCTTCCACCTGCGCCTCGTTGAGGCGCCCCTGGAACGACGCGATGATGCGCGCCGAGGGATCGCCCGGCATGATGCGCGGAATAAAGAAGTTGAGCGTCACCGCCACAAAGAACGCCGCCAGGTAGAAGGCGATGCGCCGCAAGAGATAGATCACCCTTGATCCTCCGAAGTCAGGCCCGTCATCGCGCCGGAGCGCGACTCCCGTGCCGGGAGCCCGGCGCTGACCAATCGGTTGGGACGACTGGCCGGCGCCGAATGACGGGGACTTTGACGAACCGGCAGCGCCGAGGCGCCGCCGGCAGAGCGGGACTTAGCGAGCCACAGGCTTGAGCGAGAGGGCGTGGATCACGCGCTCGCGGGTACCCTCGAAGACCACCGGACGGACATAGGGGTTCTCTTCGGTGACCCAGCCTTCGAAATTGCGGGTCGAGTACTCGTACCAGGTCGGGTTGGCAAACAGGCCGATGACGGGCAGGTTTTCTGCCACCGCGATGTGGATCTTGGTCATCTCTGCCAATTGCTCGTCGCGATCGGCCGTGCTGCGGAACGCATCGAGGGCGGCTTCGACCTCGGGCAGCCGCATCTGGTGCATGGCCTGGTAGTCGACGCGGCCAGCATCCATGTTTCGCGGATTGAACATCGGATTGTAGGTGTTGTACGGCGTCGCGCCGCCATTGGTCCACATGATGTAGCTGTCGAAGTCGCCGGTTCGCGCCTTGTCGTTCCAGGCACCCTGGTCCATGGTCCGGACCACGGCATTGATGCCCACATCCTGAAGGTTTTCCGAGATGGTCTGGCCGGAATTGATCCAGTCGGTCCAGCCGTTGGGGATGTTGATTTCGAAGGCGATCGGCGTCCCGTCGGGATTGTCGCGGAAGCCGTCATTGTCGGCGTCGACAAAACCGGCTGCATCGAGCAGTTCCATGGCGCGATCAGGATCGTATTCCATCAGCCAGGCATAGGGCTCGAGCGCTGCCTCGTCGATCCATGTGGCATAGGCTTCGCCGGTGCCGATGGGGAAACGGGTATGCGTGGTGAGGCCGAAGGTCGAAATTTCCACGATCGTGTCGCGGTCGATGGCGACGGAGAGCGCCTTGCGGAACTCGAGATCGTTGAACGGGGCCTTTGTGGTGTTGATCTGCAGGTTCACGTCGCCACCGGGCGGCAGCCAGTAGTTGTTGAACTCGCTCTGCGGCGTGAAGGTGATCTCGGGGTCGGTCAGGCCCGTACCGAGCCAGTCCACCTCGCCGGCAGACATGGCGGCGATGATCTGTTCATTGCCGTTGAGCTGCAGGAAGCGCAGGCAATCGATGGCGTTTTCGTCGTTGTAGCGACTGTCCTCGTTGCGGCAGAGCTCGAAGGAAGAGCGCGAGAAGTTCTCGACATTGGTCCATGGACCAGTGGCGACCGGGTTGGTGTTGGCGTAGTTCTTGGGGTCCTCGATGTCGGCCCAGACGTGCTCGGGCAGCGGGTAGATGCCGCCGATGGCAAACTTGGCCAGCGCGTCAGGTTCCTTGAGGTTGAACTTGACGGTGTAGTCGTCGATCTTTTCGGCGCTGACGACCGAACCGGTATCGGTGTCCTCGCTGTAGACGTCGATAGCCATCGGATAGTCGGGATGGGCCTTGGCGTATTCGAAGGTGAATACGACGTCGTCAGCGTTGAAATCCTCGCCGTCGCTCCACTTTACGCCTTCACGCAGCGTATAGGTGATCGACATCAGGTCGTCGGCAATCTCATAGGCGGTGGCGAGAGCCGGATAATCGTTATCCGGGTTCCAGATGTTGTCGATCCAGAGCGGCTCATACGCAAAATCGCGCATGAACTGCTGCGGGCCGGTCGGGTTATTGGGATTGAAGTTCTCAACCAGCGCGTCGCTGTCGATCGGATGCAGCGTCAGCACCACCCGGTCCTGTGCCATCGCCGGCATACTCATGGCCAACGTGGCCAGCCCAGCCGTCATCATGGCGATCTGCCTGACTTTATTCATTCTAGTTCCCTCCACGATATTCTCCTCCTCGAGAATTTCATTGGGTGAGATCGATCCCACCCTGATTAGAACGACCAGCCTTTCCCGGGCCGGCATGACGAATGGCTATGCAACCTCCTTGACCGGTTGAAGTGCAGCCACGCTGGAGCGCAGCACCAGGTTGGTGCGGACCAGCGATTGCAGCGGCCCTGCAGAGGGCTCCGCCAGCAAATCAAGAAGGTGCCCCGCCGCTTTCTCCCCGAGGTCATCGGGCTTCTGGCGGATGGTCGTCAGCGGGGGCGACATAAATTGGGCGTGATAGCCATCATCGAAGCCGATGACCGAGATGTCGTGCGGCACGCGCAGCCCGGCTTCGCCAAGCGCCAGGTAAAAACCGGCTGCGATCACATCCGCTCCTGCAAAAACGGCGGTAAAGTCGCGTCGCCGCGCCAGCAGGTCCCGGCCGGCGGAATATCCGAAGCTTTCGTGGAAGAGTCCGGCCAACACCTCGATATCATCGAGCGTCCTGCCCACCTCGGCCAGGGCCGCCTTCACGCCTTCGAGACGATCGATGGCGTCGCCGATCGTCGGATCGCCGGAAAGGTAGACGATGTCCCGGTGCCCCTGCTCCAGCAAATAGCGCATGGCGGCCCGGGCGCCCTCGAAATTGTCGAGGCTCACAATCCCCCTCGAGAGCGGACAATGGTCATGCCCGATCGACACGACGGGGATGCGCGCCTTGCGCAGGATTTCGACGGCGTCAGCCCGCATCGGCCGCTCGAGATAAAGGACGATGCCGTCGCAGGATCGATCAACCATCTCGACGATGGCGCGCGCTTCCTGGTCCTGGTTGGCATAGCCAGACGAGACCATCAGCGACTTGCCCGCCGGGCGGATGGCGCGCTGCACCCCGTAGACGATGTTGGCAAAGTAAGGTGTGCCAATATCCACCACCACGGCGCCGATTACATTGGAGCGGTTGGACCTCAGCGCCTGCGCAAGAGTGTTCGGACGATATCCGAGTTCGGCAATGGCGGTCTCGATCGCCTTGCGATTGGTTTCCGACACATAGCCGTTGCCGGCCACCACCCGCGAAACGGTGGAGCGTGATACGCCCGCGCGTTTTGACACGTCGGTGATGGTGACCATCCCGCCCAATCTCCTCCTGTCGGCCTCTTGTGGGACCGATCCCATAGATGATGAAATCGATTGCAGGAGCAAGTCAAGAGTGCTTGCAGCGTTTGCGCCAAGCCGCGATCACAATTGAAAAAACGTCGGGTTTCCGCGGTTTTGCAGCAGCTCTGATTGGGGAAAAACGGCCCGGCCACTACAGCGGAGCCGTTTGAAAAATGCTGCGCGATGGCGGAACTGTGTCAGCTGATGACGATCTGGCTGTCTGAATTCTTCGCTTCGGCCAGGCCATCGAGCGCTTCCTCGATCAGGCCGCCCTCGCCCGCCTTTTCCGACGGATACGACACGCCGCTCACCGCAACGCCGAGTCGTGCAATGCCTGAGGCCGTCATGAACAGCGTGTCATCCACCGATTCGCGGATACGCGACGCCAGTTGTGCGGCAATCGCCTGGGGTGCCCCGCGCAATAGAACCGCAAAGGCGTAGCCATGAAGGTGGGTGACCAGGTCATCCGCGCGAACGGCCTGCTTGATGGACTGCGCCAGCCAGGGAAGAATATCGGCGCGATGGTCTTCGGCGATGGCTTCGATCGCGGCAGACCGGTCATCCAGATCCACCACCAGCAGCACGCCAGGATGAACGGCCTGTTCGCCCTCGAGGATCGCGGCGAAGCGCACCCAGTTGACGGCGCCCGTGGTCGGATCGATGTCCCCCGCCTGGATCGGCGGCAGATCGCGCGCCTCGTCGCTGCGCCGGTCCCAGTTCTCTTCGGACTTGCCGGTAATCCAGTCCAGCCACGACTTGGCCATGCACGTGCCCTCTCTGCAGATAGGATGACAGCATGCCGTCCATGTCTCAATTCGGCCTAAGGGCATTATGTACAATTTTAATGTTCTCGCGGTCGCCGACCGCAAATATACCCATAAAATTTTATCGAATAAATAAATCCAAATAAAACCAAGCCGATTTTCGAAGTTTTATTTCAATGTTGCGATCTTCTCTGGGTAAACACCGGAGAGACGAATGTCTTTCAAGACTGCACTCGCAACACTTGTTACTATTTCCGCACTCGCGGTCACACCCTCTTTCGCAGCAACTGTTGCCGCGGTGGTGCAGCCCGGCTCGGGCGGAAGCATTCTGGCAACCGAACGGTTTGTCTCGCTGCCCACGCCGCGCCCTGAGGCCGCGGCTTTGCCCACGCTGAGCAACGCTCCGTCTCCCCGGCTTGGCGTGTTCCACTCCGTTGCCATCTCTGCCGCGCGGCTCCCTGCCGCCGCCAAGTGGCAGACCATCCGCGCCGAAGATCACACCGCCCTTTTCGACACCGACTGCTCCACATCAGGCGTTCGCGGCTGCGACACCAGTTTCGCGCGAAAAGTCCAGGGCGTCGCCGCGCGCGCAGCTGGATTGTCCGATCGCGCTATGCTCGATCTGGTCAATCGCACGGTGAATGGCGCCATGCGTTACCGCGAGGATAGCATTGTCTGGGGCAAAGGTGACTATTGGGCGACGCCGAGCGAAATGGCGCTGAAAGGCGCTGGAGATTGCGAAGATTTTGCGATCGCAAAATACTGGCTTCTGCGCAGCCTTGGCATTGCCGACGAGCAGCTGCAGATCGTCGTTCTGCAGGATACGCGCCGTCGCCTGTTCCACGCGGTCCTGGTCGTTCATACCGCGTCGGGCGCCTATGTCCTTGATAATGTTAGCAACCGCCTCGAGGCCGACAGCGCCTACTCCCAGTATCAGCCGATCATGAGCTTTGCCGCCGGCAAGAACTATATCCACGGCTTCACCGGTGGCGCCAGCAACGTCGCCGCCATGCCCCGCGACCTGGCCAATGTCGCACCGGGATCGGGACTATAAAAAAGGGCGGCTCGCGCCGCCCTTTTTGTTCAACATTTTCAGGTGATTAGATCACCTTGATGGTGAAGTCGTCGGTGTCGATCTTGATATCGATCTGGGTACCGACGGTGCCGTGGTTGTTGAGCGTCGCCACATCCACCCAGTTCTCGCCACCGGTGGAGCCGTTGAGATCGACCTGGACCGTCGCATCAGTGCCGCTGTCGACGATACGCACATAGTTGCCGATGTTGGTATCGTTGGTGATGGCACCATCGAGCAACGTGCTGAGATCGACCACGTCCCCTTCAGCCCGGCTGTAATCGGCAATGATGTCCTTGATGCCATTGGTCCCCGAGTCCGACCCGATCACGAAGGTATCGGCACCGGTACCGCCATGCATCGTATCCGACCCCAGGCCACCGATCAGGATATCGTCACCCGAACCGCCGCTGAGGAAGTCGTTCCCGGCATCGCCAAGGAGGACATCGTTTCCTCCGTTGCCCAGGAGGGTATCTCCTTGCTTGGCCTCAGTCACCGTCGTAGCGCTCGGCGCAGGTTGTGGCGGCAATACGCCACCTTCTTGAGTTGTCTTGACGTCTCCAGCGGTGTCGCTGGATGTCGATGTCGCCGTTATCGTACGCGCAGTCGTCGACTCGATATGGAAGGTGTTGGAGCTTGAATTGTAGCTCGCAGAGATTCCCGATACACCGTTTAGTGTGGAAACTAGGCGAGCGGCAGCATTATCAAACCTGTCATCGTGACCGGCAAAAAGGTTCGAGTATGTTGCAGAGTAAGTTGTGTCACCAATAGTGATGAAAATCCGCTCTGAATAATCTGTGTCAAGAAAGTACCCAAAGTTGCTAGGGGAGTTCTGGAAGTCGACTTCGTACTTCCATGGCAAGGTCGTGACAGCATTGACAATTGCAGTGGTGATCGCAAACGAGACACCCGGATAGCTGGTGAGCGTGACCGAGTTACCCGCCAGATTTCCCCACATCACCCCCTTGCCCGACAAACTGTTGGCAAGCGTCACCCCGCCTACACCTACTGCCTTGAGGGCATTAAAGACCTCAAGCGCCGATGTCCGGTTTGCGGCAACTGTGTGGTTGTAGGTCACGCCATCCACCGTAATTGAGACGACGTCACCGACATCGTACCCACCGGGATTGAAACCAACTGTAGTCACTTGCGGCGTGCCAGTATACGTGATCAGCCCCGGGCTCGGCTGGCCGACAACTGAGGTGCCATTCGTGGTATAAACAGTCGCTGAGTCCGCGTTATTTGACGTGGAACTTCCGGAAATCGAGCTGAATGGAGTCGCAGAAAATACGGTGAACTTGTTGCTGCCAGATTCGTACGACACCTCAAAACCCTTGCCAGCCAAATGGCTCACAAGATTTTCAGCTGCACTGTCAAAGCGTTGATCATTGCTTAATCCGGATGTGTAGCGCTGCTCGTATTTATTTCCGTTAATCCAAATACTTATGGATTCGATTGCAGAATCGAATTTGTTCGGATTGTCATGGAAATCTATCTCATACTTCCATGGAAGCGCCGAAACATTGTCGATGTTGGTCGCAACTTCGAAGCTGTGCCCATCAGCGCTGGTCCATACGGCCGAATTATTCGACAGATCCGCAGGCCAGGACACACCCTTCGCAGACAATGCGCTTTCCAAGGTGACATTGCCATCTTTTGCAGTTCTGAGCGCGTCGTAGACGTGCTCGCCAGTTTGTTTGTTGACCGCAACCGTGTGCGTGAACGTTCGCCCATCTACAGTGATGGAGACTTTATCACCGACGTCATAGCTGGATGCAAAAGTCAGAATGGACGTCTGCTTGCCTGTCCATGCGCCGGCAATGATGATGTCATCACCGTCAGTACCGTCGATTGCTCCAAGTATATCCTGAGTAACACTTGTGTGGCCATTCGACACTAGCTTGCCGTCCGTCACTTCATAATCGAAGCTGCCGCTTGGGCTGTTGCTGTTGATCGTGACCGAGCCAGGATTTGTCGTCAGGCTTGCGGTCAGGCCATTGAGGCCGGACGTGCCTGAGATACCGAGAAGATCGCCATTGGCATCCGTATCATTCAGCAGCAGGGCCCATTCAGGAACCTTGAAGGCGTTGCCGATGCCGGCATTGGTGATGATGTTGTCCGCACCCGCCACCGGGGCGAAATTGTCGTTGTCCAGGATCGTCGCCGAGCCGGATACCGACGAGTTCCATGTGTTGCCAGAGGTTACGGCTGCCTTGAGGACGAAGGACTCGTCATTCTCGACATGGGCGTCGTCCACTGTGGCAACGCGTACCAGAACATGGTTCGCATTGGTGCCGGATGGAATGGTGATGCCACTGCCCGAGACCGAAGTCCAGTTGGCGCCATTGTCGAGCGACAGCTGATAGCCACCGATATCTGCGGAAACCGTCGTACCGTGCAGAACCGACAGGTCGAGAGCGATCGTTTCGGTGATTGCCGTCGAGAAACCCAGCTTGAAGACGGCGTAATCGCCTTCCTCGACAGTCGTATCCACTCCAGCGATGGAAAGGACCTGGCTCGGCTGCGAATTGAGCTTGATGACAAGATCTGCAGCCTTGATGTCGCCGTCGCCATCACGCACCGAGTAAGTGAATGTTTCCGACGCGTTTGCCGGCAGGCTCGCGCCGTCAGCAGTCAAGGTGTAGGTGTAGGTCCCATCGGCGTTGAGGACGAGTTTTCCGTAAGTCCCGTTCACGGCGAAGCCGTTGGCAGGGTTGGTGTCGCTGTTTGCGCCAAATTTTACGCCGATCACTGCCAGACCGCCGTCCGCGCCCGCCAGATCGTTGGCGAGAACGTCGCCGGTGACCTTATGGTCCGCCGATGCCGATGATACCAGACGCACCATCAGATCGAAGTTGTTGGCCTGGCCTTCTAGGGTCTTGACGGAATTGACCACTTCTCCCTGCTGATTGGTGAACCCACGGACATCGAGCGTGTAGTCCTGACCATCTATCGTAATGGTCGACGTCGTCGAAGAAATCGAAACGATGTCCGCATTGACCCATGGATCGCTGGAGTCATTCGGGGTCTCATTGTGGGCAAAAGTCAGTGTAATCGGCCCAACGATGCGCGGGACACCATTTATCAGGACCGTGAAGTTCACCTTGAGCGTGGCACCCGAGATCGACGTACCAGCGTCGATGGTCTGGTTATAGTGAGTAAATTTGCCCAGCGAGAACAGCTTGTCGGTCAGCAAGTCATTGAGGCTGGCAGGCGAGTTATCGACAAATCCGTAGCCTGACTGTTGTCCGCCGCCACCCCAACGCACCTCGTCATTCTTGCCGTCGCCATCGCGGTCGTAATACTTCACGCTGGTCCCGCCAGAGAGGCCGGTCCATTCCGCGATCACATTGGCCACGGCGAGGTCGTCGACATAGACGGTCAGGGTATTTGCGTCCTTGTTCGCCACCGGAACGTCATCGATGATGTCGATGGTGATCGTGTTCTGGGCCGTATTTCCATATGCGTCCGTTACCGTGTAGGTGAACGTCTCGACGTTGTTGGCCTTCTGAGTACCATCGTTCGCGTTGGGCGTGGTGGTGACGGGAGAGGTCAGCGTATAGTGCCACGTCCCATCGCTGTTGAGCGTCAGGTTGCCGTTTGAGCCCGCGCCGTTGCCATCGAGTGCGAAAGTCTTGGCACCAGAACCACCGGTGACATTATCGCTCAAGTTGCCGCTGATGGTCTCGCTCAGAGCAGGATTGCTGCCAGTAGGAAGAGCTGCTTCGTTTACCGACACGTCTTCGTTGGCCGCCGCGAGACCCGAGTCCGCCACATTGATTGTTAGCGTCGTCGTCGAAATGTCGCCATCGGCGTCCATGATTGAGTAGACGAAGTGGTCCACCGCCCCTGCGGGCATTACCGAATTTGGATTGGCCTTGTAGCTGTAGCTGCCATCGGCGTTCAGGGTCAGCTGGCCATAAGTGCCAACAATACCGGTGCCGCCAAGGTTGCCATTGGCGGTGACGCCGGTATCTGAACCGGTCGCGACGCCGAGCACCCCGCCTGCGGTGGCTGCGCCGTCGGCGCCAAAGATATCAGGCGTACCATCGGTCAGCACGTTTCCGCTGACTGTACCGCCTTCAACGACAGAAGCGACGTCTGCGTTCGCAAGCGGCACGTCGTCGACGATCTTGACCGAAAGGGTGGTGCTTACCGTGTCGTTGTTGTCGTCTTTGAGGACCACGGAAAAATCGTCGAACAACAGGTTTTCGCCGGCGCCGGTCGGATGCGCTTCATTGTCGTTGAGCGTGTACTTGTAAGTGACAACACCGGTCGAGGCGTCATAGCCGGTGACCTTCAGAGTGTTACCCAGCGCAGAGGTGATGGTGGCCGAGGTGAACACACCATTGGTAATCACAGCCTGTCCGCCGATGGCCAGCGAAGCGATGCCGTCTGGAGCAGATACCGTGAAGTCGCCGTCGACAGTGGTCGGCTGCTTGCTCGTATCTGACCCTTCGCTCTCGCCGTTACCGCGTGAAGCCAGCAGATCGTCCTCATCCACAATCGCGTCGCCGCCATTGGCTCCGGGCGTAAGATTGGTGATGCTGACGCCGTCGTTTTCGCCGTTGATGGTCACGGTGAGCTGGGCCGAGGATGGATCTCCGTCTGCATCCTGCATGGTGTACTGGAATTCTTCGACCAGAGTCTGTCCGGGAACCAGGCTTTGCAAGGTAGCCTTGGTCGTCGCATCTGTCTTCAAGGTGTACGTGTAGGTGCCGTCAGCATTGAGCTGTAGCGTACCGTACGCCCCCGAGACACTGCCTGCAGTAATGACAGTCTTACCGCCATCCGCACCGCCAACGTCATTGTTGAGAACGTTGCCCGAGACGGAGGTGCCATCCTCAGAAATGGACGTTGCATCATTATTTGCCGTGGGCTTGTCGTCCACGATCTCGATCGTGATGGTCGCCGGAGCGGAGGACAGGGTGCCATCGGAAACCGTCAGATCGAAGCTGTCCGTTTCCGCAATGCCGTCCACATCGGTCGTCACCTTGGTGAGGGTGTAGATATATTCCGCGACCCCCGTTGTCGCGTTGTAGGAGGTGACCTTGAATTCACCGAGCTGCGAGGTGAAGACCTTCCCCACAAGTGCATTCAGCTGAGCGGTCTGACCGTTGACCGTCACGTTCACCACGTCGCCCAGTCCATCCTGATCACCGATGGTGAAAGTGCCGGTGGCGGTGTGACCCGTGCCAGCGGTGGAGCCGCCTGAGAGGCCGGATTCGAGCACCTCATTGTCATTGGTCCCGAGGGAGATGGTTGGTGCTGTATTGCTTTCCAGTGCCACCGTGAACGTGTCGCTGACACGGTCGCCGTCGCCATCCTTTGCAGATACTTCAAACGTCAGTGCGTCGATATCGATCGCGTTCTGGGCGGTGCCACCGATGCTGTCGATGCGGAATTGGGTGGAGTTGGCGTTCGGGCCAGAGACCCAGACACCCGTCAGCTCAAGCCGAACGAAAGCAGCAGCATTCTGAATGTTGAGCGTGCCGTCGGCGTTGAACGTCGCGGTCGATCCAGAGCCGACGGTCTGCCCATTGGCATCCTTGGCCACCCAATCGATGCGCATCGTGCCGTTTCCGATGTGATCGACACCGATCTTGGCGGATGTCATCGCGTCGTCGAAGACGACGGCGAGCTTTTCGCCGTTCTCGATGCCGTTGTTTGCAACGCCGACGCCCTGGCCCGACCCATTGAGCGGACCAGAAATTCCTTCGAGCATGAACGAACCGAAGTCCTTGGTAGCCGTCGGGCCGAAGCCGCCCTGCAGCGAGGTGTCGTGCAGGACTGTCGTATCCAGACCGATCGGCGCTTTCTGGACGAAGGAGTATGTGCCGTTGCTGTTGAGGGTAAGCTCGTAGACAACAGTGTTTCCGACCTTACCAACGAGCATACGACCATTTTCGCTCAATGTGGCGTCGATGCCGTCGATCTGCGGCCAGCCGGTGATCCGGAGGCCGTTCGTGGCGTGCTGGCCGTCGGCGCCGAATGCGATATTCAGCGCGCCCGATACCGCCGAGTTAAGGGCGTTGACCTGGGCATTGGCAATGCCATCGCCCCCGAATACCGGCGTGTCGTCGTCAACGTTGAACTTGAGTTCGCCCGAGATGGTATCGCCATCGCCATCGGTGATGGTGAAGCCGAAGTTGAGATCGAGGTTGTCCTCGAAAGCGGTCTCGATATCCGCAGTCGCGGGGTTATCGGTGATCGGATGCACCAAGGGGCGCAGGATGGTCAGCGTGTAATTGCCGCTGGCATCGATGGCGAGGGTATAGACCTGGATGACGCCGCCTTCTGCGGCGCCATTGGTGTCGATGGTACCGACCAGCATGCCGCCCTTGCCGTTCGGCTCCCAGGTCTGCGCCACGTCATACTGCGTGCCGATGCCGTTCTCGCCGACTAGGATGGCCTTCAACCCTGCCACGCCCGTGGCCACGATGGACTTGAGGCCATCGGCGCCGGCGTCGAAGTTGATCTTGCCGGTCGCGATATTGCCGTTGGCATCGTCGCCCGGCCCACCGGCAATGCCGTGCAGCTGGCTGTCGTCGTCGAGGCCGTTGAGGACCTGCTTGACGCTCACTTCGTCGAGCAGAATGCCATATTCGTCCGCAGTGCCCGTGCCGGTGAAGGCAATCGTCGTCGATGCACTGGTTGCGGTGAAGGTCACCGTCACGGCCTGCCAGCCGTTGCCCTTGTCGGCATCGGGATCGAGGACGAAAACGCTCTGGCCATTAACGGTCACCGTCATGCCGTTATCGGCGGCGTGGCCAGGACGCGCTGCGTAGTGGAACGTCAGGGAATAGGTCTGTCCCGCAACGGTGGTGATGGTCTGGGCGATCGTGGAGTTGGTCGCCGTTTTGCCGCTGTCCTGGTCGGAGTCCAGTTCAACGAGGTTTGCCGTGCCGTTGGCGCCCGAAAGGCCACCAGCGCCATTGCTCTGGATTTCGAATGGCACGCCGCCATTGCTGTTCCAGCCTTCGATCGAGGTGAACAACTGCCAGCCGCCAGGCACATTGGCCGGGTTTTCGAAGCTGCCATTCTGGATCAGTTCTGCGCCAAACTTGTCGGCAGTGATGCCGGTGATGCTCGGGCCGTCGTCCTCGAAGCGGATCAGCTGGGTGATATCGCTGGACGCGGTTGCCTTGTCGCCGTCGCCGTCGGTCGCGGTGACGCTCACGCGCACCGAACCCGGCGGCAGGTACAGACCCTCGTCGTGACTGCTGCCACCGACCGGGTGTTCGAGCGAAACGAACTGGGCCACGGTGACAACACCAGTGCCGCTACCGATATGCAGCGCGAAAGCTACCTTGCTGGTGCCGGCGTCATCGTAAATACCGACGACGCGGCCCTCACCATCGAGGGTCAGAGAAATGACCTGCCCCTCGGTGGTCTTCAACGTGGTGGCGCCAGCGACGATGCTGAAGGCATAGGCCAGTTCAGCACCCTTGCCGTCAGCGCCGTAGTCCACGCTCGAGGCGACAACGGCGCCCGTGCCCTGGGCATACTGGGCCTGCATGTTGAGATCGATGCCGACGACAAGGCCCGAGAACAGGTTCTGCACGGCCGCGGCCGCCACCTCATCGGAGTCTGCCTGAATGCTGGCGGACTCATCGATTATGATCAGGTCGTTAATCTGGACGTTGGCCAGGAACGTGCCGGTATTGTCGCCGGAGGTACCGATTTCCTGGAAGGTCAGCGTGTTCGGGCCGGCCTGGGCAACCAGGTTCAGCACGATCGTCTGCATATCGCCGCCGTTTGGATCCCAAGTGCCGACCGAAACGCCGTTCCAGAACACTTCGAGCTTGGCGCTGCCGGCGACCGCGTCAGACGCTTCGCCGATTTCGAAGCTCAAGCGGTAGACTTCGTTGGCCACGAGGCCGTTGATCTGCTGGCTGATCGCCACATTGCCCGGCGAGGCTTCCATGTCGACCATGACGCTGTTGGTCGGGCTGTTCGCACCGCGGTAGCCGTCACCGACGCGCTGCAGCTCGGTCGAATAGGTGCCGCCGTTCGATGAAGAAGTAATCGTCCAGTTGCCAGCGGTGCCAGACGTGTAGCCGCTGCCTTGTCCCCACTGGTTGTTGTTTGCGGTGAAGCCGTCGAAGAACAGGCCGTTGCTCAGGCCGCTCACCGGTGCCACCGAGATCGACGGGCCGTCGTCTTCGAACGAGATCAGCTTGCCCAGGTTGATGGAATCCGAGGCTTTGTCGCCATCGCCGTCGGTGACGGTGACTTTGAGCGAAATCTTGCCGGCAAGGTTTTCGATGCCGGTGGCAAGATTGCCGTCGTTGGCGTCGTTATGCTCGTCATGATCGGTCTTGTCGTCGTGCACGATGGCGCGGAACTGGTTGACGGTGACCGAACCGTCGGCCGCCACCGCGATGGTGAACACAGTGTGCCCACCGATTTCGCTTTTGCCGACGACCACACCGTCTTCGCAGCTCAGCTTGATCTGGCTCTTGGTTGCGGTGTCGAAAAGGCCGGACCGCTCATTGTCGATAACCAGAGTGTAGACCTGCGATGCCAGACCATCGGTCCCGGCATCGACAGCCACCGTGAACAGGTCAGCGGCAGCGATCTTGCCGAAGCCGATGGCGCCCTGCGCTGCCCCTTCAAGGGTCTCGTCATTGTTCTGGCGCCCGCCTTCGTCCTGGACCGAGCCGGTCGTGCCGACGGATTCGTCGAGCACAATGGCGGCGCTGGACTTGGCGACGATGCCGACGGACGGACCGTCGTCCTCGAATTTGATGCGGCCACCCAGGTCGATGCTGTCGCTGTCGCTGTCACCGTCGTGATCGGTAACCGTGACCTCGAGCTTGACGAGGTTGTAGGCCAGCACTTCGGGCGAGTTGGCCTCGTCGTGGTCCGTGCTGTCATTGTGTTCGAGCGCACGGTACTGGAAGACGCGCACATCGCCATCGTTGGCATCCACCGAGATGGAGAAGACTGGAATGTCGTTTCCACCGCTGACGAAATAGCCGACGACGCTCGTTCCGACCATCTTGAGCAGGACTGCGCTATTGGTCTGCGCGTCGATCAGGCCAGTGGCGCCGGCGCTCAACTTGAGCGCAAACGTCACGCTGCCCGGGCGGTCAGCGCCCATTTCGTTATTGAGCGTGAAGAGGCTTCCTTCGCCGCCCTTGGCAAAACCGATGAGCTGCTGGCTGGCATAGGGATCGCGCGTACGATCGGACCAGGTTGCATCCCGTTCGTCATTCTCGTTGCCGGAGCCGCCGAGCGACTCGTCGAGAACGAGCTTGCCGCCATAATTGAGATCGATGTCAGCGACCGGGCTATCGTCGTCCACATTGATCTTGAACGTGCCGATAGCCGTGTCGCCGTCCCCGTCAGTCACCTTATACTTCAGCGAGAATTCGACGTTGTTCTCGTCCTGACCGTAGGGGTGATCGATGGCCGCAAGCTGGGTCACCTTATAGGCGCCGGTGACCGTGTTGGTGATTTCGATCTTGATCACCGGCTCACCGCCCTGGGTGATGATCAGTGTCTTGTCGCCATTGTAGAGATTGTAGCCGAAACCGTCCGGGAGTGCATCGGGCTTGACGAGCAGGACCGAGCCGGCGCCATCCGAACCATACTCATGAGCCAGGAAACCGGTGGTGTTCAAAGGCGCGATGTCGTCGCCCGTACCACCTTCGATACCACCCCAGAGATCGTCGTCTTCGAGCGAAATCAGCGCGTTATTGCCGACCGACGGGCCGTCATCTTCGAAGCGGATGATCTGTCCAAGATCGAACGAACCACCATGCTTGTCGCCGTCGCCATCAGTTACCGTAAGGTTCAGAGAGAGTTTGCCGGAGGCAATCTTTTCGGCGTCCGAACCGTTTTCGTCGTGATCTTGGTTGTCGTTATGCTTGATCGCACGGAACTGATTGACAGAAACCGTACCATCCGCGCCGACGGACACGGTGAATACCCTGACACCTCCAAATTCGGTCACGCCCTCGATGGTCGCACCGACCTGCTTGAGAATGATCTTCTGGCCGGAGGCGGTATCGGTCAAGTCGGAGTAGACCTTACCGTTCTGGGCCGCGCCGCTGAGCATCAGCGTGTAGACCTTCGACTTCAGGCCATCGGCGCCAGCATCGATCGTCTCGTGGAACAGGTCAGCACCTGCCACGCGAGCGTAGCCGATTGCTTTGTCTGCAGCGCCGAAAAGGGTCTCGTCATTGTTCTGCCGGCCGCCTTCGTCCTGGGTTGAACCGGTCGTTCCGACAGACTCGTCCAGCACAAGTCGGACGCCATCCTTGGCTTCGAAACGCACGACCTTCGGGCCGTCGTCCTGGAACGAGATAGCGTTGCCGATGCTGACAGAATCCACGTCCTTGTCGCCGTCGAAATCCGTGACCGTGACAACGGCCTTGATGGCATTGCCGATCAGCGCGGCGGATTCGTCATGGTCGCCTGTCGCATGCTGGATGGACATGTATTGAACCATCGACAGCGTACCGTTGGCACCGATGTGGATGGCGAATGCGGCCGGCTCGCTCGGATGGCCCAGGCCTGTGTTGTTCTGATCGACGCGACCGATCACCAGCCCGTCTTCCAGGCTGAGGAAGATCTTGTCGCCGTTGGTCGTACGAAGGCCTGAGAACACCTTGCCGTTGTCGCCGTTGATTGCGAGCGACCAGGAGACGCTGACAACATCGTCAGCACCCGGCGTCACATTGGCAGTGACCACGCCGCCTTGAGTCGCGAATTGCGGCCCGAGGTTCATGTCGGTGTCGGTGCCCTTGTTGGATACGCCGGCGAAGAGTCCCTTCACGGCGTCACTGGTGGTGTCGTCCGCGTCGGACTGTGTGCCGCGGGTTTCGTCGACGGACAGCGAAGCCTGGCCGAGGCCGGCCTTCACTTCCGGAACATCGTCCTTGATGCGGATGCTGAAGGCATCCTTGAGCACGACGCTGTCGCCGTCATGATCGGTGGCCTTGATAACCGAGCCGAAGTCGATCGATGACAACTCACCTGCGATCTTGTCCTGAAGATCGAAGTTCTCACCATCTGCCCAGTCGTGGTCGAGCTGATCGATAAGGTCGAACGTATACTTGCCATCCGGCTGGATGGTCAGCTTGAAGACAGGACGGTCCTGCCCCTCGTTGTAAACAGATCCAGGGCCATCCTTGTTCACGAAGCCCCAGAGGACATTGCCGTCCTGAACGTCGAAGCTCAGCACGCCGCCCGCTGACTTCAAGCCGAGGCTCTCAAGGGTCGAACGAACCTGCGCCTCATCGACAAAGCTGAACTTGAGCGCTTCGTCGGCACCCGACCTGACGAGATGTGCGAGGCTGCCGGTGACCCGAGCAGCACCGCCATCGACGGTTGTGTAGGAGTTATTGCCGTCATTGGCATTGTCCGGATAGCCATCCGGACGCGTGCCGGTGGACCAGTCCGTGCGGATTTCCTGCTCGTCGACGATCTGGGTCTCGTGGCGGCCCTTGATCAGTTCCGGAACGTCGTCGCGGACCTTGATCGTCAACTGGCCGACGAGATCGACATAGTCGCCGTCGCCATCATAGGCGCGGACGATCGAGCCGAAGTCGAGACCGAGCACGTCCCAGAAGGGCGAGCCATCCTGGAGGTCGAAGTTCTGGTCGGCGCTCGTGGGCGCGTCGTACCAGTCGTCGCCGGGGCGGTCATGGTCGAGCTGGTCGAACAGACGGAATTCATACTTGCCGTCGGCCGGGTTGATGCGGAACTCGAACACGGTCCGACCGCCGGCAGTCGCCGTGAAGGTTGCCCAAGCGCCGTCTGAACCAGACTGGTAGGATAGCGCCGCACCCTGCGAAGACAGACCATAGGCCTCGAATTTGTCGGCTGCGCCGGAATTGATGGCGTACTTGCCGAAGCCGTCGGCTCCGAAGTTCACGACACCGCTCAGGCTGCCATAGATGATCGCAGGACCGGTTTCATTGTTGTACGGATTTTCGGTGTAGGAGCCGTCGGCATTGCCGTCATTGGGGCTGGTGCCGAGCGACAGCTTGGTGGCGATATCGTCTTCGTCGACGATGCGGACATAGTCGTGATTGCCGTTGTAGCGAATGACCGGCAGATCGTCGTCGATCGTGACCGTAAAGGTACCGCCGATGGTGTCGCCGTCGGCGTCCTTGGCTGTAAAACCGACGTTGAGGACAATGTCGTCCTCGTAGCTTTCGCCGTCGCCTTCGCCCTCACCTTCGATGCGCAGCAGGATGACTTCCTCGCCACCGCCTTCGCCGCCTTCATTCCCTTCACCGGGTTGACCGCCCCTGGGCGCATGATCGAGCGGCCCGAACAGCTGGAACATGTAGGCGCCTTCGCCATCGTCCGAGAGCGAAATCTTGAAGATCGGCTGGGAGGACTGACCTTCACCCTCGCCGTCACCAAAGGCGAGGCTTGCCGTGATCGTGGTGCTGGTGATCGTGAAGACCAGCGGATTGCCGCCCGAAGTCAGATTGCCATAGCTGTCCAGGAAGGCCTGGATGTCAGCGGCCGAGAAGTAAACGGAACGGCCACCGCCGTCCTGAGCGAAGCTGCCGTCCTCGTTGAAGGTATCGTCGATATCGCCATTGTCTGCACCCCACAGAATGCCAAGCGAGCCAGTGGCGCTGGTTGCCTTGCCGGGGTTGTCCCCGTCAGACCACCAGTTGCCCACACCGTTGGGCAGGCCGTCTTCGTCGACGCCGACGCTTTCCTGCTGATCCAATCTCGGGCTGTCGTCCTCGATGCCGATAGTGATGGTCGCCGTGGCGGTGCCGCCGCGCCCGTCGTTGGCGGTCACGACGAAACCGAGCTGCAGGACGTCTTCGATGTTGATGCCGCTATGATCGAGCGGCTGGAGCAGGTTCACGATCAGGAAGCCCGAGCCACCGCTGATCGTGATGTCGATAACCGTGGCGCCGTTGACGGTGCCGTACATGTGGTTGGAGCCGACACCCTGCCATTCGATGGCGACACCGTTCGAGGTAAGCCCCTCGGTGGGAGCGCTCAGGGTGAAGCTCAGCGGATTGCGATCTGGGTCGGATGCACCGAGATCGATCACATAGAAGGTGCTGTCTGTCGTATCGAGGCCGAGCGGATTGTCGTCCGCCAGGCCGAATGCCAGACCTTCTTCCGAAATATTGAAGGCATAGCTGCCGAAGGCGAAGCGCGGCGGCAGGTTGCCGGGCAGCAAGTCGCGCTGCTGCGGCGCCGAGAAGGACAGCTCGGTTGGATCGAGCAGGCTGCCGATGGCAAAGGCATCGCCGATGCCGCCGACCGGCACCTCGAAATTGCCGCCGGAGCTCTGGGCCCCTGCCCCGGCAGGACCTGCCGCTGCCTGGATGCCATTGGCTTCAAAAAGCGCTGCGACGGTCTGCGGCGGGATTTCCACGTCGCCGATGAAGATGGTGAGGCCGGTGATCGCGCCGTTTGGTACGACAATGACCGAACCGTCCGCCTGGACGAATTCCAGGTCGGTGCCGTTCACGCGGGGCTGGTCGACGCTGGCATCGGCCGGCAGGCGCAGGATCACCTGATCCTGAATTTCCACCACGACACGGGTTTCAGCGCCTTGTTCGGCCGGTGCGGGTGCGGGGGCGTCGGTCGCGGGGGTCTCTGCCTGCGCCACCAGGGTGACCTCGCCCAGGCCTTCACGACCGTCGACCAGGTTCAGTTCCGAGTTCCGAATGTTCTCGACCATGACAATACCCCCAACATCCAACATCTATTAACTTGGGGTGAACATATAGTCGTCGCGAAGACCTCACAATTGGCACGACTTGCCGTTTGCATATTCCGATATGCTACTCGCGCGAATATTTGCTTAACCTTAATTGTGACTGCATATCGGGATATGCAAACGTCGGTCAGGATAGAATATATCCGACAAGAACGTTGGCCGGCTGCGGCGGCGGCACGATGATCCGGGCCTGAGTCCGGCGTTCGTGATTGTCGACGACAATGGAAACGCCGCATTCGACAGCAGTCCCAGGCTCGACTTCAGCAAAAATGGATTCGGCGGGACGTTCGAGGCGCAGCTGCGCCTTTTCCGCCGGCCCGCTCCGCGACATCACCGTACGCAGGTAGCGCACGAATTCGTCGTTGACGCGGACAAGATGCTTGTTTCGATCAAGCGCGAAGGAAGGGGTCGGCGCCATCTGCATCAGCTTGACCATGGCGAGCGGTTCGGCCAGCACCGAAAGGCGTTCGTCTTCGTCCAGGAGGCGGCGCACGATGACGCTGCGGATGCCACTCGAGAGGTTGGATGCGTTGCTTTCGGCCGCACCGAGCAGGTCGCGCACTAATTCGGACGCCTTGCGGTTCTGACGAATGGCCATGCGCGCGATCGCATCCCAGAACACCCCTTCAAGGCGCAGGGCGTGCCGGCCGGTCGGCGTGGTCACGGTGCGAAAAATCGGAACCGACCATGCCTCGACCGGCGCACCGATCAGTTGCGTTGCGCCTTCGCTACCGCTCAATAAGGGCCTCCTGCTGCACCTTGTTTATTGGCTTGAGCAAGTATTGCAGGATGGAGTGTTTGCCGGTGATGATATCCACTGTCGCCACCATACCAGGAAGAACGGCGAGTTCCTGGCTGCGATATTTGAGAGCAGTTTCTTCGGCCCGCACAGTGACGAGATAATAGGTCTCGCGCGTTTGTTCGTCGACGAGACTATCGGCAGACACGTTGTCGACGATACCGCGTAGTCCACCGAACACCGAGAAATCATACGCAGTGAACTGGATCCGTGCCGCCTGGCCGGGAATCACGAAGGCGACGTCCGAGGGCTTGAGCCGCGCTTCCACGAGCGTGAATTCGGACTTGGGCACAATGTCCATGAGGCGTGCACCGGCCTGCACCACGGCGCCGATCGTGGTCACGTCGATGGAGTTGACCACGCCATCCACAGGCGAGCGGATCTCGGTGCGGCTGACGCGGTCGGCCGCGCCGCGCAACTGCTGCTCGGCACTGGCGAGTTCGGCCCGACGGAGCGTCAGTTCACCCAGCGATTCCTGACGAAACTGCTGGTCTGCTTGCTGAACCTGAAGTTGCGCTTCCCGCAGCGCCGCCTGCAAACGCGCTGTGCCTTCGTCGGCGGCGGCGATCTGGCCGGAAAGGTCGGCCACTTCCGCACGGAGGGCCAGAAGATCAGTGCGTGCCGTCAGGCCACGCTCGGCCATCGGCTCGACAAGGCCGAGCCTCTCCTGCGAAATCGTGAGACTGGCCTTAAGGCGCGTCTTGTTGACGCCGAGTTCGTTGAGCTCGCGCTGCCGCTGTTCGACGCGCTGTGCCAAGACTTCGCTGGTGCTCACCTGGCTCTGCAGGCGCGAGGCCAGCAAGTCACGCTCGGCGACGCAGACGTCTGGGGCTTCGGCTGCCACGCGTTCGGGGCAGATATAGGCGTCGAGTGTAAGGCCGCTGCTTTCCACGCGCAGCCGTTCGACCTGCGCAGAAAGAGCCAGCACCCGCGCCTCGACTTCACCGGCGCTCGACGCGGTCGTCGTGTCGTCGAGCCGCAGCAGAAGCTGACCGGCCGACACCTGTTCGCCCGAGCGCACCAGGATGTCGGTGACGACACCGGGCTCGGCGCTCTGCACGATCTGAGATTTGCCCGATGGGATGACCTTGCCTTCCGCCCGGCTGATCTGATCGACCTCGGCCCAGTTGGCCCAGAGGAGAAAGACGAAAACCACGGCAACGATGAGGACGATGATATAGGTCCAAGAGCGCGGCGGGCGATCGGCCGGAAGGGCATAGTTGACCGACTTCTGGTCGGGCCCCTTGTTCTGGAACGGCTTGGGCTGGAAGTTCATGCGCCGTCCGCCCTGACGCGAAGCTGCTCGAGCACCTGATCCTTGGGTCCGTCCGCGATCAACCGGCCGTTGTCGATCACCATGAGCCGCGTCACCAGCGACAGCAGGCTGTAGCGATGCGTGGCGATCAGCACGGTCTGATCAGGCATGAGGCTGGATTCGAGATGCTTGATGAGCTGCCGCTCGGTCGCGAGATCCATGGAGCTCGACGGTTCGTCGAGGAACATGATCTTGGGTTCGACCAGCATGGCGCGGGCAAGCGCGATCGCCTGGCGCTGGCCGCCCGAGAGCAGCGCGCCACGTTCACCCACCTGCATGTCATAGCCTTGCGGATGGCGCGACACGAACTCCTCGACGCCGGCGCGGCGGGCGGCCGTCATCAGCCGCTCCTCGGTGGCCGACGGATCGCTCATCAGGATGTTGTCGCGCACCGTTCCGTTGAAAATCTCCGGGTCCTGAACCACGAAGCCAACGGCCCGGCGCAGGTCGTCGGGATGGTATTGGTCGATGTCGATGCCATCGATCGACACCTCGCCTTCCGAGGCGCGGTGGAAATTGACCATGAGCCGGCCGATCGTAGTCTTGCCCGAGCCGATGCGGCCGATGATGCCGACCTTCTCGCCCGGCTCGATGCTGAACGAGACGCCATCAAGCACGAAGACCTTGGATTGCGGATAGGAGAAGCGCACCTTGTTGAACGAGACGCGGCCGCCCTGGACCGTGCGCTGCATCTGATTGGGCCGGTTCGGGCGTTCGTCGGGCAGTTTCATGATCTGATCGACGGTCTGATAGGCTTCCATCGCGGTGCGTGCACGCAGCAGCGTCCCGGCGATCATGCCGATGGGTGCGATCAGGCGGTTGGACAGCATCATGGCGGCGATGATGGCCCCGGTCGTCACTTCGCCCGTCGTGAAGGCATATGAACCGCCCACGATGATGCCGACCAGGGACAATTGCGACAGAGCCGCCGTCGTGTTGGTGGCCATGGCCTGGAGCGAACGCAGCTTGTCCTGGGTATGGGAGGACGCCAGCACCGCCGCTTCCCAGCGGCGCAGCAACTGCCCTTCGGCGCGCGTCGCCTTGACGGTCTGTGCGCTTGTCAGCGCCTCGACCAGAACGGCATTGCGGGCGGACGATTCAGCCAGTGCCGATTTCACGGCACGACCAGACAGTATCCCGACGATCAAGGTCAGCACGAGCGCGATCACCCCTGCGATCAAGGGGAAGACCACCAGCCATCCGACCAGCAGAGCAATGATATAGGCGAAGATGCCGAGGAACAGCGCATCGACGAACATGACCAGCGTGCTGGCCGCCACGAATTCGCGCAGCACTTCATATTGCCCGATGCGGCTCACGAAGGCGCCTGTAGAACTGGGGCGCGAGGCCATGGGCGTGTTGAGCACGCGGTCGAACAAGGCCGATGACAACCGGAAGTCGATCGAGCGGCCCACGAATTCGATCACCCCGGCCCGCGCCAGCTTGAGCAAAAGGTCGAAGATCGAGACCGTCCCTACCCCGATGGCGAGGACCCAGAGCGTCGTCTGCGCCGAATTGGGCAGCACGCGGTCGTAGACGTTCATCGTGAAGAGCGGAAAGGCCAGCGCGAAGACGTTGATGAATGCGGCCGCAAGCAGGACATAGAGGATGCTAACTGAATGGCCGCGAACCGCCGACCAGAACCAATGCCCGGTTCGCGCGAAGCGATTGCCTGTGTGGTCCTGGACGCTCTCGAAGTCGGGCGCGACAAGCAGCAGCTTGCTCGGCTTGCGCGCATCGAGCGCCTTGGCATCGACATTGATCTCGGCGCCATGTGCCGGGTCATAGACCCGATACATGCGGCGGCCCAGGCGGCGCAGCAACACGACCGGCGGCCGATCGCCCGGCACCAGGACGGCCGGGAAATCATATTCCTTCAGCCGCGAAATGGCTTCCTCGAGCGGACGCACCGTAACGCCGATACGGCTGAACGCGGCGGCCATGAGGCCGACATCCATCTTGCCGTCGGTGAGCGGAAGGCCTGCCGTCAGCGTTGCTGTCGAATCCGACTTCCGCCAAGCACGCGCCAGGAACTTCACGCAATCCAGCACTGGATCGCGCAATGTCTGACTAGCGGGCTCGGGAGCAGTAACGACGGACATTCAATCCGCCGTTTCGCAGTTGTGCATTTGAAAATACCGTAACCAACTCAGCAGCCGTTCGACATCTAAGCACGAATGCGACGATGGAGCGCTAAAATAGCGGTGATGACTACTGGCCAACTGTGGGAAGCGTTAACGGCTGGAGCGTGCGCGGCTCGGAGGCTTCCCACGACTTGATGTCGAGAGCGAAGCGCGTGTCAGCCACGGCACTGCCATGAGGCTGGACGCCCATGTAGTGCAACAGGCTGCCGCTGGCCGCCAATACGCGATACTCCGCGAACATCACGCTGTAGCGCGCCGTTTCGCGCAGGATCTGCACGTTCACGCGGGTATTCTGGGCATCGAGCACGTCCAGCAGCGAGCGCTCACCGATGGTGAACTGATCGCGATAGGACGAGACGAGATCAGCCGAAGACGAGAGCTGGTCACTATAGACCGTCGCCAATTCGCCCTGGCTCTTGAGGCGCAGCCAGGATTCACGGACAGCTTGCTCGACTTCGCGCACGGTCTGGTCGAACACCAGCTTGGCTTCGCTTTCGCGGCGCAGTTCTTCCTGGACCTGAGCACGACCGATGCCGCCGTCAAAGATGTTCCAGCGCATCGAAAGGCGCATGCTGGCGTCGTTCTGCCAGCCGCTTGAACCGGACAGATCAAGACCGGTGGCCGCACGGCCTTCGATCTGAACCTTGGGGCGCAGGCCCGATTCCGCCTGGTCGACCAGAGCCGAAGCGGCGTCGATGTCGGCACCCGCGGTCTTGGAGCGCGGATTATTGACGATCGCATTGGCGATTGCGACTTCCAGGGACGACGGAATGGCGCTGCTGGCGCGCGGCGGCGAACTCACCGTGCCCGGCATCATGCCGACATAGGTCTTGAATTCGATCTGCGCGGCAGCGAGTTCGACACCAGCCTCGGTGAGGCGGGCGCGGGCAGCGGCCAGCCGTTCGATCGACTGGAAGCGATCAGCTTCGGTAAGCTGGCCGTTCTCGATGGCCGTCGAGACGTCCTGCGACATGGACTCATGGAAGGCGACGTTATCGCGATTAAGCCCAACGATCTGCTGCTGCAGCAGCACCTGGTAATAAACGCGGACGATCTGGAGGGCGATGAATTCGCTGCGCTCCATGACGCGATGCGAGGCGCTGTCGACGCGCGCAGCCTGCCGCGCCACTTCGGCATCGCGGAAGCCGCCGTCATAAAGATCGAAGGTCGCGGTGATGCCAATCTGGCTGGGGTAAAGCGCGTCGCCCTCGATACCGGCGGCACGACGCGATGGCGTATTGAGCAGCTGCACGCCGGTCGACGCTTCAAGGTCCACGCGCGGAGCATAGAGACCCTCGGCCTGGCGCAACTCGAAACCGGTTGCGTCGTGGTTCTGAATGGCCTGGCCGATCTCGGGATTGCTTTCCATGGCAATCGTCACGGCTTCATTTAGGCTCATGGCACTTGCGATGGCCGGCGCGAAGAAGACGACACTCGACAGCAAAGCGGCCTTGAGGAAATTATTCATGTTTACTTGCCCCCCGGCAAACAGCGCTAGCGGAACGATACGTAGCGCGCGTGGAAGCAATCACACTTCTGGACCGATTCCTCGTCCAGGTGACCACCGTCCAGATACCCAACTGCGGCGGAACAGGCCCACCGCGCTTCCATTGCCCAGATGAATGCCGGCGAGCGCGAAGCCTGCACGGAAGGATTGCTCATGCCATCCCTGGCGCTTTCGAAATTTGCCCAGACCGTCTGCTTGACCACATCGAGCGGCTGCATCGGCAAGGTCGACTGGCGATAGCTGACACAGCTTCCGCCATAATACCCACCCAGATCTGCTGCACTAACGGCACCAACTGAACTCACGACAGCAGCCGCAACTACAAACCGCAAAACGTTATGCAAACGCATGGATGGATATCCCCCTTACTTGGGACCATTACATGCGGGTCAAATCAAGTGCAAGTTGCCAAGTGCGCGCAACACTTTATTAAACGGGAACCGATGCTGAAATGTCGCACCGGCCAAGTCGCTCTAAGTCCCCAGTTTTTCCGCGGCGACACTATTAGACCATCAAAAACCCCGAAAATTGCCAGGATTCCTACTTATCCGCAACAAGTCTAGTGGGCAGTAATTCGCCCTGCTCGCTGAGGATGGAGTAAGCAATACCGGTTAGGAGCGAATTGATCCGGCGCAGCGCGTGCATAGTTTCAAGGTGCAACTCGCTGGTTTCGAAGCTGTTCGGATCGCCTGATCGGAGCCGGGCGAAGTGTTTCTCCATGCTCTTCCTTTCCATCAGCCCCACCTCATCTTTCTCGGCGACCAGCTGTCGCGCCGATTCGGCATCCTCCGATACCAGTACATTGAGCGCGAGTTGCATATTGGCCAGCACCTTGGCGTGGAGGTCCGTCAACTCCTCCCACCCAGGTTGCGAGAAGGTGATGCGCCGGCCCTGCTTCTGGTCGGCGACGCGCAGCAATTCGCGCGCGATGATGTCTCCGGCCTGTTCGAGCGCGATCGCGAAGATGCTGAGATCGGAGGCGCGACGCGACTGCGCTTCATCCATGCACCCCCAGTCGAGGCGCGTAAGGAACAGCTTGATGGCGCGATTGGCACCGTCAACCTCGGGCTCCAGATCCTTGACCCTGCGGATGGCAGCCTTGTCGCCGCTGCGCACGATGTCCATGACGGGCTGCAGCATGACTTCGACCATTTCGCTCATCCGCAGCAGCTCGCGCGTGGCGCTGGCCAGGGAAGCGTCGATATTGCCGTGAGGATCGGCGACCAGTGCCGTGCGGCGCAAACGGGCGATGTCCGACTGCCCGGCAGGCGACGCATCCTTCAGCAGCATACCCGTCAGCCGGTCGACAAACCGCACCAGCGGCAACCCCAGGATCAGCACACTCAGATTGAAGAGGATATGCATAAGACTTGCCTGCTGCCCTACCGAGCCGGGAAGACCGAGTGCATGGACCTCTAAAACCTGGACCAACGCCAGGCAGAGCAGCGCCGCGCCGCCGCGGAGGAGCACGGCCCCGGCAGCAATGCGGCGAGCGCGCAGATCCCCGCCCCGCGCCATGCCAAGCGCGATCAGCGTTCCGCCGAGATTGGCGCCCAGAAGGAATGCCGCAGCGATTTCGAAAGGAATGATACCGGCGGTGCCAAACGTAATGATGACCAGAACGCTGGCCACTGATGAATAGGATATCCAGGTCACCAGCGCCGCCACGATGAAACTGGTCCAGAGATCACCGCGCAGGTAGTTGACGATCACCGCCAGCGCTTCGCTGTCGCGCCAGGGCGCTGTGGCTTCCGACACCATTTCGAGCGACAGCAACACGAAGGCAATGCCGAGCACCATGCGCCCGACCTGCTTGGTCCGTCGCTCGGTGCCGCGCAGGAACAACAGCCCGCCAACGATGATCAGGGGCGCGACAAACAGCGACAGGTCGAAGGACAGAATGCTGGCGACCAGGGCCGACCCAAGATAGGCGCCGAGCATCAGGGCCAGGCCCGCGGGCACTGAAAGGAGCCCGCCACTCGCAAAACTCGCCGCGAGCGCCGCGACGGCGGTCGAACTCTGCAGGGCCACCGCCAGCATGGTGCCGATGAAGGCGGCACTCAGGCGACTGCGTTCGGCATGGCCGAGCGTACGCTTGAGCTCGGCGGAATAGGCCCGCTCCACCGCCGTGCGCACCATCCGCACCGCCCAGAGCAGCAGGACGACGGCAGCAATCAACTGGACGATGAAGAAATACATGGCCTTCTCTGGATCTGCCGGCGGGACGACAACACCGGCTCCTCATGATGTTCACATGAACGCCCGCGGCGCAACGCATTGATACAAGCTCTGACACTGCTCAGCGCCATAACCATAAACACCATATAAATCAGATAGATAATCATCTGATGCACGTGCACGGGATGTACGCGAATGTTCATATGAACTTTTTTGGGTTGCAAAGGCGCTTCCCAATGCTACCGTTTGCTCAGCACGGAGCGGGGAGGCTCCGGCCAAAAAACAAAGGGAGTGAGCATGTCCAAGAACACGTTGTGTCTGACGGTCGGGCTGGCCGCCATCTTGTCCGCGAGCCCGGCAATGGCGCAGACCGAGATCGCCTGGTGGCACGCTATGGACGCGGAACTGGGCCAGAAGCTGGAAGCCATTGCCAAGGGCTTCAACGACAGCCAGGACGACTATGTGGTGGTTCCCACCTACAAGGGCACCTATCCCGAAACCCTGACGGCGGCCATCGCTGCGTTCCGCGCCAATGAGCAGCCGGCAATCGTGCAGGTCTTTGAAGTCGGTACGGGCACGATGATGGCGGCGACCGGCGCCGTCAATCCGGTGTACCAGCTGATGGCGGATGCTGGCGAGCCGTGGGATCCGGCGGGCTTCCTCGCCCCCGTGACCGGCTATTATTCGGACACCAACGGCAACATCCTGTCGATGCCGTTCAATTCGTCCACCCCGATCATGTACTACAACAAGGACGTCTTCGAAAAAGCCGGGCTCGATCCGGAAGCGCCGCCCAAGACCTGGGCCGAACTCGAAACCATGGGGCGCCAGATCGTCGAGTCCGGGGCAGCGCCCTGCGGCTTCACCACCGGTTGGGTCAGCTGGATCCAGACCGAAAATCTCTCGGCGATCCATGACCAGCCCTACGGTACGCTGGAAAACGGCTTCGGCGGCCTGGGCACCGAGTTCACCTTCAATGGTCCTGTGCAGGTCAAGCACTGGGACAATCTCAAGAAATGGGCTGACGAGGGTATCTTCCAGTATGGCGGCCCGGTCGGCGGCGCCGACGCACCACCCAAATTCTACGCGCAGGAATGCGCCATCTACATGAACTCCTCGGCCTCGCGTGCCGGTGTGATCAACAATGCCAAGGACTTCGAAGTCGGGTTCGCTCCGCTGCCCTACTATGACGACGTGACCACCGATCCGAAGAACTCGATCATCGGCGGCGCCACGCTCTGGGCGCTCAATGGCAAGGCTCCGGAAGTCTATACGGGCGTCGCGAAGTTCTTCACCTACCTCTCGAGCCCTGAAGTCCAGGCCCAGTGGCACCAGGATACCGGCTATCTGCCGATCACCAATGCCGCCTACGAGCTGGGCCAGGAAGAGGGCTATTACGAAGCCAATCCAGGTTCGGACATCGCGATCAACCAGATCACCCGGGGTGAGCCGACGGCCAATTCCAAGGGCGTGCGCTTCGGCAACCTGACACAGGTCCGTACCGCGGTGGATGAGGAATTCGAGGCGCTGCTTTCGGGCAGCAAGACCGCCCAGGAAGCTCTCGATGCCGCCGTACAGCGCGGCAATCAGATCCTTCGCGACTTCGAAGCCGCCAACAGCTGATCCGAGCCAACCGCCCCGGTCATTGCATCGGGGCGGTTTGGCCGGGCGGTCGATGGCCGCCCGGTCCATCTGGACCTGACTTTGGGGGAGCTTCCGGCCCATGCAAACCAAGCGCACCATTTTTCCGAACAGGGTCCTGCCCTATGCGCTGCTGGCGCCGCAGCTGGCAGTGACGCTGATCTTCTTCATCTGGCCAGCCGCGCAGGCCGTGAAATCGTCCTTCGAGCGTGAAGATCCCTTCGGTTTCCGCACCACCTTCATCTGGTTCGACAACTACCTGCGGCTCTTTGCCGAGCCTGGCTACCTCAATTCGCTGAGCAAGACGGCGATCTTCGCGGTTTCAGTCACCCTTTTGTCCATGAGCCTGTCGCTGCTGCTGGCTGTCGCGGTCAACCGGGTGATCAGGAGCAACCGCGCCTACACGACCCTGCTCGTCTGGCCCTACGCCGTCGCACCTGTCGTGGTCGGCATTCTCTGGTGGTTCATGTTCAATCCCACCATCGGCATCGCCCCCTACCTGCTGCGAGGCCTCGGCATCAGCTGGAACCACCGGGTGGATGGCAACCAGGCCATGATCCTGGTGGTGATCGCGGCCAGCTGGAAGCAGATCTCGTACAATTTCCTGTTCTTCGTCGCGGGCCTGCAATCCGTGCCGCAGTCGCTCACCGAAGCGGCGGCGATCGATGGCGCCGGCCCGTTCAAGCGGTTCTGGACCATCGTATTCCCGCTGCTGTCGCCGACGACCTTCTTCCTGCTCATCGTCAATATCAACTACGCGATGTTCGACACCTTCGGCCTTATCGACGCCACCACCAATGGCGGCCCGAACCAGGCGACCAATATCCTCGTCTACAAGGTCTATGCCGATGGCTTCCTCGGCCTCAACATCGGCTCGTCGGCCGCCCAGTCGGTGGTGCTGATGTTCATCGTCATCGTCCTCACCGTCGTCCAGTTCCGCTACATCGAGCGGCGCGTACAGTATTAGGGAGCCCGGAATATGGTAGAAAATCGCCCCTGGCTCAGCATCCTCACCCACGCGGTGCTCATCGTCGGCGTCGTCATCGTGGTGTTTCCGGTCTATCTGGCATTTGTCGCCTCGACCCACGGCAGCGGCGACTTCATGCGGGGCCTGGTGCCACTGCTGCCCGGCCCGCATCTGGTTGAAAACTACGGCCGCATGCTCACCGAAGGCATCTCCACTGCCGGCGCACCGCCGCTGTCGATCATGCTGATGAATTCGTTCATCATCGCGGTCATCATCGCTGTCGGAAAGATCGCCATCTCGCTGCTCTCGGCCTATGCGATCGTGTTCTTCAAGTTCCCGTTCCGGCTGCTGGCGTTCTGGATCATCTTCATCACGCTCATGCTTCCGGTCGAGGTGCGCATCATTCCCACCTTCGCGGTGGTGGCGAACCTGGGCCTGCTCAATTCCTATGTCGGGCTCACCTTGCCGCTGATCGCTTCGGCGACGGCGACCTTCCTGTTCCGCCAGTTTTTCCTGACAGTGCCGGACGAATTGATGGAGGCGGCCCGCGTCGATGGCGCGGGGCCCATGAAGTTCTTCCGCGATATCCTCCTGCCCCTCTCGCGCACCAATATCGCGGCGCTGTTCGTCATCCTCTTCATCTATGGCTGGGTGCAGTATCTCTGGCCCCTGCTCGTGACCACCGACAGCAAATATTACACCGTGGTCATGGGCATTAAGCGGCTGGCTGCCACGGCCGATGCCGAACCGCTCTGGAACCTCGTCATGGCCTCGGTGATCCTGGCCATGCTCCCTCCCGTCCTTGTCGTCATCTTCATGCAGCGCCTGTTCGTCAAAGGCCTCGTGGAAACGGAGAAATAAGCCATGGCCACGATCGACCTGATCGACCTCAAGAAAAACTACGGCAATGTTCCAGCCGTTAAAGGCGTCAATCTCCGCGTTGCCGATGGCGAACTCATCGTGCTGGTCGGCCCGTCCGGCTGCGGCAAGTCCACGCTCCTGCGCATGGTGGCGGGACTTGAAACGGTCAGCGAGGGGCGTATCGAGATCGGCGGGCGCGACGTGGTCAAGGCCGAGCCGGCCGAGCGCGACATCGCCATGGTGTTCCAGAACTATGCGCTCTACCCGCACATGACCGTGCGCGGGAACCTTGAATATGGCCTCAAGAACCGCGGCACGCCGCGCGAAGAAATCGACCGTCGCGTCCGGGAGGCAGCCGACATTCTCGAGATCGGCGCCCTGCTCGAGAGGAAGCCGCGGCAGCTCTCGGGCGGTCAACGTCAGCGCGTAGCCATGGGCCGCGCCATCGTGCGCGAACCGGCGGCCTTCCTTTTCGATGAACCGCTCAGCAATCTCGATGCCAAGCTGCGCGTGCAGATGCGCGTCGAAATCCGCAAGTTGCAGCGGCGCCTCAAGACCACCAGCCTCTATGTCACCCACGACCAACTCGAGGCCATGACCCTTGCCGATCGGCTGGTGGTAATGAATGGAGGCCTCGTCGAACAGCTCGGCACGCCGACCGAGGTCTACGATCGCCCCGCGACCCTGTTCGTGGCGGGCTTCATCGGCTCACCGCCGATGAATCTCATTCCGGTGTCCGCACTGCCCGAGGGTCCGGACGCGAGCGCGCTTCCTCCAGGCACCGACGTCATCGGCATCAGGCCCGACGCCTTGTTCCTGGCGCCGCAGGACGGGTCGTCCATCGCGCTCAAGGGCACAGCGGAACTGCTCGAACCGATCGGCTGGGAAAGTCATCTCCACGTGCGGATCGAGCGTTCCGGCCAGTCTGTCGTGCTCAGCGTGCCAGGACGCCCGGATATTGCGGAAGGGTCAGAAGTCATGCTCTACGCTCGCGCCGCCGACATCCATCCCTTCAACGCCCAGACAGGCCGTCGAACCGACGCCGCTGTCGCAAATCTGTAGCACAATCAGCCTAAGGGCCTGCCACCCTCACACGAAGACGCCTCATGACATCTCCTTCCTATCCCGGCCCCACCAGCAACGAAGTCCAGGCCCACCGCGGCGCGTCGGCCATCGCGCCCGAGAATACGATCGCGGCCTTCCGTACCGCGGCGGAAGCCGGTGCAAAGTGGGTCGAGCTCGACGTGGCGCTCAGCGCCGACGGCACGCTCATGGTCATCCATGACGATACGGTTGACCGCACCAGTTCAGGCCAGGGTCCGCTCGGCGAGCTCACCGCCGCACAGATCGGTGCGCTCGACGGCGGCGCATGGTTCGACGCACGCTTCGCCGACGAACGCATTCCGACGCTTGCCGAGACGATTGCCGCACTGGGCGAACTCGGCCTCAGCGCCAATGTCGAAATCAAGCAGCACAAGCACCACAAGTCGCTCGACCAGCTGGTGCGCGCCGTACAGGCCGACATCGCCAGGCGGTCCGCCAAAACCGACATCATGATCTCGAGCTTCGACGCCGAGGCGCTCAAGGCCATGGCCGCCCTCGAGCCAGACCTCGAAATGGCGATGCTCTGGGTGCGTCCGCCAGACGATTGGGAGGCACGCCTGGAGGCCATTCCGGCCAAAACCATCCACATGCATTTCAAGGCGCTCAGCATCGGTTTGCTTGAAGAAACCAGCAAGCGGGGCATCAAGGTGCGCGCCTGGACCTGCAACGATCCTGTGCAACTGGTTTCCTTCTGGGATGCCGGTCTCACCGGCGTCATCACCGACGACCCCAAGGTCTTCCTGGGGTAGCGGGGTCATCATGGGGCAAGACATGCTGTCGAGCCGGCAACGCGATATTCTGGCCCTGATCGAGGCCGAGGGTGCTCAATATATCGAGCAGCTCGCGGCCCGCTATGCGGTCACGACCCAGACGATCAGGCGCGACATCAACGCGCTGTGCGACATCGGCTATGCCCGCCGTTTCCACGGCGGGGTGGATGCGCCCGTGGAAAGCCGCAACATTTCGATCAATGCCCGCGCCGCCCTCAACAGTGCTGCCAAGCGCAGGATCGCCGCCCGCATCGCCGCAGCCATCGAGCCGGGCTCGACGGTGTCGATGGGCATCGGCAGTACCGTGCAGTTCGTCGCCGAGGCCCTGCGCGGCCACAAGGGACTGCGCGTCGTCACCAACAATATCGACGTGGCGCTCATGCTGTGCGAGGCGCCGCAGGTCGAGGTGCATATGACCGGCGGCCTGCTCCGCCACAACGACCGCGACGTGGTGGGCGCGGACTCGCTGCAGTTCTTCGAAAAGTTTTACGCCAATTACGCCGTGATCGGTGCCGGCGCCCTGCATCCCGAAAAGGGCGTGTTGGATTTCAGTTATTCGGAAGCACAGACCACGACGACCCTGATCGCCAATTCGCGCATCCAGTTTCTCGCCGCTGATATCAGCAAGTGGACCCGCGACGCTTCGGTGCGGGTCGTGCCATTCGGTCGGGTCACCACGCTGTTCACCGATAGATTGCCCGAGGATGGCGTTGCGGCTGCCGCGCTGTCCGACGCGGGCACGGAGGTCGTGCTTTGTGAAACGGAGCCCGCCTGATGTTTCAGGGCCCCTCCCCCACTCCCGAAGACCTCAGCGGCGTGCGCTATCTTTTCACCGATATCGACGACACGCTCACCACCGAAGGCCGCCTGCTGCCACAGACCTATCAGGCACTGTGGGACCTGAGCGAGGCCGGGATAGACATCGTTCCGGTGACTGGCGGGTCAGCGGGCTGGTGCGAGCATATCGTGCGGGCCTGGCCCGTGGTCGCCGCCATCGGGGAAAGCGGCGCCTTCGTCATGACGGCAGAAGGCAATCGTGCGGCAATCGAGTTCTGGGATGACGAACAGCGCCAGCGCGACCGGCAGGAGGCGCATCTGGCGGCGATAGAACCGCTGCTCGACAGCCGCTTCCGACTGGCGCATGACCAGGGACTGCGGGTCGCCGACGTCGCTATCGACATTGTCGGGCACCCGCGCGACGCCGTTGACGATCTTGCCGCCCGCATCAGAGCCCTGGGAGGCACCGTCGCCATCAGTTCGGTCCACATCAACACCTGGCTTGGGCCCTACGACAAGCAGGCCATGAGTGCCCGCGTGCTGCGCCAATTTGGCGTCAGCGGAGGCGATGTCGCCCGCTTCGTCTCGTTTGTCGGCGACTCGCGCAACGATGCCCCGATGTTCGGCTTTGTGGGCAAATCGTTCGGGGTCGCCAATATTGCTTCGGTGCTGGCCGACCTCCCCACCCGCCCGCGCTGGATTTCCTCGCGCCCGGCCGGATTGGGGTTCGTCGAGGTGGCCGAAGCGCTGCTCGACGCCCGCGGCCGCTAACGGCCCGTTCACGCCGCAGTCTTTCTTCCTATTCATTTTATGCGGGCCCGAGGGTACATAGGCGGGCTGCCGCTGCGTTGAACCGCATACGAGCCGCATCGTCGTCCCTTGACGGACAACGACCTGAACCAGTGGGGCGAACAATCGTGACAGCGACCGGCCAGGCCAATCGACAGATCTGCTTTGTCACCAACGACACGCCCGATGCCGACGCCGCCGCGTCGCGCCTGCGCGCCCGCTATGGTGACTATCCGTTCGATGAGGCGCAGATCATCGTCGCCCTGGGCGGCGACGGATTGATGTTGCAGACGCTGCACCGCGCCATGAAAAGTGACGTGCCCGTCTACGGCATGAACTTCGGCTCGGTGGGCTTCATGATGAATGCCTTTTCCGAGGATCGGCTGTGCGAACGTCTCGAGGCAGCGCAAAGTACGCGCATCTACCCGCTCTCCATGACCGTTGTCAGCCAGGCCGAAGGTACGCGCACGGCGCTGGCGCTCAACGAAGTTTCCCTCTTCCGCTCCACGTACCAAGCGGCCAAGCTTCAGATCATTGTCGATGGCGAAGTCCGGCTCGAAGAGCTGGTCTGTGACGGCGTGCTGCTGTCCACGCCGGCCGGATCGACCGCCTATAATCTTTCCGCGCATGGCCCGATCCTGCCGATCGAAGCCCAGTTGCTGGCCCTGACGCCGATTTCGCCGTTCCGGCCCCGGCGCTGGCGTGGTGCAATCCTCTCCAACCGTGCCGCGGTCCGCTTCATCACGCGCGAACCGGGCAAGCGACCAGTCAGCGCCGTGGCCGATAATGTGGAATTCCACAATGTCCAGGAAGTGACGGTGAAAGAAGACCGCACACATGGCGTAACGCTGCTGTTCGATCCGGGCACGAGCCTCGAAGAGCGCGTGTTGACCGAGCAGTTCCGCTTCTAAGACCACCCCGCCCCGACGCCTGCACGTCCTTGGCCCTCATATCGGTCAGCTGGCCTGACCAGTTGACAGCTTGTGCGATTAGTTTTTAGCTGAGCGCTGACGTACGCCCATCAATGGCCTGCATTTATCATATTGTACTACTAATAAAAGCGTAGTACGACTATGCCTCACCGCCGGGGGAGGACTGGCGGGGGCAACATCGACAAAGATCAGGACACGCTTCGCGCATGCACGAGTTATCGTGCGTGGCCGTTCTTTGTCATCGCTCGCCCATGATCGCCAACAAGGGAGGACGTGTTGGCACTATTGGAACTAAAGGGCGTGACCAAGGAGTTCGGGGCCATCCGCGCCCTGTCCGATGTCAGCTTCTCGATCCAGCCCGGCGAGGTTGTCGGCCTCATGGGCGATAACGGCGCAGGCAAGTCCACGCTGGTCAAGATCATCTCGGGAATCTACCAGCCCACCGCAGGCTCGCTCGAATTCGACGGCACTCACGCTCAGGTGGGCAGCCCCGGCGAAGCGCGGCGTCTCGGCATCGAGACCGTCTACCAGGACCTTGCCCTCGCCGATAACCTTACCGCGGCGGAGAACATCTTTCTCGGGCGCGAGATGAAGCGCCAGGTCGGGCCGTTCCGCTTTCTTCGCCATTCGGCCATGAATGCCCGCGCTGCCGAGCTTTTTGCCGAGCTCAAGTCCGAAACCCGCGCCGGCGACTATGTGCGGCAGATGTCGGGCGGTCAGCGCCAGGCCGTGGCGATCGCGCGCACACGCCTTTCCGACGCCAAGCTCATCCTCATGGACGAGCCGACAGCCGCAATTTCAGTGCGCCAGGTGGCCGAGGTGCTCAACCTCATCCACCGCCTCAAGGAGGCCGGCATCGCCGTCATCCTGATCTCCCACCGCATGCCGGACGTCTTTGCCGTCTGCGAGCGCGTCATCGTCATGCGCCGCGGTACCAAGGTTGCCGACAAGGCGATCGCCCATTCGTCACCCGAAGAGGTGACCGCCCTGATCACCGGCGCGAAGGAGGCCGCATAAATGGCCCAGACCCACGCCCAGACGTTTACCAATGTCGGCCAGACGCGCTTTTGGCAACACGGCTTCCTTGCGAGCCAATCGGCCTATGTGTTGGCGGCGCTGATCGTCCTCATCGTCATCATGAGCATGCTGTCGCCGAACTTCCTCACCGGCGGCAACATCTCGAACATCACACGCAATTTCTCCTTCATCGCCATCGCGACGCTGGGGATGACGCTGGTCATCATCACCGGCGGCATCGACCTTTCGGTGGGCTCCACCATTGCCCTTTCCGCCACGGTCACGTCGCTGGTCATGAATGCCCTTCTAGGGGCAAACTTCTATCCCTTCCCCGGCAGCGCCCTTCTGATCTCGCTCGTCGCCGGCCTGGGCTCGGCTGCTCTGGTGGGCCTCTTCAACGGCCTGGCCATCGCCAAACTCAAGCTCAGCCCGTTCGTGACAACGCTGGGCACGCTGTCGATGGTGCGCGGCCTGGTCTATGTGGCGACGCAGGGGCGCGGCACCTTTCCCGCGGGTCCCGACAAGGACATGTTCCTCGCCATCACCGCCGGCAAGCTGTTCGACGTCCTCCCGGTGTCGTTTCTCTATCTCATCATCTGCGCCGTCGTAATGTGGGTGGCGCTCAATCACACGGCCTGGGGCAAGCATGTGTTCGCCATCGGCAGCAACGAGAATGCCGGCCGGTTGACGGGCGTCAATGTGGATCGGGTCAAGATCCAGGTCTATGTCCTGTGTTCGCTGGCCGCAGGCGTCAACGGCATCATCATCTCGGGATGGCTTGGGTCCGCCCCGGCCAACCTGGCGACCGCCTACGAGCTGACCATTATCGCGGCGGCGGTGATTGGAGGCGCCAATCTCGCCGGCGGCGTGGGCGGCGCGGCAGGCGCCATCATTGGCTGCATTCTCATCGAGGTCATCCGCAACGGCCTCGTCCTAGCGCGGGTCGACCCCTACTGGCAGCAGACCCTTGTGGGCGCGATCATCGTCGCCGCCGTGCTTGTTGACCGGCTGCGGTCATCGCGAAACGGCTAGCCACGCCGACGGGCTTTCGGGTGCCACGACTTGTGCGGCACCGTTCAGGATCGGTGCGTCCGCAACGATGGACGCATCGAAGGGAGGCCGGCGAATGGCTCGCCGGTTTGAGGTACCCCGGACCGCAATCCGGACCATTTGGAGGAGACGACTATGACCAAGACAGCCATCGTGCTCGGCACGATTGCCACTCTGTTTCTCGGCGGAACCGCTATCGCCCAGGAAAGCTACACATTCGCCGTCGTGCCCAAGGCCATGAACAATCCGTTCTTCGACCTCGCCCGCGATGGCTGCGAAGCGCGCGCCGCCGAACTGGGCAATGTCACCTGCATGTATATCGGCCCCGTCGAGCATGAGGCCACCACCCAGGCCCAGATCATCGAAGACCTGATTACCCAGGGCGTCGACGGCCTTGCCATCTCGGTGTCCGACATCGCCGCTGCCACAACGGTGATCGACCGCGCCACCGCTGCGGGTATCGCCGTCATCACCTTCGACTCCGATGCTCCCGACAGCACGCGTACAGCCTATGTCGGCACCGACAACAAACTGTTCGGTGAAGACCTCGGCAAGCTGCTGCTGCAGGTTGCTCCGGATGGCGGCACCTACGGCATGATCTCGGGCGGTGCAGCCGCGCCGAACCTGGCCCTCCGCGTCGATGGCGTGCGCGAAGCCCTGGCCGGTTCGGCCTGGACCGAAGTCCCCGGCTCGCCGACCTTCTCGAACGACGACATTGCGCTCGCCGTTCAGCAGATGGGTGACCTCAAGACCGCCAATCCCGACCTCAAGGCCATCGTCCCGGTCGGCGGCTGGCCGATGTTTGCGCCCGATGGCTGGAAGAACTTCGTCGACCAGTACAAGGCCGACGTCGACAGCGGTGCATTTGCCCTCGTGGTGGCAGACACCCTTCCCCAGCAGTTGCAGCTGCTCAAAGAAGGCTATGCCCACGGCCTCGTCGGCCAGCGCCCCTATGAAATGGGCCAGAAGGCCATGGATACCCTGCTCGCCATCAAGAAGGGCGAGACGGTCGATGAGATCATCTACACCGGCAACGACGTCGTCACCGCCGAGAACGTCGACGAATTCCTCAAGTAATCCGTGCGCCGGGGCAATCCGTTGCCCCGGCGGACCCGAGCGTTTTCATTCCTCCCGAAGATCCTGTTCCATGGGCAGAGATCAACTGGCCCCGCTTCGGCGGGGCCTTTTCTTTTGAAGACACACGAAAAATCAAGCGCCCCGGTCTCTGATTGAGTGAAAGCGCGCCCTGCCCCATCCGGGTTCATTGCAATAACCAGACACGTCGCCGATCGTCCCGGGTCAATCTCCCGAGATGATGTCCTTGGACTCCACGATGGCGGCGGCGCCTTCGTCGGTATTGCCGAGCATGGCCGCGACGCGTTCCAGCGATGAGATCAACATGGCCTGCTCCCAGTCCTGCAGGGCCACGAACTGGCTGTGAAACTGGGCATGGGCGCCGTTGGGCGCTATGGCAAGCGCCTCCTGGCCGGCCGGCGTCAATGACAACCAGACCTGGCGACGATCCGTTTCGCCTTTACGTTTCTGGATCATGCCCGAGGCTTCGAGCTTTTGCAGCAGGAAGGTGGTAGTGGCCTGGGTGATGCCCATGCGTTGCGCGATATGGCCCGCGGTCTGCTCGCGATCCTCGTCCAGCATCTGCATGAAGATCAACTGCGACGGGGTGAGGCCAGTCTCACTCATCAGCTGCTTGCTGTTGGCCTCGGTGGTGCGGAGTATTTTGCGCATGGCTGTCAATGCGCGCTTGGTTCTGTTTTCCAACGAAACACCTGTTTGGGGCAATACGGGATCATAAGCCGGGGACCCCAAGCGCCCAAGAGGGCAACTGCGTAATCGAATATCAATTAGCCTTAACTAAGCATTTTTAGATACCCGCCCGATCCAGGCAATTTCGCGACGCACGAAAATTTTCTATTCGGCCGCAACCACATGTATTCAATACTTATTTCCGGGCCATGCGAGGGGTTGTCTTGGTTGCGCCATGATTGGCGGTTGACTGATAGTTTCAGTTGCCTAAGTTTCTAGCCATGATTTTTGGCAATACCGTTCTCACCGATGCGATGGCCTGGAAGCGTGTGGCTGAGCCGCTCGTCCGGCCGCCGAACCCGGAAGATGGCCCAGCCGTCTGGCAGCTGATCAAGGCAACACCATCGCTCGACAGCAATTCGCTCTACTGTAACCTGTTGCAGTGCACCCATTTCGCACAGACCTGCGCCATCGCCGAACGCAACGGAGACGTGGTGGGCTGGGCATCGGGCCATGTCCTGCCCAAGCAACCAGATACGCTTTTCATCTGGCAAGTCTGCGTTGCCGACGCTGCCCGCGGTTCGGGGCTTGCCAAGCGCCTTATACTCGACGTGCTGGCCAGGCCCGCACGAGCGCAGATTTCGCGCCTCCAATGCACCATCACCCAGGACAACACGGCATCCTGGGCATTGTTTGGCTCTCTTGCGCGTGACCTCGGCGCTCAAATGGAGCAGGTGCCCTGTTTCCGGCGCGAACAGCATTTCGCCGAGACGCATGAGAGCGAACTGGGCGTCTCAATCGGTCCTTTCACACAGGACCGAGCGCGCGCGCTTCTCGACTGATTTTTCACCCATTCCCTTCGATAGACCTTGGAGACGGGCCTCATGACCACGTCCATTATCGCTGCATCTGTCCTGTTTGACCGCGTCGAGAGCCGGGTGCGCTCCTACTCTCGCAGCTTTCCGAAATTGTTCGACCGGGCCGAAGGCGCCAGCATCTACGATGCGTCCGGCAAGCCTCACATCGATTTCCTGTCGGGCTGCTCGAGCCTCAACTACGGCCACAATGACCCGGACCTCAAAGCGGCGCTGATCGACTATGTGTCCGCCGATGGCATTGCCCACGGGCTCGACATGTTCACCAGGGCCAAGGAGCAGTTCCTGCGCAGCTTCGAGCGGCATATCCTCAAGCCGCGCGGCATGGATCACCATATCCAGTTCACTGGCCCCACGGGTGCCAATGCGGTCGAGGCCGCACTGAAACTGGCACGCAAGGTGACCGGGCGCACCAATGTCATATCCTTCACCAACGGTTTTCATGGCGTAACGCTCGGCGCTCTGGCAGCGACGGGCAACGGCAAGCATCGCAACGGCGCGGCAACGCCTTTGTCCGGCGTGACCCGGGCCGCCTACGAAGGCTATTTCGGCCCCGACATCGACACCGCTGAACTGCTGGATTTGCAGCTGAGCGACCCTTCGAGCGGCATTGACCTGCCGGCCGCGATCATCGTCGAGACAGTCCAGGGCGAAGGCGGGCTCAACGCAGCCTCCTCCGAGTGGCTCCGGCGCATCCAGGCGATTGCGCACCGTCACGACGCCCTGTTCATCATCGATGATATCCAGGCCGGCTGCGGCCGCACTGGCGGTTTCTTCTCATTCGACGGCATGGATCTTCAGCCCGATATCGTGACCATGGCCAAGTCCCTGTCCGGCATGGGCTTGCCGCTGGCGATTGCGCTGATCAAGCCGCGTTACGACATCTGGAAGCCGGCCGAGCACAACGGCACGTTCCGGGGCAATAATCATGCCTTCGTGACGGCGACGGCGGCCATCGAGAAATTCTGGGCCGACGGCGCTTTCGAAGCCGATGTCGCCCGGAAGGCCGCCTACCTGGCCCAGCGGCTAGAAACCATTGCCGACGAGCACGGCCTGCGCGTCAAGGGACGCGGCATGATGCTCGGTATCGAAGCCCGAAGCGGCGAAGCTGCCGCTGCGGTTTGCAAGCGCTGCTTTGACGACGGCCTGATCATCGAAACCTCGGGAAGTTTCGACGAGGTGGTCAAGGTCCTGGCGCCCCTCACCATAACCCAAGACCAGTTCGCCGATGGGCTCGACATCATGGAAGCCGCCTTTGCAGCGGTCATGGGTTCACGTCGCGCGGCTGCAGAATAGGAGACCACCGATGATCGTCAGAGATCTGCAAGACGCCCGCGAAAGCGACAGGCTGGTCCAGGCCAATGGCTGGGACAGCACACGCCTGCTGCTGGCCGGCGATGACATGGGCTTCAGCTTCCACATCACCCGTATCCACGAGAACACCAGTCATGTGTTCCACTACAAGCACCATTTCGAGAGCGTGTTCTGCATTTCCGGCGAAGGCACGATCGAGGAACTCGACAGCGGAACGGTGCATCAGATTCGCCCCGGCGTCATGTATGCGCTTGATCTCAATGATCGCCATCGCCTGTCTGCCAAGAGCGAGATGGTGATGGCCTGCTGCTTCAACCCGCCCGTCACCGGCCAGGAAGTGCACCGCGCAGACGGGTCCTATGCACCTGTCGGCGAAGACGCCTGAAGCCACAAACCGCTAGCAAAACACAGGAAAGGCGACGACATGACCACGGCCGCCACGCAGACACCAATCACCGACTTTTACCCCACCCGCCTGCCGCAGGAGAAATGGCTCAAGCGCACGGACCCCGTCGTGTGGGGACGCTGGACGCCCGAGGCGCCACTGACCCGCGCAGAAACCCATGCCTTCGAGAAGAATGGCTTCCTCGTGCTCAACGGGGTGTTTTCAGCCGCAGAGGTCGCGGCTCTGCAGACCGAATCCGCCAGGATGCGCGCCGGCGACGCCGGGCTTGAGCCCGAAAACATCATCACCGAGCCCGGTTCCGACGAGGTGCGGACGGTATTTCGCCTCGACGAGCAGAATGCGCTCTTCGACAGGCTGGCTCGTGACAAGCGTATTGCCGGGCGCGTGAGCTATCTGCTCGACGACGATGTCTATCTCCATCAGTCGCGCCTCAACTACAAGCCGGGCTTCACCGGCAAGGAGTTCTACTGGCATTCCGACTTTGAGACCTGGCACGCCGAAGATGGCATGCCGCGCATGCGCGCCATTTCGGCCTCGGTTTTGCTGACCGACAATGACGCGCTGAACGGCCCGCTGATGCTGATGCCCGGCTCACACAATACATTCGTTGCCTGTGCCGGCGAGACGCCCGAAAACAATCATCAGACCTCGCTGAAGAAGCAGGAAGTGGGTGTACCCTCCCAGGACAGCCTGACGCGCATGGCGAAGGAATTCGGCGTGGACTACGCGGCCGGTCGCGCAGGTACCGTTATTCTGTTCGACTGCAATACGCTGCATGGCTCGAACGGCAATATCACGCCGTTTCCAAGGTCCAACGCCTTCTTCGTCTACAATGCCTGGTCCAATCGCGTAGTTTCGCCCTTCGCGGCAAAAGCACCACGCCCAGCCTTCCTCAGCTCCCGCGATGCAGAGCAACCGCTCGTCATCGAAAGCGGCAAGCTCGGCTAACAAGGACACTCAACAATCCAGGCTGAAACGTATGGTCCCCTGGCGACAGGGGGCCACCGGAGAATTCATGACCAAGTCCAGCGGCTCACACACCGTCGAGAAAATCGGTGGCACGTCCATGTCGCGCACCGCCGAACTCATGCAGACCGTTCTTGTCGGCGATCGCCAGGGGGATGCACTCTACAATCGCATCTTCGTCGTCTCGGCCTATGCCGGCATCACCGACGCTCTGCTCGAGCACAAGAAATCGGGTGAACCGGGCGTGTATGCTTTGTTTGCGGATGCGGAAGGCGGCTGGGCCTGGGGCGATGCACTGACCGGCGTCGCCGACCGGATGTATGGCATCAACGATATTGTCTTTCAGGACGATGGTGCGCGCCAGGCCGCCAATCGCTTCGTGCGTGAACGCATCGAAGGGGTGCGGTCCTGTCTGATCGACCTCGCGCGCCTCTGCTCCTTCGGCCACTTCCAGCTCGAACAGCACCTGCTCGCCGTCCGCGAAATGCTGTCATCGCTGGGTGAAGCACAGTCCGCCTTCAATACGTCTCTGCTGCTCAACACAAAGGGCGTTCGAGCCCGGATGATCGATCTCACAGGCTGGCGCGAAGAGGGGCAGCAGACCCTCGATCAGGCCATTCGGAGCGCGTTTGCCGATGTCGATCTCAGCTGCGAACTGCCGATCGTGACGGGCTATGCGCAATGCAGCGAAGTGCTCATGGGCACCTATGATCGCGGTTATAGCGAAGTGACCCTGTCGCGGGTAGCGGTGGTGACCGGCGCCAGCGAGGCCATCATCCACAAGGAGTTTCACCTCTCATCGGCCGACCCGCGCGTGGTCGGCGCCGACGCGGTGCGGGTCATCGGCGAGACCAATTACGATGTGGCGGACCAGCTGTCCAACATGGGCATGGAGGCCATTCATCCCCGGGCCGCCAAGAGTCTGCGTCAGGCCGACATTCCCTTGCGGGTCAAGAATGCCTTTGAACCCGACCACGACGGGACGTTGATCCGATCCGACCTTGCGCCAGCCAAGCCGGGCGTCGAAATCATCACCGGCGTGGAGAACGTTTATGCGTTCGAGTTTCATGACCCTGACATGGTCGGGGTGAAAGGCTACGACGCCAAAATCCTCGAAGCGCTGAAGCGCCATAAGGTCTGGATCATCTCCAAGACGTCGAACGCCAATACCATCACCCATTTCCTCAAGGGCTCGATGACCGCCATCAAGCGGGTCGAATCCGATCTCGCTGAAGAGTTTGCCTGCGCCGAAATCAGCGTCCGCAAAGTGTCCCTGGTCTCGGCCATCGGTCGCGACCTCGGCGATACAGCCGTGCTCGTCCGCGCCATCGGGGTTCTGGCCGAAAGCGGCATCCGTCCGCTTGGCATGCACGACCTGATCCGCAGGGTCGACCTGCAGATCATCGTCGAGCCCAGCGATTTTCACGCCACCATGACGGCCCTGCACAAGGGCCTGATCCAGAATTGGCAAACCGAGCAGCGGGCGCCGCTGCACGCGGTCGCCTGATCCGCACTCCATCGCAAATCCGATCACCAACAGGAGAATTTCATGACCAAGTTTACACGCACCGCCGTATTCGCCGTTTCCGGCCTTGCCCTTGGCCTGGCCACCAGCGTCGGTGCCAGTGCTGCCACGCTGGCCGAAATCCAGGAGCGCGGCGCGGTCCGTATCGCCGTCGCCAACGAAATTCCCTATGGCTACGTTGACCCCTCGGGCGAGGCGCTCGGCGCCGGTCCCGATGTCGCCAAGGCCATTATGGAAAAGCTCGGCGTCGAGAATATCGAGTGGGTCACCACCAATTTCTCCTCGCTGATCCCGGGCCTCCAGGCCGACCGCTTCGACATGGTGGCAGCAGAGATGGCCATCCTGCCCGACCGGTGCCAGCAGGTGTTGTTCTCGGAGCCCAACACTTCCTATGGCGAGGGTTTGCTGGTGCCCGCAGGCAATCCCAAGGACATCCATGCCTATGAGGATTTTGCCGAAAACGCCGAACTGCGCGTCGCCATCATGGCGGGCGCCGATCAGCTGGAAATGATGCAGAAGCTGGGTGTCGACGAAAGCCGTCTCGTGACCATTGCCGCCAATGCCGATGCGATCTCGACCGTTTCGACTGGCCGAGCCGATGCCTATGCCGCCACGAGCCTGACCGCCAGTGGCCTTGCCGGTCAGAGTGAGGGAGTGGAAGTGGCCGGCGCGTTCACCGACCCGGTGATCGATGGCGAGGAAGTCCGCAGCTGGGGCGGTTTTACCTTCGCCAGCGGCAACGAAGAGTTGCGCGACGCGGTCAATGACGCTCTGGCCGAATTCAAGCAGACCGATGAATGGTCCGGTATCGTCTCGGGATACGGCTTCACCCAGGCCGATATCGACGGCTCGATCGCGCGCAGCACCGACGAGCTTTGCGACGCAGGCTGATCCTTCCGCTTCATGAACTGACTTGGGCGGGTGTTCCGGCACCCGCCCAAGACGCGTTTCAACAATCAAAGGACCAATGATGCATTGGACCGAATATTTCGGCCCCCTCATGGAAGGGGCTTGGGTCACCGTACAGTTGACGGTGCTCTCCACCATTTTCGGCGCGACCCTGGCCTTTGCCGCAGGCATTGGCAAGATCAGCCGCAATGGAGCCGTGCGCGCACTGGCCATCACCTATATCGAGGTGTTTCGCGGGACGTCGCTCCTGGTGCAGTTGTTTTGGCTTTATTTCGCGCTGCCGATCGCCGGCATGGCGATGGGGATCGATCTCCGGCTGCCGCCCCTGGTCGCGGGCATCATGGCCCTCAGCCTCAATATCGGGGCCTATGGAGCCGAAGTGGTGCGTGGCGCCATTCAGTCCGTTCACAAGGACCAGCATGAGGCTGCGCGGGCACTCAATTTCACGCCGCGCCAGACGCTGTGGACCGTTACCATTCCGCAGGCCGTGCCCGAAATGATGCCATCCTTCGGCAACCTGGCCGTGCAAAATCTCAAGGACACGGCGCTGGTTTCGCTGATCAGCCTGGGTGATCTGGCCTTCCGCGCCGAGCAGATCCGCAACTTCACCCAGGACAGCACGACCATCTATTCCATGCTGCTGCTGACCTATTTCGGCATGGCGCTGGTGCTGACAGCCATGATGCGCCTGCTCGAAATTCGCGTGAGCCGCTGGCGCACGGCGAGGAGCTGACCCATGCTATTTGGTTACGAATGGGACCTCTCGAGCCCACTGGCCTTTGCCATCTCGATCCTGCCGATCCTGTTGACGGGGCTGGTGGTCACTATACAGGCGGCAAGCCTGGGCTTCGTCCTCGCCCTGGTCTTGGGTCTGGTCTGGGCGGTGCTCAAAGGCCTGCCCTTTCCCTTTATCGCCTGGCCGGCGCGCGTGATCACGGAATTCATCCGCGATACGCCTCTGCTCGTGCAATTGTTCTTCCTCTACTACGTGCTGCCCGAATACGGCATCGTGCTGCCGGCCTTCATGACCGGCGCCCTGGCGCTGGGCATCCAGTACAGTGCCTATACGGCCGAGGTTTATCGGGGCGGGCTGGAAGCCGTCGGCGCAGACCAGCGCGAAGCGGCGCGGGCGCTCAATCTCACTGCCGGGCGCACCTTTACCCATATCATCGTACCCCAAGCCATTCCGCGCATCGTTCCGGCCATGGGCAATTACCTGGTCTCGATCATGAAGGACGTCCCGATCCTCTCGGTCGTGACGGTGCTCGAAATGCTCAACGTCGCCAAGATCGTGGGTGACCGGACCTTCGACTATCTCATCCCGCTGTCCATGGTGGGCGCGATCTATCTCATCCTGACGCTGATCGCGTCGGGGGGCGTGCGCCTGCTCGATACGTGGCTGCCCAAGCAAGGAATCCCCCTCAAATGAGCGAAGACATCATTCGGTTCGACAAGGTCGAGAAGCGCTTTGGAGACCTTACTGTTCTCAACAAACTCGATTTCTCGGTGAAGCGCGGCGAGAAGGTTTCGATCATCGGGCCGTCGGGCTCGGGCAAGTCGACGGTGCTGCGCATCCTGATGACGCTCGAGGGGATCGACGGCGGCAGCGTCACCGTCGACGGCGAACCGCTCTGGCACGAAAACTCCGGCGACGGCAGCCTCAAGCCTGCCAGTGAGAAGCACCTGCGCAAGATGCGCGGCAAGCTCGGCATGGTGTTCCAGCACTTCAACCTCTTTCCGCATATGAGCGTCTTGCGCAATATCACCGAGGCGCCGGTCAAGGTGCTGGGCCTCTCCAAGGCCGAAGCGCGCCAGCGCGGCGAAGAATTACTCGAACTCGTCGGCCTCGCCGATCAGGCGCAGAAGTTTCCCAGTCAGCTGTCCGGCGGACAGAAGCAGCGCGTCGGTATCGCGAGGGCACTGGCCATGCGCCCGAGCATCCTGCTGTTTGACGAACCGACCTCGGCGCTCGATCCCGAACTGGTCGGCGAAGTGCTCAATGTCATCGGCAAGCTGGCGGACGAGCACGACCTCACGATGCTCCTGGTGACCCACGAAATGCGTTTCGCCCGCGAGATTTCCGATCGCGTCTGCTTCTTCGACCGGGGCAAGATCCGCGAAGAGGGCACGCCCGAGGAACTGTTCACCGATCCCAGCGAGGACCGCACCCGCGAATTCCTCTCGGCCGTGCTGGATCAGTAATCACCCTGGAGGCCGGGAGAATCCGGCCTCCATTCCAAGTCCGAGCGTATGGCGCCGTCTGCGGGGCTGCTCTCAGTATTCGTGAAGGAGCGCCGATGCGCCTCTTGGCCTATGCCCTCGTCATATTCGCCATTCTCGTTCCCCAGGCCAGCGCACAGGCGCAACCCACGACGGAGCCGGCCCAAGCCGAAGCGCCGGCGCAGACACAGGGCCTCGACGCCTTGATCGACATCATCGAGGCGGACCCTGCAGGCGCCGCTTTGCTGGCCCGTGTCCGCGCCAATGCCCTTGCGGAGGTGGAGCGCTCTTCGGCCGATGAAACATCGGACACGACCATTGCGCAGCAGGTGGCCGAGTTCACCCGCGGCGCCGCCGAGGGCGTTTCTGCCAGCGTGCAATCGGTCGGGGATGTGGTCGACGACGTTGCGCGCGGTCTGTCTGGCACCGGGTCGGACCAGCTTCGCAGCGTGACATTCGATATTGTTCGTGTCGGCGCCACGATTTTCGGGGTCCTGTTGCTGCTCAAGCTTCCGGCCGCCTGGTTATCGGGCAAAGCGGCACATCAACGCGACGGCGCGCGCTGGCTGCGGAAAGCCACCAGCCTGCTGGCCGCGGTCGTGATCGATCTGATCCCGGTCATACTGGCATGGGCGGCCGGATATCTGGTCGCCATGCTGATTGCGAATGGCGGCAGTGGGCGACTGGGCATCAACCAGCCCCTGCTGCTGAACGCCTTCCTGTTTGTGGAACTGCTCAAGGTCGGCATGCGGGCGGTGCTGATGCCGCGCCATTCCGCCATCCGCATTCTGCCGATGGGCGATACGAGCGCCAATTACTGGTCGTTCTGGCTTTCCCGCGTGCTATCGCTCGTGGGCTACACGTTTCTCTTCGTGGTGCCCATTCTTGCGACCAATGTCTCGGTCGTTTTGGCCTCGTCCGTCGAGGTGCTGGTCGTTGCCACCCTCACCACCATCGGGATCCTAGTGGTGCTGCAGAACAAGGATCAGGTCCGAGCGCTTTTATCGGCCGTCGTCGACAAGAACCGGCGCGAAGGTTTGGCGCAGATCATTCTGCCCCTCGCGCGGTACTGGCACATTCTGGCCATCACCTATCTCGGCGCCCTGTTCGTTGCGTGGCTCGCCAACCCCGCGCAGGCGCTGCCCTTCATCGTGGCGGCAACCCTCCAGACCATTGTCGCGGTGGTGGTGGCGCTCCTCGCTGTCGGGTTCATCGCCCGTTTCGTCAATGCCGGGCTGCGCCTTCCATCTGACGTCAAGGAGCGCCTTCCCCTGCTGGAACGGCGCCTGCACGCCTTCGTCCCAAAGGTGCTCCAAACCGTACGGATCATTGCCTTGGCAGCGGTGCTGCTGACCGCAGCGCAGGCCTGGTCGCTCTTCGATTTTGTCGGCTGGATCAGTTCCGAGGCCGGCCAGCATACGGCAGGCTCCATCATCTCGGCGCTGGCCGTGATCCTCATCGGCTTCGCCATTCACGTGGCCACCTCGTCCTGGGTGGAATATCGGCTCAATCCGAACTACGGCACGATCCCGACGGCGCGCGAAAAGACGCTGCTGTCGCTGTTCAAGAATGCCATGACGATCACGCTGGTGGTGTTTGTCAGCATGCTGGCCCTGGCCCAGATCGGCGTCAACATCGCTCCGCTGCTTGCAGGTGCCGGCGTTCTCGGGCTGGCCATCGGCTTCGGTGCGCAGAAATTCGTTCAGGACATCATCACCGGTGCGTTCATCCAGCTCGAAAACGTGATGAACGAAGGGGACGTCGTCGAAGCAGGTGGCAAATCCGGCGTGGTCGAGCGATTGACCATCCGGTCGGTATCGATCCGTGACCTGTCCGGAACACTGCACCTCATTCCGTTCTCCTCGGTCGACCAGGTATCGAACAGCAACAAGGACTTCGCCTATCATCTGGCCGAAATTCGCGTGGCCTACGATACCGATATCGGCGTCGCCAAACAGGCCATCGAGGACGCCTATGACCTGCTGATGGAAACGGAGCATCGCGACCATGTCCTCGGCCCGCTCGAGATGCACGGCATCACGGCATTTCTCGAGTCGGCCGTGGTCGTCCGGGCCCGGGTCAAAACCCTGCCCGGTTCGCAATGGGCGGCAGGACGCGCGTTCAATGAATTCGTGAAGCAGGTGTTCGACCAGCGCGGCATCGTCATCCCGTTCCCGCAAGTCACCATGCATACGTCGAAATCGCAGGACCCCGTCGGCTCAGTTCGCAACAGCGCCGTTTTGACCTGATTTTGGCGAGTTGCGTTAAGGTCCTCGCGCCGTCGCGGTCCTGAAGCGCAATCGTCGCAGGTATTCGCGGGCGGACAGAGTAGTGTCGGGAAATGGCTGGGGTGCTAGGATTCGAACCTAGGAATGCCGGTACCAAAAACCGGTGCCTTACCACTTGGCGACACCCCAACTGCGGCGGTTCCTACACGGTTCGCTGGCGCCACGCAACTCGATCTCTGGCGGGCGATAAAAGGTTGTGAGAACCGCTTGAACAGTGCCATCGCCAAAGCTATAAAGCCGCCACATCGCGACGGGGCGGAGTTATTTCCGCCTGGAACTTCCCGAAATGTCGCGTGTCTGACGGAGTATAGCGCAGCCTGGTAGCGCACCTGCTTCGGGAGCAGGGGGTCGAGTGTTCGAATCACTCTACTCCGACCAATCAACCCCGGCTTCTCGCGAGGCCGGGGTTTTTGTTTGCCATGCAGCCCTGCCCCGCCGATCCGAACCGGCCGGGCGGGACGATGAGGCCGTCAGGCCGAGCGGCGGGATGGCGTGGACAGGAGGCCCAAGCCGTCGACGGCTGTGAGGAAGTCGTCGCGGACGTCATCGCGGTCCAGCGCGAAGGCAATATTGGCGGTCAGGAACCCGACCTTGGAGCCGCAGTCGAAGCTGCGCCCGGCATATTTGACGCCTGTGAAGCGCTGGGTTTCGAGAAGCTTGAGCATGGCATCGGTCAATTGGATCTCGCCGCCCGCGCCCTTGGTCTGGGTGGAGATCAGGTCGAAGACCTGCGGCTGGAGAATGTATCGTCCCGAGATGATCAGATTGGACGGCGCCATATCAGGCTTGGGCTTTTCGACCATGCCACTGATGGCGAAGCTGCGGTCGGTCCCTGCCCCGCGTGCAACGACGCCATAGGACGACACATCCTGCATCGGCACTTCCTCGACGGCGATGACATTGCCGCCGACATCGTCATAGGCATCCATCATCTGCTTGAGCACACCGGGCTTGCTCTGGAACAGCATGTCAGGCAGCAGCAGCGCGAAGGGGTTGTCGCCCACGATATCGCGCGCGCACCAGACGGCATGGCCCAGGCCCAGCGGCTCCTGCTGGCGGGTGAAGCTGGTCCGGCCGGCCGAAGGCAGGTCGCGGCTGAGTTCACCCAGCGCAGCGGCCTTGCCGCGGGCGGCAAGGGTCGCTTCCAGCTCGAACTGCTTGTCGAAATGGTCTTCGATCACACCCTTGTTGCGACCGGTGACGAAGACAAAGTGCTCGATGCCGGCTTCGCGCGCTTCGTCCACCGCATACTGGATCAGCGGCCTGTCGACGACCGGGAGCATTTCCTTTGGCATGGCCTTCGTGGCCGGCAGGAAACGGGTTCCAAGACCGGCAACCGGGAACACTGCAGTTCTCACTCGCTTCGACAAAGTTGTCTCCAGCACAAATCAATTTTTGAACAATTGGTACAAGTTCTTCCGAACTTACCCATGAGCTCTGATTAGCACGCCTGAAGATAAAGCGAACAAGAGACCGGATTGTCGGTTAATCGACTATTGGAACCCGCGCGCCTGAAGCGCATCCAGACCACGCTGGGCCTCGGAATAACCAGTGGCAGCAACAGCGGCGAAGATCTGGCGGGCTTCGCGCAGCCTGCCGAGATGGTAGTAGCTCCAGGCCCTGATGGTCAGGAGGTCGTTCTGTTCGGGGGCGAGGGTGGCGCGCTGATCGAGCAGTTGCAGCACCTCGTCGTAGCGGCCGATCTGGTAATAGGTCACCGCCGTATCGGCGAGGATGGCGATCTGCATTTCATGCACGCGCTCCGGCGTCTGCGGCATGGCCGATGCGGCCACCGCCGCTTCCTCGATGAGGCCAAGGCGGAGCAGCGCCAGGGTCAGTCCATAATAGGCCTCGGTGCGCGTCGCTTCCGATGGCGCCAGAATGGCACGCTGGAAAAGCTGTTCGGCTTCGGTGGCGCGATCGAGATCCATCAGGCACCACGCGCGCCCCAGAGCCTGGGCGCCGCTGAAGTTCTCGGCCGGAATGTACTGGCCACACTGTTCGTAGGCGCGTAGCTGGTCGGGGGTCTGCGAAGCCACCAGCATCAGCCGCGGCCCCTGGTCGAAGCGATAGCGCATCGGTACCAGCTGCGGCTCGGGAATTGTGGTGATCACGGGTGCGTCGGTCGGAGCGCCCGGTTTGCCGAACTGTTCGATCCGCGGGGAGAGGGAGCCCCACTGGCGGATGATCTCGCGCACCCGGGCGCGATCCTGCAGTTTCTGGCTGGAGACCAGCAGGCCATAGGCCGCGGGCTCGAAGTTGGGATTGAACTCGAGCGCCTTCAGGAACCAGCGCGCGGCGGTCTGCGTCTGGCCGAAGTTGAACGCATACCAGCCGAGTGCCTGAGCCGCATCGGCATCCTGGGAATCGTTGATCGCCTCGATGATGCGGTCGAGCACTTCGGGCGTGAGGCGGCGCGGCGGATTGCCGGCCAGCAGCGAATTGGCCAGGGCCAGATACTGTGCCTGCAATTCGTCGCTTTCGAACCGGTGTTCGGCCAGAAGTTCCTCTGCCTCGGTCAGCTGCCGCAGTTGCACCATGGCGCGCGCCAAGGCGCCCAGGCTGTCGGGCGTGGGGTCGATGTCCACCGCCTTCTGGAACAGGTCGCGGGCCTGCCGCGCGCGGTTGGCCTGCAGTTCGTAATAGCCGAGCAGACGCAGGTCGTCGGTCGTGGGCGCGGCAGCGATCGCGCTCTCGATCAGGGTCACCGCATCCGGATCGACCTGGCGCGACACGCCATTGAGGTAGTCGGCCACGGACTGGCGGGCCTGATCGACACGGATTGGCGCGAACTCGTCGTCGCGCTCGAAGCTGAACAGCGTGTCCATGTCGGCGGGCGACAGCAGGGTGCGGGCCTTCTGCATCGTGGCCAGCCGCTCCGGTGCGGTCGGGCAGTTCTGTAGCACGAAGCTATAGGCATCGACCGCGCGCGGCTCGCTGCCGGTATCGACGAAGGCCTCGGCCAGTGACCAGAGCAGGTCGACATTGGTGCAGACAAGAATATCGGGGTGGTTGGCGGCAACGCGGATCACCGTATCATAGTCCTGCACCGTCGCGGCGGCGCGGATTTCGGCCGCTGCGCTACCGGTGGACAAGGCATCGAGCAGGTCCTGCGGCGGACGCCAATCCGGGGTTGCGGCCATGCGTGCATCGATCTCGGCCTGCACGCCGGCAAGGTCGCCCTGCCCGTAGAGGTCCCACATGTGCTGCAGGTTCTCGTCGACACCGGTGTCGCCGTTCAGCGGATCGGCGGGCGGCACCCAGCCGGGATAGATCGCCGAAAGGCGCGCGATCTCTGCCTGCAGGCGCCGCTCGTCGCCCTGCCGCGCGAAATAGCGCAGCGCGCTCTCATCCACCACCGGGCTCGCTGCCGGCGGCGCGGCCTGCGACAGTTCCGGGGTCGGAGTCGCCTGCTGGGCCAATGGCGCAGCGGTCATCGAAAGACCGGCGAACAGACCGACGATTATGCAGCGTGCATGGATGGTCATGGGTGGCCTCAGAGACAATTTGGTGCGCTTTCACGCAGGAAGGACAGTGTAAGCAGATGCAGCGTCGAGCCGTAGTAACTTTGCGGCGAAAAGCCCTGCAGCGCCGGATCGACTTTCTGGCCATCGAGAATGCAGCTCAAGGCGGCGCCGATGATGCGGTACCCTGGTTCCTGCAGGGGATCGACCATTCGGCCGGACTCCACGGCCACGGTGCCGGCGCCATCGCCGCTCAACGGGGCCACGAACTGGCGCAGCAAGGCCGGCTCGGTGGTGCCGCCGCGCAGCAGATAAAGCGGGATGCGGATACTGTTGTAGCTGAACTCGGCCGGGAAACCCTTGGCGGGCGCGGGTTCGGCACCCCGCAGCGACAGCCAGTCGGTCGGCAATTCCATGGGCCCGATCCGCGCCTCGTTGATGAGGCGCCGTCCGGCCTGGGCGATGCTTTCCCAGTCGGTCTGTGGCGCGAGGCGCGAGAGGGTCGGGAAAGCCTCGAACACCCAGTAGGAGAGGTTGACGATCGGACCATCTTCCTGGTCCTCGCGGCCAAAGCCGAAGGCGCCCGGCAGCAGCACGTCGCGGCCGCGCCAGCGCAGGGTCGAGGTTTCGCCCACTGCGTCGGCAATGCTGCGGGCAGCATGGACATAGACGGGCTCGTCCCAGCCTTCCCCGGCCAGCGCGAGGCCGTAGGCGATGAGGATATCGCCGTCGCTGGCATTATTGCTGTCCGTGACGTTGGGCGTGGCGTCGGGGTCCCATTTCCAGGCCACCAGCCCGTCATCGCGGATCATCAGTTCATTCTGGGTGAAGGCCCAGATATCGGCAAAGCTCTGCGCGTCACCCGCCAGGTAGGAGAGGATCAGGCCGTAACCCTGCCCTTCGCTGTGCGAGATATTGCCGTTGGCCGTGTCGATGACGCGCCCCTCGCTGACGAAAGCGTTGCGATAGGCCGCCCATTCGTCGGCGGTCACGGAGCCCTGCTGGGCGCCGTGCACGGCGGAGACGGAGGCGAGGGCCATGGCGGCGACCAGCACGAGACCCCGCATCAGGCGCGCCTGCCCATGACGCGCAGGACGGCGGAGGTTGCCAGCGTCAGCGCGACCAGCACCAGGCAAAGGCCGAAGCCATAGGCCAGCACGTGGCTCGAGAGCCAGTTGGCGAGGATGTTGCGCAGATTCTGGAAGCTCCAGGGGCTGCTCTCGTAGAAGCTGACGCGGTTCGGCTCGATGACCTGCACGGCGCTGCCATCCTGCGGGATGACGCTGACGCGACCGGCCATCCTGGGCCACATCGAGGCCTCGGTGACGAGTGCGATACCGGCATCGAGGTTCTGCGCATTGGGCACGGTCAGCATGGTCCACAAGCCACCCTCGGGCTGCAGGCGCTGCAGCACGACGGCCTTGTCCGAAAGGCGCGGCGCGTAGGGCTCGTCGGTCGGCGGCAGGACCCCGAGGCTGTTCGGCCCGAGATCGAGCAGGCCCGCCACCCAGTTCTGCAACCGGCCAAGCATGGACGCGTCGTTGGAGGTCCCGGTCGAGCGCCAGCGCTGGAGGATCGTGTCGAGGCTGCCCTGGTCGACTTCGAGGGCAATGTCGTCGCTGGCATAGGGCTGGAGCACGCCGACGCGCTGGATGGCGTCGGGCGGCAGCTGGTTGTAGGCGCCAACGAAGATCGCGTCCTGCGCTGGTGCGGGGCTCGCCAGGCTCACCGACTTGATCGCCATGGCCTGGTTGGTCTGGCCCGCCAGCCGGGCGACGAAGGTCATGGCGGCAGGCAGCACGGCATCGCCGGAGCCCAGCACCAGGTCCGGCGTATCGGTGCCACCCGAATAGGGGAAGCCGGTATTGGCGAAGGCCGCCAGGTTCGGCACCTGCGAAATGCGCCCGAAATCGGGCATGGTGAAGGTGCTGTCGCTCGAGATCAGTAGGCGCTGGTCGGTACCGACGGTCACCGTGCCGGGCGCGCAGATATCGTCGGCCTCGGTGCGCAGCGCCGCCACGACTTCCACCGTGTTCACGCCGGGGCGGAACTCGCTCATCGGCACCTTGATCGGCAGGTCGCGCAGCGCGTCGTCGGTGCGCAGGATCGGCGTCACCGAAGCGATTTCGCCGTTGATGAACACGTCGAACTGGCTGCCCGGGCGCACTTCGCTCGAATAGGCGGCGCTCAGCGTGATCTGCGCCTGGCCATAGCGGTCGGCGTAGAAGTCGGCCGGCAGGGCAAACGAGAACTGCGTGCGATAGCGCCGGCCGTTGAAGCTGAGGCCCTCAAAGCCCAGCTGCTCGAAGGACAGCGTGCCCGCGCCGTCAAGGATCGGCACCGGCAGGGCGCGATCGGCGCGCGGCGGGATGGCGCCGGCATACTGTTCGTATTGCGCAGCGATCGGGCGCAGGTCGTCGATCGCCGCCTTGACGCCGGCCCAGTCGGGGCCGGAGAGCACGAGTGCATTGTTGGCACCAAAGGCCGCGACCGGCGCGTTGCGCGCTTCCTGGGCCAGTGGACCCACGCCTTCAGGCAATTGCGAGGCTGGGCCGAGGACGACATTGAGAACGCCCTCTTCCTGCGACGCCGGCAGGGTGTTGGCAAACTGCACTTCGGTGTTGGCGACACGCATGGTGAGCGCCAGCGTCTGCACCAGGTCAGCCAGCAGAGCGCCGTTTTCCATGGCCGTGCCCGAGGGCATGATCACGCGGACAATGCTTTTTCCGGTGCTGGTCCAGCCTGCCGCCGCCAGGTCGTCGAGACGGCTCAGCTGGCCGACTCGCGCGCCGGAAAAGCTGAGGAAGGAGTCCACGGCCGAAAGGTCGGTCCACAGCTCGTAGGTCGAACCGATCGAGCAGTCCGTGCGATGCCGCTGGTCGGCAGTGATTGTCACGGTGTTGAAGCCCTGGCGCAAGACGCCACTGGGCACGTCGACGGCGACCTTGGCGATGCCCGCCGAGGACGCAACCGGATTGAGCATGACGGTGGTGCCGTTGATCTGCACCCGCAGTCGAGAGGATTCGGGCGCCACGACCAGCGCGTTGACATAGCCGAGGTTGAGCGTTGCCTTGGCAGCGGCCTGGGTCGGAGTGAGGTAGATCTGGTAGTTGCGGCGGTCGACTTCGCCAGCCAGCCGCGTCGTGCCGGCCGGCAGCAGGTAGCGGATGAGGTCGGGCGCGGCGATGACCGGAGCGGCAGTGGCGGAGGCCGATGGATCGGGCGTCACCGGCACGATCATTTCGGCTTCGGGGCTCATGTCAAAGCTCGGCACCTGCTGTGCATGGGCCGAACCGACCATCAGGGCGAGCGCCAGCGGGGTGAGGACGCGGATCATGCCGAAGCCCTCCGGTTGCGTGTAGATTTGACGGCCGGCGTCTGCCCGAACTTGACCAGGTAGGCCAGACCACGGCTGGTCTGGTACAGTGCGATCCAGAGGAAGCGCGCCAGGCCTTCGATGATGCCGATATTGGCGCGCTTGGAGTTGAGACGCTCGGTCCACTGGGCCGAATTGGCGTAGAGCAGATCGGCCATCAGGCGATAGTCGTTGGCGGTCTTGAGCACATACTGGCAGCCCAGCACAGTGCCATTCTCACCCATCACGGCATTGCGGATGTCGACTGTCATTTCCGGCTCTTCGATCTTGGAATAGGGCGTGAAACGCAGCCCGGTCATCGTGTCCTTGCTGATGCCGCTGCGGTTCGAGCGCAGCTTGACGCTCATGCCGGTCGAGGACACGTCCATGATGGTGCCATCGACCCAGGTGCCGTCCTGCGTCCGCACCTGGCAGGCGCGATCAACCGGCACGCGACGGTTCTGGCGCGCTTCGCGACGTTCCGACACCACGCCCAGCGCACACCCGGCGATCAGCAGGTTGAAGAGGTTCCAGCCCCCCACCACGAGCGTGATCTCCGCCTTGAAGGGCTCGGCGTAGAGCCTGAAGATGGTGAAGCCAAGGCCCACAAGCAGCAGGAAGAAGATGATGTAGAAGGGCATGCCGATCTCGGACACGCGGCTGCGCACCGTGGTTTCGTCCTTCGAGGTCACATTGAAGGTCGGCTTACTCGGGTTGAGCATCACCGACAGCAGCGCCGGGAACAGGTGCACCGACTGGATATACTCGTAGAGTTCGGAAATCAGCGGCCAGCGCCAGCGGCCGAACAGCGAGTTCTGGATGACGAGGTTGGCCAGCATGTAGGTCACGGTATAGGCGACGAATTCACCGCTCGACGCCGTGAAGATCTGCAGGTCGAAGAACAGGTAGAAGAATGGCGCGAACAGGAAGATCATGCGCGAGATCGGGAACAGCCAGAACATGGTGCTCGACAGATACGACATGCGCTGGCCAAAGCTCAGGCCCCGCTTGAACAGCGGGAACTTCATCAGCATGATCTGCAGCATGCCCTGCGCCCAGCGGGTGCGCTGGCCGATGAAGCTGGCAAAGGTTGCCGGCTGGAGGCCGGCGATCAGCGGACGATCGACATAGATGCTGTTCCAGCCCTTGCCGTGCAGGTCGATGGCGGTTTCGGCGTCTTCGGTGATGGAGCGACCAGCAAAACCGTTGGTGGTTTCGAGCGCCGTGCGTCGCAGCACCGCGGCCGAACCGCAGAAGAATGAGGCATTCCACTTGTCGAGACCGCGCTGGATCACGCCATAGAACATCTCGTTCTCTGAAGGCATGGTCTCGAATGTCTGGAGGTTGCGCTCCAGCGGATCGGGATTAAGGAAGAAGTGCGGCGTCTGCACCAGGAACAGGCGGTGGTCCTTGGCAAAATAGGGCACCGTCTGCTGCAGGAAGTCGCGCGCCGGGGCGTGGTCGGCGTCGAACACCGCCACCAGTTCGCCCTTGGAATGGGCCAGGCCGTTGTTGAGGTTACCGGCCTTGGCGTGCTCGTTGCGGTCGCGTGTCAGGTAGTTGCAACCCAGTTCTTCGGCCAGCTTCTGCAGCCGCTCATGGCGATGCTGGGCGGCCACAGCCTGGTCCAGGCTTTCGGCCTGGCGCTTTTGCAGCGTGCCGCCGTCGTCGAGCAGCCACACGGTCAGCTTGTCGGCCGGATAATCCATGGCCTTGGCCGCAGCGAGAGTGCCGGCGAGCAGGCCTTCATCCTCGTTGTAGGTCGGCACGAACGCGTCGACATGCGGCACGTCATCATCGGGCTTGAGGCTGGTCGAGGGGCGCGGCGGCAGCGGTGAGGATACCACGAAGAGGCTGAGGCCAAGCATCAGCACGCTGTACATTTCGGCAAGGTAGAGCAGGAAGCCGGGAATGAAGTCGGCGATCTGCGTGACCGGCGGGATAGTGCTCGTCGTGCGCCAGAAGGCATAGCGCAGGATGATGGCCGTACCGAAGGCCAGCAGCATCAGGCGCCAGGTGCCGCTCAGCTTGAACACCTTGATGAGCATCATCAGCACCAGCAGCAGCAGCGATGTCACGAGGTGAGCCTGGATACTGACCGGCATCGTGATGGTTACAGCCGCGAGGGCAGCGACGCCGAGCCAGAAGACCAACGAGATAAACTTACGCATGACAAAACACCGCGGTCGCAGGGAACTGAGAGGATACTTCGATACGTCTGATGCCGGAGCCCGTCAGGGCGTCGGAACAATGGGCACGTCGCCTCCGCCATCCGGAGATGGAATGAGCGGCGATGACGACGGGCTCGGAATTGTGTCTTCCTGAGCGGCCGGCGCTGGGGCCGGTGCGGGCGCGGCAGCCGCGGGCGCACTGGCGCGCGGGCGCGCCGGCGGTGCGATCGGCGGCAACACGTTGGCGGGACCATAGACCCCACCACCCGGAGAAATGACCTTGCCATAGGCCCCGATGTCCTCGGGCGCCGGACGGGCCACGCCCGCCACACCCTTGATCCGGAGCTGGAACATGATGTCGAGCAATTCCTGCTCGGTCTTGGTCTGGTCGCAGATCAGCGCGCGCAGGTTGATGGCGCCGCGCGCCACCCCGCCCCCGGGCTTGCGTTCCGGCGCAATGCGTTGCCAGGCATACATGCACAGGTCCGCAGTTGCCGTGCGGCCCATCGAATAGCCGAACGGGCCATATTGGTTCTGCACGAAATAGGGCGACAGCTTCATGTCGGCGAAGTTGACCGTGCCGCGCGCCTCGCCGCCCAGGTCCATATTGGCCAGCGGCACGTCCTGCAGCCCGCCCGGCGTGGCGGAATGCGCGACCGCCTCGAACATCTGGATGGTGAAGTAGTTGGTGCCCGGCGATTTCGCCCGTGTATCGAGCGAGATCTTCTGCTCGGTCGCGTTGACGTAGCCAGTCTGCACCACGCCCAGAATGGCTCCCGCCCCGGGGGACAAGGCCAGCATGGCTTCGGTCGGCACCACGGCCTTGGGAGAATAGCTCTCCAGCGGCGCAGTCGTCGCGCAGGCGGACAGCAATCCAGCAGCAGCTAAAGCGCTGAATGCGCCCAAGAATCGGGAACGGCACTTGGAATAATTCATCACCATATGCCGACGTCTTTTGACCAAAGTATTCCCCGACGCGGCCACAGCACACGTTGCTTGCAAATCGATCTACCACAGTAGAGGTGACCGAAATATTAGATTTGACATCAAGATGCGGGCAAACCGAGACAATTTGATGATGACCTGGCATTTTTGTCACAGGAATCATGGCTGAAGCACCTGTTCCTCGGTGCTGCGTTCAACAGCCAGTCTGGTGCAGTTACGGCCGCCGCGCTTGGCGCGGTAAAGGGCCTCGTCCGCGGCAGCGAGCTCCCGGTCGAACGTGGTTTCGTCGCGCCACCAGGCGATGCCGATACTGACGGTGACCTGGAGGGCGAGCTGGGCAATGCGCACCCGGTGCCGCTCCACCTCCGAGCGTAGCCGCTCGCCGGCCGCCTGAGCCTCCTCCCAGCTGTCGGCCTGCAGCAACACCGCGAATTCCTCGCCGCCGATGCGACAGACGATGTCGCCTGATCGAACGATGTCCTGAAGGTGGCGGGAAATGTGCCGAAGCACCTCATCGCCAGCCGCATGACCATGCGCATCGTTTACGGATTTAAAGTTGTCGACGTCGATCAGGAGCAGTGCATGACCCTTGGCCTTGCGCGGACGGCTGTCGAAGGCTGCGATCAGCGTGCGGCGATTGTGGAGGCCCGTGAGCTGGTCGGTATTGGCCATCTGGCGCAGATGCAGCTCGGCTTCGAGCATGCCGCGTTCGCGCTCGACGAAAGCGCCGAACAGCAGCGAGATCGCCAGGTTGACGAGCAGAGAGACCTGCAAGGCAACGCCAGGGGCCAGCGACGCGGTATCGGGCGCCCAGATATAGGAGGGGAGCAGTGCCGCATTGAGCAACGCCCCCAGAACGATCAGGGCCAGCAGCTTCGAGCGCACGAGCCCACGGATTTTCATGTGCCAGAGCGTTCCCACTGCGCAGGCAAGGATCAGCTGCACCGGTTCGATGGGCGAATTGGTCCCGAGCGCGACGCCCACCAGAAAGGCGAAACCGAGGGCGGTGAGCGCACCGAGCATGCCGAGAAAGGCCGCAGCCAGACCAACGAAAATCGCGCCATTGTCAGCCAGCAGGGATGCGCCACCGGCCGCATGATAAAGAGACGAAACCAGCGAGATTAGCCCAAAGAGAAACCCGAGCGTTACTGACCTGGCCTTGCGGTCGGAAATGACGCGAGACAATTCGCCGTAGACAATCGACAGACAGGCCAGAAGCCCGATGTCGGTTATGCTTGGCAGCAGTGATTGAATCTCAACTGGCATTGTCTTCCGGACCGGAATAGCGTCCTTGGGTACAAACTGCCTATGACACGACGATATCGACTACGCCAATCAAGCAATTTTATGTAGTTAATCTTCATCCTTAACTTGACAGGGATGGTTAAATTGCGCCTGCACATATATTAGTCTTGGTGCACAGCAGTTAATCCAAATATTGATCAACGACGGGGATTTGAGACCTTTTCGGGCCGAAATCCCGGTAAGGCGGCACGCGCAGCGTTAAAGAAGGCAGTTCCCCGTCTGCGCCTGAAACCCGCCTTCGACAGCAAAGAAAAAGGGCCGGTGTTTCCACCAGCCCTTCGTATTTTGTATTTCCAGACGACTTAGCGCTTGGCGCCGAATGCGCTCCAGAGACCGGTGACGGTCATTGCGGCAAAGGCCATCTTGAGTATGTCCCAGACGACGAAGGGTTCGACAGCGCCTGCATAGGCGGAAGCGACCACATTCGTCTGGTCGATCCACTGGGCCGCGCCCGACAACGTCACCAGCCAGGCAAAGCCGAACGCATAGAGCACGGCAGTCGCGACCAGCATGGCGCCGAACAGCGCGAACGGGCGGCTCGACGCGCCGCGATCGGCAGCGTAGCCAATGATCGCAGCCTGGGCGAGGAAACCGAGGAGGAAGCCCCCGGTGGGACCGGCGAGATAGACCATGCCACCGCCGGCAGCGAAGACGGGCAAGCCCATTGCGCCTTCCAGAAGGTAGGCAGCGACGGTGGCCACGCCGATACGCAGGCCGAAGGCGGCTGCCAGTGCTGCGATGGCAAGGCTCTGCAGCGTGACGGGAACGGGCCACACCGGAACACTGACCTTGGCGGCAGCGGCGATCAGCATGGTGCCGAGCAGGACGATCGCGGCGTTGGTTGCCAGCTTGGCGACGTTGCCCTTGGGCTGGAATGCGCCGAGCAGCGTGTTAGGCGTGGTCAAAGTCACAGCCATTTCATACCTTCCGTAATTGATAGGGACCAACCCCCTCCCGGGGCGGTCTGGTCCAGACACTGTCTCTTACTTTCTCGTTACCATGGACGCAATGGCCAGCTCCGTTACCCCGCCGCGCTACCAGACCGACTTCGATCCACAAACCGGCCATCCCATCACCCTCGCGGAGGGCGTGGTGCGCGTCACCGCCCCCAACGCCTCGGCCTATACGTTCACCGGCACGAACAGCTTTCTTCTTGGCCACGAACGGCTTGCGCTCGTCGATCCCGGCCCGCTCGATTCCCGGCACGTGACCGCTCTCAGCGGCGCCATTGCCGGACGGCCGGTGGAAGTCATTCTCCTCACGCATACCCATCGCGATCACAGCGCGGCGGCGGCGCGCTGGGCCAAGGCGCTCGATATTCCGCTCTGGTTCGGCGGCCCGCACCGGTTGTCGCGGCCGCTGCGGCGATTCGAACGCAATCCGCTGCGCCGATCGGCCGACTGGGACCTGGTCCCCGATCGGACGCTTGTCGACGGCGAGGCGATCGTCGCCGGCGATATGCGGCTCACCGTGCACACGACGCCCGGACACTGCGCCAACCATCTGGCTTTCGGCATCGAGGGCACGGACATGCTGCTCTCGGGCGACCATGTGATGGGGTGGAATTCCACCCTTGTGTCGGTTCCCGATGGATCGATGGCCGATTACTTCGCCTCGCTCGACAAGGTCATCGCCCTGCCCTACCGGCACTATCTGCCCGCGCATGGCGGCCCCATTGCCGACGGCCCGGCGCATGCTGGAGCGCTGCGGGCGCATCGTCAGCTGCGCAACCGGCAGTTGCTCGAGGCCGTGGCGCAGGGGGCGACATCGGTCGGCGCGGTGGTCGATCTGATCTATCCGAGCCAGCCGGTCAAGGTGCGCCTCGCCGCCCGCATGACCATGATGGCCCATGTGGAATATCTCGAAGCGCTGGGCCAGCTCAGGGTCGGGCGCGGGCTGCTTGGGGCGAGGTTGAGCCTGCCCTAGTTGCGCTGGAAGCCGACGCCGCCTTCGCGACCGGTCTGTCCGCGTTGGCGCAACATGTGATCGGCCAGAACGAGCGCCATCATCGCCTCGCCCACCGGCACGGCGCGGATGCCGACGCAGGGGTCGTGCCGGCCCTTGGTGATGATGTCGGTATCTTCGTTGGCCGTCGTCACGGTCTGGCGCGGGGTCAGGATCGACGAGGTCGGCTTGACGGCGAAACGGCAGACGATCGGATCGCCATTGCTGACCCCGCCCAGAATCCCGCCCGCATGGTTGGACAGGAAGTACGGACGATCGGACCCGGCCCGCATCTGGTCAGCATTCTCGACGCCGGTGAGGCTGGCGGCCTCGAAACCTGCGCCGATCTCGACCGCCTTGACCGCGTTGATGCTCATCATGGCCGAGGCGAGGTCGGCGCTCAGCTTGCCATAGATCGGCGCGCCCCAGCCGGGTGGCACACCTTCGGCTACCACTTCGATCACCGCGCCGACCGAGTTGCCGTCCTTGCGCAGGCCATCGAGGTAGTCGGCCCAGAGTGCGGCCGCCGTTGCATCGGCACAGAAGAACGGATTTTCACCGACCTGATCCCAGTCGAAATTGGCGTAGTCGATCTTGTGCGGCCCCATCTGCACCAGACTGGCGCGGATGGTGACGCCTGCCAGGACCTGCCTTGCCACCGCGCCAGCTGCCACGCGGGCCGCCGTTTCGCGGGCCGAGGTCCGTCCGCCACCGCGATAGTCGCGGATGCCGTATTTCCGGTCATAGGTATAGTCGGCATGGCCCGGACGATACTTGTCGCGGATGTCGCCATAATCCTTGGAGCGCTGATCGGTGTTCTCGATCAAAAGCGAGATCGGCGTGCCGGTCGTGCGCGGCCCGTCGGTGCGTTCGTCCTCGAAGACCCCGGAGAGGATTTTCACCTCGTCCGCTTCGCGGCGCTGAGTGGTGTACTTGCTCTGCCCGGGCTTGCGGCGGTCGAGGTCGCGCTGGATCATCTCCGGCGTCAGCGGAATGCCCGGAGGACATCCGTCGACGACCACGCCCAGCGCCGGCCCGTGGCTCTCGCCCCAGGTGGTGAAACGGAAAAGATGCCCGAACGTATTGAATGACATGGCGCGGTCCCGATGATGCGGCGGTTTTAGGGAGCGGAACCGGTCAGGTCAATCGACGTGCGCGCTCCAGGTGTCACGTGCGGAGTGGAGGACCATCTTGCCGCCGGTGAAGTGGGCGATCACACCCTGCGGCGGCGGCCAGTTCATCACCTGCTTGCGCGACGTGCCTTCCACCAGATGCCAGAGCACGCGCAACACGCCGCCATGCGCGACGACCACCGCATGGTGGGTCAGCGTATGTGCGAAATCGAGAAGGCGCCCCGCCACGTCGTCGTAGTTCTCGCCATTTTCGGGGCGAAAATCCCAGTAGCTTTCGTCCCGCTCGCCGGGCGCCAGCGCAGCGTGCTCGCGCGCGATCTCGGCGTGCAGACGGCCCTCGAAGGCGCCGAAGGAAATCTCGATGAGACGCGGATCATGGATCACGGGCGGAAGCGCCACGTCGAAAGCGGCACGCATGCGGTCCATGGTTTCGCTGGCGCGGCTGAGCGGCGAGGCGAACCAGTTGAGCGATGCCGGATCAACGCCGTCGCGTTCGAGCATCTCGCGCAGCAGGACACCATTGGCGTCCGCCTGCAACTGCCCGGTGCGATTGAGCGGAATGTCCTTGCTGCCCTGGTAGCGGTGTTCGCGGTTCCAGTCGGTTTCACCGTGGCGCGCGAAGTAAAAGTCTGGCCAGTCGGGGGCAGTCATGCTCATTCACGCGCCAGCAGCGCGGCCTTTGCAAAAGCGTTCCCGGGCGAGAAGGGGTAGCCGGTTCGCCGTCCGGAAACGCACCAAAATATCACCTTGGGCAGATCGCGGTTCGTGGAACCGGCGAGACGCCCAAGTCTGGAGTCAACGTCCCGCTTGTGGCACATGGAAGGCCGGGCGGGCAAGCGCAACGCCTTCATCGCTCATCTGTTTTGGATACCGTCATGACGCTCACCGCTGCTCAGACCGTCGCCGCTCTCGCCACCATAGCGGGCTCCGACAATGTGGTTGGCGACCCCGCGAAGATGGGCGCCTGGCTCTACGAGCCGCGCAAGCGCTTCCACCAGAGCGCCGCTGCGGTCGTCACCCCGCCCACGGTCGAGGCCGTGCAGGCCGTGCTGCGCTGGGCCAACGAGAACGGCACCGGCATCATTGCCCAGGGCGGCAATACCGGGTTGGTGGGGGCGCAGGTGCCTTTGTCAGGCAATGAAGTGATCCTTAGCCTGGCCCGGCTCGACCGCATCCGCTCCATCGATACCGCTGCCGGCGTCATGACCGCCGAAGCCGGCGTCATCCTCGAAAATGCCCACAAGGCGGCCGAGGCCGAAGGCTCCATGTTCCCGCTCTGGCTCGCCTCGCAGGGCTCCGCGCGCATCGGCGGGGTGCTTTCTTCCAATGCCGGCGGTGTCAATGTCCTTGCCTATGGCAATGCGCGGGAGCTCACCATGGGGGTCGAGGCCGTGCTGGCCGATGGACGCCTCTACCGGGGGCTCAATGCCCTGAAGAAGGACAATACCGGCTACGATCTCAAGGACCTGCTGGTGGGAGCCGAGGGCACGCTAGGCATCATCACCGCGGCCAGCCTCAAGATCTATCCCCTGCCCGAGGATTACGAGACGGCACTCGTCAACATCGCTTCGCCAGAGGCGGCGCTCGAGCTTTTCCAGCTCATGCGCCAGCGTGCCGGCGCCCGTCTCAATGCCTTCGAGCTCATTCCGTGGATCGGGCTCGACATCCAGATGCGCCACGGCATGCTGGACAGGGATCCGACCGCCAGTGCGTCTCCCTGGTATGCCCTGATCGAGTTGAGCCGCATGGCCGGCACGGCGCCGGGCGCCCTGCAGTCATCGCTCGAAGCCGCCTTCGATGCTGCCTTGATTTCGGACGCAACCATCGCCGAGAGCCTTGCCGACCGCACCCGCATGTGGGCCTTCCGCGAGCAGATGAGCGAGTGCCAGTCGCGCGAAGGCGCATCCATCAAGCATGACGTCTCCGTCCCCATCGCCGCCGTACCGGCCCTCATCGGCCAGGGCGTCACCGCGGCCGAAACACTAGTCCCCGGCATCCGCCCCGTCCCCTTCGGCCACATGGGCGACGGCAATATCCACTTCAACTTCTCCATGCCCGTGGGCGCCGACCCCAAGGCCTTCATGGCCGAGTTCGACGAAGCCGTGCACGCGGTCATCTACGATGTGGTGCTGAAACTGGGCGGATCGGTCTCGGCCGAGCACGGCATCGGCCAGCTCAAGGTCGATCTGCTCCGGCAGGTCAAGGACCCCGTCGCGCTCGACATGATGCGCGCCATCAAGACGGCGCTGGATCCCAAGGGAATTTTGAACCCTGGCAAGATGCTTCGATCCGTCCCCTAGGGTCGATTGCGCTGGTTGCACGAACGCGCCACAAGCGCTGACCCGTCCTTGGGCATGACCCGAGGACCAGTCTCTACGCCCACCTGCGGCCCAGCTCCTGCCGTGAGCGGCGCTCAGGTCGAGCCAGAGGGCGAACAGTGACTGTAGAGGCAGAGTGCTCCCGCCCATCTCACCCGGTCATCCCGCTGTGCCTTCTTGCAGCCAGGGCTTCATCGCACCATGTGTGACCCATGCTGCTCAAAGATATTCAATTCCTCGACGACGCAACGCGTCCGCCAATTCCCGAACTGCCCGGCCTCACCGACGACCAGAAGCATCAGGGCGAACATCTCAAGATGATTCACGATCATCTTCGGGACAATATGAAGGTGCTGGGGCGCCTCATCGAACGTGCGTCCGAGGGCAAGGCGAGCGCCGATGAAATCAAGGCGGAAACCGCCGATCTCGTCATGGTGTCGAACTACCGCCGCTTCGGCACGCTGTGCGGGCAATACTGCCAGTTCGTCCACGGTCATCATTCGATCGAGGACCAGGCGCTGTTCCCCTCGATCGCCGCGCAGGGCCCTGCCTTCAAGGCCATTGCCGACCGTCTCCAGGCCGAGCATGTGGTGGTGCACACCCTGCTCGAGCGGCTCATCGACGCCCTGATCAAGCTGGCCGACGAACCGGGGCAGAGCCATTTCGATGACGCGGTCACGGTGTACCGTGCCCTTGAAAAGGTGCTGCTGAGCCACCTCCACTACGAGGAAGACGCCATCGGCGACGCGCTCGGCTATTTCGAGATCATGTGATGCACCGGGTCTACTCTTCTCCCCCTCGGGGAGAAGGCGGCCTGAGCGTTCCTTGTCCTACCTGAGGCCACTCGTCCCCTCCGCCTTCGTCACCAGCGGGCCTGTCCTGGTGGTCGAAAACGCCCTAGAACAGATCCATCTGCCCGCCGCCGCCCGCGACCTTCCTGGCCCGGGGCCGTGGCGCCTCGTCCCCTGCTTCGGGTAATGACACCGGCTCGATCAATCCGGGGTCGTCGTCGCGGGCGGAATTGACCCTCGTCGAGACGGGATGAAACTTCAGCACGCCGTCTTCGAGCGGCAGCGCCATCTGCGCTGCTTTTTGCGCCCGGATTTCCCGGACATTGAGCCAGTCGTCCTGCTGCTGCTCATCCATCAGGATGGCCGGCATGCGGTCGTGGATCACCGATAGCTGCGGATTGGCGGCGACGGTGATGGTGGCGACGCTGTCGATCTCCTCGCCATTGGGTCCCATCCAGGTCGAATAGAGGCCTGCCAGTGCCATCGGCTGCCCGTCGGCACGCGTGATGTAGTAAGGCTGCTTCTTTTTGTCGGCGCCGGTATGCCATTCGTAATAGCCGCTGGCCGGCACGATGCAGCGCCCGTGCTTGACGCGGTCCCGGAATGCCGGCTTGTCCGCCATGCTTTCCGCCCGCGCATTGACCAAAAGCGGGAACTCGCGCGGGTCCTTCACCCAGCCCGGCACGAAGCCCCAGCGCGCAAACCGCGCCTCTCGCTGGCCTTCCTGCTCCCAGATGGCGACGATCGGCTGGGTCGGGGCGATGTTGAAGCGCGGCAGGATGTCGACGCTCTTGAGCAGCTTGAACAGCTCCACCATCATCTCGGGCGGCAAAGTCGACGCATAGCGTCCGCACATGATCGTGTCTCCTTTACGCAAGAGAGGTAGTGTCTCCAGGACCGAATCGCAAACCACCCAAGAGTGCGTTCCCCAGAATGACCGCGCCTCCCAATGCTGCCAGTGTAGGCATCGTCAAGCATGGCAAGATCCTGCTGATCAAACGTGCCTTCGCGCCCTATCAGAACCTCTGGACCTTTCCCGGCGGCCGCATGGAGCCGAACGAAACCATCGAGCAATGCGCCATCCGCGAGGTGCAGGAGGAACTCGGGCTCACCGTGCGCAATCCCCGCCATGCCATCACCCAGGAACTGGGTCGCGACGGCACTTACCGGCTGGCGGTCTTCACCACCACCGACTATGTGGGCACCATAAGGCCTTCGAACGAAGTCACCGACTTCAAGTGGGCCGATCCCGGAATGCTGCTGGCCCTGCGCACCACATCACGGCTCGACGACGTGATTAGAGAATGCTTCAAGGTCCTGGGGCAAAGCTGGTAGAAGGCAGGCATGATGTCCCGATTGACCACGTTTGCGCGCCGTCTGCCCCGTCACCGACCCGTCCTGTCGGGGAAGGCGCGAACCGGGATTGCCGCCGGCTTTTCGGCCCTCCTTCTCTCGTCCCCTGTCCTCGCCATCGACCCGCCCTATCAGCGGCAGATGGAGCGGCTCTCCGAGATCATGGGCAGCCTCTACTACCTGCAGCCGCTCTGCACCTCCGCCAGCGAGGATTGGCGGACGCAGGCGTCGGAACTGATCGACCTCGACGAACCCGACGAAGACCGCCGCCAACGGCTCGCCGGGGCCTTCAACACCGGCTACTCCGCATTTTCGCGCTTCCATCACCAATGTACGCCGTCGTCGCGGGAGGCCTTGGCGCGGCTTCTCGAGGAGGCCCAGCGCCTTGCCCGGGACATCCATACGCGCTTTGCCGAATAGGCCGGCGCATTCCGCGCAATTGCCCACGCGCCGTTAACCTTCGGCTTACTTCCTGCACCCTCGCCGGGCCGGGTCATGGTATGCCCGGGGACATGAGCACGCCCAAGACCATTTTCTCGCCCGCCTCCGGGCATGGCCCGTTTGATCGCAGCCAGTCCGAGCGCCAGCTGGCGCTCGAATATCTGGCCGAGGCGTGGAACAGTGCCGAGGAAGATGGGCTCGAACCGGCATCGCTTGCCCATGCCTCGCTTTTTGCGGCCCTTGCCACTTTCGTGCGCATGCATGGCGACGAAGCGACTGCAGACCTCGTCGAGCAGTTGCCCGAGCGCATTCGCAACGGCGAATACAATCTCGAACGCATCCTGCAGTAAGCCGCGGCTGCTGGGCAGCGCTTGAAAAACCAGCGGCACTGCGCCACCTCTGGCTCTCACGAATCTGCGTCAGGAGCCGCCATGTCCATCTCCCTTCGCGCCGACCGGTCGATCTTCCGCTTCGCCGGTGCAGAAGCGCATCGCCTCCTCAATGACGTGCTCACCGGCGTCATGCCCGGCAGCGCGGACGGGCTTGCCCACTGGTGGGCCCTGCTCTCGCCGCAGGGCAAGATTCTTGCCGAAGGTTCGGCGAGCTGGAGCGAGGACGCCATTTGGGTCGACACCCACCACACGGTGGCAGACGACTTCTTCAAGCGCATGCGCATGTACAAGCTGCGTGCCGATGTCGAGATATCCGACATGCGCGAGCACTATCGCATGGGCTATTCGCCCTCGGAGGTTAAGGGCGCGACGCTCGACAGGCGCGGGCCAGTGGAATTGGGTTGGCGGGTCATCGCATCGGTCGACGATGCCGCGGATTGGTCCGCCGACGACACGCCTTTCCATGCTGCCCGCATTGCGGCAGGCGTCGCAGTGCAGGGCAATGATTTTCCTGCCAACGACGCCTTCGCCCACGATATCGGCATGGACATGCTCGAGGGCATCGACTTTGCCAAGGGGTGTTATGTCGGCCAGGAGGTGGTCTCCCGGATGAAGCACCGCGGTACGGCGCGGCGCCGACCGGTCATTGTCACCGGCCCCGCTGGCGAGGCAAGTCAGCCTGTGGTCGCTGACGGGCGCGACGTTGGTACGATCGGTCAGGTGGTGGAGGGCATGGCCGTTGCCAGCCTTCGTCTTGACCGCATCACCGATCCCGCAGCGGCGACGCTCGATGGGAAGCCGGTCACGCTGACGCTCCCCGCATGGGCATCCTACCATTTCGGCGACGCCAGCGACGACGCGTGACGCCGCATTCTCGAATCGAGTGGATCTGCTAGTGTTGATGTTAGCACCCTGCTAACGAATTCGAGCCTTATGTCCCGCCACAGCTCCCGTGCCTGGCAGCGCATGCTGTCAGGCCGTCGCCTCGATATTCTAGACCCCTCCCCCGTCGATGTGGAGTTGTCGGACATCGCCCACGGTCTCGCACGCGTGGCGCGGTGGAATGGCCAAACCATTGGCGACTATCCCTTTTCCGTCGCGCAACACTCGGTTCTGGTGCTCGAACTGTATCGCACGGCCAATCCCGAGGCGGGACCAGCTTCGCAACTGCAGGCGCTCCTGCACGACGCCCCGGAATATGTCATGGGCGACATCATCTCGCCATTCAAGGCAGCGATGGGCGGGAACTACAAGGACGTCGAAAATCGTTTATTGTCAGCGATTTATCTGCGTTTCTCGCTGCCCGCGACGATGACTGTGGCGCTTGGAAAGCTGGTGAAAAAGGCCGACCGCGAAGCCGCCTATTTCGAGGCCACACACCTGGCCGGCTTCGATCCGGCCGAAGCGCGCCGTCTGTTCGGTCAGCCCGAGCAGTCCGCCTTCGACATCGAGGCCTTCGAAAGGCTCATCCGCCCGTGGCCGACGCAGCAGGCCAACGAGCGTTTTATCGAGACTTTCCAATCTATTAGCGCCTCTCTCCCGACCCAATAGTCACGCTTTGCGGATTAACCTTAAGCGCAGATAGGCGTTTGCGACCAGAACCGACATGGTTACTGATCCGTTAAGGCAAGTGTGCCGAAACGGAACAGAACGGGTGTCTGAGATGACTCTGCCAACGCGCCAGACAGTGATGGGCATGGCCCTTGGAGCGATCTGCGCCAGCGCCGTCGCTGCGATTGGTCCGGGCTTTGTGCTCGATGCCTTTGCCGACGAGATGCCGGCGGGCTTCGACACCGACAAGCTGGTCAAGTTCGACGACCGCACCTACCAGGTCGACTATGAGGATTGGGTCTCCACCGATCCGATCTCAACGGCGACAGTCAAGAAAATCGAAGCCGGCAAAGTCACTTACGTCAGTATTTCGACTACAGCGACCGGGACCTATTCGACCGACGGACTGACCTCGCGGCACGTGCAATATCCGGGTATCGACGTCACCGAAGTCGTCCCGCGAGCAGACAATTTCATGCGCTTCTGGACCAATGGCAGCTGGTATCGCTTCACCAGCCAGGCCGGCAATTCCTTTATCCGGCTGAGCGGCCGGCACTAACCGAACAGCCAGCCTGTCTTGAACTTGTAGAAGACGTGCAGACCGATCTGCGTCACCTTGGTCATACGGGGTGCCCATGCCGGGCGGACGTAGGTGGCGTGATAGTGCGTCGCGTCGCCGACTTCCGTCAGGTAGAGTTCGCCGCTGGCAACCTTGGTTGCGATTTCTTCGGCCTGATCCCAGGGGCGCCGTTCCGTCACAACCTCGGGAATGCCGTCGCATGCGAAGGAGAACTGGCACGCGTTGCGACGATGCTGGTTCTGGAACACGACACCGCAAATGGTGTCGGGATAGCGATGATCCTTGACGCGGTTGAGCACGACCTGGGCCACTGCGACCTGTCCGCGGTAGGATTCACCACGTGCTTCGAAGTAGATCGCCGTCGCCAGGCACCAATGCTCGCGATCGGACACCTGAATGGCGTCACCCGTGCCCATGCTGCCGATAGGCGGCGTGTTGGCGCGCGCATAGGCAAGCTGTTCAGGCACGGAGTCAGGCATGGTTACGCTGCCCAGACTATCATCGGACCGCGGCGCGATGCCGGCAATGGCATCGAGGGCCGCAGCCGCGCCGGGATGGAGCGAGGCCACGGACATGCGCGGCCCGCTTTCCGTTTCACTCTCAGCTTCGGCAATGCTGGACTGACCGAGGGCGGCCGGATCGGACGGCGCGCGCAACGCGGCAATCTGCATGCGGGCGGCCTCAAAACTCTGGGAAATAGCAGCAGCGTCCAGAACGGGACGTACGCGATTGGTCTTCTCGGCCCGGTTGGGACCAGTGAAACTGACACTGTCGAACAGGTGGTCGACGGAACCGGTGATGATGGGATCGACGCCGGAATAGCTCAGGCTCGCCTGCGCGATCGCAATCGGGCTGTCTTCGCCAGGCAGACCTGCGCCGCCGAGGGGCGCGGAGCCCGGGCCCAGTGCCGCGCCGGCGAGGCCGATATAGGCAAGGGGCGTGACGACTGCCATCGCCATCGTCCTGGCGAGGCCTACGCCCCGGCTAACCGCTCTAACCGGGCGCTTGGGCGCCACCGGCCGGTGGGAAAATGCCATAAATGATACTCAACGCTACGCAACACGAACTCAGGCGCGGCAATTGTGACGCTCAAATGCCGACGGTCGTGATGATCGGTTATTAAGGTTAGCGCGGGGTAAATGGCATTCGCGGCGTGCACGCGGCGTCGATGTGGCCAGCATGAGGCAAGAGGCGCCCATGCGTGCGACAAATTGGCGGGAAAGCTGCGCCTACTCGCAGGCTGCAACCACAGGCGCGACTTCGGCGGGAAACGCATCGACGCGGAAACGGACCGACAAGGATCGGGTACTGACAGGCGTCACGCGGACAGTAAGGTTGGTCGTGCCCTCGAGACTATCGAGGAAACTGATGGTATCCGCGGTATTGTTGATCAGAACGGCAGTGTTCTCGGCATTGACCGGCAGCGTGGACGATCGCGCACGGGCAAGGTCGTTCTGTAGGGTCAGGCCCACATCGCGACCGATCGACGACATGGTGTTTCCGGCGAACCCGAACGTCACCTTCAGCCCTTCGGCCTCGCACGAAACGGTGATCGTGGCTGGTGCGCGTCCGGTGGGTCGCGCCGGGATCAGCTGTTCGGATTCGAGCGTGACGCTGGCAAGCGGCGCAGCGCCGGCAGCCGTTCTGAACAGAGTGTCGTAGCACGCAAGGCGCTCACCATCGTCTCCGATCGCGGCGCACTGGGCACCGGTCTGTGCTGCGACCGGCAGAACCGGAGCCATCAGCAGCGGAATACACACGGCGAAAACTGCTCTTTTCACGAACCAGATGCCCCTTCCCATATCGGCCCGTTTCGGGCGCACTGTGCTTTACCCACCGCATATAGGTATGCAGCGGCAGCTATTTAAGCCGATGCCTGTGCCAAGGTCAGCCGGGCAACCGGAACACGATAGGGTGAGCAACTGACATAGTCGACGCCAAGGCCCGCAAAAAACTGCAGCGACGCCGGATCCCCTGCATGCTCGCCGCAGATGCCGATCTTCAAGCGAGGATTGGCTGCCTTGCCGCGCGCAATGGCAATGGCGATCATTTCACCCACTCCCTTTTCGTCGATGGTGACGAAGGGGTCACGCTCATAGACGCCCTTGCGCTGATAGGCCGCAAGGAAGGCCGGGGCATCGTCGCGCGAGATGCCGAACGTCGTCTGGGTAAGATCGTTGGTACCGAAGGAGATAAAGTCGACCATCCCCGCGATGTCGCCGGCCCGGAGGCAGGCGCGCGGCAGCTCGATCATCGTGCCGAATGAAAACCGCACGCGATCCGACCGGGTCAGCCCGGAATTGTCGAGCATGGCCATGGCGCGTTCCCGGATCCAGGAGACTTCGGTGGCCGTGGACACGAAAGGCACCATCACCTCTACGGTGACGGGATCGGCCTGGCGTTCGCTGGCGGCGCGCGCGCCTGCCAGCACAGCCTGCATCTGCATCTGCAGGATTTCGGGATAGGTGATGGCCAGCCGCACGCCGCGATGCCCGAGCATGGGGTTGATCTCGGCAATGCGTTCGAGGCGCAGGCGCAGCGCCCGCACCGCGACGCCGAGCGATAAGGCCGTTTCTTCGACCTCCTCATCCGTGCGCGGCAGGAATTCATGCAGCGGCGGATCAAAAAGGCGCACCGTCACCGGTAATCCGCGCATGGCCGAAAAGAGTGCCGAGTAATCCCCGGTTTGAAAATCCACCAGACCCGCCAGAGCCCGGGCGCGGGCATCCTCGTCTTCCGAGAGGATCATGCGCCGCAGCGCCACCATGCGCTCGGGCGAAAAGAACATGTGCTCGGACCGCGCCAGCCCGATGCCCTCGGCCCCGAAGCTCAGGGCCGTCTGCGCTGATTCCACAGTCTCGGCATTGGTGCGCACCGCGATGGTTCGGCTCGCATCGGACCAGCCGAGCAGCTTGCTGATGGCGCCACCGATCTGCGGCTGCGCCAAAGGCAGGGTCCCGAGGTAGACAGCACCGTCAGTGCCATCGATGGTGAGACGGTCGCCGGCCCTGAATTCCCGCTCGCCGATGCGGCAGACCATTTCGCTGGTATCGACGCTGAGGCTGCGCACACCTGCCACGCAGGGCTTGCCGGTGATGCGCGCGATCACGCCCGCATGGCTCGACATGCCGCCGCGCGCGGTGAGGATGCCGGTAGCGGCCTTCATGCCCTCGATATCGGCTGGGCCGGTTTCGTTGACGACGAGGATGCAGTGCTTGCCTCTTGCCCTGAGCCTGGCTGCATCGTCGGGGTTAAACGTGATGATGCCGCTGGCCGCGCCTGGCGAAACCCCGAGGCCCATGGCTATCGGGGTCACCTCGTCGGCCGACTTGAGCCGCGGATGCAGCATGAGTGCGAGGCGATTGGCATCGACGCGGCTCACTGCGCCTTGTGGCGTCCAGACCTTGCGCTCGACGCGATCGACCGCGGCGGTCAATTCGGCGCCGGCGCTCGCCTGTACCGGACGCGCGGAGACGAATGTCACCTGGCCCCGGTCGATAGCGACGAGGCACGCCATGTGCCGGCCAGCCTTGGCGTCGAGCAGGTCGATCAGAGACACCACGCCGGCCGGGAGGCGCGGCAGCGGACTACCGCCGAGGGGGGCCGGTCCGAGTACGCCCGACGTGGCATTGCGCGTGAGGAATTGTTCGACGTCACCGCTCGCAAGGGCCTGTACCAGCACGATCTGGCGTCCGCGGTCGTCGTCCTGACGCTGACCTGTCCAGGTGCGGCCGGAAAAGCCATAACTTTCGAAGGCCTGCTTGATGGCCTTCGCCAGTGGGCGCGTAGGGTCGACCGCATCCTCAGGCGCGGCGGGGGCCGCAATGCCGAGCTTTGCCGGCGCAAGTCCACCATTGTGACTGCTGGCCGACGTTCGCACCACCAGTTGCGGCGGCGACCCATCCCTGGAGACCAGCTTGAAGAGACAGGCGACCCAATGGGTGCGCAGGCGCGTATCTTTGCGCGTCCGCTCGGCCTGAAGTTCGTCCCAGGCGGCGCGCGTGATGGCAATGGTTGGAACGGTGGGAAAGCCGGCCTCGCCGACGCGGAAGATCCAGCGAGCCTTGCCGGTGAGCAATTTCAATTGACCAGCGCTGAGGTTCGCCTTCCCCATCGCCGGGGCAATCGCAAACATTTCCTGCGCCAAACTCACCTGAAACCGTCCCGGTCACACACCTTGGTGCATATTGCCCATGCCCTGCCCTTGCTGCAACAGCACTTGACTTGCGAAGGCACTGAAAGCATCTGATCTGACATGGAAAAAAGGCCGCACCTAGACATTCTGCTCTGCGCACCACGTGGATTCTGCGCTGGCGTCGACCGCGCGATCCAGATCGTGGAGCTGGCGCTCCAGAAATATGGCGCGCCGGTCTATGTCCGCCACGCCATCGTGCACAACAAATACGTGGTGGAAGGCCTCAAGGCCAAGGGCGCGGTATTTGTCGAAGAACTCGACGAGATCCCCGAGACCGAGGCGCCCGTCGTGTTCTCGGCGCATGGCGTGCCCAAGAGCGTGCCGGCCGATGCCCGCTCGCGCAACATGTTTTTCCTCGACGCCACCTGCCCGCTGGTCAGCAAGGTGCATGTCGAGGCCACGAGGCATTTCGAGGAAGGCCACGAGATCGTGCTGATCGGCCATGCGGGTCACCCCGAGGTGGTCGGCACGATGGGCCAGCTGCCTGCCGGCGCCGTTACCCTGATCGAAACGGTGGACGACGCCAACGCCTTTACGCCCCGCGACCCGCAGACCTTGGCCTTTGTCACGCAGACCACGCTCAGCGTCGATGACACGCGCGAAATCGTGGCGGCGCTGCGCGCGCGCTTCCCGGCCATCAACGGGCCGCACAAGGAAGACATCTGCTACGCCACCACGAACCGTCAGGAATCGATCAAGGCCGTGGCGCCGCTCGTCGATGCGATGATCGTGGTCGGCTCGCCGCATTCGTCCAATTCGCAGCGGCTGGTGGAAGTCGCGCTTCGCTCGGGATGCAAGGTCGCTACTCTGGTCGACCGCGCCAGCGAGATCGACTGGTCGCTCTATGGCAACCTGACATCGCTGGGCGTCAGCGCTGGCGCCTCGGCTCCCGAAAGCCTCGTCGAGGAAGTCATCGACGCCTTTGCCGCGCGCTACGAGGTTTCCGTCGAGACCAAGACCACGGCCGAAGAGAACATCGCCTTCAACATCCCCAAGGTGCTGCGCAACCTGGAAGTGGCCTCCGGCCGATGAGCGATCTCGCCCTGTTCGAGACCGACCGGCTGGTTCTTTCCGGCTGGCGGCTCGACCAAATCGATGACCTCGTCGCGCTCCATGGCACTGCCAATGTCGCCCGCTACCTGTCTTCGAGCGGCGAGCCCTGGACGCGCGAAAAGGCCGAGACGGCGCTGCGCGGCTGGATCGAGCTCTTCGAAACACGGCAACTGGGCAAGCTGCGCCTCACGCGCAAGAGCGACGGCGTCTTCATCGGCCGCGCCGGCTTCGGCATCTATGGCCCCACCGGCGAGCCCGAAATCGGCTATGCGCTCTTTGAAGAGCATCACGGCCAGGGCTTTGCCAAGGAAGCGGCAGCCGGCCTCCGGGACTGGTATTTCCGCGAAACCACCAGCACGCACTTCATCGGCTTTGCCGACACGTGCAATGCGCCATCTCTTGCCGTCCTGCGCAAGATCGGCATGGAGCCAACCCATGTCGAGGTGGAGCCCGGTGGCCTGACCTGCCAGTTTCATATCCTGAGGCGACCAAGCATTGGCTGAACCTGTCATCATCCATACCGACGGCGCCTGTTCGGGCAATCCAGGCCCTGGTGGCTGGGGCGCGATCCTGCAGTTCGGCCCGCACCGCAAGGAATTGAAGGGCGGCGAGGCGCTGACCACCAATAACAAGATGGAGCTGACCGCGGCCATCGAGGCGCTCAATGCCCTCACCCGGCCCTGTACCGTCGACCTCCACACCGATAGCCAATACGTCAAGAATGGCGTGCAGAGCTGGATCCATGGCTGGAAGCGCAACGGCTGGCGCACGGCCGACAAGAAGCCGGTCAAGAATGTCGAACTCTGGCAGGCGCTCGACGAGGCCACCAAGCGGCACGAGATCAGTTGGCACTGGGTCAAAGGTCACGCGGGGGACGAACTCAACGAACGCGCCGATGAACTGGCCCGTGAAGGCATGGCGCCGTTCAAGCAGAAGCGCGCCGTGCCACTCACGCCGCCGGTTTAGCCCGCTTCGGCAACAGGCCCTTGATCGCCTTCCAGGCCGGGCTGATGACATAGCCGGCCACTGGGATCAGCAACGCGCCCAGCGCAAGGCCGATGACGAAATCCACCAGCGCCGTGGCCAGCCAACCGGCAATTCCCGCGATTGCCGGGAAGGTGTGCTCGGCCCAATGGGCAGCCGCTTCGATCACATGCTCGGGTCCGGTCACGCCGAACTGGTAGAGGCCGTGGGCAATGATGCTTCCCCCGACCCAGGTCATCGCCGCTGTGCCGACAAGGCTCAGGCCCTGCATGAAGGTCGGCATGGCCTGCACCACGCCACGGCCAAATCCCCGACCGGCGCCGGTGCGGCCGTTCTTGGCCAGCCACAGGCCCATGTCGTCCGCCTTCACGATCAGGGCAACCGCCCCATAGACGGCGATGGTGATCCCGACGCCCGCAACCGCCAGGATGCCCGCGCGCGTCCAGAAGTCAGGAACCTCGATGGCGGCCAGGATGATGGTCATGATCTCGGCCGAGAGAATGAAATCGGTCTTGATGGCGCCCGCGACCTTCTGATCCTCCAGCGAAGCGGGGGAGATGGCGGTGTGCTCGATGCTTGCTTCGTGATGCTCGGCCTGATGCGGGGCAAAAAGGTGAAACACCTTTTCCGCCCCCTCGTAGCAAAGATAGGCGCCGCCGATCATCAGCAGCGGCGTGATCAGCCAGGAGGCGAACAGCGAAAGCAATAGCGCCGCCGGCAGCAGGAACAGCAGCTTGTTGCGCACCGAGCCCCAGGCGATACGGGCGATCATGGGCAATTCGCGATCGGCCTTGAAGCCCGAGACGTAGCTGGGCGTCACCGCGGCGTCGTCGATGACTGCACCCGCAGCCTTGGCACCCGCCTTGGCCGCCTGCCCGGCTATGTCGTCCAGCGAGGCCGCGGCGACCTTGGCAAGGCTCACGACGTCATCGAGAAGGGCGATCAGTCCAACAGCCATGTCATGCTTCCGAAAAGGTGGTGCAGAGCAAAACCGCGCGAACCCCGCGCGGTTCCCGCCTTAGCCCGCGACCTTACCGAAATCGGCCACGAGGTGCATGGTGTCGCGCAGGCGTGCCAGAAGGTTGAGGCGGTTTGCGCGCACCGCCGGATCGGCATCGTTGACGAGAACCGCGGTGAAAAACGCATCCACAGGGGCGCGCAGGGTCGCCAGTTCGGTCATGGCCCCCTTGTAGTCGTCCCGCGCTACATGCGCGGCGACGCCCGAGTGGACCCCATCGACGGCAAAGGCCAGCGCTTCTTCCTCGGGCAGCCTCAGCGCTGCCTGATCGACAGACCCGGCATAGGACTTGCCGTCCTTTTTCTCCTCTGCCGCGAGGATATTGGCGGCGCGCTTGTAACCGGCAAGCAGGTTCGCGCCGTCGTCGGTTGCCAGGAGGGTCGAGAGCGCTTCGGCACGCTGGGTGATCTGCAGTATGTCGTTGCTGTCAGACGAAATCACTGCATCCACGAGGTCATGGCGGGCGCCGGCATCGCGCAGCGTCACCTTGAGACGGTCATGGAAGAAAGCCAGCAGATCCGGCTCCACCGCGAGCGGGAACTTCAGGTTGTTTTCCGTGATGATGCGGATGACACCGAGAGCAGCGCGCCGCAGCGCGAAGGGATCGCGCGAGCCGGTCGGCTTCTCGTCGATCGACCAGAAGCCGGAGAGCACATTGAGCTTGTCCGCGAGCGCCACGGCGATAGACACGGGTTCGGTCGGCACGCGGTCCGAGGGACCAACGGGCTTGTAGTGCATCTCGAGGGCATGGGCGATCGCCGCCGGCTCGTTTTGCGCAGTGGCGTAGTAGCGACCCATCAGGCCCTGCAGCTCGGGGAACTCACCCACCATGCCGGTGACGAGATCGGCCTTGGCCAGCATGGCGGCGCGCTTGGTCTGCTCGACATCGGCACCGACCTTGGGCGCGATTTCGGCGGCAAGATTGACCAGGCGTTCGACCATGGAGAATTGCGAACCCAGCTTGGCGTGGAATACCATGTCCTCGAGCTTGGGCAGGCCGTGTTCGAGCGGAATGGCGAGGTCGCCCTGGTAAAAGAAGGCCGCATCGGACAGCCGCGCGCGGATGACGCGTTCGTTGCCGGCCACGACCACGGCCCCGCCATCTACAGGAATGGTGTTGCTGGTGATGATGAAATTGGGGGCCAGCTTGCCGGATGCATCGCGCAGGCAGAAGCATTTCTGGTTGGCGCGAATGGTGGCGATGATGACTTCCTCCGGCAGCTTGAGGAACTCCGGATCGAACGAGCCCATCATCACATTGGGCCACTCGACGAGACCGGCCACTTCTTCGAGCAAGCCTTCGTCGTGGATCACGCTCAGGCCCTGCGCGAAGGCCAGATTATCCGCATCGGTGCGGATAATGTCCTTGCGGCGATCGATATCGAGCACGACCTTGGCGCGTTCGAGCGCCATCTGGTAGTCGTCGAAGCGCTTCACGCGGATCGCATCGGGCGACAGGAAACGGTGGCCGAACGTGGTCTGGCCGGAGGCGAGGCCCGCAATGGAAAACGGCACGACCACCGGCTCGTCATTCTCGGTGCCGAAGGTCGCGGTTATGGCGCGCAGGGGGCGGACCCAATTGAAGCCGCCCGAACCCCAGCGCATGGACTTGGCCCAGCCGAAGTCGCCCATCACCTTGGGGAGGATGGTCGAGAGCAGGTCGACCGCGTCGGCGCCCGGCTTGTCGATCTGCGCCACGTAGAAATCGCCCTTCTTGGGGTCGCTTTCGATCTTGGCCTGATCGAGCGAAGTCAGCCCGGCGGACCGCAGGAACCCGTCGATGGCCGGTTGCGGCGCCCCGACCTTGGGGCCCTTTTTTTCCTCGCGCGTGTCTGGCGAGCGGACCGGCAGGCCGGATACCGACAGGGCGAGACGGCGTGGGGTCACGAAAGCCTTGGCACCTTCATAGACCAGACCTGCATCCACCAGAGCATTGGTGACGGACTTCTTGAGGTCTTCGGCCGCACGACGCTGGAAACGGGCGGGGATTTCCTCGGAGAAGAGTTCGAGCAGAAGTTCGGGCATGTGAAAGTACCGGATTTTGAGGCGTGTGCGTGATTAGCGCGGGGGCGTCGGCTTGTCCATGCGCTAGGCAGGAGGTCTCAACCTGAATGGGCCGCCATATGCGCGTCCATTCGCTTCTCCACCTCGGCCATCACCGCATCGGGGATGTTGACATAGCCCAGTTGGGAATCCAGCCACACGAGGCGCTCGAAGCGCATGGCAAGAAAGACGAGCACTCTCAGCGCGAAATCATCTTGAGCCGGCGGATGCAGGAAGTGCGCCGTGCCCTGTTCATCGAGGTAATGGCGCGCCCGATATTCGGCGTCCCCTTCGACAAAGCCATAGTCGATGAAGTTGTAGAAATAGCCGAAGGCGCCGCTGCTTCCCCGCTCGCGGTCGCCATAGTCGAGACCATGCGCAACCCATGCCGGGGCGACGATATCCTGGCCGTAGACGCCTTCGTCCATGCTACCAGCCGCCGCCCCCACCGCCGCCCCCGCCACCGCCGGAGAAGCCGCCACCGCCACCGCCGCTCGAAATGCCCGACGACGAGGCCTGCACGGGTTGTGCCGCGATCATTGCCGCCGCCATCCCTGCGGAGGCCGTGGAGATCGAGCTGGCAATCGAGCCGGGCGAGAAGCCATTGCGGCCGAAGTAATAGCTTGGACTGTAGCTTTGGGGCGCGTCGCTGACCGCGTTGCGCTTGAGTTCGGCATCGAAGTGCTCGGACCACGGTTTTTCCACGCCCAGGGCGATGGCATAGGGCAGGATGCGCTCGAAACGGTCCACCGTCAGCGGCGGCTCGTCGTTGATGTTGAGCCGGTTCTTCTCGGCCGTCTCGAGGTAGAGCTTGAACCCTTCGATCTCGTCCATGACCTTGCGCCCCTGCACCGTCGGGGCGCGCATCAGGACCGCGAAAACCACGCTGATCAGCACCAGAGAGCCTGCCGCTATGGCGGCGTTATTGATCGTGAAGCCGGTGAAAATATCGAGGGCGCCGCCCAGGAAGTTGAAACCGAAAACGCCCAGCCAGGCGATAGCGAAAAGCTTCTGCACCCAATGGCCCGACTTCACCATGCCGAAAATGGCGGACCCGAGGATCCCGGCGAACACCCCGCCAAAAAGCGCAGCGATCAGCCAGCCGGGCTCGAGGACGTCGAACCACACCATGGCGCCCATCATCAGTGCGGCCAGCACGAAACTGAAAACGGCGAAGCCAAAATTGTTGTTGAACCAGACCTTTCGGTTCTCGCGCTCGATGGCGGCCGTGAATTCGCCCCGCTTGGTTCCCAGATCCTTGCCGTTGCTCTTGTCGAAGGTGACGGTGCGCCGGCTGCTGAAATAGTCGAACAGCACCTGTTCACCCACCGGCAGTTTTTCATCCGGCTCCTTGCCGGTGACAATGACCGCCAGCGTCTTGGCCTTATTGTCGATCGTGACGAGGCCCTTGGCCCCCAGGCTGAAAATGGCCGCAGTCATCGCCGTCCAGCCCGAATTGGCGAAGCCCCACCGGCTCACATAATGGGTGAGTGCCGGGGAAAACCCCTTGGGCGGATGGAATAGCGGAATGATTGTGCCCTTCGGGGGATCGCGCCCCACACGCAGCCAGGCCGTGAAATTGTAGAGCAACAACAGGGCCACCGAGCCGACTGCCAGCAGGGTCTCGCGCTGGTCCGAAATCGCCTGGAGCACCGCATCGGCGCCTTGGGGATAAGCGACAACGCCCTTCTGGAACGAGACGACGACCGTCATGCCCTCGCCCGGACCGAGTTCGCGCTGCGACCGGAACAGCGCACTACTGTCGGTCTGACGGGTGATGGAAACGGCGCTCTCGCGTGACCCGACATCGCCGGTATAGGCGGCCAGATTATTGATCACCGCGCCCTTGGGCAGGATCACCCGCGCAGTCGCGGCCAGTATCGGGAAATCCCAGTAATTCCCCGTGGCGTTCCAATAGAGCTCGTCGCCGCCATCAGCGCTGGGGCGGATCATGCGCTCCATGGCGTAGCGGATCTGGTAGCGATGGACGCCCCTGTTCAACAGGGCATCGGGATTGCCGATCCAGATGCGATGGAAGTCGCCCATGCGTTCGAGCCGGAACGCTTCGGGCTGTCCGTCGCGCGTTACGGCTGTCACCTCGAGGGCGATGCGGATCTTGTTGCCCGCATCGCCGAGCATGGTAACCGGGATGTCGCGGTAGATGCCGCGCCGGATATCGATCCCTTCGACATTGACGTCGAGGGTCTCGGTGACCGCCACCGACCCGTCGGTGCGCACGGCGATCTCGGAGGCGTAGCTGCGAAATTCCTCGCGTGCCAGGGCAGGCACGGCGAGCGCCATAAAGAGCGCCGCGGCCGCGAGCAGATTGGTAACCAGGCGCATGGCTGTCAGAATTTCACCTGCGGAACGGCGCGCTCGGCTTCATTCTCCAGCTCGAAATACTCGGCCTGCTCAAACTTGAAGGCGTTGGCGACGAGATTGGAGGGGAAGCTTTCGACCTGGATGTTCAGGTTGCGCACCGCGCCGTTGTAATAGCGCCGCGCCATCTGGATCTCGTCTTCCACGCCCTGCAACGCGGTCTGGAATTCGAGGAAGGTCGTATTGGCCTTGAGGTCGGGATAGGCCTCGGCCACTGCGATCAGGCGGCCGAGCGCAGCGGACAATTCGCCTTCGGCCTGCGCACGAGCCGCCGGGCCGGCGGCAGAGGCGCTGGTCGCCTTGGCGCGCGCATTGACGACCGCGTCGAGCGTTTCGCGTTCATGCGCCATATATCCCTTCACCGTTTCCATGAGGTTGGGAATGAGATCCGTACGGCGCTTGAGCTGGACGTCGATCCCGGACCAGCCTTCCTTGACCATCTGCCGGTTGGACACGAGGCCGTTGTAGATGACGATGGCGTAGCCGACGACGCCGACGACCAGGGCAAGGACGATCCAGCCGAACATAGTGCGCTCCTTCAAGCGTTTGCGGGCGGAGACTGGCAGGTCGGCCAGGGCTTTGCAATCGCGCCGCCGCGCCCGGGGTTGACTTCGGCGTCGCAATCCCTAGCTTTTAAGGCATGAACACGCGCCCGGCCCATCGCTGCACCATCATCCTCGAAGGATAGATGCCCTAGGCATGCTCACGCCGGAGCCTGTTTAGGGCTCAAGGCAGGTCGTTTTCGACCTCCGGCGGACGATGTTCATACTCCCCAGTTTCCCTTGCGAGCGCGATGAGACGCGAACGCATGCCATTTTCAAGGACGACCAGACATGACTGAAATCAGGCGCGACCTCACCCCTGCCCTCACCCTCGGTAAATCCGACCACGCCAAGCTCTACGCTCTCGCCGAAGCCGGCCTCGATCGCATGCCCGATCTTGCCGATGTCCTGCTCACCGAACTCGACCGGGCGAAGGTCGTCAGCGACGACAAGTTGCCCGAGGGCGTCGTCCGCATGGGCTCGCGCGTCAGGTACGAGACCAATACGGGGACAGAGACCACCGTGACGCTGGTCTACCCGGTCGATGCCGACATCGAAGAGGGCCGCATTTCGGTGATGACGCCGGTCGGCGTCGCGCTGATCGGTCTGAAGGCCGGCCAGTCGATCACCTGGCGCGACCGTGCCGACAAGCGGCACAAGCTGACCATCCTCAGCGTAGACGCACCCGTGGTGGCTTGACTCTCAAGGGTGATAGCTCTGGCGATGATGCATCCCTCAGGTCAGACCCGAGGGCGGTTCGGTGGAGAACCGACGCCCAGCGCAGGTCGGCGCCTAGTCGGCGCCGCCGCCTGATGTCTGCAGCCACGCCTCGCCGCAGGCCTTGGCGAGTTCGCGGATGCGCAGGATGTAGCTCTGGCGTTCGGTCACCGAGATGACGCCGCGGGCATCGAGCATGTTGAAGTTGTGCGAGGCTTTGACCACCTGCTCGTATGCCGGAATGGCCATGGTCTGGCGGTTGGCTTCGGCGCCCTTGGCGAGGATGGCCCGGCATTCCTTTTCCGCGTCCTCGAAGTGGCGGAACAGCATGTCGGTGTCGGCGGCTTCGAAATTGTACTTCGAGCTTTCCCGTTCGTTCTGAAGGAACACGTCGCCATAGGTGACCTTGTCATCGCCCTGGCGGCCGTTGAAATTGAGATCGTAGACGTTCTCGACGCCCTGCACATACATGGCGAGGCGCTCGAGGCCGTAGGTGATTTCGCCGGGGACGGGCGAGCATTCGAAGCCGGCCACCTGCTGGAAATAGGTGAACTGGCTGACTTCCATGCCGTCGCACCAGCACTCCCAGCCCAGACCCCAGGCGCCCAGCGTCGGGCTTTCCCAGTCGTCCTCGACGAAGCGGATATCGTGCACCGACTGGTCGAGGCCGATGGCCGCCAGCGAGTCGAGATAGAGCTGCTGGATATTGTCCGGCGACGGCTTGAGGATCACCTGGAACTGATAATAGTGCTGCAGACGGTTCGGGTTCTCGCCATAGCGCCCGTCCTTGGGGCGACGCGAGGGCTGCACATAGGCGGCCTTCCAGGGCTTCGGCCCCAGGGCGCGCAGCGTTGTGGCGGTGTGGAACGTGCCGGCGCCCATCTGCATGTCGTAGGGCTGCAGCACGACGCAACCCTGTTCGGCCCAGAACTGCTGGAGCGTCAGGATAAGGCCCTGAAACGAGTTCTTCGGGTCCATATGGGCGGGGCGGTCGTTCATCGGGCAGTCCTGGGTCTAGAGCCGGACAAACCTCTAGTTTGGCGGGTCGAAACGGTCAATGCCGCTTGTCGGCGTCGTCCCGGTCCTTGGGCCGATAGGTGCCGTCGTCGCCACGCTTGAGGTCGATGACGTCGGGCCGCTGCCGCTCGAGCTTGTCGCGCTCGCGGGCCAGACGCTTGGCCTCCTCGGCGTCGGCATTGAACTTGCCCGACCAGTCGTTCCAGATCCGGCGAACGCCGAGATAGACCAGTACGGCAAGGCCCACGAATAGCAGAATGCGCAGCAGCATTGTCGTCGACCCTAGAGCCCCAGCCGCGCCCACCAGGCGCGGTCCTCGAAGGAGTTGGTAACGTCCTCTACCACGCCCTGCGCGGAAAATCCCAGCCGCGGCAATGCGAAGAACGGGCGCTTGGGCGCAATCGCCTTCAGCACGACTTCGGGACCGAACCGTTCGCGCATCACGGCGTGAAGATCGCCGATGGCATCGACGAGCCCCAGTTCCACGCCCCGAATGCCGGTCCACCATTCTCCGGTAAACAGCGTGTCGTCATCCGCCTTGAGGCGCCCTCGCCGCCCCGCCTTCACGTGGTCGATGAAGACTTGGTGGATGTCGAGTTCGAACCGCTTGATGCGCTCCACATCCTCGGCCTTTTCGGGCAGGAAGGGATCAAGCGTGGACTTGTTCCTGCCCGCCGTATGGACCCGCCGCTCGATGCCGAGCTTGTCGATGGCGCCCACGAAACCGAAGGTCGCCATGATGACGCCAATCGATCCCACGATGGACGACGGATCGACGAAGATTTCGTCGCCGGCCACAGCGATGAAGTAGCCACCCGAGGCAGCCGCATCCTCCACGAAAACTAGCACGGGCTTATCGTGCTGGTTCGCCAGATCGCGGATGCGCTTGGAGATCAGCCGGCTCTGCACCGGGGAGCCGCCCGGCGAATTGATCACCACTGCGACGGCAGGCGCCGACTTCATCGCAAAGGCCCGCTCGAGAAGCGGTGCCACCGTTGCGATATTCAGTCGTCCGGGCCGTTGCTCCGCCGCAATGACCCCATGAAGGCGGACCACCGGAATGGTGGGGGGACGGCGGATCATGCGGCTCAGCCAATTGCGCTTCGTGGATGCGTCGGACATGTCCCCTCCAGTGATCTGACCCAGCATTTAGGGACCGGCCGGCGCGATTACCAGTCGAGCGCCGCCTCGCCGCGGAAAATCGCATCGAATTGCGGAGAGAACGCATTGCCCTCGCCCAGATGCATCACCCGCGTCGGCAGAAGGCGCAGCGGGGCTTTCGACCCTTTTGTGCCACGCACCAGGACGCGGCTGGCATCGGCGCCCTCGCGCGGCGCCAATGGCAGCACCGTCATGGCGCCGAAGCGGGCCGAGAACGCCGCGAGCAAGGCCCCAAGGCCGCTCGCCGGATAGATCACGATCGCTGTGCCGTTCGCCCTGGCGCTGCCCGCCGTACACCGCAGCCAAAGATCAAGGCTCTGCTCGTCCATATGCCGCGCGTCCGCGCGCGACGCATCCGTGGCCAGTGTCCCCTGCCCCGTCCCGAAGAACGGCGGATTGGCAATCACGATGTCGTAGGCATTGTCCTGCAATCCGGCCGAGCGGCGCAGTTCGGCTTTGGCGGCAACATCGACCGCGATCACGCGACCGCGCCCGGCCAGGTCATTGGCGGCAAGATTGGCGCGCGCCAGTTCGGCGGTCGGCAGGTCGCGCTCGACGAGGTCGGCCCTGGCGGCTCGTCCTGTGGCCAGCGACACCAGTGCCGCGGTTCCGACGCCGGCACCCAGATCGAGCAGGCTTTCGCTGCCGGCAGGCACGGCTGCGCCGAGCAGCACGCTGTCTATCCCGGCCCGAAAGCCATGGCGCGGCTGCGACAGAGTGAGCCGACCGCCCAAAAAGGCGTCGCGTGTGACGGTTTGGTGTTTTACAAACTCGGTTGGCTGGTCTAGGGACATCGCACCCGGATGGCTGGTTTTGTGCGACCATATATGGCACTGCACAACGGTCTCAACCCGATTTGCCAGCAAGGCAACAAGGACGTTACGGCGGTGTCAGTTCTGCCCCAGATCAAGGAAGCGCCTGCGATGAACCCCGTGGAACGGCTTATGGCCGCCACGGCGGACGATATGGCGCGCGTCAATGCGATGATCCTCGATCGCGCCCAGAGCCATGTCGACATGGTGCCCGAACTGGCCCGCTACCTGATCGACAGTGGCGGCAAGCGCCTTCGGCCCATGCTGACCGTCGCGGCGGCAATCCTCTTCGGCAAGGGCAATGGCAGCGCCGCCAACTTCGCGGCTGCCGTCGAATTCATGCACAACGCAACGCTGCTCCATGACGATGTCGTGGACGAAAGCGACATGCGCCGCGGCAAGCCGGCGGCCCGCATGGTCTGGGGCAACAAGGCCTCGATCCTGGTGGGCGATTTCCTGCTCGGCCAGGCCTTCATGATGATGGTCGAGACGCGCAACGTCGATGCCCTCGGTGTGCTGTCCGCAGCTTCCGCCGTGATGGCCGAAGGCGAGGTCTTCCAGCTGGCCAAGACCGGCGATCTCGATACGACCGCGGCCGACTATGCCGAAGTCATCCGCGCCAAGACGGCCGTGCTTTTCGAGGCCGCCTGCGAAGTGGGTGCCATGTCGGGCGGCGCGGACGAGGCCGGACGCAAGGCCCTGGCGCTCTATGGCCTCGAGCTTGGGAATGCGTTCCAGCTGGTCGACGACGCGCTTGATTATGGCGGACAGTCGGGCACGCTGGGCAAGAATGTGGGCGACGACCTGCGCGAAGGCAAGATGACCCTGCCGGTAATCCTTGCGCTGCAGTCGGCTACGGAAAGCGAACGCGCCATCATCGCCTCGGCCTTGGGCAATGCCGAGGCGAGTGACCTCGAAGTCCATCAGGTCGTGGCGATCTTCAACCGGTACGAGACTCTGAAGAAAACCCTCGAACGGGCACAGGCGCACGCCCGCGCGGCGATCGACGCCCTGTCCAGCTTGCCCGAGAGCGAGATGAAATCGATCCTCGCCGACGTGGTGGTCCACTCAGTCAGCCGCGCAAGCTGAGTTCACTTACAGACGCCACCCGGCGTCCCCCTGCTTGAGGGGCAGGCTGGGTGGGGCGGTTGGCAGCTACCCCTCAACACCCAGCAAGGGTGCCGTTCCAACCCAATAGTCGGGATGCAGCTTGCGCATCTGGCTGGCCGCGTCGTGGGCCTGGCCGGCCGATCCAAACAGTCCGAACACCGTCGCGCCTGACCCCGACATGCGGGACAGCATGCAACCCGACGTTTCAGCCAGTTCGTCGACAATAATGCCGATCTCGGGCACCAGCTTGATGGCTGGCGGCTGCAGGTCGTTGCGGGTTTCGTTGAGCCAGATGCCCAATTGCACCGGACGCGTCAGGGGCTCGGGCAATGCAGGCAGCGGATAGTTGTCATGGGCACGCAGGCGACGGAAGACATCGGGCGTCGAAACAGGTACGCGCGGATTGATCAGCGTGATATGGAGCGACGGAAAATCGGGCAGCGGCGACAGGATTTCACCCACGCCCCGCGCGACCAGCGGTCGCGACAGCAAGCAGGCGGGCACATCGGCGCCGAGCCCTGCGGCAAGATCCAGCAAATCGGACACCGGTACCGGCTCGTCCGCAAGTTCGGCCATGATGCGCAAAGCGGCTGCGGCATCGGCCGAGCCGCCGCCGATGCCGGACGCAACGGGCAGGTTCTTGACGAGATGCAGCTTCAGCCCCGGAGGCGACACTTCGGGCCAACGCTCGCGAAATGCCGCGACAGCACGCATCACCAGATTGGTAGGCCCTGCGCCAAGACCCTCGGCAAACGGCCCCCCAATGGTGAGACTGTCGCATTCGGCAAGGCCAGCATCGAGATCGTCACCGATATCGGCAAAGACGATCAGGCTTTCGAGGTCGTGATAGCCGTCCTCGCGCCGCCGCGTCACATGCAGCGCCAGGTTGATCTTTGCCGGCGCTGCCTGCGAGACGACGTCCGCCATGCGCGCCTATTCGGTCTCGGTTTCCGGCGTCAGGCCATCGGCCAGTTTCGGCGCCACGCGCTCGGCGACATTGCCGATGCTGTCGACCGAGCGGGCGATATTCCACTGGAAGCGCGCTTCCAGCGTGCGCCCGACCTTCCAGTAGGCGTCGCCGAGGTGATCGTTGATCTCCGGATCGTTCGGCAGCAGCATCACGGCGCGTTCCAGGGTTTCCACCGCCTCGTCCATGCGGTCGAGCTTGTAGAAGGCCCAACCCAGGGAATCGACGATGTAGCCGTCCTGTGGCTGCGCTTCGACGGCCTTTTCGATCATCTCCAGCGCCCGCTCGAGATGCATGTCCTGGTCGATCCAGCTATAGCCGAGATAGTTCAGCACCTGCGGCTGGTCGGGATTGAGTTCGAGGGCCTCGAGGAAATCAGCCTCCGCTTTCGGCCATTCCTTGGCGCGTTCATAGGCGATGCCGCGCACGTAATAGAATCGCCAGTCGGAAGGCGCTTCGCCGCCTGTGATCTCCAGCGCCTTGCCGTAGGCATCTGCGGCGCCGAGATAGTCCTCGTCATAGCGCAAGAGGTCACCCAGCACCGACACGGCATCGAGGTCATCGGGGCGGGTCGCGACGATATTCTTGAGACGGCGGATGGCTTCGGCCCGGTCGCCTGTCGCGTCGAGGTTCTGCGCCACGCGCACCACGGCCATCGGTTTAAGCGACGAGGTGTTGGGGATGGCGTCGTAGATGGAGTTGGCGGTCTGGTGCTGGCCCGCCTGGTCGAGCAGCTGGCCCAGCGCGAGCGAAATGACGTCGGCACCCGGGTCGAGATAAACGCCAAGGCGCAGGAACACGAGGGCCAGGTCGGCGCTGCCGTCGCGCGAGAGCGCGACACCAATGCCGTGGAACATTTCGGCTGCGCCGACCTGCACGTTGGAGGCAAAGACGCCCGGCCGGCGGCCGGCGTCGATGGCTTCGCGCACGTCGTCGATGATGGGATGGGTGACCCCTTCGGCTTCGAAGGCATCGAGCACGTCGCCAGCGGCCTCGAAGTCGCCCTTGTTTGCCAGCATGCGGGCATAGACCTCCGCCATGCGCGCAACGAAGGGCTCGCGCTCGAAGGCCTCGCCGGCCAGCTTGAGCGCCAGATCGGTATCGCCGGATGCCTCGGCCATGAGGGCGCGATGGAACACGAGGAACTGCTCCAGCCCGTTGGCGCCGAGTTCGACCATCAGGGCCTGGGCTTCGTCGCCCCGGTTGTCGCCGACCAGGGCCCAACCGCGCAGGATGCCCGCGGTGATGCCACTGAAACTGTCTTGAGAAATAGTCGAGAGCTGGCGGATGGCGGCGCCGTAGCGACGTTCCTTGAGAGCTTCCGTGGCGACCACGAGCTCGGCCAGTTCATTGCCCGCATCGAGTTCCAGCATGCGCCGTGCAGTCGACGCAGCCTTGCCGATCTGGCCGTCGGTCGCCAGGGCCACGAAGGCGCGTTCGACCAGGATCGGATTATCCCAGTCGGCCTGGGCGGCATCCGAGAAGTAGCGCGCCGCTTCGTCGGTCCGCAGATCCTTGAGGGCTTGCTGACCGGCCATATAGGCGCCGGTGACGCTGGGTCTGAAGAGCTTCAGCATGTCCTGCGCCGTCTGCTGGATCGACAGACCGGCTCCGGTCTGCGCAGCCAGAGGCGTGGTCAGCGTGGCCAGCAGCGCGACCATGGCAATGCGCCGCGCCGTACGATTGAAGAGCTGGGTCACGTGCTTGATTTCTCCCTATGCCGTCGCCGGCAGCGTGTGGGCGGAAAGATTGTCCGTTTTGCGACTGCGCCGCAAGGGTGGCGCTTTATGCAGACGGTCACATTCCGCTGTAATTGGGGCCACTGCCGCCTTCGGGTGGCACCCAGGTAATGTTGCCCGCGGGATCCTTGATGTCGCAGGTCTTGCAGTGCACGCAATTGGCCGCGTGGATCCGGAAGACGGGCGCCCCACCCTCTTGCGCAACTTCATACACCCCGGCCGGGCAATAGAGCGGCGCAGGCTCACCGAACCGGGGCAGGTTTTCGCGAATCGGCACGGCCGGGTCGGCGAGGCGCAGATGCACCGGCTGGTCCTCGTCATGCGCGAGGTTGGCCAGGAACACCGAGGACGTGCGGTCGAAGGTCAGCTTGCCGTCCGGCTTGGCATAGGTGCGCGGGGTGACGGCGTTGATCGGCTTGAGCCGCTCGCGATCCTGGTGCCGGTGAAACCGCAGGTTGATCGGCGAGCGCTTGAAGATGGCGCGCCACCAGAGTTCGGCCCCGATCAGAAGCGAGCCCGCCACCGTTCCGAACCTCGACCAGAGCGGCTTGGCATTGGCCACACCCTGCAATTCGCGGGCGATGCCGGTGCGCATGATCGAGGGACCGAAGTCGGCGATGAGGTCGTGCTGCCGTCCCTTGGCCAGAACCGCGCCCACCGCATCGGCGGCCCCGATGCCCGAGAGGATGGCGTTGTGGATGGCCTTGAGCCGGGGGGCATTCATGAAGCCGGCCGCGCAGCCGATCAGGCCGCCACCGGGAAAGGCGAGCGTGGGGACGGACTGCCAGCCGCCCGCGGTCACGGCGCGTGCGCCATAGCTGATCCGCGTCCCCCCTTCGAGCTGCTTGCGCACCGAGGGGTGGAGCTTGAAGCGCTGGAATTCATCAAAGGGCGAGAGCGTCGGATCACGATAGTCGAGATAGGTGACGAGCCCGACATAGAGCTTGCGGTCGGCGGCATGGTAGACGAAGCCGCCGCCGGCCGTATCATTGTCGAGCGGGAACCCCAGATAGTGATCGACCTGCCCCGGATTGTGCTGGCCCGCCGGCACTTCCCAGACTTCCTTGATGCCCAAACCGTATTTCTGCGGCTGCCGCTCGAGGTTGAAGTCACCCATGATCTGCCGGGCCAGCGAACCGCGCGCGCCCTCGGCGATCAGCGTATACTTGGCCTCAAGCGCAATGCCTTCGGCAAATCCGGGCTTGGGGTTGCCGTCGCGATCGCGACCGAGATCGCCGGTAATGATGCCGCGCACCGGCCCCTTGCCGCTGCGCAGTACATCGACCGCCGCCGTCATCGGGAAAATGTCGACGCCCAGCTCGGCCGCCTGTTCTCCCATCCAGCGCACAAGGTCGCCGAGACTGACGATCACCGCGCCCGGGGTCTTCATCTGCGGCGGCACCAGCGCATGCGGCAGGGCGAAGTCGCCCCGTTCCGTCAGGTAGTGATAGGTGTCCCTGGTCACATCCGGCCCAACCGGAGCGCCCTTGAGCCGCCAGTCCGGGATCAGCGCATCGAGCCCCACCGGGTCCATCACGGCGCCGGAGAGGATATGACCGCCGACTTCCGCCGCCTTTTCCACCACCGTCACCGACAATTCCGGATGGCGCTGCTTGAGGCGGATGGCCGCTGCCAGGCCCGACGGACCGGCGCCGACGATCAACACGTCGGTGGCGAGCGTTTCACGATTTCCGGCTTCTGCCATGGATGGGGAACCTTTGGGGCGGAGGCGTGGGTTTGGCGACTGGTCGCCTCGGACGGGGTGTGACATAACGTGGCCAATGTCTCAAGATCGACCCCTCAACAATGCCGAACTGCTCTCGGTGCTCGACTGGTATCGGGCCGCCGGGGTGGATCTGGCCGTGGTCGACGAGCCGGTGGACCGTTTCGCGCAAAAGCCACCTTCCGCGCCGACCATGCCTTCGCGCGCCGCGGCACAGGCCGCAGCCGCCCCTGTTCCGGCGCCTGCCCTCGGCCCGATCGGCGGCGATCCCGGCGCGGCCCGTTCGCTCGCGGCAACGGCGCAGTCGCTCGATCAGTTGCGCACCATCCTCGAGGGCTATGACGGCTGCGGTCTCAAGTTCCGCGCCACCCAGCTGGTGTTTGCCGATGGCAATCCCGAGGCCAGGATCATGCTGATCGGCGAAGCGCCCGGAGCCGAGGAGGACCGGCAGGGCAAGCCTTTCGTCGGCCGCTCCGGCCAGTTGCTCGATCGCATGCTGGCGACCATCGGCCTCAACCGCGACCTCGTCTACATCGTCAACACCGTCCCCTGGCGTCCGCCCGGAAACCGCACGCCGACGCCGGAGGAAATGGAGTTGTGCCTGCCATTCCTCCACCGCCAGGTCGAGCTGGTCGCGCCGCGACTGGTACTGACCCTGGGCGGCCCCGCCATGCAGACGGTGTTCAAGACCACCAACGGCATCATCAAGATGCGCGGCAAGTGGCAGGATGTGACGATCGGTTCGCACGAGGTCGCGGCCCTCCCAACCCTGCATCCGGCCTATCTCCTGCGCAATCCGCCGGCCAAGCAGCAGGCCTGGCGCGACCTGCTCGGCTTCCGGCGCAAGATGGTCGAAATGGGTCTTGGCTGATCACACATTCGCCCGGCTTTCCCCCTAGCCAGCGCAACCTCACGCGCTATGGTCGTGTTGACTGATTTGCGCCCATCCTGACCACCAACGAAGGCCGATTGCGTCATGGCTTCCGTCATCAAGATCTACGCCCTGTTTCTCGGCTCCGCCCTGCTCATGTTCGGCGGCGGCCTCCAGGGTCTGCTCCTTTCCGTTCGCGGTGCGGAGGAAGGTTTCTCCCTCCTCGCGCTGGGTTTGATCGGCACCGGCTGGTCGATCGGTTTCGTCGCCGGCTCGCTGTTCGTGCCCCTGGTCGTGCGCAAGGTCGGCCATATCCGTGCCTTCTCGGTAATGGCGGCGATCGGCACCATCACGATCCTGCTCAACCTCCTGTGGGTCAACGACGTGAGCTGGATCGTGCTGCGCGCGCTCAGCGGCTTTTGCTTTGCCGGTGCCGCGATGATCGTGGAAAGCTGGCTCAACGAAGTCGCCGACAACAAGAGCCGCGGCACGATCTTCTCGATCTACGTCACCATCAACATGGCCGCCTCGACGCTCGGGCAGATCGCCATGTCGGTCACCGGCACGGCCGGTTTCATTCCCTTCGTCGTGGGCGCGATCAGCTTTATCTGCGCCGTGCTGCCTACTGCGCTCACCTCCAGTCCGCAGCCCAAGCCGCTGCAATCGGCCAAGATCGACATCGGGCTGCTCTATCGCACCTCTCCGGTCGCGGCGATCGCCTCGTTCTCGGTCGGCATGGCCAACGGCGCCTTCGGCACGCTGGCGCCGGTCTACGGCTATGAACAGGGGCTCGATGCCGGCGGCATCGCCCTGCTCTTTGCCATCGCCGCCATCCTCGGCGCGGTCGCGCAGGTGCCGTTCGGCCGGCTTTCCGACCATATCGACCGGCGCCTGGTCATGATCGGCCTGTCCGGCTTTGCGGCGGTCGTGGGCGCGTTGATCGTCATCATCAACCCGACCGCCGGTTGGGGCATGTATGTGCTGTTCGCAGCCTATGGCTTTGCGGCCAACCCGATCTACGCGGTGGCCGTGGCCCATGCGAACGACTTCGCCAAGGATGGGGAATTCGCCAAGATCGCAGGCGGCATGCTGATGATCTGCGGCATCGGCCTTGCCATCGGCCCTGCCGTCGCATCGGTCATCATGGGCGCCTGGCACCCGGTCGGCCTCTTCATCGTCACCGCGACGTTCCATGGTGCGCTGGCCGGCGCAGCCTATCTGCGGATGCGGGTGCGCAAGAGCGTCGAGGCCGAGGAGCGCGCGCCGTTCCAGCCCATGAGCGATCGTCAGGTTACCCCTGAAACCTTTGTGCTTGACCCGCGCACGGAAAACGATGACGACGACGTCCCGGTGCAGCGCGAAGCCGCCGTGCCCGAAGAGCTTATTGAAACGGTGGAGCGACGCGACGATGTTCAAGACAAGCCGGTTTGAGGATCGCGCATTCAAGCCGCTCTCCATCGCCGTCATTGCCGTGTCCGATACCCGCACGCTCGAGACCGACACCGGCGGCGCGCTGCTCAAATCCCTGCTGGAAGCAGATGGCCATGCCTGCTTCGAGCGGCAGGTGGTACGCGACGACGTTCAGCTTATCCGTGCCGCCGTGCAGGCCTATGTCGCCCATCCCGACGTCGACGTGATCCTCACCACGGGTGGTACCGGATTTTCCGGCCGCGATGTCACGCCCGAAGCGGTGGAACCCCTGTTCGACAAGCGCATGGAAGGCTTTTCCGTGCTCTTCCATCAGTATTCGGCGACCACGGTGGGGACCTCGTCGCTCCAATCCCGTGCCACCGCAGGGTTGATCGGCACCACCTTCGTCTTCTGCCTGCCAGGGTCGCGCGGGGCTTGCCGCGATGCGTGGGAAGGCATCCTGACCCATCAGCTCGACTACCGGCACAAGCCGTGCAATTTCGTCGAACTGATGCCCCGCCTCAGCGAACGATAAGAAAACGGCGCCCGTAGGCGCCGTTTGTGCATTCAGTGTCCGCCGCCGTGTCCCGGCATGCCGCCCTCGGGCTTGCGGATGAAGACCGCCGCGACGATGGCAAAGAGCGAGATGATCGCTCCGACCAGGAAGGCGGCGCGGATGCCACTCGCCAGCGCCTCGACCGGGTCCACCCCTTCAGCGGTCAGCGCCGCCGTCCGGATGGTCATCAGCGCGATGAAGAGCGCGATGCCCGCGGCACCGGCCAGCTGCTGGATCGAGCCAAGCACCGCCGAGGCGTGCGAATAGAGCTCCATCCGCACCGACCCCATGGACGAGGTGAAGACGGGCGTGAAGATCAGCGCGAGGCCGATGCTCAGCACGACGTGCCCGGCCAGGAGTGCCCAGGGCGAGGTGTCCTGGCCCACCAGCGTAAGTGCCCAGAGCACGGCGGAAACCAGGATGGTGCCGGGCACGGCCAGCATGGTCGGACCGACCCGGTCGAACAGCCGTCCGACGAACGGCCCCATGAGACCCATGATCAGGCCGCCGGGCAGCAGCAGCAGACCGGTCTGCAAGGTATCGAGACCGACTACGCGCTGCGTGTAGATCGGCAGCAGGATAACCGTACCGAACAAGGCCATCATGGCGATCAGCATCAGGCTGACCGATACCGTGTAGTTGCGCGACTGGAAGACGCGCAGGTCGAGCAGCGCCTTGTTTTCGCGCTGCAAGCCCAGCTGCCGCCAGACGAACAGGCCCATCGCGACGACGCCGACGGCGATCGGCGCCCACAGGGGAATGGCCGAGGGTTCACCGGTATGCGCAAAGCTTTCGCCAAAGCTCGAGAGACCATAGACCAGACCACCGAATGCCAGGGCCGAGAGCACGACCGACAGGTAATCAAGCGGTGCGTATCGGGGCGTCGAGACGTTGCGAATGCGGGTGGCGCCGAGCACAAGCGCGCCGAGCGCGATGGGCAGGGTGAAGTAGAACATGAACCGCCAGTCGAAATGGGCCAGGATGAACCCACCGATGGTCGGTCCGATGGCCGGAGCGACGGACATGACGATGGAGATGTTGCCCATGGTCTTGCCGCGCGCCTCGGGCGGCACGAGGGTCATGACCGTGGTCATCAGCAACGGAATCATGATCGCCGTACCAATGGCCTGGATCACGCGACCGCCAATCAGGAGTTCGAGCCCGGGCGACACGGCGCAGATCAGCGTGCCGAACGAGAAAACCGAGATCGCGAGCAGGAAGATCGGGCGCGTGTTGAGCCGCTGCAGCAGGAAGCCGGTGATCGGGATCACGACCGCCATGGTCAGGAGGAACCCCGTGGTCAGCCACTGTGCCGCGCTTGCTTCGACACCCAGGTCGGTCATGAGATGGGGGATGGCCACGCTCATGATGGTTTCATTGAGAAACACCACGAAGGTCGAGACCAGGAGAATGGCAATGACCAGCCGATTGCGGGCGGCATTGTCGGGATGATGCGCGGCGACGTCGGGCGTCGCTGCATCCATAGTGGCGTCGAGTGTCATCTCGTGTCCCTTTCGAGATTATCGTTTCCACCATGCGACGGGGCCGCCGCATGAATTTCGACAGATCAATCATAAAATTCTGCGACAGCGACTGTCAGGAATGCGCTGTTCGGGAGCGAAGAGGCCTTCCGAACGCAAAAAATCGCGAGCTGGCTCGCGCTGGCTGACAGGGCCGACGGGAGCGGTTCTCTACGCCTGGAAGGCCCCGCGGTAAAGGCTTGTAATGCATGCCCGTCATGCCGATATCTGATCCGGCGGCCAATATGGCCGCAATCATGTTCTTGTTCTGTTCTCATCAAGCTGCTAGCGTTGGGATGCGTCGGATGGATGTCGATTCCATCGGCCGTCCAGCCAGGAGACAGGATCATGGCCGCATATCAGGCCCCCTCTTTCGAAGCCCTCGAACGCTTGAGCAAGAGCCGCGATGCGGATCTGGCACGGCGCGAACTCATGCAACCAGACCGTATTCGCGGTCGCGGCGCGCAGAGCAACCGCACGGGCAGGTTTGAGCCGCACCAGCGCGACAGCTTCGACGATGGCTGGGGCGTGGTCGAACCGATGCCGGTATTCGAAACGGTCGAACATGTCGAACGCGCCAAGACCATTATTACCACCAATGATAGCCCCGATATCGGCTTCGAGCGCTCGATCAACGCCTACAGGGGCTGCGAGCACGGCTGTTCCTATTGCTTTGCCCGTCCGACCCACGCCTATCTCGGTCATTCCGCTGGCATCGATTTCGAGCGCGACATCTACGTCAAGGCCAATGCCGTCGAGGCCTTGCGCGCCGAGCTGTCCGCGAAAAACTACCGCCCCAAGCCCATCGCCATGGGCACCAATACAGATCCCTACCAGCCGGCAGAACGCAGCCACAAGCTCACGCGGGGCATTCTCGAGGTCATGCTCGAAACCCGGCATCCCGTGATGATCACCACTAAGTCAGCGCTGATCATTCGCGATCTCGACATCCTCACGGAGCTGGCCAGGCTCAACCTGGTGAAGGTGGCCATTTCGGTCACCTCGATGGATCACAAGCTCAGCCGCAAGATGGAACCGCGCGCATCTTCGCCGGCCCGTCGGCTTGAGGCCATACGCCTGCTCAGCGAGGCCGGCGTGCCCACGGCCATCTTCGCCTCGCCCATGATCCCGGCGATCAACGACATGGAGCTTGAACGCATTCTCGATGCCGGTAAGGCCCAGGGTGCGGTCAGCGCCTCGATGATCCTGCTGCGGCTTCCGGGCGAAGTGCGGGACGTGTTCCGCGAATGGCTGCTGCGCCATTTCCCCGATCGGGTCCGCCATGTCCTTTCGCTCGTCCGCGATACGCGCGGCGGCAAGGACTATGACTCGCGCTGGGGCGTTCGCATGACCGGCGAGGGCCCCTATGCCACGCTTCTTCGCCAGCGCTTCGAAAAGGCGCGGGAGCGATATGGGCTCGACGCCAAGCTGCCGCCGCTGCGCAATGATCTGTTCATCGCGCCCAAGGTCGATAGCCCGCAGATGAGCCTGTTTTAGCCGTCACCCGGACAAGCCGGTGGGCAATACATGGAATCGAGCGCAGCGCCCCCACCTGACCTCCCCGTCTCAGGGGGAGGTTGCGTAGAGGTTGCTCCTCAACCGAACAACCGCCGTTCGACGAATTCCAGCAGGTCCGCCCCTGTGTAATCATGGGCCGCCAGCACCGCGCCGGCCTCCACCAGTTGCTCGGGTTTCAACCCGGTCGCCAGACCGACCGTCGCGATCCCGGCGCCCGTCGCCGAGGCGATGCCGGTGCGCGAGTCCTCGAAGGCCACGCTATGGGCCGCATCGGCGCCGAGGAGCCGCAGGCCTTCGAGATAGGGCAAGGGATGCGGCTTGCCATGCGCCAGTTCATCACCGATCACCACATGCCGGAAACGGGCGCGGATGCCGATGGCGTCGATCAGCAGATCGGCATTGGGCCGCGGTGCATTGGTCACCGCCACCATGGGCACGTCGTGCGCATCGGCCCAGTCCAGGAGGCCCATCAGCCCCGCAACCGGCTCGATTCCCTTGGCGGCCAGCTCGCGGAACTTCGCCTCCTTGCCCATCATGATCTCCCACTGCCGCTCCGGCGTCTCGGCGGGGAAAAAGCGGGCGCCGATGGCGGCATTGGCCAGGCCCTGCAATTCCCTGCCGAACCGGTCCCGGTCGAATGTGTGCCCGTAGGGCGCGAAGGCGATGTTGAAGGCTTCGAGATGCAGCGGGTCGCTTTCCACCAGGGTGCCGTCGATGTCGAACAGCAGGGCGGCGCCGGGCTTGAGGGGCATGGTGAATTCCGTCTGATGGGGCCGGAAAACCACACCAAACCCGTTTCCGCGTCAATGACCGGACTAGTACTGCGTCACTTTGCGCGCATAGGCGCTCATGAAGTCGAGCGACGCCAGAACGCCGCGCAGCGACAGGCGCGTCTCCACCGGCCTCTCGACGCCCTTGAGCGGTACGCTAAGGCTGACCGCGTTCCGCTCCTTCATCGTCTCGATCACCGAGGCGAGGCGGTCCGGATCGGAAATGAAGAACTGGTTGGTGGTGTTGTGCCGGGTTTCGATGCCCTGGCCCAACACCAGTTGCAGCGGCGCCGTTCCGCCGAAGTGCAATGTCATCGGCCGCGCGGGATCGTATTCGCCTGTCGCAGGCGCCACGGTGATGGCGAGGTCGAGATCGCCGTCCAGCCGATTGCGGATGAGGGTCAGCTTGTAGGCCGGCAGATTGGCATCGTTGAGCTCCTGGCTACCGGTGCTGGCAAAACACGAATAGCCATAGAAATCGGTGGCGTCCTCGTTGATGACATCCGGACAGGCGGCCAGCCAGTCGCGATGGTATTCGCGCCATTCGCCGAACGGGTGATGGAAGGGCTCCGCCGCAGCGGGGGCAGTCAACAGCACGAGGGCCCAGAGGCCGGTTGCCAAGCGCATGGAAGTCTCTCTCGCCTTTGCCCCCCGGCCAGACTCTTGTATCAGGAGCACCATGAGCCGCAAAAGTGGCGGCGGGTTGTCCCGAAATCGGTCTTGCGGGCGATCATGCGCATGGAGATTGTCATGAGCACGAGATCCTTCAACGACACCACGGTGTTTTTTGTCGAAGGCGAGGGCCCGGCCCTTGCCAGCGAACAGGACGCTCTCGACCTCATCGGCGCCACCTACGGGACCGGCGCCGACATGATCGCCGTGTCAGCGACCAGGTTCGCGCCCGGCTTCTTCGATCTTTCGACGCGACAGGCTGGTCACTTTTTCCAGAAGCTGCAGAATTATCAGATGCGCCTCGCCATCATTGGCGATATCTCGGCTCACATGACGGCCAGCAAAGCCCTGCGCGACTTCGTGGGCGAGACCAACCGCATCGGCCACCATCTGTTCGTCACCGACGAGGCCGCATTGGAAACGGCCCTGCGGCCCAAGGATTGATCATGGCACGCAAGCCCAAGCCCGCACCGACCGCAGAGCTCTTCTCCCCCGAAGCCGGCTTCCCGGACTTCAGCCACGAGGAAATGCTGCTGGCGCGCGGCGCCCGGCTGGTCGCCGGGGTCGACGAAGCGGGACGCGGCCCCCTCGCCGGCCCGGTCGTCGTCTCCGCGGTCCGCCTCGACCCCGACAATATCCCCGCCGGCCTCAACGATTCCAAGAAGCTCACCGCCGAGCGCCGCGAGGAACTGTTCGAGGCGATCATGGCCAGCGCCGAAGTCGCAGTCGTCTCCGCGCCGCCCAGCGAAATTGTTGCCCTCAATATCCGCGGCGCGACGCTGGCAGCCATGGCGCGCGCCGTTCGGGCCCTGCCCCGCCCGGTGGATCGGGTTCTGGTCGATGGCCGCGACGTGCCGCCGGGCCTGCCCTGCCCGGGGCTCGCGCTCATCGGTGGCGATGGACGCAGCGTTTCGATCGCGGCGGCTTCCATCGTCGCCAAGGTGATGCGCGACCGCATGTGCGCCATCATGGATTGCGACGCCCCGCATTTCGGTTTTTCCGGACACAAGGGCTATTCGACGGCGGCCCACCTCGCGGCGCTCGATCTGCATGGTCCGTGCCGCCACCACCGCGAGGAATTTGCGCCGGTCGCCGCACTGCTTGTGCGCCGGACAGTTGTCGCGATGGTTGATTAACCCCTCGCTAACCCCTTGCGAACGCTCCATTAACCTCAACGCTCTATAACGGTCTTGTTAGTACTGCGTTAGGGTTAAGTGCATGTTGCGTACCGCGCGTACGGCCCGTCAGGCCGATGCGGAAAGGGAGGCCACGCGCCTTCCGATCGATACTATCCTTGTGGGCGATTGCATCGACCATATGAATAGTTTGCCGGCCGGCTCCATCGATCTCATTTTCGCAGATCCACCGTATAATCTGCAGCTGGAACAGGGTCTCACGCGTCCCGACCAATCCAAGGTCGATGCGGTCGATGACGATTGGGACAAGTTCGACAGCTTTGCCCATTACGACGCCTTCACCAAGGCGTGGATGACGGCAGCGCGTCGTCTGCTCAAGCCCGATGGCGCCATGTGGGTCATCGGCTCCTACCACAATATTTTCCGCGTCGGCACAGCGCTCCAGGACCTGGGGTTCTGGATGCTCAACGACGTCATCTGGCGCAAGGCGAACCCCATGCCGAATTTTCGCGGCACACGGTTCACCAATGCCCATGAAACGCTGATCTGGGCCGCCAAGTCGCAGAAAAGCCGCGTCACCTTCAATTATGAAGCCATGAAGCTGGCCAATGACGACACGCAGATGCGCAGCGACTGGCTGTTCCCCATCTGCACCGGCACGGAAAGGCTCAAGGGCGAGGATGAGGGCAAGCTCCATCCCACGCAGAAGCCTGAAGCCCTGCTGTTCCGCATTCTCAATGCCACGACCAAGCCCGGCGACATCGTGCTCGATCCGTTCTTCGGCACCGGCACGACCGGCGCCGTGGCCCGCAAGCTCGGTCGCCACTTCATCGGCATCGAGCGCGAGGCCACCTACATCGCCGGCGCCCGCCAGCGGATCGCCACCATCCGCCCCGGGGTCTTCGAAGCCCTGCAGTCGGTCACACCCAAGCGCAAGGAAGCCCGCATTCCGTTCGGCTCGCTGGTCGAGCAGGGGCTTCTTGAAGTCGGCACGCAACTCTTCGACTTAACGAAACGTTACTCTGCCATGGTTCGTGCAGACGGCTCGCTCGTCTCGGGTCCACACCAGGGGTCGATCCACAAGGTCGGCGCATTGGTTCAGGGTTCCGAGTCATGCAACGGGTGGACCTTCTGGCACCACGAACAATCTGGACGAATGGAGCCGATCGACACGCTTCGCGCCGACATTCGTTCAAAACTTGATTTGCTTTCTGCCTGATCCTGACCTCCAATCATTCTTCAGGCTCTAAAACTGGCCGCCGGTTTGCCCCGGCGGCCTTTTTGTTTGTCTGCACCCCCCGCTCATGCACATCACATCAAGGTCGGCATTCGATACCGGCTGCTCCAGGCACACGAGACCAGGTCGGACCACTAGCCGCCATACTTATTTGCGGGCAGTATATGCGCAGGAGGCCAAGATGATCCGCCTGTCGCTCGCCATACTTCTCCTGTCGACCACGATGGTTTTCGCCCAGGACAGCTTTTTTGCCGAAGGCGATTTCGAATGCCTGTCGGACATGGACGGACCGGACACCTATCACGGCACACTTCGCGTCGGCAGCGGCCCCAGCTATGGCTGGCTTGACCCGGACACGGCTACGGTCGAGGAAACGGTTCCCCTGCAGATCCTGGGCGCAGGACAGGTCATTTTCGGCAACGAGTTTTCCGAGCACATTGCGCCGGGTTCGTTTTACCTCATGGGCCTCTACAACGAAGAGCTCTTCGCCTATCAGGCGTCTCTCGCCACCGATGAGCAGGTCGTCGAAGTCATCTGCACCTTCGTCTATTGAACGTCAGGCCTGGTCCAGCCCGGCCAGATTGAGCACCTTGCGGAACAATGTCGGCAGGGCCTCGCCCGCGAGCGCGTCGGGTGAAGACCACCATCCGTTGACGAGCCCGTCCGGCGGCACCACTGCCGACCACACCTCCAGCTCCAGGCGGAAATGGGTGAAGATGTGCACGACCTCGCCGTGACGTTGCCACGCGGCTGTCACTGGGAAATCCGGCTCCCCCGGCTCTGCCGTCCAATCCGATGTCGGCACTTCGGTCATTCCCGCCAGCAGGCCCTTGGCCGGACGGCTTTGAAGATAAACGTCGCCCGATGCGTCGCGCATGACGAAGGCATGTCCCCGGCGCACGGGCCGTTCGGCCTTGACCGGCTTGATCGGATAGCGCGTCGGCTCGCCTTCGGCCCTGGCCTCGCAGCCATCATGCAGCGGGCAGACGAGGCACATCGCTGCCCTTGGCGCACAGATCGTGGCGCCCAGATCCATCATGGCCTGGGCAAAATCCCCGGCCCTCACGGGCACAGCCAGTTGCAGCGCGCCGCGCAATTCGTCCTTGGCCTCGCGCACGGGAACGTCGAGCGCGTAGTAGCGCGCCAGCACGCGATCGAGATTGCCATCGAGCACCGCGACGCGCTCGTCAAAACAGATCGCAGCAATGGCCGCGCTGGTATAGGCGCCGATACCCGGCAGGGTCTGGAGGCCCGCCGCGGTATCGGGAAACACGCCGCCGTGGTCGCCGACCACCGCTTGTGCGCACGCATGCAGATTTCGGGCCCGCGCGTAGTAACCCAGGCCCGCCCATTCGCGCAGCACCGCATCGAGCGGCGCGGCAGCCAGGTTCGCTACCGTTGGCCACAGGCTGGTGAAGCGCAGGAAGTAGGCCTTCACCGCGGCAACGGTGGTTTGTTGCAGCATCACTTCGCTCAGCCAGACGCGGTAAGGGTCGGGCCGAACACCATCGCGCCGGTCCTGCGGCGACACCCGCCACGGCAGGTCGCGGGCATGGCGGTCGTACCACGCGAGCACTGCGGGCGAATCTATTGGATGCGGGTGGGAGAGGGACATGGCCGAGGGATAGCGTCTTCTTCCCATAAGCGACAAGTGGCACCCCACCCGGCCTCCCCCTGAAACAGGTGGAGGGGAAGAGCTGCGACCTTCACCGCTCTCGCGACAGTCTGGATGGGTCCCTCCCCCTTCTGCAGGGGGAGGTTAGGTGGGGGTGTTGGGGGTATGGGAATGGACGGTTCTTGCGTGAAAGCAGCGCCCCTCCCTGGCTCTGCTACGACCCTGCCGGGTCTAGCGACGCTACTCTCCTCTCAATGGGGAGGGTGGCGAACCCTGCCCTCGCCCCCTTGCCCCCCGACCATGCCGGGAGTACTCCACCGCTATGGCAAAAGACGACCTGCCCCAACCGAAACGCCGCAACAAGACGCTGTCCGTGGCGGATGCGCTGAGTGGCGCGCTCGATCCGGTGCTGAGGAAGCGCGGCTTTGCGGGTCGGGACATCATCACCCACTGGCGGCTGATCGCACCCAAGCCGTTCGACGACACCACCCTGCCCGACAAGCTGACTTGGCCACGCTCCGAACGCAGCGCCGAAGGGGCAACGCTGTACCTTCGCTGCGCGCCGGGACAGGCCCTCTTCGCCCAGCACGAGGCTCCTGCGATTGCCGCAGCGGTGAACCGGTATTTCGGCTACATTCTGATCAATGATGTCCGTTTGTCGGCGGAGCCATTCACGCCCAGTTCAGGTCGAAGGGTGCAGAAGCCGTATCAACCGAGCCAGAGCGAACTCGCGAAGGTCGGCAAAGCGACCGAAAAGGTCGAGGACGATGATCTGCGGGAAGCGTTGCATGCCCTCGGGCTGGCGCTCTCGCGCAGATCGTCCCAAAAGGCGAAATAGACTGTTCACCTCCAAGTGAACCCGAAGGGCACTTGCTCGCCACAAGCCCATGTGTAGTGTCGCCGTCGAAAGCGTCCAGGAGACCAAATTGACCACGAACCGCAGAAACTTCATCATCGCCGGAGCCGCTGTCGCCGTAGCCACAGTGGGCGGAGGCTCGTTCCTGCTTGCGCCAACGCCGGTTTTCGCGGCGACGGCCCAGCCCGACCAGCCGGTCATGCCGCTTGTCGATGGCATGGTCGACAAGGTCGAGGGCAGCATGGATGCGCCGGTCACGCTGATCGAATACGCATCGCCGACCTGCCCGCACTGCGCGGCCTTCCACACCACGGTCTATCCGCAGCTCAAGGCGGATTATATCGAAACCGGCAAGGTCAAGTTCATCGTGCGCCCGTTCCTGCGCAACGAAGTCGACGCCGCCATCTTCATGCTGGCCGAGGCTGCCGGTCCGGAACGCTACGAAGAAGTGCTCTCCACCTACTTCTCGACCCAGAACAACTGGATGTCGGCGCCGGGCACGCAAATCCTCGCCATCGCCCAGCAGCTCGGCTTTACCCAGGAAAGCTTCAACGCTGCCTTGACGAATCAGGAGCTGCTCCAGGCTATGGAAGCGGTGCGCACCCAGGCCATGGATGACTTCGGGGTGACGGGAACGCCGAGCTTCTATGTCAACGGCAACAAGATCACGACCGGTTACGATTTCGAGCAGCTCGCCGCTGCCATCGATCCGCTCGTTCCTGCCGATTTCGTTCCCACCGCGCCTTCGTCGACTGCTCCGGCCGCGGCTCCTGCCGCCGACGCGATGGCTCCGGCAAACGATGCGACCAGCCCGGTCGACAGCATGGCTCCGGCCAACGAAGTCTCGCCTGCCAACTAACGCCGATCTGCGGTGGGGGAACTCATGAAGTTCTCCCGCCTCAAGCTTCACGGCTTCAAATCCTTTTCCGATGAGACCGTGCTCGTCATGGAGCCCGGCCTCACCGGCATTGTCGGGCCCAATGGCTGCGGCAAGTCCAATCTGGTCGAGGCCATGCGCTGGGTCATGGGCGAAAGCTCGTACAAGGCGATGCGCGCCTCCGGCATGGACGACGTCATCTTCTCGGGCTCCGGCAACCGCCCGGCGCGCAATACCGCCGAAGTCACCCTCGTCCTCGACAATTCCGATCGCACCGCGCCTGCCGCCCTCAATACGGCCGATGTGCTGGAAGTCACGCGCCGCATCGAGCGCGAGGCAGGTTCGGTCTACCGCGTCAACGGCAAGGAAGTGCGCGCCCGCGACGTGCAGCTGCTGTTCGCCGATGCCTCCACCGGGGCGCATTCCCCGGCCATGGTGCGCCAGGGGCAGATCGGTGAACTGATCGCCGCCAAGCCGACCGCGCGCAGGGCCCTCCTCGAAGAAGCCGCGGGCATTTCGGGTCTCCACTCTCGCCGCCACGAGGCCGAACTGCGGCTGCGCGCTGCCGAAGGCAATCTCGAACGCGTCGACGACGTCATCGCCCAGGTCGAAAGCCAGCTCGAAACCCTCAAGCGTCAGGCGCGCCTTGCCATCCGCTACCGTGGCCTGTCCGGCGACATCCGTCGCGCCGAGGCGACGCTTTTTCATATCCGCTGGGTTGCCGCGCGCGTCGCCGAGAAGGAAAACGAGGCGGCGCAGGCCGTCCTCATCCGGCAACTGGCCGACGCGACCCATACCGAGCTGGCCGCGCAGAAGGCACTCGAAACCGCCGAAGCCGCCCTCAACCCGCTGCGCGAACGCGAGGCCGTGACCGGCGCGGTGCTGCAGCGCTACACGATCCTTGCCGAACAGCTGGCCGACGAAGCCCGCCGCATCAGCCAGCGCCGCGGCGAGCTCGAAGATCGCCTCCGCCAGATCGCTGCCGACGGCTCGCGCGAGCGCGATCTGGTTGGCGAGGCCGACGCGACGCTGGCCACCTACCAGATCGAGCAGTCCCAGCTGGCGGGTGAACAGCAGGCGTCGCAGGCGCAATTCGATGCTGCGCGCGCCGAAGCCGAAGCGGCCCGCGCAGCCGTGGCCGCAGCAGACGAACAGGCCCGCCGGGCTGCCGACGCCCTTGCGCAGGTTCGCGCGCAGCGCGCCCAGGCCGAGCGCAACCTTGCCGATGCGCAGTCCCGCCGCGCGCGCCTTGCCCAGCAACTGGCCGAGGTCGACGCCGAACGCACGCGCGTCATCGCGGCCCTCGATGCCGACGAAACCCTCGCATCCCGGCGCACGGCCCTCGAAACAGCCCAGTCTGCTGCCGCCACCGCTGAGGTCGCAGCGCTGGCTGCCGAAGAAAGCGCCCGCTCCGCCCAGGCCCATCTCGACACCGCGCGCCCGCGCCTTGGCGAACTCGATGCGCTCGTGACCCGCCTCGAGGCCGAGGCCTCGACCCTGGACAAGATGCTCAATGTCGGGGCCAGCCTCTGGCCTGCTGTCGTGGATGAGCTCACCGTCGAGCCGGGCTACGAGACGGCGCTCGGCGCGGCCCTGGGCGACGATCTCGAGGCCTCCTCTGATGCGGGCGCCCCCATGCACTGGTCGGTGGCCATCGACGGGTACGACGACCCCGCCCTGCCCCAGGGGGCCGAACCGCTCAGCCGCCATGTCACCGGCACGCCGCTGCTGAAGCGCCGCCTCGACCAGATCGGGCTCGTGGATGCGGTCGACGGTCCGGCGCTGATGAAGGCCCTGAAGCCCGGCCAGCGCCTCGTGACAGCGGACGGTGCCCTCTGGCGCTGGGATGGGTTCGTGGCCGCCGCGGATGCACCGAGCGCTGCGGCCCAGCGCCTCGCGCAACGCAATCGCCTTGCCGAACTCGACGAGGAAATCCTGCGCGCCAAGGGCGAGCGCAATGCCTGGAGGCGTGACGTCGAGGCGCGTTCGGCGGCCCTCGACACCGCCCGCGAGCACGAACGCACCACGCGCGAACTGTGGCGCCGGGCGCAGCACGCGATCGGCACCGCACAGACCGAGCTCGACGCCGCGCAACGCGCCATGGGCGATCTCAATACCCGTCGTCTGACGCTGGACGAGGCGCAGGCTCGCCTGGCCGCCAGCCTTGTGGAAGCCGAAGCCATGCTGGCCGAGGTGTCCGCCCGCATCACCGACAAGGACGACGAAACCCAGCTCGCCGCCGCGGCCGACCGGGCCCGGCAGGGCCTCGCAGAACTGCGCGACAAGGCCGACCAGGCGCGCCTCAGACTGGGCACTATCGAAACGGCGGCCCGCATGCGAACCGCACGTCTCGACCAGCTCGGCCGCGACAGCGCCTCCTGGCAACGGCGTCGCGACGGCGCGCAGGGGCAGCTGGCGACGCTCGACCAGCGCATGGCTGATGTCGAGGCCCAGCTCGCCGGCATCGCCGAGGCGCCCGACGGTTTTGCCGGCCGCAAGGCCCAGCTCGACCACCAGATCGCGACCGCCAAGGTCGAGCATCAGCAGGCCGGCGATCACCTGCAGTCCGCCCAGAGCGCCTGGCGCGACGCGGATCGGGCCCTCAAGGGCGCCGGCGACGCTCTCAACAGTGTCCGCATCGAGCTCACCCGCATCGAGGAGCGGCTCAAGGGCAGCATTGCCCAGCGTCAGCAGATCGAACGGCAAACCGAGGAATCGCTGGGCATCCACGCCCATCGCACCCTCGAAGCGTCCGGCATCCGCGCCGAGGAAGCGCTGCCCGCCGAGCAGGCGATGGAACAGAAGCTCGAGCGCCTAAAGTCCGAACGCGAGCGCCTGGGCGGGGTCAATCTCTCCGCCGAGAAGGAAGCCGCCGAGGTCCAGGAAAAGCTGGACACCATGGTGCGCGATCGCGACGACATCATCGAAGCCATCGCCAAGCTGCGCGCGGGCATCGCCTCGCTCAATCGCGAGGGACGCGCCCGGCTCAACGAAGCCTTCGGCAAGGTCAACGCCCATTTCCAGGAGCTGTTCACCACGCTGTTCGGCGGTGGCACCGCCGAACTGACATTCGTTGAGAGCGACGATCCGCTTGAAGCCGGGCTCGAGATCATCGCCCGCCCGCCGGGCAAGAAACCGCAGACCATGACCCTGCTGTCAGGCGGCGAACAGGCACTCACCGCCATGTCGCTGATCTTTGCGGTGTTCCTCACCAATCCCGCGCCGATCTGCGTGCTCGACGAGGTCGATGCGCCGCTCGACGACGCCAATGTCGAACGCTTCTGCAACCTGCTCGACAGCATGCGCCAGCGCACCAATACGCGCTTCATGGTCATCACGCACAATCCGATCACCATGAGCCGGGTCGATCGCCTGTTCGGCGTCACCATGGCCGAGCGCGGCGTCAGCCAGCTGGTATCGGTGGACCTGACGACGGCCGAGAGCTTCCGCGAGGCGGGCTAGGGACGCGGTTCCTCCGCGCTTTCGCCATTGCCCCGGCTCGACCGGGCAATCCAGTTCGCTGACGCGTGGACCGCCCGATCAGGTCAGGTATAGACGATGAGCAAGGTCGACGAACCCTCTCACACCCCCGAGGCCAGCCGCGTTTCCAGTTCGGCGATGGTCTGGCGGGCATCTGCCAGTTCGGCCTGAAGCCGGCTGATTTCCTGGCGCAGCTGCGCGGCATCGTCTGCCACCGGCGTCGTGGCTTCCGGCTCGGCTTGATCGCTCGAGAGGATGCGGGCATGCAGAGCGCGCAGATAGTCGATGTCATCGGGATAGGACTGCCCGGCCTTGGCCTCGGCCAGGATCCGCTCCAGGTCGGCTACCGTGTCCTCGTTCATCTCGCCTGTCGCCAGCAACTCACCGACAAGACGGTCGACTTCGGCCTCATTCATGCTTTGCTTGCCTCGTTGATTGATTGATCGCCAATGGCTTGCCCCAAACCGCATGCCGACACAACACGTCGCCTTGTCGCGCCGTTCCCGAGGCGCTTGTAGTTGCAGTCGCGACGGGGCTTGCGCACGGAGAATCCCCGGCCCCTGCCCTGACTCCGCCAAAATCGTGGAGTGGACAGCATGCCGCACCCCCACTGAAACCCGAATAGAGCTTATTGCACAAGCACTTAAGGCTAAACTGCGCGCCTTGACACCAAATGGGGCCACCACTATGTTGCGCGCGACTTAAAAGGGCGCCCCTTGAAACGGGGAAAGGCCGGCCAAAGGGAGCAGCGGATGAGCAATTCGCAAGACGACCACAGCCAGCCAAAAGGCGCTCAAGGGGTGACGCGTGATCTTGCATCGCGTATCGCCTCTGCCAAGCGGGAGCGCGAGCGGGAGGACAACAGATCCGCCCGAGATGCTTCCCCGGAGATGAGTGGTCTGGCGCGCGGCATGCGCATCGGCACCGAGTTCATCGCCGCGGTCCTGGTAGGTGCCGGTCTCGGCTACCTTATAGACCTTGGCCTGGGAACCAGCCCCTGGGGCCTGCTCATCCTTCTCTTGATGGGCTTCGCCGCTGGAATCCTGAACGTCATCCGAGTGGTGGCGGAAATGAATGCCGCCTCGCCTCCCCCGCCGGGGTCCGATCTCGGGCCCGACGCGGAAGACGAAGAGCGGGGTGAATAATGATGACGCTTAGAGGGCTCCATGGCCGGTACTGACCCGATCCACCAGTTTGTCATCTATGACATCTTCAAGCTGTTCACCGTTGGCGGCGACGGCACCGAAGGGTCGGGCACGACCTTCGCCTTCACCAATTCGGCACTGTTCATGGTGCTGACCGTGGCAGTCACGACGGTCTTCCTGCTCTGGGCAACGTCGGGCAAGCGCGTGATCCCGAACCGGCTGCAACTGACGGCGGAGCTCTTATACGAGTTCGTCGCGGGAATGGTCCGAAGCTCGGCGGGCAAGGAAGGCATGAAGTTCATGCCCCTGGTGTTCTCGCTCTTCACCTTCATCTTCGTGGCCAACATGTTCGGCATGGTGCCGTATTTCTTCACCGTCACCAGCCACATCATCGTCACCTTCGCCCTCTCCATGATGGTGTTCCTCACCGTCATTCTCTACGGCTTCATCAAGAACGGCCCGAAGTTCCTCAAGCTCTTCGTTCCTGCCGGTGTGCCGGGCTACATCCTTCCCATCGTGACGCCGATCGAGGTCATCTCCTTCCTCTCGCGCCCGATCAGCCTGTCCGTCCGTTTGTTCGGCAACATTCTTGCCGGCCACATTACCCTCAAGGTGTTCACCGGCTTTGCCGTGATGATGATCGGTGCCCTGGGTGCCCTTGGCTGGTTCGCCGCCATTCTGCCGATGATCATGGCTGTCGCCATCACCGGTCTCGAGTTTCTCGTCGGTTCAGTTCAGGCCTACGTCTTCGCGGTCCTGACCTGCATGTATCTCAACGACGCGATCCATCCGTCCCACTAACCACCAATTTCGGCGGATGACCCGCCGGACCCCAAAGTCGCTTGAAAGGATATTAAAATGGAAGCTGAAGCCGCAAAGTTCATCGGCGCCGGTATTGCAACCTTCGGTATGGCTGGTGCCGCCCTCGGCGTGGCCAACATCTTCGGCAACTTCCTGTCGGGTGCCCTGCGCAACCCGTCGGCTGCTCCGAGCCAGTTCGGTAACCTGATTTTCGGTTTCGCCGTGACCGAAGCTCTGGGCATCTTCTCGTTCCTGGTTGCCCTGATCCTGCTGTTCGTCGCCTAATTCGCGACCATACAGAATTGCCGCAGCCGGACATCTGTTTCGGCTGCAGCCCTTCTCCGGCCGTCGGCCGGTTGACCGGATTTAACGGAACCTCGACCTGATGGTAACGCAAGCTCACGCCCAAGAAGCGGATACGCATACCGAAATGGCCACCGAGCACGGTGAGCCTGTTCCGGGTGCCACGGGTCATGAAGATCCGACCGTGGACACGCATGCCACGACCGAAGCGCACGGTGATGCCGGCCATTCGGACGTGTTTCCGCCCTTCGACCCTGCCACTTTCCCCAGTCAGCTCCTGTGGCTCGCCATTAGCTTTGGCGCGCTCTACCTGCTGATGAGCAAGCTGGCCCTGCCCCGCATCGGCGGCATTCTGGAAAACCGCAAGCTGCTGATCGATACCGATCTGGCCGCTGCCGATGCGGACCGCCAGAAGACCGACGCTGCCATCGCTGCCTACGAAAAGGCCCTGGCGGAAGCCAAGGCCAAGGCACAGGGCATTGCCAACCAGACCCGTGAGGCCATCCAGGCCGATCTGTCGGCCAAGCGGTCTGCCGCCGAAACCGATCTGTCGGCCAAGGTCAGCGCTGCGGAAGCCCGCATCGCGGCGACCAAGGCACAGGCCCTCACCCATGTCGACGAGATCGCTGCCGAAACGGCCCAGGCCGTTGTCAGCCAGCTCGTCGGTGAAGTGTCGCCCGATAGCGTCCGCGCTGCCGTGGCCAAGGTTAAGGGGTAAGCGCCATGCCAGAATGGTTGGATAACAGCTTCTTTGCGATGCTGGGCCTCGTCATCTTCGTGGTCCTGATCGTCGCCATCGGTGTTCCCGGCATTATCGGCAAGATGCTTGATGGCAAGATCAAGCAGATTGAAACCGATATCGCGGAAGCAAAGCGCCTGCGTACGGAAGCCGCCGCCCTGCTCGTCGAGTACGAACAGAAGCGCGTCGCTGCCGAGCGCGAAGCCGAAGGCATTGTCGCCGCCGCCAAGGAAGAGGCCGAGCGCCTCACCGCCGAGGCCCAGGCGTCGCTGGCCGACCTCGTCACGCGCCGCACCGCTGCGGTGGAGGACAAGATCGCCCAGGCAGAAGCCCAGGCCATTGCCGAAGTTCGTGCCCGTTCGGCCGATATTGCCATCGAGGCAGCCCGTACCGTTCTCTCCGATGAGATGAACCGCAATGGTAGCAAGGTCATCGACGCTGCCATCGCCGACGTGGCCGGCCGTCTGAACTAAGACCAATCCGGTCGTTTCGAATTCAAGGCGGGCAGCAATGCCCGCCTTTTTTGTTTGCACCGGCTCACCGCCGGGTTGCGCCCGAGAACGGCTCCGGGAACGCGGCGCACCGGGGACAAAATCAAAGCCTGATTGACCTCCCGGTGAATCTCCACCATGGTGCCCTCGACTGCGGGAGAGACTGGCCACACGCGCCAGCGCCGAAGGAGCAACCGCCCCGGAAACTCTCAGGCAAACGGACCGCAGTCAGGTCAAACACTCTGGAAAGCAGGCCTGACGGCCTCTCCGAAGGAGCAACCGGCGCTCAGCCGGGAAATCTCTCAGGGCAAGGACAGAGGGGGCACGCATTTTCCGCCACGCGGCGGAGCCTTGTCGTGTCGCCGTCCAGCCAGAGAGAACCAATGGCCGAAGCTGCAGCAGAAGATCTCAAGCATACTCCGCTCTACGAGCGCCATGTCGCGGCCGGTGGCCGTATCGTTCCGTTCGGCGGCTACGCCCTCCCCGTGCAATATCCCACCGGGATCATGGCCGAGCACAAGTGGACGCGCGAACAGGCCGGTCTTTTCGATGTCAGCCACATGGGCCCGAGCTTTCTCATGCTCACCAACCCCACCGGTGACGCCGATGCCGACCATGCCGCAATCGCTGCCATCATCGAGCCGCTGATCTGCGGCGACATCGCCGGCCTCAGGCCCGGCCAGGTGCGCTATTCCCTGCTCCTCAACGAGCGCGGCGGCACGATCGACGATCTCATGATCGCGCGCTCCCCGATCACGCCGGGCGGGCTCTATATCGTCGTCAATGCCGGCACCAAGGACAACGACTTCGCTCTGATCGAAGCGGCCGCGGGTGACCGCGCGAGACTTGTGCGGGCCGATGGCGACCATGCGCTTCTCGCGCTTCAGGGCCCCGAGGCGGTCGATGTCATTGCTGCGCTGATCCCCGAAGCCGTCACGCTGGGCTTCATGAACTACGGCGCCTTCTCTTGGGGTCAGGACAAGGTCTTCGTGGCCCGTTCGGGCTATACCGGCGAGGACGGCTTCGAGATCCTCGTCAATCGGGGCGATGCCGTCGCCCTCTGGGACGCGCTCCTTTCCGACCCGCGGGTCAAGCCGATCGGATTGGGCGCGCGTGACAGCCTGCGCCTCGAGGCGGGCCTGCCGCTTTATGGCCACGACCTCGACGAAACCGTTTCGCCTATCGAGGCAGACCTGGGCTTCGCCGTGTCCAAGCGCCGCCGCGAAGCTGCGGATTTCCGGGGGGCAGATCGCATCCTCGCCGAACGCGACGGCAAGCTCACCCGCAAGCGCGTCGGCCTCATCGTCGAAGGCGCTCCGGCCCGCGAGGGCGCGGAGATCCTCGATGCCGACGGCAAAACCATTGGCGTGGTCACGAGCGGTGGTTTCGCCCCGTCCCTGGGCAAGGCCATAGCCCTCGGCTTCGTGCCACCGGAACACACCGCCATCGGCACCCGGCTCCAGGTATCGGTGCGCAATCGCGCCCAGACCGCCGAGGTCGTCGCCACGCCCTTCGTCCCACACCGCTATTTCCGCAAGTCAGCCTGAGGCCCCCGCCATGAGCATCAAGTTCACCCCCGATCACGAATATATCCTCGTCGACGGTTCGACCGGCATCGTCGGCATCACCAACTATGCGCAGGAGCAATTGGGCGACATCGTCTTCGTCGAATTGCCTGCGGTCGGCAAGGTTCTCAAGAAGGGCGACGAGGCCGCCGTGGTCGAAAGCGTGAAGGCCGCTTCCGAGATCTACGCGCCGGTGTCCGGTGAGGTGGTTGAGGTTAACAATGCGCTAACCAATGACCCGGGAACGGTGAATTCCGACGCAGAAAACGGCGGCTGGATGTTCAAAATCGCCATCAAAGATGCAGCAGAACTCGATTCTTTGCTGGATGACGCTGGCTATGCGGATTTGACGAAGTAAATCAATGCGATACCTCCCCCATTCCGACCACGAACGCCAGGAAATGCTTGGCGTGATCGGTGCGACCGATATTGACGCGCTGTTTTCGGCCGTGCCCAAGTCCGCTCTCAACAATTTTGTGCTGGATTTACCGGCACATAGCCCGGAATTCCTGGTCGAAGCCCATATGCGGGCTCTGGCCGGCAAGAACCATGCGGCCGGTGACGGCCCGTTCTTCGTCGGCGCCGGTGCATACCGGCATCATATCCCGGCGACGGTGGACCATTTAATCCAGCGATCTGAATGGCTTACGGCCTATACGCCGTATCAGCCGGAGATTTCGCAGGGCACATTGCAGATGCTCTTCGAGTTCCAGACGCAGGTGGCCAAGATCACCGGAATGGATGTCGCCAACGCCTCGCTCTACGACGGCTCGACCGGCACAGCCGAGGCGGTGCTTATGGCTAGGCGCTTGACAAAGAAGAACAAAATCGTCCTTTCCGGCGGGCTGCACCCTCACTATCGCGACGTGGTGAAAGCCTATCTCAAGGACGATGCCAACCTGGTTTGCCTCTCGCCATCGCCTGAAGGCCAGGGAGACATTCTCGGCCAGATCGACGGCGACACCGCCGGCATTGTGATCCAAACACCTGATTTCTATGGTCATTTGCGCGACCTCCAGGCCGCTGCAGACGCCGCCCATGCCCAAGGTGCGCTGCTGATCGTCGTCATCACCGAGGTGGTGTCACTCGGCCTTCTCGAAGCACCCGGTGCATTGGGCGCCGATATCGTCGTTGCCGAAGGTCAATCCATTGGCAATGCACTGAATTTCGGTGGCCCCTACCTGGGCCTCATGGCGACGAAGAAGGAATTCATCCGCCAGATGCCGGGTCGCCTCTGCGGCGAGACGGTCGATGCCGACGGAAACCGCGGCTTCGTGCTGACGCTTTCGACCCGCGAACAGCACATTCGCCGTGAAAAGGCCACGTCGAATATCTGTACGAATTCAGGGCTTTGCGCCCTGGCGTTCTCCATCCACATGGCCCTGCTGGGCGAAGCCGGGTTCACGCGTCTCGCCCGCCTCAACCACGCCAACGCCATCAAGCTGGCCGATGCGCTGTCCGGCATTCCTGACGTCGAAGTTCTCAACGCAACCTTCTTCAACGAGATGACCATTCGCGTCAGCCAACCGGCCTCCGGCCTCGTCGAACGGCTCGCTAACCGTGGCATTCTTGCCGGCGTTCCTGCCAGCCGCCTGCAGCCGGGCGACAGTTCGGTTGAAAACCTGATCATTCTTGCGGCCACCGAGCTCACGACGGATGCAGATATTTCGGCCCTTGTCGCCGCCCTGACGGAGGAACTGGCATGAGCATGAACACCCAAGGCCGCCCCACTGGCGTCGGCTCGCTCGGCACATCCGCCTCCGGATCGGCCTTGCTGCCGGAAGAACCCCTGCTGTTCGAGATCGGCGATACGGAGCACTCGGGCGTCGACCTGCCTGAAGTCGAGATCGGCATGGCTAGGCTTGGTGGGTTCGGGCGCAAGAGCAAGCTCGACCTCGCCGGCCTCACCGAACCGGAGGCGATGCGCCACTATGTGCGCCTGTCGCGTCTTAACCACTCGATCGACAGCGGCATGTATCCCTTGGGATCGTGCACGATGAAGCACAATCCGCGCCTCAACGAGAAAATGGCCCGCCTGCCGGGCTTTTCCGACATCCATCCGCTGCAGCCGGTCGCGACCGTGCAAGGTGCGCTGGAACTGATGAACCAGCTCAGCCACTGGCTGATGACTCTCACCAATACGGCGGCCGTGGCCCTCTCGCCCAAGGCCGGCGCTCACGGTGAACTGCTGGGTATGATGGCGATCAAGGCCGCGCAGGAAGCCAAGGGAGAGGCACACCGCACCGTCGTGCTGGTGCCCGAGAGTGCCCACGGCACCAATCCGGCGACCGCAGCCTTCCTGGGCTACACGGTAAAACCGGTCCCCGCCAAGGACGATGGCACGGTCGACGTCCAGGCGGTCAAGGCAGCCCTATCGCCCGAAGTCGCCGCGATCATGCTCACCAATCCCAATACATGCGGCCTCTTCGAGCCTGACGTCATCGACATCGCCGAGGCCGTGCATGATGCCGGCGCCTTCTTTTATTGCGACGGCGCCAACTTCAACGCCATCATGGGCGTGGTGCGGCCCGGCGATCTCGGCATCGACGCGATGCACATCAACCTGCACAAGACCTTCTCGACGCCCCATGGCGGCGGTGGGCCGGGTGCAGGCCCGGTGGTGCTGTCTGCCGCCCTAGCCCCCTTCGCGCCTGTTCCGTTCGTCAGGAAGGCCTCTGGCGGCCTTGAGCTGGTCGAGCATGTCGAAGAGCAGGCCCTCGGGCGCGTCACGGCCTTTCACGGCCAGATGGGCATGTACGTCCGCGCCCTCACCTACATGCTGAGCCATGGCGGCGACGGGCTGGCCCGGGCTGCGAAGGATGCGGTGCTCAATGCCAATTACATCAAGGCGCGGTTGCAGCACCTGTTCTCGGTGCCGTTCCCGGATTATCCGACCATGCACGAGGCGCTGTTCGACGACAGTTTCCTTAAAGGCACCGGTGTCACCACGCTGGATTTCGCTAAGGCGATGATCGACGAGGGCTTCCACCCCATGACCATGTATTTCCCGCTGGTCGTGCACGGGGCGATGCTGATCGAGCCGACCGAAAGCGAGAGCAAGCAGACGCTGGACCGGTTCTGTAACGTGATGACAGAGCTGGCCCAGGATGCACGCTCGGGCAACACGGATCGCTTCACCGCGGCGCCGCTCAAGGCCCCACGCCGGCGTCTTGACGAAACGCGTGCCGCGCGTCAACCGGTCCTCCGATGGGAGCATCCGGCGGAACTTCCAAAGGCAGCAGAATAAGAAAAAGGCCCGGAGCGATCCGGGCCTCTTCATTATGATGGGCTGTTCGCCTCAAATCCCTCCACCGAAGGGATATGCCCTGCGGGACGGCTCTCAGCCCCTGGTGTCGAAGCCGACCCAGATGGTGATATTCTCACCGCCGAGATAGGGAATGGTGACGTTCTCGACCACCTTGACGAACTCGGCCGTCTGGCTCGGAGGCGTCAGCGCCACTGCGAGCGTGTATTTTTCGGAGAAGATGGCCTGGCCATCGCGTTCCACCGCAAAGCGGATCGGGGCATTGACCGTGCTCTGGCTTCCGGCTGGACCGAGCAGCACACGCCCCGTGACGCCCATGTTGACCGTGATCTGGCCGTTGGACACCACGCAGTTACGCGAGGTCTCGTCGATCACGCCCTGATACTGCAAGGCCTTGGCATCGCCGACCCGGCCGTTGCCGTAATAATACATGGCCTCGCCGCCGATGCGCACCTTGATGGGCGGACATTCAGTGGCGATGACCGGAAGGGCATTTGTCTGGGCCTGCGCCACGGCCTGCGGCGTAGCGGTCGCATTCTGCAGATTGGCACTGGCGGAGCTGCCGCTGCCGCCGCCAAACATCGAGCCCATCGAACATCCTGCTAGCAGCAGGGCAAGCGTACCGATTGCGGTAAGGCGGATAGTCGACGTCAGGGTGAAGGTCATGTCGCGATCTGCTCCTGGCGATTTACGCTGCGGCTTCGAGAGCCATCAATATGGCGGGGGCGCCGCTTGCGGTCACCCCAGGCGCATCCTCAACGAATACGGCATCGACGACACCATCCCGAATGATCAGGGCGGAGCGGGCAAACCGGCTGCCGAGCCCTGCCATGGTAAGATCCTTGGATATTCCCATCGCCTCGGCCAGTTCGCCGTTGCCGTCAGCAAGGAAATCGATGTCCTTGAGCGCATTCGACGCTTCGGCCCATGCCTTCATGACATGGTGGTCATTGGTCGCGGCGCAGACGATCCTGTCGACACCCGCAGCGCGCAGCTTGTCGGCATTCGCCAGAAAACCGGGCAAGTGATTGACATGGCATGTCGGCGTAAAGGCGCCGGGTACCGAGAACATCACAACGGTACCCTGCCCCAAGATGACATCGCTTGTCGTATCCTCGACGCCTGTCGCAGTCACGAGCTTGACCCCGACTGATGGGATCGGATTGCCGCGTTCAATCATTGTTGGAAATTGCCCCATGCCCAGCGGCTTGCCGCCTACTTCAAAACTCTCGTCACTGCGATAAGCGGCTTTTGCCATAGGCACAAGACCAGCGGCCTAGTGGCCAGAATCATTCGCCGCGACATCGCCGCCGGTTTCTATTGTCCGACTGACCTCATAGGCGCCCATTGGCGTCATGAAGGACAGTTCGACCTCCATTCCTTCGAGCGCACTATCGATGGTTTTGCCCACGATGGGAAGGACGACTAGATCGTCTTGAGGGCTTTTTTGCGGCGCACCAAACAGCGGCGCTTCAAGGTCGCCGGCGACGATGAGGCTGGCCGGATCCACCACACTTGGGTCGACTTCGACCACAATGGCAGCGCCGTCTTCGGCAATTCTCACGGCGCCGGCCGGCTCCGCACCCTGGTCCCAGGCAATAGGAACCTGGGCCATGGCCTGGCGGATGCGCAGCGCGTTGCCGCCATCCGCATCGCCATCAGATGCGGGGAGCGTAAGCCGAGCCTGAGCGGGAATGCAAATTTCGGAACAGATGCCCAGCGTTGCCGTCACGTCGACGATCCCGTGTGGATCGCCGACATCGAGCTCTATGGGCAGAATGGTGTGGCCATAATAGACGTAGTCGAGAACACCCTTGCCCGCTTCGCGCGTGGGCATCGGCCAGTGGATTTCATATCCGGAGATACCCACGGAGGACCCAAAGTCGAGATCGATGGGCAGGCCGGTTTCACCGGGCACCCGCCAATAGGTCTTGGTCGTATCGGGCATGTCGATCTCGAGCGCAAACAACGCGCTGCCTGCGGCATCGACCGTCCCTGAACTGATCAGTCTCAGCTGCACACCGGGCGCGAGCTCCTGCCAGGCAGTCTCGCCCGCATGGGCAGGGACGACCGTTGCGAACAGGCAGCAGATGACAAGACTCGAGACGCGCATGGCTTGGCATTAGCGCAGCAAAAGATGAACGGCCAGATAGCGCCGCTTCAGGCCTTCGTGATGGCATCGAGCCGCCATGCGCTTGGCATGGCGGCAAGCGGGCCTTACAATCCGCATATGAACACTCTCGAAGGACAATTCCTGGTTGCCATGCCGGATATGGAGGATGAACGCTTCGCCGAAAGTGTCATCCTCGTCGTCGGCCACGGCCCAGAAGGCGCGATGGGCCTTGTGGTCAACCACGAACTGGCGAACCTGCGCTTCTCCGACATTCTCGACGAGCTGGACCTCGGCGATCCCGATGCGGTCATTCGCCTGCCGGACAGTATCCGGGACCGAGCCGTTATGCGTGGCGGCCCGGTCGAAAAGGGTCGCGGCTTCGTTCTCCATTCCGGCGACTACCACAGCGGCAATACCTACCAGGTCACCGACGACATCGGCTTGACGGCAACACTCGATGTGCTCAAGGCCATGGCGTTCGGACCGGCGCCACGAGCGGCGCTCTTTGCACTCGGATGTTGCGGCTGGTCGCCCGGGCAGCTGGAAGAGGAAATCGGCGCCAATGGCTGGCTCACCATCCCCTTCGACCGCGGACTTCTGTTCGATGTGCCGGTCGAGCATCGCTACGACAGGGCTCTTGCCAGCCTTCACATCACGCGCGCGACGCTGAGCACCGAAGCTGGGCACGGCTAAGCACCGCGCCCGGCTGGGTCATTTGCCCATCTGCGCAGCCAGTTTTTTGCCCAGTTCCGGACCGACCATGGCGGCGCCGAATGCAAAGCCCTGGGCGTAGCGGCAATTGAGCTGACGCAGCCGTTCGATCTCGTCGAGGCTTTCGACACCCTCGGCAATCACCATCAGATCGAGGTCATTGGCCAGAGCCACGATCGACTTGATGATCGGGGCCTGCGTATGAGCGATGCCGGTATCGGTGCCCATGCGCACGAAAGGCGCGGGAATCTTGATTGTGTCGAACGGAAAGCGGTGCAGGTAGCTCAAAGACGAGTGGCCGGTGCCGAAATCGTCGAGAGCTAGCCCGAGGCCCATATTGCGCAGCGCCTCGAGCATGTAGGCCGAATGCTCGGGATTGGTCATCACCTGGCTTTCCGTGATCTCGAGCTTGAGATGACCGGCGAGTTCGCCATCCTGCGAGACGAGGCTGCGCATGTCGGCAAGCAGCGTTTCGCTCGCCAGCTGACTCGGCGACAGGTTCACTGAAATGAAGAACCCTTCCGGCAGACCGATGGTGGTCATCCAGTCGCGGGCCTGCGCCGTAGACTGTTCGAAAGCAAGGCGCCCGAGCTTCTCGATCTGGCCCGACCGTTCGGCCAAAGGCACGAATTCCTCGGGCGTAACCATACCCCGCGTCGGATGGTTCCAGCGCATAAGCGCTTCCGCCCCGGCGATCTGGCCCGATTGCAGGTCCATGACCGGCTGGAACTGCACATGCAGTTCGCCCTGTTTCAGGCCGCGCTCGAGATCTTCCTCGCTGGCCTTGTTGTAGGATGCGATGGAGCGAGCCGAAGCGCGGTAGGCTTCGATGCGATCGCCACCCAGACGCTTGGCGTAATACATCGCCAGTTCGGCATCGCGCAGCACGTCGGTCGCGGCGGATGGATTGCTGTCATAGATGGTGACGCCGATCGAGGCGGTCAGCACCAGGTCGCGATCGCCGAAATTGAACGGCGCCTTCAGCGCCTTGCGGATCTGCTCGGCGGTTTCGGCGATCTTGGCTGCCGCCTGTTCGGACGACAGGATGACGGCGAACTGATCGCCGGTGATGCGCGCGACCGTATCAAGCGGGCGCATGATGCGCGAAATCCGCCGCGAAATCGCCAGGAGGACGGAGTCGGCCGCGGAGTGGCCGATGCGCTCCTCGAGTTCCATGAAGCGGTCGATATCGATCAGGAACACGGCGGGCTTGGTGCCACCGGGCGTGCGCGCACGCACGAGAGCGCGTTCGAGCCGATCAAGGAAAAGTTGTCGGTTCGGTAACCCGGTCAGGCTGTCGTGGACGGCATCGTGAAGGAGACGCTCGCGGGAAGCGCGGTCCTCGGTCACGTCCTGCAGCGTACCGACGATGCGGTTGACCTGTCCATCGCCCCCCAGGACCGGTTTCACGCGCATGCGGAAGGTGCGGAAATTGCCGTCGTGACCGGCGACGCGCATATCGGCGGAAACCTTGCCGCGGCGCAGCTCGACCAGCGTGTCGAATGCGGTGCGGAACCGGTCGCGATCATCGGGGTGAACGCGGTCGAGCCAGCGCTTGATGGCGCCGCGCAGGGCGCCGCGCTTCTCGCCAAGACGCGTCGCAAGTTCGTCGCTGACGGTGACGCGATCGCGTTCGATGTTCCAGTCGAAGACAAAATCGCCGGAACCCGTCAGCGCGAGCGCGCGGCGCTCGACTTCACTCAACGTGCCTATGGAGACCTGACCTTCGGAAAAGGCATGCTGAACGGCCGTGAAGCCCAGCAGCATGACGATCAGGACGAGGCCGCCGCCGACCGCGGGTTGCGCGACGTCGTTGCTGACCTGACCCGAGATGACCAGCCAGGAATAGAAGAGCCAGGCGATGAGGATGATCCATGTGGGCACCATCAGCACTGCCCGATCGTATCCACGCAGGGCCAGCAGCAGAATGAGGAAGAAACCAGACACGCCCAGGAGAGCCAGAACGAGCCGCGCTATGGTTGCGGCAATGGCCGGCTGGAAGAATGCGAAGAGGAAGAGCGCCAGGAACAGTGCGGCAAGGCCAAGCGCCAGATGGATGAAGCGCAGGTGCCAGCGGTGGAGATTGAGATAGATGAACAGGAAGCCGGCGAGCGTCGTGGCTATGCCCGCCTCGGCGGCCGCTCGCCAGGGTTGCATGCCGCTCGCGGACAAGCCGAGAATTCGGCCGAGCAGACCGAAATCGATCAACAGATAGGCCAGAACCGCCCAGGCGAACGCAGCGGTGGCAGGGAAAACCCCGCGCCCCTTGACCACGAACATGATGGTCAGGAACACCGCAGCGAGAGACGCGACGCCAAGTACCACGCCGCGGAAGAGCGTGAAGGAATTGACGTAGTCGCGATAGGCACTGGGCTCCCAGAGATACAGCTCGGGCAGGCTGTCGGTGGCGAGCTCGGCGATGACGGTCATGGTGGCGCCCGGGTCGAGCGTCACTTCGAAAACGTCCGCCTCGGGATCAGCGAGACGCACCGGGCGGATGCCTGCGCTCGGCGTCACCGCCGAGATGCGGTTTTCCCCGAGATCGGGCTGGAAGACCCCTGAGCCTGGCAGCCTGAAGAACGGCGCCACAAGCAGTCGCTGCACCTGCTGGTCGCCGTTGTTGCGCAGCGCAATCAGCGCGAAATACGGATTGGTGCCGGCTTCGCTGGCGACGACCTCGATCCGGCGGATAATGCCGTCGGCATCCGGCGCGGTCGATAACTGAACACGGCCGTTTTGGCCTGCCACAACTTCCACGACGTCCGAGAGATTGACGGCGTTGACGTCCTCGGGAACGGAAATGACTTCGAAAGCCTGGCTGGGAGCAAGGCCGAACAGCGCGAACGCAAGAAAGATCGCGAATGCAAAAAAGTGACGCATCGGGGGCAGTTAAATCCTGCGCTAGGCTTCATTATGGCGGCAGTCCCGGAACACGCGCGCAGCCAGGACAAACCCTTGTCTTTCTTGATCCTCCAGCGGATGGCTAACTGGTACGGGAGATTGACGCTTGCGACAAGCACCGGGTCGTGTTGCCAACAGGCAACACACAAAGCAACCGTTCAGGCAACGCGGGAGCGCGGACTTAACCTGTTGAGCGACCACGTTTCCTGAGTGAGTCCCATCAGCACGTGATCCTCCCAGCGCCCGTTGATTTGCAAATAGCGCTGGGCATACCCCTCTTCCGCAAAGCCATTTTTCTCCAGAACACGGCGCGAAGGCGTGTTGGTGGGGATAAAGGCCGCGTGCACCCGATGCAGGTCGAGCGTGTCGAAGATGAACGGCAAAACCACGCCGACGGCTTCGGTCATAATCCCCTTGCCGGCATAATTCTGCCCCATCCAATAGCCGAGGTTGACGAATTGCGCAGCGCGGCGACGGATGTTGGAAAGCGTTATCCCGCCGACCAGCTGGTCCTGACCTTCCCGCTCCATAAAAATGAAGAACGTATAATCCGTTCCTTCTTCGGCCTCCTGGCGGGCCCGTCTCACCCGCAGGGCGAAGACACGGCGGGCCAGATCGAGTTCGGTCCAGCGTGGCTCGAATGGGCGCAGAAAGTCCTGGCTGGCGCGGCGCAGCGTGTACCAGGCCTCATAGTCGTGCATCTGCGGCAGACGCAAGACGACGTTCTGCCCCCTGAGGGTGACAAGAGGCGCCGGCGACGACCAGGGCCAGAACATGGTGTCAGCGCTTGAGCGTTTCGCCGATGCTTTCGACATCGGCGAGGCGGCTTATGGGACCGATCCCGGCCAGGGTCGGATTACCGGCGGTAAAAATCTGCTCAGCGACGTCCCGTACGCGCTGGGCGGTGATGCGATTGATACGCTCAACAGTTTCCTGCATGGGAATCGGCCGGCCCCAGAGGATCTGCTGGCGGGCAAGCTGTCCGGCACGTGCTGACGGACTTTCGAGCGACATCAGAAGGCCGGCCCTGATCTGGTTGCGGACACGCACCACTTCGTCATCGGTGATGGTTTCGGTGGCGCGGCGGAGCTCATCGAGCACCACCGGGACCAGTTCGCCCACTTCTTCTTCGCCCGTGGCGGCAGCAACGCCGAAAACGCCGCTATCGGCGAAGGCCCAATGGAACGAGTAGACCGAATAGCAAAGCCCGCGCTTTTCACGCACTTCCTGAAACAGGCGCGAACTCATGCCGCCGCCGAGGATGGAGGCGAGCACCTGCGCCGCATAAAAGCCATCGGAATTATAGGCGCGGCCCTCGAAGCCGAGAACGATATGGGCCTGCTCGTGATCGGAGATCAGCCGTTCCTGCCCGCCCTGATACTCTGCCCTTTGAGGCGCAGGGGCACCGTTGGGCGCGAGGTCTGCGTAGCGCTCACGCGCGACGCCTACCAGACTCTCATGATCGACATTGCCAGCGGCCGCGATGACCATGTGGTCGCCCACATAGTTGCGCCGCATGTATTTGCGGACTGTCTCGGGCGAGAAGGCGCGAACCGAATCCACGGTCCCCAGAATGGTGCGGCCGATCGGCTGAGTTGGGTATGCCGCTTCCTGAAACAGATCGAAGACATGGTCGTCGGGATTGTCCCGCGCCGCGCCGATCTCCTGCACGATCACCTGCTTTTCGCGCGACAGCTCATCGTCGTCGAATGTCGAATTCTGGAGAATGTCGGCGAGGATGTCGGCAGCCAGTACGACATCGTCCTTGAGAACACGGGCGAAATAGCCGGTGTGCTCGATAGAGGTCGCGGCATTGAGGTCGCCACCGACATTTTCGATGGCCTCGGCAATCTGCAGGGCCGTGCGGGTCTTGGTTCCCTTGAACGCCATGTGTTCGAGCAGGTGCGAAATGCCATGCTCGGCCTTGCGTTCGGAGCGTGCGCCCGCCTTGACCCAGACCCCCAGAGAGGCGCTTTCCAGATGCGGCATGTCGTCGGTGAGTACCACCATGCCGTTTTCCAGAGTCGTCGATTGTACGCTCACACTGGTCCTCCTGAACCGGCGGCCAGAATGACCGCAGTTCCTGATCTCGCTCAGGCGCGGCTGCGGGCCGCGATGAATTCTTCGATCTGGCGCTGGTCATTGGCCAGCACCGTAACGCGTTCGGGTCGTTCGTAAAGGTCAGACAACCAGGCGGGCAGTTCCGGCGTGATGCCGGAGGCTTCGGCCACCGCCGCCGGGAATTTGGCAGGATGGGCTGTCGCCAGCGTCACCATGGGCGTTCCGCCATGCGCAATGGTCCGCGCTACACCGACGCCGACGGCTGTGTGCGGATCGAGAAGGTAGGCAGAGTCCCTGCGGGTCCGGGAGATGACCTGCCGCGTCGCGGCCTCATCCGTTGTTCCAGCCGCAAAATCGCGGCGAATGGCGGCAATGGAGTTCTCGGGCAGATCGAAGCCACGCGACTGCTTGAGACCCGCCATCATGCGACCGACGGCACCCGCGTCCCTGCCCGCGCTCTCGAACAGCAGCCGTTCAAAGTTGGACGAGATCTGGATATCCATCGACGGACTGATCGTAGGTGCGACACCAGACATCTCGTAGCGGCCGGTATCGAGGGTGCGGCGCAAGATGTCGTTGGCGTTGGTGGCAATGACGAGCTTCTCGATCGGAAGACCCATCATCTTGGCGCAGTAGCCGGCGAAAATGTCACCGAAATTGCCGGTCGGCACAGTGAAACTGACCTTGCGGTGAGGTGCGCCGAGCGAAGCCGCCGACGTGAAATAATAGACGATCTGCGCGACGATCCGGCCCCAGTTGATCGAATTGACGCCACTGAGGCGGACGCGATCACGGAAGGCATGATTGTTGAACATGGCCTTCACGGCGTCCTGACAATCATCGAACGTGCCTTCGAGCGCGATGTTGTGCACATTGTCGTCGAGCACCGTCGTCATCTGCCGGCGCTGGACCTCGGACGTACGGCCGCGCGGATGCAGGATGAAGATGTCGGTCGTGTCGCGACCGCGGAATGCCTCGATCGCGGCAGAGCCGGTGTCTCCCGACGTCGCAGCGACGATGGTGGCCTTGAGACCGCGTTCGGCGAGAATGTGATCCATGATGCGGCTCAGGAACTGCATGGCCACGTCCTTGAACGCCAGCGTCGGCCCATGGAACAGCTCGAGCACGAAATGCCCTGGCTCGAGCTCAAGCAGCGGCGCCACCGATGGATGACGGAAGGTCGAATAGGCTTCTTCGATGATGCTCTTGAGCTTGTCCGCCGGGATTTCGTCGCCCGTGAAGCGCGAGATGATCGCATAGGCGACGTCCGCATAGGGCTTTCCGGCAAAGGCGGCGATTTCGGCAGCGCTGAGCTCGGGCCACGTGGCGGGAACGTAGAGACCACCGTCTGCGGCCAGACCGGCCAGAACTGCGTCGGAGAAGCCGAGCGTCGGCGCCTGGCCACGCGTAGAAACAAACTGCATCGGGGGGAAGAGCCCTTCTAGAATTGGTGCAACCTAGTCAAAGCCGGCGTGGCCCGCAAGGTTTGCGGTCATCACGGCGCTTTGGGCCCCTGGCGAGACTGGCGCCACATCCACGCGCCCAGCATGACCACCGCAACGACGGCAAAGCCGTACCAGGTCAGCGCATAGCCGAAGTGGTTGTTGGTGAAGCTGAGGACAGTTTCGCCACCCTGGGGGAGATCGCCCTGCCCGCCCGCCAAAAGGTCGACATAGAAAGGCGCGATCGGCGCCAATGACGGGTCGACCATCGAGGCCAGTCGCCCTGGGTCACGCACCCATTCGATGCGATCAGACATGTTGGCCTCGGGCACCATGAAGCCGGCGTGTTCACCCGGGCGGAAGAGGCCAACCACGGTAATGATGCCGGGATCGTCACCATGGAGATCGCCCATTGCAGCCTGTTCCTGCATCTCCTGCGGCACAAATCCCCGATTCACGAAAACCGTACCGCCATCCTGGAGCAAGAATGGCGTCACCACCCAGTAGCCGGGTCCGGAAAAGCGCCCGCGCGCATCAGCAAGGCTGGTGAAAACAGTCACAGTTTGCGTGTACCGGTAGGCGCCAGTGAGCGTGACGGGCTGGAAATTCCACTCATCGAGATCGAGGCTCGGCCAGGTTGCAGCCGCCGGCGCCGGGACGGGTTCTCCGGCCAGACGCTGTTCGACCGCGCCCATCAAGGCTTCCTTTTCGGCAAGCCGGGCCATTTGCCAGTTGCCGAGGAATACGCAGGTCACGGCAAGGATAAGCATCAGGGCGGCGAATACCCAATCGGTCCAACGCAAACCGCGTTTTGCCTCAACAACCTTGCTCATCCGGTTCTCCAACAAAAAGGGGCGCAGCCGTGCCGCGCCCCCTCCGAATTTTCTTCTCGAGGCTTAGTGGCTCAGCGCCACGCCCCAGCTGCCCCAGACATAGACCGAGGCAAACAGGAACAGCCAGACCACGTCCACGAAGTGCCAGTACCAGGCGGCGAATTCGAAACCCAGGTGGCGCTCGGGCGTGAATTGGCCGGCATAGACACGCGCCAGACACACGGCCAGGAAGATGGTGCCGATCAGCACGTGGAAACCATGGAAGCCGGTCGCCATGAAGAATGTGGCGCCATAGAGGTTGCCCGAGAAGGCGAAGCCGGCATGGGTGTATTCGATGTACTGAACGAACGAGAACAGCACGCCAAGGGCCACAGTGAGCCAAAGGCCATACTTGAGGCCGTTACGGTCGCCTTCGAGCAGCGCGTGGTGCGCCCAGGTCACTGTCGTGCCCGACGTCAGCAGGATCAGCGTGTTGAACAGCGGCAGGTGGAATGGGTCGAACAGCTCGACTCCGGCCGGCGGCCAATGCCCGCCGGTGAAGGCAACGCGAGCATACTGCTCGATATCGTCGCCGCGGAAGAAGCCGTCGAAATAGGCCCAGAACCAGGCGACGAAGAACATCACTTCGGATGCGATGAACAGCATCATGCCGTAGCGATGGTGCATCTGCACGACCGGCGTATGGCTGACGCCGTCATTGGCTTCCTTCACCACGTCTGCCCACCAGGCGTAGAAGACGTAGAGCACGCCGGCCAGGCCGATGAAGAACGGGAACGGCGTCCAGTCATGCATCCAGCAGACGGCACCGATCATCATGACCAGTACGGCCACCGACATCCAGAACGGCCAGGGGCTCGGTTCCACCATGTGGTAGTCGTGGTTCTTTTCAATGGCGGCGGACATGTTCAGCTTCCCTCACTGTCTGAAGCGTAGAAGGTATAAGAGAGAGTGATCTCTTTGATAGTATTGAGTTCGTGGTTATCGGCGAGATCGGGATCGACGAAGAACACGATTGGCATCTCGACGGTCTCGCCGGGCTGCAACGTCTGCTCGGTGAAGCAGAAGCATTCGATCTTGTTGAAGTACAAGCCGGCCTTCTCGGGAACGACGTTGAATATGGCCTGCCCGGTAACGGGCTTATCCGAGTGGTTGGTGGCGATGTAATTCACGGTGTCGACACGGCCGATCTGGTCTGTGATGGGCGCTGCCGGCTTGACCGTCCAATCCAGAGCGGGATCGATATTAACGTCGAAGCGCACCTTCATTTCCCGGGCGATGACGCCCTTGGGATTGTCGGTTGCGACCTGCGTCGTTCCCCCAAAGCCGGTGACCTGGCAGAACAGTTGATAGAGCGGTACGGACGCGAATGCCAGACCAACCATGCCAAGAGCCAGGCCGCCGAGAATGGTCGCGGTGCGCTTGTTGCTGCGACCGTTGTTCATTGGCAGAGTTGGGGACGTGGTATCGGCCATCAGAGTGACCTGTCGAACAGTGCCGGGCCCATTTTCACCAGGGTCAGCACATAGAACGTGATGGCGAAAAGAGCGAGGGCAGCGGCAAGCGCGATCGAGCGGCGGCGACGCTGCTTGCGAAACGCGGCATCCTGTTCTTCGGTCATGCCGTTGGGTACCAGCTTGGCACCATTGGGTTCAGTCATGGTCAGAGCACTCCCAGGCGCATGGCAAGGAAATCGACAAACAGCGCCAGGAACAACACGAACAAATAGCTCAGCGAGAAGGTGAACACGGTCCGCGCCGTACGGCGCATGGAAACGGAATCCGGCGCGCGCAGCAGGCGCAGGCACAGCCAGATGAAACTTGCCCCGCTCACCAGGGCCACCACGCCGTAAATCCAGCTGGAAAAGCCCAGCATGTTCGGCAGCAGGCTCGCGACTGCGAGGGCGATCGAATAGGCGAAGATCTGGCGGCGGGTGGAGCGTTCGCCGGCGACATTGGGCATCATCGGGACGCCGGCAGCGCCGTAGTCACCCTGCTTGTAGAGGGCCAGGGCCCAGAAGTGCGGCGGGGTCCAGAGAAAGATGATCAGGAAGAGCGCGAAGCTTTCCCAACTCAGCGTGCCCGTCACGGCGGCCCAGCCCACCATGGGCGGGAAAGCGCCGGCCGCGCCACCGATAACGATGTTCTGCGGCGTCGAGCGCTTGAGCCACATCGTATAGACAACGACATAGAAGAAGATGGTGAAGGCCAGGAAGCCGCCGGCGACCCAGTTGGTGGCTAGGCCAAGCAGCGTGACCGAGAAGATCGACAGCACCAGCCCGAAAGCCAGAGCCTCGTTTCGGGCCATGCGGCCCGCGGGAATGGGCCGGTTTTGGGTGCGGCTCATGATGGCGTCGATATCGCTATCGTACCACATGTTGAGTGCGCCGGAGGCGCCAGCGCCGATAGCGATGCAGACGATGGCGATCAAGCCGATGAACGGATTGATGCCGTCAGGCGCGACGAGCATGCCGACAAGGGCGACGAAGACGACCAGCGACATGACGCGCGGCTTCAGCAGCGCGAGGTAGTCCTCGACGCGCGCACCGCCGGCATAAGCGGACACTTCCCTGCTGTCGTCAACAAAAGCCAATAGTCAGTCCTTTCAGAGACGGACCGCGCCATGGCGCGGTCCGCTGTTTTCAGGGTGGACGCGCTTAGTGCGCGTCCTTGGAGTCGATCTTGGGCAGCGTCGAGAACTGGTGGAACGGCGGAGGCGAGCTCAAGGTCCATTCCAGCGTGGTCGCACCATCGCCCCACGGATTGTCACCGGCAGGACGCTTCTTACGGCTGGCTTCCCAGGTGGCGTAGAAGAAGATCAGCATGGCAACGAAGGTCACGTAGTAACCGATCGACGACACACGGTTCCAGAGCGCGAAGGCATCCGGGTAGTCGATGTAGCGACGCGGCATGCCGGCGAGGCCGAGGAAGTGCTGCGGGAAGAAGATCAGGTTCACGCCGACGAACATGACCCAGAAGTGCAGCTTGCCCAGGAACTCGTTGTACATGTAGCCGAACATCTTGGGGTACCAGTAGTACCAGCCGGCGAAGATAGAGAACACGGCACCGAGCGAGAGCACATAGTGGAAGTGTGCCACGACGTAATAGGTGTCGTGCAGTGCACGGTCCGCACCGGCATTGGCCAGGACGACACCGGTCACACCACCCACGGTGAACAGGAAGATGAAGCCGATCGCCCAAAGCATGGGAATGCGGAAGGTGATGGAGCCGCCCCACATGGTCGCGATCCAGGAGAAGATCTTCACGCCCGTCGGCACCGCGATGACCATGGTGGCCGCCACGAAGTAGCGCTGAACGTCGAGGCTGAGGCCCGTGGTGTACATGTGGTGCGCCCACACGACGAAGCCAACAAAGCCGATGGCCACCATGGCGTAGGCCATTGCCATATAGCCGAAGACCGGCTTGCGCGAGAAGGTCGCCACGATGTGGGAGATAATGCCGAAGCCCGGCAGGATCATGATGTACACTTCGGGATGGCCGAAGAACCAGAACAGATGCTGGTAGAGGACCGGATCGCCGCCGCCTTCAGGATTGAAGAAGGTGGTGCCGAAGTTGCGGTCGGTCAGCATCATGGTGATGGCGCCAGCCAGAACCGGCAGAGCGAGCAGCAGCAGGAATGCGGTGACCAGCACAGACCAGGCGAACAGCGGCATTTTGTGCAGCGTCATGCCCGGAGCGCGCATGTTGAGGATGGTGGTGATGAGGTTGATGGCACCCAGGATCGAGCTGACGCCAGCGACGTGCAGCGAGAAGATCACGAAGTCGGTGGCCGGACCCGGATGGCCGGTCGTCGAAAGCGGCGGATACGCGGTCCAACCGCCACCGAAGCCAAGCGCACCGGCAGGGCCTTCGAAGAACATCGAAAGGATGGTCAGCAGCAGGGCCGGCGGCAGCAGCCAGAAGGCGACGTTGTTAATACGCGGGAAGGCCGTATCGGGCGCGCCAACCATCAGCGGAGCGAAGTAGTTGGCAAACCCGCCCATGGTCGCAGGCATGACGGTGAAGAACACCATGATCAGCGCGTGTGCGGAGACGAACACGTTGAACATGTGCTTGCCGCCGTCGAGCGCAGCATCGCCCTCGAGGCCGTAGGCCATGGCTGCGAGGCCGTGGAAAATCTGGATACCCGGCTCCTGCAACTCGAGGCGCATGGCGCCGGACAGCAGGCCGCCGATAACACCGGCGACGATCGAGAACACCAGGTACATGATCCCGATGTCTTTGTGATTGGTCGAATACACCCAGCGGCGCCAGCCTGTCGGCGTGTGGTGATGGTCGTGGCTGGCGTGATCGTGCCCGGTGGCGTGGGCTTCGAGGTTTGCAGTGCTTGCCATTTGGTTTTCCTCTTACCCTTGTCTTACAGCGGCGGCAGCACGGCGGCTGCAGTCGCGTAGTCACGGCTTTCTTCGAAGGCAGCTATAAAGGCCGCATATTCATCGGCAGTCACGACGCGCACGCCGATCGGCATGAAGGCGTGATCCTTGCCGCACAGTTCCGAGCACTGGCCGTAGTAGATGCCGGTCTCGCGGGCGTTGAACCAGGTTTCGTTGAGGCGGCCGGGAACGGCGTCGACCTTGATGCCGAAGGACGGCACCGCGAAGGCGTGGATCACGCCGGTCGGGCTTGCAGTGATCTGCATGCGCACGGTGGTGTTGACCGGAACGACGAGCTCGTTGTTCACGGCCAGGAGGCGCGGCTGACCGGGCTTCAATTCGGCGATTTCAGCTTCGGACAGGATATTGGAGTCGAATGCCAGGCCCTGGTCCACATATTCGTAGTTCCAGTACCACTGCTCGCCCGAAGCCTTGACCGTGACGGTGGCTTCCGGAACGTCGACTTCGCCGAGCGAGAAGATGTTTGCACCCAGATACTTGCGCTCACCATCAGGCACGGTCATCTGGTCCGAGAGAACGCCGAACGACGGAATGGCAATGACGACCAGCACCAGCACCGGCACGACGGTCCAGATCACCTCGATCATGGTGTTGTGGGTGAAGCGCGCCGGGACCGGATTGGACTTGGCATTGAAGCGGACCGCGATGATGACGAGCAACACCAGCACGAACAGCACGATCAGCGAAATCGTCCACATCAGGATGCCGTCGTGGAAGGCCACGATGGAGTCCATGATCGGGGTCACTGATTCCTGAAGATGGAACTGACCTGGCTCGGGATGCCCTCGACCCACAGCGCCGATCTCCTGGGCCGTTGCCATTGCCGGCACCAGCGCCAGTGCGGCCGCCGAAACGGCGCCCATCTTCCTAAAGAACTGCCCGGTCACCATATACCCCCTATCGACATGTTCTGGCGGCTTGCACCGAAGCAGACGGGGACTTTCAGCGGCATAGCTAACGCCGCCCCGACTCAACTTCGGAGCGTAAAACTCGGTTTTGACCTAAATCACATTGCAATGCCCGAGTCTATTGCAGGCTTGGCGCAGCCCACTGCGGCAAATTGGTGCCCAAAGCCGGATTTTACGCCTCACCGCCGCCGCAGTTTGGCAGGAAAAGTGGCCGGAAATCCGGGCTTTGGTTGACATGCCCGGACACGTATCGGAAACAGGCCGGACCTTCGCGCAATGCGCCGATTCGGCAGGAGCAAAGATAGAAGTGATGGTCTGGGCAAAACGGCTTGGTGTGCTTGCTGCGATTGGTTTGAGCCTGGCGGCAGGCCATGCGGTCGCGCAAGGCACCGTGCGCGCCGAGTATGGCGACTGGCAGATGAGCTGCGACACGCCGCCCGGTGCCAGTTCCGAGCAATGCGCCATCATCCAGAATGTTCTCGCCGAGGACCAGCCCAATGTCGGGCTATCGGTCATCGTCCTGCGCACGGCTGACCGCGAAGCGCGGCTGCTGCGGGTCCTGGCCCCGCTCGGCGTGCTGCTTCCCAACGGGCTCGGCCTCAATGTCGACGGCACCGATCTGGGGCGCGTCGCCTTTGTCCGGTGCTTGCCCAACGGCTGTATCGCCGAGGTCGAACTGGACGATGAGATCATCAAGGTCCTGTCCGAGGGCACGGACGCAATCTTCGTGGTCTTCAAGACACCCGAAGAAGGCGTCGGCATTCCCGTTTCGCTCGATGGTTTTGCAGAAGGCTTCGCCGCCCTTCCCTGAGACGCGGAGGCGTTCCGATGACGGCCGATCACCGTAGCGCACAGCGGCATCGCACGCTCAAAGGCGGCCACATCGTCGTCAACGATGGCTTCTCCACGTTCGACTGTACAATCCGAAACATGTCCGACACCGGGGCCAAGCTGCTGGTGGCCAGTTCAGTCGGCATTCCCGATCGTTTTGCGCTTGCCATGCAGGATGGCCGCAACTTCGCCTGTGAAGTCGCGTGGCGCACCGAAAACGAAATCGGCGTGCGTTTCCTTGCCCGATGAAAAGTGCCGGACACGTGCGATGCACGGTCCGGCAAGTTGGTCAGGAAACGGGACCGGCGGCAAAACCGGCCCGGGAGATGGGACGCTCACCGGCAAAAGTGTTCGACCCAACGCATGAGGCAGCCGCATCACTGCGGCCGCAATAGGTTCAACCGCGGGCGTTGCGAGCCCGGGCAGCGTGCAGCACCATGCCCGGCGTGCGCCCGTCGCGGGCAGCCATGGCATCCAAGACATCTTCGGGAGTGATGCCGAGGTCGCGCAGCCTTGCCTGGTCGAGCTGGAGCAGGTTCTGCATCGCGGCACGACGAGCACGGTTGGTCTTAGCTCGAGTGAACCAGGCAAAGAGGGCACGAATTGGATTGACGTGCGAGCCAGCCGCGACCGACCGCTCGCCGGGAAGCGAGAGAGCCATTTCAAGTCTCCAAGGTCACAAGGAAGCCGCCGGAAGGGAGGACCGGCGGCGTGAGACCGATACGTCTTTGTATCGACGATCAAGAGATACGCCGCTGGACTTCCATTCGTCCAACAAATAGATTTCATCCCGATGATCAATTTGGGTGATGCAACATGACCGCCCCCCTCGACCTCGATCAACTTCAAAGTTTTTGCGCCATCGCCGACTGCGGCAGCTTCACCGAAGCTGCGCGTCGCGTGAACAAGACGCAGTCCGCCGTGTCCATGCAGATCAAGCGACTGGAGGAGCGGCTGGGGCACGTGTTGCTCGCGCGAGACGGACGCAGTGTCAGCCTGACCCATCACGGCGAGGTGCTTTACGAGCGAGCGCGCAAGATGCTGCGCACGAATGCGGAAATCCTCGATCATTTCAACGACGGAGACCTCGCTGGTTCCATCCGCTTCGGCGTCCCCGACGACTATGCGGTGCGCCTGCTCCCAGTCATCCTGTCAAGCTTCCAGCGCACTCATCCCAGAATCGCGGTGGATGTCGCCTGCATGGCTTCAGAGCAGCTGCTCGAGGGGATGAAGGCCGGACGATACGACCTCATCGTCTTCACGCAGGGTACCGACCATAGTTTCGGAGAACTCTTCCGCACCGAGAAGATGTTCTGGGTTGCCAGCCATGGTGGCCGCGCGCTGGCAAGCGAGCCACTGGCAATCGCCTGTGGTCCCAATTGCTGCATCTGGCGCAAGGATGCCATGGATCAACTGGAGCGCACGGGCCTCGATTATCGCGTGGCCTATACGTCTTCGAATGCGACGGCGATTTCCTCTGCGGTGCTGTCCGATCTGGCCGTCGGTTTCCTGCCTGAAAGCGCCCTGCAACCAGGCATGCGCGTGATCGGCGAGGAGTATGGCCTGCCCCGGCTGGCGGACGCGCAGATTGCCCTCATGCGGTCCAGTCACGCCTATGGCGGCATCTATGATGCGCTGGCCAATCACATTGTTCAGTCCATGGGCAATCTTGAGCAGGTTCATCATGGGGAGACAGCCGAGGCTGCCGAGTAGACTTGACCCTGAACGGGCTTTGGCGCACCAGAGGGCTTCGTTTCGACGCGTTTCCTGAACGCGAAACCGTTGCCACTTTTGCTGGAAACGCTGCATGTCCCAAGTCCTGACCAATGCCGCAGAATTCACCGTCTCCGAAATCGCGCAGGCGGTCAAAAGGACGGTGGAAGACGAATTCGGGCATGTCCGGGTGCGTGGCGAAATCTCCGGATTTCGCGGCCAGCATTCGTCGGGCCACGCTTACTTCACACTCAAGGACGACGCCGCGTCCATTGATGCCGTGGTGTGGAAGGGGAGCTATGCGCGCCTCGCCTTCAAGCCCGAGGAAGGGCTGGAAGTCATAGCAACGGGGCGGCTGACCACATTCCCCCGGTCCTCGAAATACCAGATCGTCATCGAAAATATCGAACCGGCCGGTGCGGGCGCGCTGATGGCGCTGCTGGAAGAGCGCCGCAAGAAGCTTCTGGCCGAGGGGCTGTTCGCCCGCGAGCGCAAGCGCGCCCTGCCCTACCTTCCGCGCGTCATTGGCGTCATCACGTCGCCGACCGGCGCCGTGATCCGCGATATCCTGCATCGTCTGGATGACCGGTTTCCCAGTCACGTGCTGGTCTGGCCCGTGCGCGTCCAGGGTGAGACTTGTGCGCCAGAAGTCGTCAACGCCATTGAGGGTTTCAACGCCTTTGGTCACGACAGCCAGATTCCCCGGCCGGATTTGCTGATCGTGGCCCGCGGCGGCGGCTCGATCGAGGATCTCTGGGGGTTCAACGAAGAAGCTGTGGTGCGTGCGGTGGCGGCTTCCGGGATACCGGTGATTTCGGCCGTGGGCCATGAAACGGACACCACGCTGATCGACTATGCCAGTGACATGCGAGCGCCGACACCAACGGCGGCGGCCGAGGCGGCGGTTCCGGTTCGTGCGGAGCTCATCGCCTATGTCGACGACCAGGGCGCCCGCCAGAGACAGGCCGCCCGGCGCAGTCTTGCCAGCCTCAAGGACAGGCTTCGCGCGGCGCAGGCCGGTTTGCCGCGAGCCGGAGACCTCGTTTCCACCCAGCGGCAGCGGCTGGACATGGCCTCGAGCCATCTGACCACCGGCCTGCGCCACCTTGTCCAGACCCGGCGCGTGGCGTTCTCCAATGTCTCCGCCGCAGTCCATCCTCGACTGATCCGCCAGCGGCACGTCGAATTGTCGGACCGTCTGGGCAATCTGCAGCGGCATGCACGGTCAGGTCTGTCGAAGACTGTCGAGCGTGCGCGACTGCGGCTCGATCCATCCGCGCGGCAGTTGCCGAGCGCGGCGGCGACGGCCATGGAGCGCAAGCAGGCTGCGATCGCGCGCCTCGCCCCCCGCTTGTCACCACAGCCGCTGCGTATCGAATTGCGCCACGCCCAGACGGCGGTGGTTGCACTGAACCAACGCCTTTACCAGGCAGCCGGGCAGCTCACCGTCGGACGTCGGCAGCATTTCGCGCAACTGGTCAAACTTCTGGAAACCCTGAGCTACAGAAATGTGCTGGCGCGGGGCTACGCACTGGTGCAGGACCAGACCGGCAATGTGGTGACTAGCCGCGACGAGACAAACCCCGGTGACGCACTCAAGCTGACCTTCGCCGATGGTGAAGTGGGTGTAACCGTCGGAGGTGCTCCGGCAGCGCGGCGCAAGCCGGCGCGCAGCGGCCCGGATGAAGGGTCGCAGGAAAGTCTCTTTTGATGCGCAATGGCTGGCGCTAAGATGCGCCGGAGAGGCAAAGGATTGATGGCATGAACATTTTCGACAAGGGATTTGCCCCCGCCGAAGCGACGCTGCGCTATCTGGACGGCGACTATGTGGTGCTCAAGCCGGGCAGTTTCGTGAGATGCGCCATTACCGGCAAGCCGATCCCGCTGGATGAACTCTTTTACTGGAGCGTCGATCGGCAGGAACCCTATGTCGATGCAGTGGCCGCCAATACCGCTCTCGAACGATTTGGCCGGGGCAACTAAGGGTGACCAAGGCGGCGTCGCGTCAGCGCTTCCTGATCATCTCCAACGGACACGGCGAAGATGCCATTGCGGCCCAGCTGATCGCGCGGCTGCCGTCGGGCGTGTCGGCCGAGGCCTATCCCATGATTGGCAGCGGCAAGGCCTATGACGGCATCTGCCCTGTTGTGGGACCGCGCGCGACGCTTGCCTCGGAAGGCTGGCGCAACGTCAAGGGCTCCCTGCGACGGGACATCGTCAATGGCGGGTTGCGCACGGTTCCGCCGGCGCTGCGATTCCTGCGCTCGATCCGGGGACGGTACGACCGGACAATCGTGGTTGGAGACATGGTCGGCGTTCTCGCTTGCCTCGCGACCGGCAATCGCGACGTCGTTTACCTCGACGTCTACAAGACCGGCGCTGCGCGGCTCTATTCGCGGCTGGAGCGCGAGGCCATCGCTCGCACCTGCTCGCTGGTCTTCTGTCGGGCCCCAAACCTGGCAACCGTCCTGACACAGGCCGGGGTCAATGCGCACGCTGCCGGCAACCTGATGATGGATACCATTCCGCGGGGCGACTATGACGCCGCATCGCGGCGCACGCGACCGCTCGCCGTGACCCTGCTGCCGGGGAGCCGCGCCCTTACAGGCGAGAGCTTCGCCTTGCAGGTTGCGGCGCTGCGACGTGTTCCGGAGCTTCTGCGACCCGACGTTTTCATGGCTGTCGCCGGTAGCGTCGGCGTGGAAGACCTGGCGCGCAGCGCTGGCCTGGCGCGCGTGCCGTTGCTGAGCAGCGAACCTGACGACCTGGGTACGCTCAGTGGCGAAGGCATCACCATCCACATGGCGCGGGGTCGAGCCATGGGCAACCTTCTCGATCAGTCTGATATCGTGCTGAGCCAGGCCGGGACAGCCAGCATCCAGTCCCTCGGCCTGGGCAAGCCCGTCATCACCTTCGCCAATCCCCGTGACCGGCGTTCGCGCTTCGAGGACGAGCAGAAGCTGTTCGGCGCGGCAAGGGTGGTGGTGGATGCGGAAATCGGAAATGTCGCAATGGCGCTGGGCGATCTGCTCAGCGATCCCGCGGAGCGAGCGCGACTGGGCGCAATCGGGCGCGAGCGGATCGGCGGCCCGGGCGCCCTCAGCGCCATTCTGTCGGCGCTGGGGCTTGAGCAGAAGGCTTACTGACCGGCGTTCTGCGGGTCGAGGAGACGGTGCAGGTGGACGATGAAATAGCGCGTCTGTGCGCTGTCCACGGTCTGCTGCGCCTTGGCGCGCCAGACTTTCTCGGCGGCAGCGTAGTTGGGATAGATGCCGACAATGTCGACCTGATCGAGATCGGCAAAGGTGACGCCCTCGAGGCTCGAAAGTTCGCCGCCGATTACCAGGTGCAGCAGTTGCTTGTCGGTTTTGTCAGCCATCGGTCAGTCCCGCGTTAGAGGCAAATCTGTTTGTGTTCGCGCACCAGCATCGGGCATGGCTGCATCCTCGACCGGAGGGCAACCATAGACCTTTATCAGGGCGGCGTGCACCTGGGGTTTTAGGCTCATGTCCGCCAGCGCCGCAAGCGCCCCGTGGCGCACATCTCGTTTGTTTAATTGGGGGAACCCGGTGCAGACGTCAGCGAAGTCCATGCCGCACTCGGCAAGAATGACCGCAGCTCCAGCGATGTCCCAATCCTGCGCGCCACGGCGGGCGACGGCGGCGTCGAGGCGGCCGGTGGCCACCTGCACCAGACGATAGGCGAGCGATGGATAGGCCGGTCCGCGGGTATAGTCGAGGCCCGCGGCCTGCAGCTCCTGGTGGACGGCTCCCGGTGCGGGGATGAGCGGCGCCGCGCCGGCGCGACGGGTTCGCTGCAGGGGCCGGCCATTGAATCGTGCGCCGCCGCCCTTATAGGCGTCATACATTTCGTCGCGCGCCGGGGCATAGACGACGCCCGCGACCGGTACGCCGTTTTCGACCACGGCAAGCGACACGGTCCAGTAGTCCTCGCCGCGCAGGAACGCCCTCGTGCCGTCGATGGGATCGACGACAAAGACGCGCTCGCAGTCGAGACGGCTGGGATTATCGACAGTTTCCTCGCTGAGCCAGCCGTAGTCAGGCCGCGCCTGCAGGAGATTGGCCGCCAGGAAGCGATCGACGACGATGTCGGCCTCGCTCACTGGCGATGCGTTGTCCTTGGTCCAGCTCTTGATATCGCGCCGGAAGTAGCTGGCCGCAATGATGCCGGCTGCCACCGCAGTGGTGCGGAGCAGTTCCAGATCATCGTCGTAAGGTGGAGCAAAGGCCGGCATGGTGCGGGCCTTTTAGGCCTCGCGCCGGCTTTGGACAAGGGCGACGCCGTGGGGCGCAAAAATGGCAAGGTAAACGCGGCTGCAAGCGACGCGGTTAACCGGGTCTGACTAGGTGCAATACCCTGCTAACCCTCCGGGAAAACAACATAAACTTAACCGAACCGATTAAGGGGGCGGGTAAGCGGGTGGGGTAAGTTGGCCTCATAAACGGAGCGCAAAAAACAGCTCTCGAAGTTACAGGAAGGCATCAAAAATGGTTCATGGCGTTGCGATGGAAGGTTTGTCAGTCGTTCTGGCCTTCGGCCGCCCGGCCCTAGCCGAGCGTCGCTTCATGGCGGCGAACGACAATGGCCCCAAGGATCCGGTCAAGACCGTGACGGTCCGCAAGCAGCTCGAGCAGAGCGGCGTTGCCGTGAAGATCAAGGTGCCGGTTACCGAATATATCGGCGTGGCCGTGGCGACCTCGATCTCCGAGGACGGCATGCTCACCAGCTCGATCGAACTGGTCCATTCCGATAGTGAATTGAATTACAAGGTGTTTGAGGAAGAGGGCAACCACAGCGTCGTGGCCGAATGGCAGAACTGGGGCAAGAAGCTGCGGCTGCCGCTGTTCATCAAGGCCGGCGACGGCGCCTACATGCCCTATGGCCAGCAGGTCGATGGCGTGATGTTCGGCGGTGCCGCGCCGCGCCGCAAACTGGCCGCCGATGCCTCGCGCCGTCCGCGTTTCCTCAATCGCCGCAAGCCCGGCCAGGACCTCGCCAACTAGTTCAAGCTGCCTCCAAAGCAAGCGGAAAGGGTCGACCAGTGGTGCGGTCGGCCCTTTCGCTTCTTATCGGCAAAACCACGATGTTTCGCAGCAGGAACCGCGATTATCCTGCTTTTTTCATAGCGTCAGGCGGCCATCGGTTAGCAGACTGCTAACATTTACCAGACCCACTCGGCGAGAAGCGCGAGCGTGAGAGCCACACCCACATAATGGTTGTTGTAGAAGCGCACGAAGGGATTGCGCGGCACCTCGGCATCGAGGGTCCAGAGCTGCCAGGCCATTAGGGCCGCGGCGACCAGGGACAGCGACGCGAAGATCGCTCCCCCGCCGGCCATGAGGTTGGCGACGTTCCAGAGCACGAAGGCTCCGGCATAGAGTGCGGCCACCGCCGGCCGGACATTGTCGCCGAACAGGCGTGCGGTGGATTTCACGCCGACCAGCGCGTCGTCCTCGACATCTTGCAGCGCGTAGATCGTATCATAGCCGATGACCCAGAGGATGGTGCCGACATAGAGCACCACGGGCGCCCAGCCCAGACCACCGGTCTGGCTCGACCAGCCGACCAGCGCGCCATAGGAAAAAGCGAGACCGAGGAACAGCTGCGGCCACCAGGTGACGCGCTTCATGAAGGGGTAGATGGCCACGAGCAGCAGCGAGGCGACGCAGGCCCAGACTGTAAAGCGGTTGAACTGGAACAGGATGACCGAGGCGAGGAGAGCCTGGATGACCATAAAGACGGTGGCCTGACTGGCCCTGACCTGGCCGGACGGGATGGGGCGCGAGCGGGTGCGCGCCACGGCAGCGTCGATGTCGCGATCAACGATATCGTTGAAGGTGCAGCCGGCGCCGCGCATGAGAATGGCGCCGAAGAACATGAGGATGGCGGCCCACCAGCCGAAACCGAATTGCGGCTGGGCGACCGCGGCGAGGCCAATGCCCCAGGCGCAGGGCCAGAACAGCAGGTAAAAACCAATCGGCCGGTCCCATCGCGCAAGGCGGCCATAGGGCTTGAGCTGTTCGGGCGCATACCGATCGAGCCAATTGCCGCGGGTAGCGTCGGCAACGGTGCCGGTGGGACTGGGAGTGTTCATGAATGCCACCTGCTGGTGTAGTTTGCCTCTCATAACCCTCAGCGCTGCGGCGGACTACCCCCTCACCCGTCGCGGCCTGCGGCCGATCCACGCTCTCCCCCATGGAAAAAGAAGCAGGAGGTGGGGGTTGCGAGCGGTCGGCCAGCCACTATGGTGGCGCAAGAAAGCCCCTATCCGGCGCCGCGCGCCACCTTCTCCTTCAAGGGGAGAAGGGGAGACCTGTGAATGCCCCGATCCCATGCCCATTTGCCGCGCCTCCATGTCGAACCCGACCTTGTCGCCGGCGCACCCCTGACGCTTGGCAAGGAGCAGTCGCTTTATCTCGCGGCCGTGCTGCGCAAGAGCGTCGGGGACGAGGTGGTGCTGTTCAACGGACGGGACGGCGCGTGGCTCTGCCGGATCACCGCCGATTCCAAGAAGTCCGTCGGACTGGATGTGGTCGACCGGATCGCCGCGCAGACGCCGCCTTCGGACCTCTGGTACGGCTTTGCTCCGCTCAAAAGCGAGCGGCTCGACTATATGGTGCAAAAGGCCGTGGAAATGGGTGTCGGCACAATTCAGCCCGTCGTCACGCAGTTCACGCAGAACCATCGGGTGAAGACCGAGAGGCTGCAGGCCAATGCCATCGAGGCGGCCGAGCAATGCGAAGTGCTTGTTGTCCCCTCGATCGCGGCAGAGGTCAGTCTCGGGCAATTGCTGGACGGCTGGCCCACCCAGCATGGCGACCGGAAACTGCTCTTTGCCGATGAAGGCGCGGCATCTTCTTCGCCCGTTGTTGCGCTCGAGCAATTGCGCGGACAGCGCGTTGGGTTACTGGTGGGACCCGAAGGGGGGTTTTCGGACAAAGAACGGACGAAACTGCATGGCCTGCCCTTCGTTGTGCCCATAAGCCTGGGCCCGCGCATCCTGCGCGCCGACACAGCGGCTGTCGCAGGACTCGCGGCCATCCAGGCGATCATCGGTGATTGGCGATAAAAGGCGATTGCTTTCCGGCTTGCGCTCGCTATTTTGCCGGCGCAGTTAGACCCTCAACAACGAGGCCCCCATGGCCGGCTCCGACACTCCATCGCCCCTGATCGAATCGCGGACAGACCTGATCGAAGCGATGGCACGCGGCTGCAAGCCGGAAGACCAGTGGCGGATAGGCACCGAGCACGAAAAGCACGTCTACCACACCGACCCGCTGCGTCCGGTGGCCTATGAGGGACCCCAGGGCATCAGGGCGCTGCTCGATGGCGTGCAGGCCGAAACCGGCTGGCAGCCGTTCTACGACGGAGAGAACCCGATCGGGCTGCGCAACGACGCCGTGGCCGGCGGCATTTCGCTCGAGCCCGGCGGACAGTTCGAGCTGAGCGGCGCGCCGATGGCGGACCTGCACGGCACGGCCGAGGAACTGGCCGAGCATATGCGCGTGTCCAAAAAGGTCGCGGAACCGCTCGGCATTCACTTCCTCGGGCTCGGGGTGACCCCGCTCTGGTCGGTCGACGAGATCAAGTCCATGCCCAAATCGCGCTATGCGATCATGACCAAGTATATGGGCGAGGTCGGTACGCTGGGCACGTCGATGATGTATCGATCGGCCACGGTGCAGACCAATCTCGATTTCTCCAGTGAAGCCGACATGGTCAAGAAACTGCGCGTGTCGCTGGCTCTGCAGCCGGTGGCCACTGCGCTTTTCGCCAATTCACCCTTCGCCGATGGCCGCGATACCGGCTATCTCAGCTTCCGCAGCGAAATCTGGCGCAATACCGACGATGCCCGAACCGGCATGCTGCCCTTCGCTTTCGAAGAGGGTTTCGGCTTCGAGCAATATGCGGACCACGCGCTCAATGTGCCGATGTATTTCGTCATCCGCGACAAGAAGTACATCAACGTCGCCGGCGAAAGCTTCCGCGATTTCCTCGATGGGAAGCTGCCGCAATTGCCGGGCGAAAAGCCCACGATCAAGGACTGGGAGGATCACCTCTCGACCCTGTTCCCGGAAGTGCGGCTCAAGCAGTTCCTCGAAATGCGCGGCGCCGACATGGGCGACGAAGCTCATGTGGTGGCCCTGTCGGCGTTCTGGACCGGCCTGCTCTACGACGCGATCTCGCTCGAGTCTGCGTGGGAGCTGGTGAAGAACTGGACGGACGACGAGCGCGAGCACCTGCGCCGCGAAGTCCCGCGCCTCGGCCTCGATACGCCGTTCGACCGCTCATCGATCTTCGACGTGGCGGCGCAGGCCGTCGGCATTGCCGAGGCTGGCCTCGTGCGTCGCAACCGGCTCAACGCCAAGGGCCAGGACGAAACCATCTATCTCGCGCCGCTCGAGGAAACCATCCGCACCGGCAAGGCGCCGGCCCAGCGCTGGCTCGACAAATTCCACGGCGCGTGGGGCGAGAGTGTGCTGCCGCTGTTCAGCGAAGCCGAGATGTAGGCTGAGAATACTGCCAGTTGCATGACAAATCCCCGCGAGAGCGGGGATTTTCGTTTGTGGCTGAGAGCGCGGGTGTTCCAGGGCTGGTTCACGACCTCAGCAGGGATCCCGGCCTTCGGCGGGATGACATTTTTGGCGGCAGGGTGCTGGGAAGGCCCCCTCACCCGCCGGCTTTGCCGTCGACCTCTCCCCCGGAGGGAGAGGTGCCGCCCCGGGCGGCTTGCCAATGCGCTCCCATCTTCCCCTTGCCTCCCCGGTCACTTTCCTGCATCACGCGCGCAGCAAGCATGGAGGCAGGATATGCGGGTAATGGTGATCGGATCGGGTGGGCGTGAGCATGCGCTGGCCTGGAAGATTGCGCAATCGCCGCTGGTCAGTGCGCTGTTCGTGGCGCCCGGCAATGGCGGTAGCGCCCTGGTCGCGACAAACCTGGCCGTGGACATTACCGACCATGCCGCCGTGATCGCCGCCGCCAAGGACAACCAGATCGACTTCGTGGTTGTGGGACCCGACGCCCAGGTGGTCGCGGGGTTGGGCGACGATGTGCGCGCGGCCGGCATAACCTGCTTCTGCCCCAGCAAAGCGGCCGGGCAGCTCGAGGGCAGCAAGAGCTTTACCAAGGCGCTGTGCGACGAGTTCGACATCCCGACGGCCGCCTATGGACGGTTCGAGGATGAAGCGTCGGCGCTGGCCTACCTCTATACGCAGGGCGCGCCCATCGTGGTGAAGGCCGACGGCCTTGCCGCCGGCAAGGGCGTGACCGTGGCCATGAGCGTGGAAGAGGCCGAAGAGGCGATCATCGACTGTTTCTCGGGCGCTTTCGGCGCTTCGGGAGCGGCCGTGGTGATCGAGGAGTTCATGGAAGGCGAAGAGGTGAGCCTGTTCGTGCTGAGCGACGGGACAGCCATTCTGCCGCTGACCACAGCGCAGGACCACAAGCGCGCGTTCGACGGGGATACCGGACCCAATACCGGCGGCATGGGCGCCTATTCGCCCGCACCGGTGATGGACAAGGTGCTCTACGACCAGACCATGGACGAGATCATCCTGCCCACCATTCGCGGCATGGCGCAGCGCGGCACGCCCTATGCCGGCGTACTCTATGCCGGCCTGATGCTGACCGAGGACGGCCCGAAACTGGTGGAATACAATGCCCGCTTCGGAGACCCCGAATGCCAGGTGATGATGATGCGCATGGACAGCGACATCGTCCCACTGTTGCATGCCGTGGCGACCGGTACACTCGAGGGCCACGACGTGGTGTGGAAGGACGACTATGCGCTGACCGTGATCATGGCCAGCAACGGATATCCCGGCGACTATGGCAAGGGCAGCGAAATCCGCGGTGTCGAAGGGCTCGACAATGCGACGCTGACGGTGTTCCACGCCGGAACGAAGCGTGACGGCGACCGTTTACTGGCTAATGGCGGGCGCGTGCTGAACATCACCGCGCTCGGGGCATCGGTCAGAGAGGCGCAGGAGCGTGCTTACCACGGCGTGGACGCAATTGTTTGGCCAGAAGGCTTTGCCCGACGCGATATCGGATGGCGCGAAATCGCCCGCGAGACCTGAACCTTTCCTCAATCTTGGCAGGATAAGCTCCCTTCGAACCGTCTTTGACGCGGCTCCGCCCAGGCGCGACCCCACCCCACTGCAAAAGCGGGGCATGGCGCTGGCGGACAAGCTGCGCATGAAGGGTGCGGAGCGTGGCAGGATGAACACGACCAGCGGGCCGAGGATCGGCGTGGCATTGGGAGGCGGCTCGGCGCGCGGGCTGACCCATATCCCCTATATCGAGGCGATGGACGAACTCGGGCTGAAGCCATCGGTGATATCAGGCACCTCGATCGGCGCGCTGATCGGCTCGGGCTGGGCCGCAGGCATGAGCGGCAAGGAATTGCGCGAGCACTCGTTCGAAGTGCTGGGCACGCTGCGCACCATTGCCGCCAAGCTCTGGGCGACGCAGATCCGCGGCATCGGGGGCCTGCTCAAGAACGGCATATCGATGCAGCTCGACGCAACCAGCATCGTCGACGCGTTCAGCCCACCTGGCTTTCCCAAGGAATTCAAGGACCTCAAGGTGCCGCTCTACGTGGTGGCAACGGATTTTCAATCGTGGCACCAGGTGGTGTTCAATTCGGGCCTGTTGCGCCCGGCCATTGCCGGATCTCTGGCCATTCCGAGCTTTTTCAAGCCGGTGATCTACAACAATCACATCCTGGTGGATGGCGGCGTGGTCAACCCCCTGCCCCTCGACCAGGCCGACATCGACACCGACTTCCTGATCGGCATCGATGTGGCGGGTGATCCATCGGCCAATATCAGCAAGACCGATCACAAGGCGATCGACATCTGGTTCGGCTCGGCCCAGATCATGATGCACTCGCTGACGGCGCATATGATGGCGGCCTATCCGCCCGATATCTACATCCGCCCGCGCGTCGCGCAGTTCGGCGCCATGGAATTCTGGCGCGTGCGCGAAATCATCCGCCACGCCGAAGCGGAGAAAGACCGCTTCAAATGGATGCTGGAGAGCAAGGTCGAGGCCTATATCCAGAACCGCGTGCAGCCGGTGGCGACCCCGCCGCGCTGAGGGCGGGCGGATTTCAATCGATCACTGAAACGACGACGCTGCCGCGCTTGCGGCCGCTATCCACGTGGGCGTGGGCGGCGGGCAACTCCGCAAATGGGAAGACGCGTTCGATGTGCGGACGAAAGTGCCCTTCGGATGCGAGGCGGCCCAGGGCGATGACGGCGTCGCGGCTTTCGGCAGCGGGGCCTGCAATCATGCGTGTGCCGCGGGCCCCGGGTCGCAGGGATTGCAGCATTTCCCGGATGCCGCCGGCGATGGCGAGGTAGCGGCCGCCGGGGTTGAGCAGGGTCTGCGCGGTGGCAAAATCGCTGGCAGCGACGGTGTCGGCGACGACATCGAAGCGCTGGCCGAGGCGCGCGAGATCGACGCTGCGGTAATTGATGGGGGTGGCGCCCAGGGATTGCACCAGGGGCAGATTGGGCGCGCTGGTGGTGGCCGTGACCGCGATGCCCTGGTGACGGGCGAGTTGGATCAGCGCCATCCCGACTGCGCCGGAGCCGCCGAGGACGAGCATGGTCTGGCCGGGCCGGACGTCCGCCTTGCCGAGATAGTGCAGCGCCGTGGTGCCGGAAAAGCAGAGCGCGGCGGCGGTGTGGACATCGAGGCCCGCCGGCAGATGGGCGATAGCGCCGGTTTCGGGCAGGACGATATATTGGGCATGCGCACCCTGCCGCATGCCGGGAAAGGCGTAGACGGCGTCGCCGGGGGCAAACCCGACAACGCCGGACCCGACGGCTTCGATCATGCCGGAGAGTTCGGTTCCGAGCACGGGCCGGCGGGGTCCGTTCCAGCCGAGGGCGAGGCGGCCGAGCGTCTTCATGCCGGGCGGAAAGTTGCAGCCGCGGATCCTGACGTCGCCGGAATTGACTGTCGTGGCATGGATGCGGACCAGCACCTGTCCGGGGCCGGGCGCGGGCATGGCCATGTCCTCGAGACACAGGACATCAGGGCCGCCATAGCGGCGGGCGAACCAGGCTTTCATCGCGGGCGCTCCGAGCTGGTGGACTGCGGATCGGCCTTCCACTGGAACACCTCGCCGACCGGCACGCCGAAGACTTCGGCGATGCGGAAGGCGGCTTCGAGGGAGGGCGAATACTTGTTCTGCTCGATGGCGGCGATGGTCTGGCGGGTCATGCCGATGCGGTCGGCGAGCTGCTGCTGGGTCATCTCGCCGTGATCGAAACGCAGGCGCCGGATGGTGTTGGTGATCGGCGGCGGGGCGGGCATCAGGCGAGCCTGCGATACTGGAAGATGGTGACGATCTCGCGCAGGAGGGCGGCGGAGGCGGTTACGAACAGCAGCAGGTTGACGAGGATGATGGCGGTGGCGCCCGCCGGGTCGGCCGCGAAATCGGTCCGGGCGAGGCCGCTGACCCAGGCGCTTGCCAGCACCACGCCGACTATGGCCACTTCGAGCACGGCGAGACCGATGCGGTTGGCGCGCGCCTCGATCAGGCGTTCGAGTTCATCGGGCGGCGGATCGAACTGGTCGCCGCTCAGCCGGGCGCCGATCAGCGCCGCGGGGAGCATGATCGCGATGGCGACGCCAAGGCACTTGAGGAAGCGCCAGAACAGCGCATCGCCATCCAGCGTTCGCGTCGCGACATCCGCCCACACGCTCCAGAAGTAATAGCCGAAGATCACGATCGTAGTGACGGTCGCCATCCAGGCGACACGCTCGCGCATGGTCATCAGAAGTCCCCGATGGAAAGTTTCGTTGTCCTGATATCCAATATTTCCAACATTGAGTCAAATATTTTTGACACGACGTGTTGGAGCGCCTAGCCTGAGTTGCGGAGGGTGCGGAAGAAATCGACCAGCATGGCTTCGGCACGTGCGGCAGAGAGGCCGCCGACGACCTCGGGACGATGATGGCAGGTGGGCTGATCGAAGAGACGGATGCCGTTTTCGACGGCGCCGGCCTTGATGTCCTCGGCAGCGAAATAGACGCGGCGCAGGCGGGTGTGGGCGATGGCGCCGGCGCACATGGCGCAGGGTTCGAGGGTCACGTAGAGGTCGCAGCCATCGAGCCGGCCGGTGCCGCGCACCGCGAGCGCCGTGCGCATGGCGAGGAACTCGGCATGGGCGGTGGGATCGCGCAGGGCCTGCATGCGGTTGCGCTCGGCCGCGAGGACGCGGGTGCCTTCCACGATGACGGCGCCGACGGGGGCCTCGCCATTGGCAGCGGCTTCTTCGGCCAGCGCCAAAGCGAGATCCATCGGTCTGTCGGTGGTGGCGAGGGTCATTTGCGGATCACGGCATAGTCCTGGGGATTGATAGCCCGCTTCAGCGCTTCGAGGCTGGCCGGCGTCCAGTCCGGCGGCTGGGTCACCGCCGTCCAGGCATCGATATAGTGGGCCGGGGCATAGACATGTCCGTAACCGACAGGCGCGGTCTGCGCCAGTGCCGCATCGAGCGCGAGCTGCAGGAATGTCACGACCGGATACCAGTTGAGGGCCGGAGACACGTCGGGACCACGCGGGGCATCGAGCCAGTCGGGGCGGCGCCAGTCAGCATCGAAGGAAAAGAAAACGATCGGGTCGCTGGCATACTGAAGGAAGAGGATCCGCATCGGGCCCCAGGCGAGGCCATCCCAGCCCCTGGCGCCCGACTGGTTCATGAAGCGGACGGACGAGGAATTGCCGAAGCGCGGCAGCCAGGCGGGCGTGCCGGGCTGGCGGTTCTCGGTCATGCGGCTCCAGACCGAGCTGGAAAACGGCGGTCCGGCCCAGAGCGCTCCATCGAAGGGATCGGCCAGAACATCGTAGACGGTGGTGGAGTTCTGCGATGCCAGGGCCCCGAGGCTGAGACCGTGGAGATAGAGACGCGGCCGGCTATCCCTGGGCAGCTGTGTCCAGTAGCCGTAGACGGTGTTGAACAGCGCCTGCGCGGTCTCGGTGCCGAGTTCGGGCTCGATCCACAGCGACAGGACGCTGGTGAGATAGGAGTACTGGACCGCGACGCTCGCGACATCGCCGTGGTGGAGATATTCGAGCGTGTCGATGGCGGCCCGATCGACCCAGCCGGTACCGACGGGCATGACGAGGACCAGCACGGAGCGCTCGAAGGCGCCGATGCGCTGCAATTCGGCAAGGGCCAGGTTGGCGCGATCCTGAGCCGTCGGGGCCGAGCGCAGCCCCACATAGGTGCGGAGCGGTTCGATGGCGGGCTGGCCGGTGACGGCCCGGATTTTCGCGGCATCGGGGCCGGAACGCACGTAGACCCGGGAGTCGCGGCCGATGGTGTCCCAATCGATCAGCGACTGGTCGCTGCCGGTCTGATACCAGGCGGAGGGCGGCTCGGCCTCGGACGAGACGAGCGCATCGAGCTGCTGATAGAAATTGTCGGCGGCGCGCAGGGCCATGCGCAGGAAAAGGTTGTTGACCAGGATGCTGCCGAGCAGCAGGACGATGGCCGTGGCAAGCACGAAGGCCGCGCGGCGCGGCAGATGCGGGGTCAGCCAGCGCCAGACGATGCGGATCAGCGTAACCAGGATCTTGCCAGCGATCAGGAGGCCGGCGCCGACGGGAAAGGCCATGGCGGCGATCAACAGCGGCTGGCTCCGGTCCACGGGCATCAGGCCCATGACCGAACGCACCGAATTCTGCCAGGTGTTGGAATGCCAGAGGGCGACCAGCATGAGGATGATGCAGGCCAGCGCCGCCAGGACGCCGAGAGCCCGGGTGACTGGTCCGGGTGGCACCTTGAGGCCGAGATAGTTCCAGAGCCAGTGTCCCAGATTGCCGAAACCATAGCCCACGGCAAAGCAGCATCCCGACAGCACGCCCTGCACGATCTCGGTGCGCGGCAGCAGCGATGGGGTGAGCGAGAGGGCAAAGAATATGGCCCCGACCAGAAGCCCCGGCGGCGACAGGTGATAGGCCACCCGATCCCAGACGGCGTTGGCCCAACGGCTCCAACGGGACTGTTCTGGCGAGGGGATGGTGGTCATGAGCGCAGGGAACCCCAGAGGCGGGATGCGGTCAATGGGTTGGGTGCGCATGAGAAGCCTGCCAGTGGATATGAACAGGCCAACGTGCCCAGCCGGGTCGGCAGGGCGTGATCGCTGCCCTATATTGGGCGTCAGGAGAATCGCCCTTGCCCATCCGCCAGCTACCCGAAGACCTGATCAATCGCATTGCCGCCGGCGAGGTGGTGGAGCGACCCGCGAGCGTGGTGAAGGAACTGGTGGAAAATTCCATCGATGCGGGGGCGCGCCGCATCACCGTGACAACGGCCAATGGCGGCATGGACCTGATCCGCATCGCCGATGACGGGCACGGCATGGATCGCGACGACCTGCTGCTCTCGGTGGAACGCCACGCCACGAGCAAGCTTTCGGTGGACGATCTCGACGACATCAGAACCCTGGGCTTCCGCGGCGAAGCGCTGGCCTCGATCGGGTCGGTATCGCGCCTGTCGGTGGCGTCGCGCACGCACGACGCCGAAAGCGGCATGGTGATCGTCGTCGATAACGGCCGGCGCAGCGGACCCATGCCGCAAGCGATGAACCGCGGCACCGTCATCGAGGTGAAGGACCTGTTCGGACAGGTCCCTGCACGGCGAAAGTTCCTCAAGACCGCGCGATCCGAAACGGCCGCGATAACCGATGTGATGAAGCGGCTGGCCATGGCCAATCCGGAAATCCACTTCGTGCTCGAGGGCAGCGACCGGACGGCGTCGAACTGGCCCGCCGTGGTGGGCGAAGGGGCGCTCGGCGGCCGCCTTGGGCAGGTGATGGGCAGCGACTTCGTCGAGAATGCCGTGACTCTCGCCACCGCGCGGCACGGTATCGTGGTGGCCGGCATGGCAGGCCTGCCGACCTATACGCGGGCCAATTCGCTGTCTCAGTTCTATTTCGTGAATGGAAGGTCGGTGCGCGACAAGGTGCTGGTCGGCGCGGTGCGCGCGGCCTATGCCGACTACGTGTTTCGCGACCGCTTTCCGGTCGTGTCGCTCTACATCGCCATCGACCCGGCGGAGGTCGACGTCAATGTGCATCCGGCGAAGGCCGAGTTGCGATTCCGTGACCAGGGCGCAGTCCGCGGCGCCGTGATCAAGGCCATCGGGCTGGCGCTGGCGGCAGCCGGGTTCAAGGCCTCGACCAGTGTGGCCGAGGACATACTGGGCGCCTTCTCCGCCCCCGAAATGGCCGAACCGGCTGCCCCTGCCCCGATTGCGCCCACTGGCTCCTGGGGGGCACGCTACCAGCCGCAACGGCTCGATTTCGGGGGCGGCCGTGCGCCGCTCAACCTCGATGCTTCGCCATCAAGGCTGGACGGTTTTACCGAGCCGAGCGCCAGGGTGGAGCCCGCCGTCGCGGCCGCGCCGACCGAGGACTTTCCGCTCGGTACGGCGCGGGCGCAGATGTTCGACAACTACATCATCGCGCAGAACGGCGACGCGCTGCTGCTGGTGGACCAGCACGCCGCCCACGAGCGGCTGGTCTACGAGCGGTTCAAGGCGCAGCTGGCTTCAGGGCCGGTCGCGAGCCAGGCGCAACTGATCCCGATCATCGTGGAACTGCCCGAAGAAGACTGCGCGCGGCTCCAAGAGGCCGCGCCGGAGCTCGAACGCTTCGGGCTTTATCTTGACCGGTTCGGGCCGCGCGCCATCGCAGTGCGGGAAACCCCCGCCCTTCTGGGATCCAGCGACATTGCAGGGCTGGTGCGGGACCTGGCCGACGGGCTGGCGGAATGGGACAGCACGGCGGCGCTGAGTGAACGCATGGAGGCAATCATCGGGCGCATGGCGTGCCACGGCTCGGTCCGCTCGGGGCGCAGATTGCGCGTCGATGAAATGAATGCGCTGCTGCGCGACATGGAAGCGACGCCCCATTCGGGCCAGTGCATCCATGGGCGGCCAACCTATGTGGAGCTCAAGAAGGGCGACATCGAGCGCCTGTTCGGGCGGAGCAGATAAGGATTGCCATGAAGCGCGCCATTTTCGCCACTGCCCTCGCCTTTCTTTCCATGCCCGCCATGGCCGAAACCGTGCTTGACGAAGAGCGGGCCAAACAGGCTTTGGGGATGGGCGGCGGCGGCAGGTTTCTGATCAGCAATGTGACCAATGCCTGTCCCCATATCGCTAAAGTCATGTCCAAGGTGGACGCAGACGAGCGCATATTGTTCATGACGGATGCGGAAGTCAGTTTCGTGCGCCATGCCAGCTGCGATGGCGATTGCGACCTGCTCACCGTCAACAATGTCATGGCCCCTTGTCAGGCGGATACGGGCGCAATCTGCGCGCCCTTTGCAGGCCTGACGGGCGGTGTCCTCTACGATATGAGCGTCGACGCAACAGGCGCCGCACTCAGCGATTGTGGACTTTGATCCGATGACCTCAGGCATCCACCACGTCACGCTGATCACCAAGGATGTGCAGGCCAATGTGGATTTCTATGCCGGGTTCCTGGGTCTGCGGCTGGTCAAGCGCACGGGCGGCTATGAAGACGCGCGGCAACTGCACCTGTTTTACGGCGACTACCAGGCCACACCGGGAGCGCTGATCACCTTTCTCGTGTGGCAGGGCGGATCGCCGGGACAGGCCGGCGCGGGCCAGGTGAGCGAAGTGGCGCTGGCCATCGCGCCAGGCTCGATCGGGTTCTGGCTCGAACGCGCGCTGACGCATCAGGTGAAGGTGGAGGGCACCGCGCAGGAATTCGGCGAGACCGTGCTGCGGCTGCGCGATCCCGACGGGGTTCTCCTGAAGCTGGTGAGCGCAGATGTGCCGGCGCTGGAGATGCCGGACAGCGATATCCCCGCCGAACACCGGATCCGCCGCATACGCGGGGTGACGCTTCTTTCGGAGGTGCAGGAAGAGACAATCGATTTCCTGACGCGCTCTTTCGGCTTCCGGAGCGGCCCGACGGAGGGACCAATCCGGCGACTGGTGTCGGAAGCAGGCGATGTGCTCGATATCAGGGATGCCGGTGGTTTCTGGGGTGGAGCGCCGGGCACGGGGACGGTGGACCACGTGGCGGTGCGGGCTGTGGACGCCGCGGAAGTCGAGGCTGTGGAGGCCGAGCTGCGCAAGCGCAATTCGAGCCTCACGAACCTGCATGACCGGCACTATTTCACCTCGCTCTATGTGCGCGAGCCGGGCGGGACGCTGATCGAGATGGCCAGCGACGGACCGGGCTTTACCCTGGACGAGCCGCTCGAAACCCTGGGCGAAAGCTGTTCATGCCGCCCGATGCGGCTGACCCGGAAGCGCTGAAGGTCATGCTGCCGCAGTTCGGCCTGCCGGGCGGCGAGCGAGTGATCTATCGCGACCTGATTTATGAGCACCGCTTCTTCACGCCTGACCGGCCCGATGGACGGGTGATCGCGCTGCTGCATGGCACGGGCGGGGACGAAACCGACCTGATGCCGCTGGCGCACAAGGCGCTGCCGGATGCGACATTGCTGGGCCTCAGGGGCCGCAGTACCGAAACCGGATCGCGCCGCTGGTTCCGCAGTTTCGGGCCGGCCATCTTCGACCAGAAGGATATCCGCTTCGAGGCGGGGGCGCTGGACGCGTTCTTCGATGAGGCGCGCGGCGCCTATGGGCTCGACGAAGACAAGCTGGCGGCGCTGGGCTATTCCAACGGGGCAAATCTACTGGGTGCGGCCATGCTGCTGCATCCGGGCATGGTGCGGCGGGCAGTGCTGCTGCGGCCGGCGATGGTTCTCGACCAGGCGCCGGAGACGCGGTTGGACGGCGTGGCGGTGCTGATCGTGCTGGGCGAGCGGGACGCATTCCGGACAGAGGGCGAAAGGCTGGCCGTGGTACTGCGCAAGGCGGGCGCCGGGGTCGACGTCCAGACCGTGCCCGGTGGGCACGATCTGGGCGAGCGGGACGCGCTTGAGATTTCCGCCTGGCTGGCGCCAAACCGGCTCTAGGCAGCGCGGCCGGCGGGTTGCGGGCCGACATAGCGCGATTGCGGGCGGATGAGGCGGCCGGTCTCGATCTGCTCGTGCGCATGGGCGACCCAGCCGCCGACGCGGCCCGCGGCGAACACGCCGGTAAAGGCATCGCGCGGGAAGCCCAGCGCTTCGAGCAGGAGCGCGGTGAAAAATTCCACATTGGTTTCCAGCACGCGATCGGGCTTGCGGGCGCGCAGGGCCGTGAGGGCGTCGCGCTCGATGGCCTCGGCCAGGGCCAGACGCCCGGCATCCATGCCGCCGGCAGCGCCGAGCCGCCGAAGCGCGCCCTTGAGGGCATCGGCGCGCGGATCGCGCACACGATAAACGCGGTGCCCGAACCCCATGAGACGCTCCCCACGAACCAGGGCCGCGTCGATCCAGTCGGCCGCATTGGCGGGCGTGCCGATGGCATCGAGCATATCGAGCACCGGACCGGGGGCGCCGCCGTGGAGCGGGCCCTTGAGCGCGCCAAGGGCTGCGACGACCGCCGAGGCATAACCGGCCCGGGTGGAGGCGACGACGCGGGCAGTGAAGGTTGAGGCATTGAGGCCGTGATCGGAGACGGTCACGAGGTAGGTATCGAGCGCGCGGACGGCCTCGGCCCCGGGATCGGCACCGGTCAGCATGGCCAGCATATCGGCGGCATGGGCGCGGGCCGGATCGGGGGCGATGGCTCCCTGCCCCGCCTGGCGGCGGACCAGAGCCGGCACGAAGACGGCGGGCGCGGCGATCTGCAGCAATGCGGTCTCGCGATCCTCGCCGTCGGGCAGACGCGCCATCAGGGCGCGCAGGGCCTCGGTCACGGGGAGCGCGGCGAGTTCGGCATCGAGATGGGCAAGTTGGCGGAAGGCAACCACGCGGGCCTGGCCGAGATCGGCACGGATGGCCTGGGGATTTGGGCCGAGGAGATCGGGGAGCAGCAGGGCCAGCACGTCCTCGTATGGAACGTTCCCGGCGAGATCGTCGAGGCTGTGGCCGCAGATCACCAGGCGTCCGTTGGCGCCATCGACTTCGCTCAGGCGGGTTTCGGCGGCAATGACATTGTCGAGACCGGACATGTTGTTCTCCTTGTTGTTTCGCCCTAGATTGGCATGATCAAGATTGACGTCAATCTTGATCAATTAGATCAATGCGAGGCATGAATGAGCTGGCTGTCCGCGGATGAAGCCCTGGCGCGGATGGGCACGAAACCGCAAACGCTCTACGCCAATGTCAGCCGCGGGCGCATCACGGCGCGGCCCGATCCGGCCGATCCGCGCAAGAGCCTTTATCGGGAGGACGATGTGGACCGGCTGGCCGGGCGGCAGCAGGGGCGGCGACCGGCGCGCACCGTGGCCGCCGAGAGCATCGCCTGGGGCGAACCGGTGCTCGAGACGCGGATCGCCACGGTGGCGGACGGGCGGCTAGTGTATCGCGGGCAGGATGCCGTGGCGCTGGCGGAAACGGCGACGCTGGGCGCGGTGGCGCGATTGCTCTGGAACTCGGCATCGGAAGTAGACTTTGCCGGCAAGGCGCGGGCGCTGGCGCCGGGCATGCCTGCGGCCTACCGTGCCGTGGCCGAACTGGCGGCGACCGACATGCCGACGACGGGACGCACACGCGGCGTGCTGCTGGGGGATGCGGCCCGCACCGTGTCGTTTCTGGCAGGCGCGCTGGCGGCGCCGGGCACGATGCCGGTGCATGAGCGGCTGGCGGGGCAATGGCAGAGACCCGAGGCGGCAGACGCGATCCGGCGGGCGCTGGTGCTGCTGGCCGAGCACGAACTCAATGCCTCCACCTTTGCCGCGCGGGTGACCGCCTCGACCGGCGCACCGCTTTCGGCGGCTGTGCTGGCGGGCCTAGCGGCGCTGAGCGGACCGCTGCACGGAACGGCCAGCCAGAGCATGGCGGGACTGGTGGACCGGGCGAAAAGGAACGGCGCCGAGGCCGCGGTGACGCAGCATCTGCGGCAGGGAGAAACGCTGGCGTGCTTCGGGCACCGGCTTTATCCGCAGGGCGATGTGCGCGCCACGGCGCTGATGGCGGCGTTTCGCCTGCCCGAGCCGTTTGCGGCGCTGGCGGAGGCGGGCGAGCGGTTGACAGGCGACAGGCCCAATATCGACTTCGCGCTCTCGGCACTGGTCGCGGCCTTCGACCTGCCGGAGGCCGCGCCGCTGCAAATCTTCGCCCTGGCCCGGAGCGTGGGGTGGATCGCCCATGCACTGGAGCAGGTGGAGACGGGCGCGCTGATCCGGCCGCGGGCCCGGTATGTGGGATTTGAGGCGTCCCAAAGGGCAAATCGTTCCAGTGGAGCGATTTGAGCCCGGAAAGGCCATGAGGGCTACGCCCGAATGGCGGGGAGGCGAAGCTCATCCACACCGTCACCACCCGGCTTGTGCGGGTGGTCCATATGTCCCAGGGATGGATTGCCCGGACAAGCCGGGCAATGACGGTAACTGAAAGCTTGGAGGCGTTTGGCGATCAGCCAAACACACTCGCGCCCTTGTCGGCGACGCCGACGAGGCGGCGGAAGCCGTCGAAGAGTTCGCGGCCCATGCCGAAGTGCTGTGGGCGCAGGTCTTCGGTGGCGGGGGTGCGGGAGAAGAATTCCTTTTCGTCGCCAAGGAAGGTCAACGTGCCCTCGTTGGCATCGAGGCGGATCATGTCGCCGTCGCGGATCTTGCTGATCGGGCCGCCATCGACGGCTTCGGGGGTCATGTGGATGGCCGCGGGGACCTTGCCCGAAGCGCCGGACATGCGACCGTCGGTGACCAGCGCTACCTTGAAGCCGCGGCCCTGAAGCACGCTCAGGGGCGGCGTCAGGTTGTGGAGTTCGGGCATGCCCAGAGCCTTGGGGCCGGAGAAACGCACGACTGCGATCATGTCGCCTTCGAGTTCGCCGGCCTTGAAGGCACGCTGCAGTCCTTCCTGGCCGTGGAAGACCCGTGCGGGCGCTTCGATGACGCGATGCTCGTCCTTGACGGCGGAGACCTTGATGACGGAACGGCCGAGATTGCCCGTCAGGAGCTTGAGGCCACCGGTCTGCTGGAACGGTTCCTTGACCGATGTCAGGACCTTGGGCAGCGCGCTCTGATCGGGCGACTGCTCGAAGACGAGGCCGTCGTCGCCCAGCTTGGCTTCGACCGTATAGCCGGAAAGGCCTGTACCCCAGACGGTCTTGACGTCTTCGTGCAGGTAACCGTCGGAGAGGAGCTCCTTGATGAGGAAGCCCATGCCGCCAGCGGCGTGGAAATGGTTCACGTCGGCGACGCCGTTCGGATAGACGCGCGCCAGAAGCGGCGTTGCGTCGCTGAGGTCGCTCATGTCGTCCCAGGTGACCTGAAGGCCGGCTGCGGCAGCCATCGCGATCAGATGCATGGTGTGATTGGTAGAGCCGCCGGTCGCGTGGAGCCCGACCAGGCCGTTGACGATAGCCTTCTCGTCGACGATGTGACCGATGGGGGTGTAGTTGTTGCCAAGGCTCGACAGCGACAGGGCGCGCTTCGTCGCTTCGCGCGTCAAAGCATCGCGCAGGGGCGTACCGGGATTGACGAAGCTGGCGCCCGGCAGATGCAGGCCCATGATCTCCATGAGCATCTGGTTGGAATTGGCAGTGCCGTAGAAGGTGCAGGTGCCGGCCGAATGGTAGGACTTGCTCTCAGCTTCGAGCAGTTCGGCACGACCGACCTTGCCCTCGGCATAGAGCTGGCGAACCTTGCTCTTTTCGTCGTTCGGAATGCCCGAGGGCATGGGGCCCGCCGGAATGAAGACGGCGGGCAGATGACCGAAGGCCAGCGCACCAATGACGAGGCCCGGGACGATCTTGTCGCAGATGCCAAGGTAGACGGCAGCGTCGAACATATTGTGCGAGAGCGCGATGGCCGTCGACATGGCGATCACGTCGCGGCTGAAGAGCGACAGGTCCATGCCCGGCTGGCCCTGGGTAACACCGTCGCACATGGCCGGGACGCCGCCCGCAACCTGGGCGGTGGCGCCGATCTCGCGGGCCGCTTCCTTGATGATATCGGGGTAGAACTGATAGGGCTGATGGGCGCTCAGCATATCGTTATAGCTGGTGACGATGCCCAGATTGAGCGCCTTGTTGCCGGCAATGGCCGCCTTTTCGGAAGGGCTGCAGGCCGCGAAACCGTGGGCGAGATTGCCGCAGGACAGGGCAGCGCGGTAAACGCCCTGTTCGCGGGCAGCGTCGAGACGATCGAGGTAATCCCGGCGGGTGTCGCGGCTGCGGGCGGCAATGCGATCGGTCACGTCCCTGATGGCCTGGCGGACGGTCATGGCAGTCTCCAATGGTAGCGCGAGGACGCGCCAAAGGGGGGGCCACTGGCGCGGATAGCCTCGCATCAAAAACTGATCTTCAAAGGCGGCCAGAGCGGTCGATTGGGGACCGCTCCAGGGGCCTTATGGAGACCAGTAAACTGTGACCGGCGCGCCAGAGCGCAGCACGGCGCGGATCGGCATGTCCTCGACCGGGCCATCGCCCAGAGCGGTCTCAAGGACACTGGCCTTTTCGTCGCCTTCGATATGAAGGTAGAGACCATCGGTTTCGAGCAGGCGCGGCAGCGTGAACGTGATGCGCGGCTCGCCGGCACCGGGTGCACGGATGGCAAGGGTCGGACCGGCGCCGGTCAAAGCGGCGTCGAGCGTGTCGCCGCCAGGAAAGAACGAGGCCGTGTGGCCGTCATTGCCCATGCCGAGAATGACCGCGGCAAATGGATGGGGCAATTCGGCCATGAGGGCATTGGTCTGGGCGACATGGGTCGCATCCGGCTCGTCGCCGCCCGAATAGAGCGGGAAGAAGCGCGCAACGGCGGCTGGGCCCTGCAACATCTTTTCATTGACCAGCAGGGCGTTCGAGCGATCGCTGGTTTCATCGACCCAGCGCTCATCGACAAGGGTAACGACGACCTTGTCCCATTCGATATCCCTAGTCTTGCCGAGGGCGGCGAAAAACTTGCCGGGCGTCGACCCGCCACTGACGGCGATGGCGGCCGAACCGCGCTCGGCAATGGCAGCCCGGATGCGATCGGCAACCGCTTCGGCGAGTTCCTTGGCGAGGGTGGCCTTGTCGGCGAAAGTGCGGCGGGTGAGGGTCATGGGGTGGACCTCCAGAGATGGTGCGGCGGGCAGGAACCCCCTCCTAGCCTCCCCCTGGAGAAGGGGGAGGGATTGATCGAGTTGGCGACGAATCTCTTGCACCACACTAGCGCCCCTCCCCCTGTCAGGGAGAGGCTGGGTGGGGGTACCACCGAAGCCGTTGCGTGCATGTCGTCCATCACGAATTGCTGCCCTCGTACCAGGTGCGGCCATCGCGTTCGATGAGGGCGACGGCGCCGCTCGGGCCCCAGGTGCCGGCCGTGTAGGTCTGCGGCGGCTCGCTCGAGCGATCCCAGGCTTCGCGGATCGGGTCGACCCACATCCAGGCCGCTTCCAGTTCGTCGCGGCGCATGAACAGGGTCTGCGAGCCGCGGATGACATCGAGCAGCAGACGCTCATAGGCTTCAGGCGTGCGTTCGGTGAAGGTCTCGGCAAAGCTGAGGTTCAGCGGCACTTCGCGCAGGCGCATGCCGCCCGGGCCCGGATCCTTGATCATCATCATGAGCTTGACGCCCTCGTTGGGCTGCAGGCGGATGATGAGCTTGTTGGCCTTGGGCGCGCCTTCCGCATGATCAAAGATCGAGTGCGGAATCGGCTTGAACTGGATGCAGATTTCCGAGACGCGCTCGGCCATGCGCTTGCCAGTGCGCAGGTAGAACGGCACGCCGGCCCAGCGCCAGTTGTCGATATGGGCCTTGAGCGCCACGAAGGTTTCGGTGCGGCTGCCCTTCTTGTCGTCGGGAAGCTCGTCCTGGTAGCTGGCGACGGCAGTCGCCTCGGACTTCACGCCGCGATACTGGCCGCGGACCGTTTCCTTGGCCACTTCGCCGTTGACGATGGGGCGCAGGGCGCGCAGCACCTTGAGCTTTTCGTCGCGCAGGGCATTGGCATCGTCGCTGGCAGGCGGCTCCATGGCCACAAGGCAGAGCAACTGCAGCATGTGGTTCTGGATCATGTCGCGCAGGGCACCGCTCTCGTCATAGTAGCCGCGGGTGCCGGCGCCGACGCTTTCGGCCACGGTCAGCTGCACGTGATCGATATGCGCCGAGTTCCAGACGGGTTCGAAGAGCGTGTTGGCAAAGCGCAGGGCCAGAAGGTTCTGCACCGTCTCTTTGCCGAGGTAGTGATCAATGCGATAGACCTGATCTTCCTTGAAGATCTTGGCGACGCCATCGTTGATTTCCATCGAGGAGGCGAGGTCGTGGCCGAGGGGCTTTTCGATGACGACACGAGCGTCGCGACGATAAAGCTTCTTGGCGTGGAGATATTCGGCGATGGGCTCGAACAGATCGGGCGCAACGGCAAGATAGAAGGCGCGAACGATGCCGGGATCGTCGCGCAGGGCTGCGCCGAGATCACCGGACTGGTCGGGCTTGCTCGCGTCGACCGGCACATAGGTGCAGATGCCGACGAAGCGATCGATGGCGGCGGCTTCCTGATAATCCTTCTCGACGAACTGGCTGAGCGCGTCGCGCACCAGCTTCTGGAATTCGGCTTCGCTGAGCTTGGTGCGAGACGCACCGATGATGCGGCTCTGCTCGTCGAACTGACCATCGAGGAAACGATGGTAGAGCGCCGGGATCAGCTTGCGCTTCGTCAGATCACCGGTGGCGCCAAACACCACGTAGTCGAAGGGCTGAACGGGAATGATGCGGCTGGACAAAAGCGTTAGTCCTCAGTTCGAAGCGAAATTCTGCCGGGCGAGAATGACGGCGCCATGCAGGGGTTCGTACTTGGGCAGGGCGACGAAGTCACCATAATGCTGCTGAAGCGTGGGATAGAGACGCTGCCCCAGGCCGCCGACAATGGCCATGACCGAGGCACCGTGGGATTTGAACCAGCGCACGTAGCCATCGATATAGCCGAGCTGGATATCGAGCAGCTTCAACGCTACGGGATCGTTCTGTTCGAGATGCTCGAACCAGAGCGGCATGAGCTTGCCGAATTCGCCCGGCGCACGGCCGATCAGGGCATCATCCTCGGAGCCGTCGCCGCTTTCCAGATGCACATCGAGTTCGGTGGCGAAGGACCAGGTCATGATGGCCTGGTTGTCGCCGCCCAGCGCCTGGGTAACCGCCTGGGTCAGGGCCGAAGCCTCGACCATGCCATCGTTGGCCTCGACGGTGTAGCGGACGAGTTCGCGGCCCAGAATGGCGCCCGACATCTGATCGCCGATGTGGAAGCCCCAGCCACCGGCCTGGAAGCGCTTGCCACCGACGATGGACATGGCGGCCGAACCGGTGCCGATGATCACCACGCCACCCTCTTCGCCGCCCAGCGCGCCGGCATGGGCGATGTCGATATCGTCGTAGACCTTGACCCCGGCAAAGGGCCAGGACCGCGCTGCAAAGCCGGCGCGGGCGCTATCCATGCGGCCGCCGGCCATGCCGAAACAGGCATAGGTGTTGGCGGCTTCGGCGAAGTCGATGCCAGCGGCCTCGAAAACGTCCCGGGCGCCGTCGGTAATGGCCTTGTAGGCCGGGTCGCCGCCGTCGATCTGCAAATTGGAGCGGCCGTTCTTGACCTCCGCCAGCGTCTCGAGATTCTCGTTGGCCAGGCGCACGCGGCAATTGGTGCCACCACCATCAACGCCAAGGTAATATCGCGGCACGAAGGGCAACTCCGTCGATTGAGGGGGATTGGGAGCAGATACCTGCTCTCGGGAATCCCACACTAGGGGGTCAATTCGGCGCGGACCATAATGCGAAAGGCGCTAAGACGAAAGTAGTAGAGCCAAGAAAATGCGGGTGGAGCGCAGGTTTTGCGTGGTGTGGAGATCGGGACGGCGCGCACACGGAACAGCTTGCCCATCGGCCCCGTTTAAAGCCACAGTGACAAGCACCTATACGGGTCGCGGCGGCGCCCGAAAGAGGATTGCGACATGACACGACATTGCCTGGTTCTGGGCGGGGCACGCTCGGGCAAGACTGCCTTTGCGGAGAGGCTGGCGCTGCGCGGCGGTTCACGCCCCGCCTATCTGGCTACCGCGACAACACTCGACGCCGAGATGCGCGACCGCGTGAGCAGCCATCAGGCCAGCCGCGGCGAACGCTTCACCACGATCGAGGAGCCGACGGCCCTGTCGGATGCCATCCTGAGAGCCGGTGCCGACCACGACGTGATCCTTGTGGATTGCCTGACGCTGTGGATCACCAACCTCCTGATCGCCAACGAGGATGTGTCGCTGGCCGTGAGCGAGCTCTGCGCCACGCTGATGGAGTTCCGGCAGGCCAAGGTGGTGCTGGTCAGCAATGAGGTCGGGCTCGGGATCGTGCCCGACAATGCCATGGCACGCACATTCCGCGACCTGGCCGGATCAGCGCACCAGCGGCTGGCGGAAATCTGCGACGACGTCTACTTCGTCGCCGCAGGACTGCCGCTGACTATGAAGGGCGAGACCCCGGGGCTGGTGAGTTGATCGCCTGATCCGATGCCATGCAACGCCCCGGCTTGCGCGGTCGTGGCGGGTGGCCCTCGGGTTGGACCGAGGGCGGAGCTGGATACTAGAGTTCATCTGACACTCAGCTGACCAGCATGATGAGCGCGACAAAGGCGCTGACGACGAGCAGCACGTCGAGCGTGCGGCGATAGAGCAGCAGGGCAAGCATGATGTCGCTGGGGCCAAGGCCTGACCTGCCGTCGCCGAAGGCGGGCAGATCGACCAGTTCGCCATCATAGCTGCGCGGGCCGCCGAGCCGGAAGTTGAGGGCACCGGCAAAGGCGGCTTCCGGCCAGCCCGCATTGGGCGAATCGTGTTTGCGGGCATCGCGGCGCGCAATGGCCCAGGCCTTGCCGGGGCTGGCGCCGGGGACGAAGAAACAGGCCGCGGTGACCAGCACGGCGGTGAAGCGGGCCGGTATCCAGTTGAGCACATCGTCGAGCCTCGCCGCAGCCCAGCCATAGTCGCGGTAGCGGTCATTGAGGTGGCCGACCATGCTGTCGGCGGTGTTGACGGCCTTGTAGAGGGCAATGCCGGGCAGGCCGAGCAGCAGGAGGAAGAACCAGGGCGCGACGACGCCATCGGAGGTCGATTCGGCGAGGGTTTCGATGGCGGCGCGGGCGACGCCGGGCTCGTCGAGGGTCGCGGGATCGCGGCCGACCACATGGCTGACGGCTTCGCGCCCGGCGGCGAGCGACGTGCGCAGAGCGTCGGCCACGGCCGCGACGGCGCGTCCGAGTTCCTTTTGCGCCAGGAAGACGGTGGCGAGCAGCATTTCCAGGAGCCAACCGAGGGGCAACCACGAGAGTATGGTGCGGATGCCTGTCGTCACGATCAGCACGGACAGCAGCAGCAGCCCGAGGGCGACGACGCCGGCGAGCTTGCGCTGGGCAGGGGTGCGCGCGGACGTGTTGAGGCGGGTGTCGCAGAAGCCGATCAGCTTGCCGAACCACATGACCGGGTGGCCGATGGTATCGACGAGTTTTTGCGGGTAGCCGACCTGGCGTTCGAGCGCCAGCGCCAGGGGAGAAATCAGCGGGTCCAAGGATCAGGTCTCCAGCGGTGCGGCGAGGCCGAGCAGGCGGTCAATATCGATATGGGTTTCGAGATGGTTCGCAAGGGTGTCGAGCACACGCTCGATCCCGGCCTCGAAGGCGAGGTCGGGGCTGGCCGCATTGCCCAGGAAGGCGCGGCGGAAACCGTCTGCCGAAAAGAGGCCGTGAAGGTAGGTGCCAGCCACGCGGCCATTGGCGCTGATGGCGCCTTCCGGCTTATCGCCAACGCTTGCGAAGGGGCGCACGGCGTCGGGACCGGAGGTCACACCCATATGCATGTGGTAGCCCTCGAGCGCCTCGCCCGTGGCCAGGTGCGTGGCGGCTTCGAGGCGCAACTGCTTGGTGGGGGCGAGAACGGTGTCGACGTCGAGGAGCCCAAGGCCTTCGCTGGTGCCGGGGGGACCTTCGATACCATCGGGATCGGCGATGGTCCGACCCAGCATCTGGTAGCCGCCGCAGATGCCGAGGATGCGGCGGCCAGCGCGGTGATGGGCGACTATGTCAATGTCCCAGCCGTTGGCCCGCAGAGCGGCGAGATCGGACCGCGTCGCCTTGGAGCCGGGCAGAAGCACGAGATCGGCGTCTCGCGGCATGACTTCACCGGGCTGGACGAGGGTCAGACGGATGCCGGGTTCGGCGCGCAGCGGATCGAGATCGTCGAAATTGGCGATGCGCGGCAGGCGCGGCACGGCAATGTGGAAGGCACCCTGCCCTGCGGCGAAGTCATCGAGCGCCAGGGCATCCTCCGCGGGAAGCCTTGCTGCATCGGCGAAATGGGGAACCGGTCCCAGACACGGCAGGCCGGTGCGGGTTTCGAGAAAGGCCTTGCCGCTTTCGAACAGCGCCGGATCGCCAAAGAACTTGTTGATGAGGCTTGCGCGCACAAGGGCGGCATCCTGGGGGTCGATGACATCGAGCGTGCCGACGATGGAGGCAATGACGCCGCCGCGATGGATGTCGCCGATCAGGACTACCGGCACCTTCGCAGCCTGAGCGAAGCCGAAATTGGCGATATCGCCCCGGCGCAGATTGACCTCGGAGGCGCTGCCCGCGCCTTCGACAAGGACGATGTCGACATCGGACGCGAGTTCACAGAAGGCGGTCAGGACTTCGGGGAGGAGCTGGGCGCGATCGGCCCAGTATTGGCGGGCAGAAAGGCTGGCGCGACGCTGCCCGCGGACCACGACCTGCGAGCCGGTTTCGCCTTCGGGCTTGAGTAGGACGGGGTTCATAGCGGTAACGGGATCGCGTCGGGCGGCGCGGGCCTGCAGCGCCTGGGCCCGGCCGATCTCCCCTCCATCGGCGGTCACAGCCGCGTTGTTGCTCATGTTCTGTGGCTTGAACGGCGCGACCGACATGCCGCGATTGCTCAACGCGCGGCAAAGGCCGGCCACGATGAGGGATTTGCCGACGTCAGAGCCGGTGCCCATGAACATCAAGGCTTTGGTCATGGAGCGATCTGGACTTTCACGGTGTTTCCCCCTCCGTCGTCATTGCCCGGCTACCGCGGCCGTCCGGCTTTCCTTGGCATCGTATGGACCACCAGGACAAGCCCGGCGGTGACGATGGGGTGCCTTAGAGCCGACGGCCAGTAGCCTAAGGCGCCGCGATGACGTGTGCATAGGAGCCCATGACGCGGCCGAGCTGGCCACCCATGGGCAATTGGCGGATGCCTTCGGCGTCGAGGGCTTCGAAAAGGGGCGGCAGGCCGGTCTGCTTTGCCGAGGAATAGTGGAATTCGTGGCCATTGAGGCCCGTTGGCCAGGGCAAGGCGCTCTCGTGCAGGAGGCGGCGGTAGCCCAGGACGCGCTTGGGGCGATCGATGCGGGTCGTTACCGGCAAAAGGCCTGCCATGGCGTGGCCGACCCCATCCTTGTCGACCAGCGCCTCGCCCAGGGCCATGAAGCCTCCGCATTCGCCATAGATCAGCGCATGGCGATCGCGCGCGGCGCGAAGGCCGGCGTGGAAGCTGGTCGCCGCAGCGAGAACGGGGCCATGCAGTTCCGGGTAACCGCCGGGCAGGAACACGGCGTCGGCAGATGCGGCAGGACCTTCGTCGGCCAGTGGGGAAAAGAAGCTCAGTTCTGCGCCGGCACTGCGCCAGCCGTCGAGCAGGTGTGGATAGAGGAAGGCAAAGGCGGCGTCGCGGGCGATGGCGACGTGCTGGCCAAGCGGCGGCAGCGTTTTCGGCGCGGCTTCGGCAGAGGGAGCCGGGGCACCGAGAGCGAGAAGCGCGTCGAGATCGACATAGTCGGCCACGGCATGGGCGGCGATGTCGAGAAAGGGGCCGAAGCCATCCACCTCGCCGGGCAGAACAAGACCGAGATGACGCTCGGGAATGACCAGTTCGGGACGGCGCGGGATGGCGCCCAGCAAGGGAATGCCCGTCGCCGCCAATGCGGAAACAAGCATGCGTTCGTGTCGCGCCGTGGCGACGCGGTTGAGGATGAGCCCGGCAATGGTGACATCGGGTCGCCAGTGGGCAAAGCCGGCCACCAGCGGCGCGACGGACTGGCTCTGCCGGTCGGCGTCGACGACGAAGACGACCGGCAGGTCGAGTGCGGCCGCAAGATCAGCGGTGGAACCCTGCCCGTCAGCGGATGCATCGAACAGGCCCATGACCCCCTCGACGACGAGGCAATCGGCGCCGGTTGCATGCTGGGCGGCCAGGGCGCGCACCTGATCGGGCGCCATGGCCCAGGGATCGAGATTGATGGCTTCGCGCCCCGCGGCGCGCCCGAGAAATACCGGATCGATGTAATCGGGGCCGGTCTTGGCGGGCGCGACGATCAGGCCGCGGCGACGCAGGGCAGCCAACAGTCCGAGCGTGACTGTGGTCTTTCCCGAGCCCGAGCGCGGCGCGGCAACAACGAAGCCGGAGGAGGATTTCATTGTTGAGTCGCTAGCCGAAGACATGCTTGCGCGCCTCCTCGACATACCAGTGCAGCTGGTCGCGATAGCGGGCGACAGGACCGAGGATGACGATGGCGGGTGTCGGCACGTCGACCGGCCCGAGTGCTTCACCCAGGGTGATCTGATGGATCGACTGGTGCGGATTGGCGACGTGGGAGACAAGGGTGAGGGCGTCGTCGGCCGGCCGGCCGGCGGCCAGCAGATGGCCAGCGATCACCGGCAGGTGCTTGACCGCCATGAACATGACCACCACGGGAGCCGCACGGGCCACAGAGGGCCAATCGATGCCACTCGGAACGGCGCCGCTTTCGTCGTGACCGGTGAGGAACAGCACCGTCTGATTGGTGTCGCGATGCGTGATCGGCAGGCCGGCATAGGACAGCCCGCCAAGACCTGATGAAATGCCCGGGACGATGCGGAACGGAATGCCGGCCCGCGCGAGTTCGCCCGCTTCTTCGCCGCCGCGCCCGAACATGAAGGGATCGCCACCCTTGAGACGCAGGACGCGCTTGCCCGACCGGGCCAGGTCGATCAGGCGAATGGTGATGTCGGCCTGTTTGGGCGACGGCTTGCCGCCGCGCTTGCCGGCATGGATGCGCTCGATATGGGGCGGCGCGAGCGCCAGGATATCGGGGGACACCAGCGCATCATGGACAATGACATCGGCCTGGCCGAGCGCATGAAAGGCCAAAAGGGTGAGAAGGCCGGGGCCGCCCGGCCCGGCCCCCACGAGCCAGACGGAGCCCGGCGCGAAGGGCGGGAAATCAGCCGCGGCGAGTTGGGAAAGGTGGCTGCCGACCATCAACACCCCTCCCCGTCACCGTGCCGCCCTCGGGCTTGACCCGGGGGCCAATACCGGCTTGCTGTGCGATGGAGAGCGGCCCCTGGGTCAAGCCCGAGGGCGGCACCGCTGGTCGGGATCGAACTGCTCACGGCCGAGGTAACAGGGGCAAAAACGACATGAAAATCCTGATCCTGGGAGGGACAGCCGAGGCGCGGCAGCTGGCGAACCGCCTGGTGGCGACGGGTCACGACGTCATCACATCGCTGGCTGGCCGGACGCAAGACCCAATCCTGCCCGAGGGCGGTTTGCGCATGGGGCCGTTCGGGGGCATTCCGGGGCTGTGCGCCTATCTGCGCGCCGCGCAGATCGACAGGCTGGTGGACGCCACGCATCCCTATGCCGGGTTGATTTCGATCAATGCCGTGGCCGCAGCGACCGCTACAGGCATTCCGCTGGTGCGCTACATGCGCCCCGCCTGGGTGCCCGCCCCGGGGCAGACCTGGGTGCATGTCGACGCCGTGCAGGAGGCGGCTGCCGTGTTGCCGGCGGGCGCCGACGTGCTGCTGACCACCGGACATACCGGGCTCGACACGTTTCTTGACCGCGACGACTGCCACATCCATGTGCGCGTCATCGAGCGGCCGGACCTGCCGTTGCCCGACCATGCGGAGCTGATCGTCAGCCGTCCGCCCTATACGGTGGATGGCGAAATGGCGCTGATGCGGCGTCATGGCATCACGCATGTGGTGAGCAAGAATTCGGGCGGGGCGCAAACGGCGGCGAAGCTCGAGGCGGCGCAAAATATGGGCGTTACCGTGATCATGATCGGCCGGCCTGTTTACGGCCCGGCACTGGAAGTGGCGAGCGTCGACGCGGCGATCGCGGCGCTGAACGGCGCGGCAACAGAATCGTAGCGCGAAATAGCGCAGGTGACATTTGCGCCGCGCTGCTTTTCCAGGAGCAACGGGCCGAATGCCAGGGCCGATGCTTCGGCCACAGAGGGCAGGCCCAGCGTTGCCAGGACGGTCACGGACGGGTTGGGCGCGGAGCCTCCAAGATCATCGCGGGCGAGGGCAACGAGAGCAATATCGAGGGCTTTGGCGACAGCAAGCAGGGCTGGATGGCGGGCCTTGGCATCGAGCGTGGCAAGGGCGACAAGATCGGCGCGGGTGGCGCTCAGCCGGCCAAGGCTCTGATCGAGCATCGCCACGATATCTTCGGCACTGCAGCCGGCACGCAAGCCGATGCCGGCCACCAGCCCGGAGCGGCTCGACAAGGTTCGGGCGCCAAACAGGCCCTGCAATCGTTCAGTCATCGTCGCCTCGATCATCCGAGGCAGGTTCGCTCAAAAACCGGCTCAGCCCCGGATCTGGTCCCGCAACTGGGTCGACCGCACCGGGCTCTGTTTCAGTTCCATCATGGAACGCTGCGCTGCACCGGTTCTAACCCCGGGCAATCCCCATGGTCAATCAAGGGCTTGCCGCCATATGTCGCGATGCATGGCCCACATGGGAATGCTTCTGAAAATCGTTTGCAAATACAATGGCTTGTCGCCCCATCGAGTCTCCGATATGGCGATGGCTCAACCCGGGGACCCAAGCGCATGGCCATCACCAACAAGACCGTGACCATTGCAGCGACGAGCCTAGTGGTGGGGCTGGTGGTGCTTGGCCTCAAGACTCTGGCCTGGTGGCTCACCGGATCGGTAGCGCTTTATTCGGATGCGCTGGAATCGATCGTCAATGTGGTGACGGCCGTGGTCGCGCTGGTGGCGGTGCGGCTGGCGCAGCGCCCGGCCGATGCTTCCCTGCCCTATGGCTATCACAAGGCCGAATATTTCTCGGCGGTGATCGTGGGCGTGATGATCATCGTGGCCGCGATCCTGATCCTGCGCGAAGCCTATTTCGGTTTTCTCTCGCCCGAACTGCCCGAAGCGCCGCTGGAGGGCCTGGCCATCAGCGCCGGCGCGACTGTGATCAACGTCATCTGGGCGCAGGTGCTGATCCGGCACGGGCGAAAGGCGCGGTCGCCGGCCATCGAGGCTGACGGAAAGCACCTTCTGACCGATGTGGTCTCGACCGTGGGCGTGCTGGTGGGGCTGGTTCTGGTGTTCCTCACCGGCTTTGCGCAACTGGACGCGATCCTTGCGGCGCTGGTGGCGGTCAATATCCTGTGGTCGGGCTGGGGAGTGATCCGCGACAGCGTCGGCGGATTGATGGACGTGGCTGTTCCGCCGGACACCCAGAAAACCATTCGCGAGGTCATCTCCGTCAATGCGGAGGGGGCGCTGGAAGCCCATGACATCCGCACACGGCAGGCGGGCAAGATGACGTTCATCGATTTTCACCTCGTGGTGCCCGGAGCCATGAGCGTGGATGCCGCGCACACGATCTGCGATCGCATCGAGGCCAAGTTGCGCGACGCTGTCGACGACGTGCAGATCACCATCCACGTGGAGCCTGAAGAAAAAGCCAAGCACGCCGGGATCGTGGTTTTGTGAGGTGATTGCCAAAGCGGGACGGCGCAGGCAGGCTCAGACGATGCGACGGTTGATTATTCTATTCCTGCTGGTTTTCACCACCCCTGCCCTGGCGCAGTATTGGGGGCACTACACCAATGCGCGATTTGGCTATGCGATAGACGTGCCGCCCGATTTCGAGGGCAATGGCGAAGCCAGCGACGGCGCGGGCCAGGCCTTTTATCGCACCGAGGCCGAGCAAAGCCTGGAAGCCTGGGGCGGCCCGATGGACACCGGGCTCGACGCACTGGCGCAGTCGCTGGCGGCCGACAATGCGGCACTGGGCTGGGGGATCACCATGCAGACCTCCACGCCGCAATGGGCCACGCTTTCGGGCCTGCGCGACCGGCGCAGCTTCTTCCAGCGGCTGATCGTGCTGTGCGATGGCAAGAGCTATGCCAGCATGCGGGTGGATTTCCCGACGGCCGACCTCAATGCCGTCGAGCCGGTGCTGCAGGGGCTGGCGCGCTCCTTCGTCGCCGAAGGCTGCTGAGGAGCGGCTAGAATTCGATGCCCTTCTGCGCCTTCACGCCGGAGCGGAAGTGGTGCTTGATCTCGGTCATTTCGGTGACGAGATCGGCGATTTCGATCAACTCGTCCTTGGCATTGCGGCCGGTGACGATGACGTGCTTGTCGTGCGGCTTGTTGCGCAACGTTTCGACCACTTCCTCGATGGGCAGGTAGTCGTAACGCAGGCAGATGTTGAGCTCGTCGAGCAGCACCATGTCGTAGTCGGGGTCTGCTATCAGCGCCTTTGCCTGATCCCAGGCCTTGCGGGCCGCAGCGAGATCGCGCTGGCGATCGGCGACATCCCAGGTGAAACCTTCGCCCATGGCATTGATGGTGACGTGATCGGGAAACTTGTCGAGCACAGTGCGCTCGCCGGTGTCCCAGACGCCCTTGACGAACTGGACGACGCCCACGCGCATGCCGTTGCCCAAGGCGCGAAAAACCATGCCGAAGGCGGCCGTCGACTTGCCCTTGCCCTTGCCGGTATGGACGACGAGAAGGCCTTTTTCCTCGGTCTTGGTGGAGAGGATCTTGTCGCGCGCGGCCTTCTTCTTCTTCATTTTTTCGGCGTGGTACGCGTCGCGTTCGGCCTCGGTCATGAGGTCGGTCTTCTTGAGCGGCTTTTCGGGCGTGTCGGTCATGGCGTCGGCTCCAGATAGGCAAAGACGGAATTCGAGCGGGGCGACCAGAGGCCTCTCTCGCGCGCCTCGCGGAATTTGGCCATGAGTTCATCATAGCCGAAGCGATTGGACGCTTCGAGGAAGTCGCGGACAGTGTCGTCCTCGACAAAGGCCTCGAAAGCGAGGTCGAAATGATGGGTCTTGACCGCACCCGTGGTGGCGGCGAAGGCAAACATGAAATCCACCGTTGCGATGATTTCGAATGCGCCGCGATAGCCGTGGCGCATCATCCCGGCGAGCCATTTGGGATTGACCACGCGCGAGCGCATGACGTGGGCAATCTCCTCTTCGAGCGTGCGGACGATGGGGCGCTCGGGACGGGAGTGGTCGTTGTGATAGGCGGCAGGTCTGGCGCCGGAGAGCGTCTCGGCGGCAAGCGAGAGGCCGCCTTCGAACTGGTAGTAATTGTCGCTGTCGAGCAGGTCGTGCTCGCGATTGTCCTGGTTGTGGATCACCGCGTCGATCTGGCCGAGGCGGGCGCGGAAGCGCTCCTGCAGTGGCGTGCCGTGGGTCGTGGCGCCATAGGCGTATTGGCCCCAGCGCAGGACCTGGTCGGCCAGATCGGCCTTGCCCGACCACTTGCCGCTATCGATGAGCTGACCGAGGCCGGCGCCGTAGGTGCCCGGTCGCGAGCCGAAGATACGCGCGCCGGCTTCGAGCGCGGCGTCCTTTTCTGATTTGCCCTGCGCCATCAGACCCAGGGCTTCGGCGCGCATGCGGGCGGCGATGGGGTTGTCGTCCTCGGGCTCGTCCAGCGCGCCGATGGCGCGGGCGGCGCGGTCGAACAGCGCGATCTGGGCCGGGAAAGCATCGCGGAAGAAGCCGGAAATGCGCAAGGTCACGTCAACGCGGGGACGGCCAAGCCGGGCCAGCGGCACGATCTCGTAGCCGGAGACGCGCAGCGAGCCGGGGTCCCAGGTGGGACGGGCGCCGATCAGCGCCAGCGCCTGGGCGATGTCGTCGCCGCCGGTGCGCATGTTGGCGGTGCCCCAGACGGAGAGCGCTGTTGCCCGCAGATGGTGACCAGTGTCCTGCAGATGGCGGAGCACGAGGCTTTCGGCGGATTTGCGACCCAGTTCCCAGGCGCTGGGCGTGGGGACGGCGCGGGCATCGACGGAATAGAAATTGCGTCCCGTGGGCAGCACATCGAGGCGACCGCGCGAGGGCGCGCCGGATGGGCCGGGCGTGATGAACTTGCCGTCCAGCGCATCGAGGAAGGCCTGCATCTCGGCAGGGCCGGAGGCGGCGAGGCGGGGTTCAATCACAGTTTCCACGGTGTCGAGGACGGCCCGGGTGGCGGGCCAGTTTTCCGGGCAATCAAGGGTGCCGGACACGAGGTCGGCGGCGAGGTGTTCGAGGCGTTCGACCATGTCGCCGGTGGTGCGGATCGTTCCCCAAACCTCCGCGCCGTGGGGATGGATGGTCTCGGGCACGGGCCCGGTCCATGGGTCGCCGAGCTTTGCTGTTAAGGGGTCAAAACCAAGCTTGAGGTCATCCGCCAGGGCACGGATCAGCGCGTTATCCCCGGGAGCATCGCCGCGTGGCACTCTGGCCAGTGCGACGGCAAGGTCCCGCGCCATCCCTCCCTCTGGCGAGGACCCGAACACGTGCAGACCGTCGCGTATCTGGGCTTCCTTGAGATCGCACAGGAAGTTGTCGATCTTGATCAGGGCTTCGGTTTCGCCTTCGGGCAGACCGATGTCCTGATCGAGACGGCTGTCGCTGACGAAATCGAGAATGCGACGACGCAGGTCGTTGAGGCGCCGCCGATCCATGCCCGAGGCCGCGTAATATTCGTCGAGCAGCGCTTCGAGATCCTTGAGCGGGCCGTAGGTTTCGGCGCGGGTGAGCGGCGGCACGAGGTGGTCGATGATGACGGCACCGGTGCGGCGCTTGGCCTGCGTGCCTTCGCCGGGATCATTGACGATAAACGGATAGAGATGGGGCAGCTGGCCCCAGAGCGCATCGGGGCAGCAGTCGGCATCCAGCGCCGCCGACTTGCCCGGCAGCCATTCGAGCGTACCGTGCTTGCCGTTGTGGATCAGCGCGTGCGCGCCGAACTCATGCCGTATCCAGAGATAGGCGGCGATATAGGCGTGCGGCGGTACCAAATTGGGATCGTGATAACTCAACGTCTCGTCGAGCTGCCAGCCGCGGGCTGGCTGAAGCATGAGCACGACGTTGCCGAAGCGATGCGCGGGAAGGTGGAAGGCGTTTTCGCGAATGAACGGATCGGTCGCCGGATCGCCCCAGCGCGCGGTGACGGCGGTGCGGATTTCGTCCGGCAAAGTTGCAAAGAGCGCGGCGTATTGCGCGAGCGGGAGGACGGCGTCGGCGGTACCGCGCTGCGGGTGGGCGTTGGTGGGCCCGGACTGGAAGCGGCTGATGAGGTCGACGGAGCTGCGGGGGTAGATTGGGTGGCCCGCTGATGGACCCCCACCCTCGTCTCCTCCCCCCACGGGGGAGGGAGGCGAGAGGTTGTACCCCGCCTCTGCAAGAGCCATCAGCATGCGCACGGTGCTCTCCGGGGCGTCGTAGCCGACACCGTTGGCAAGGCGGCCGTCGCGGATGGGGTAGTTGGCGAGGACCATGGCGATGCGACGCCCGGCGTGAGGGGTGGCGCGGAGGCGAGACCAGTTGAAGGCGAGGTCGACGGCGCGACGAATGCCGCCCGCATCGGGTGCGTAGGCGCTGAGCGGGCACTGGGTGCGCTCGTGCCACACGGCGTCGGCCTTGTGTCCGACGAGGAGGCCGCCGATGCGCCCGTCCACTTCGGGCATGACGAGATACATGGCCATGTCCTTGGACGACAGGCCCTGCGGGTCAGCGGCCCACTGGGATTCGGAGCGGCCGGACTGGATCAGCTGAATCACCGGTGCATCGGTGCCCGAGAAGGGGTTGGCCTTGTCGTCGAGATCGGCCACGCCCAAAGCGAAGGCGGTGAGATTGAAGATGGCGGACGGCGGGAAGGCCGCCAATGCGTTTTGCACGAAGCGCACGCAGGCGGCTTCCTTGAGAGAGGAGACCAGCAGCGGTACCGGGGCGAGGCCGTGGGATTCCAGCTCGGCGATCAGCGCTTCGAGCGTGGCCGTGCCGGCGCCTTCAAGGGCGGCGCGGTAGAAGAGGATGGGGATGTATTGGGTGATCGAGCTGAAGGCCCCCTCACCCGCCCTTCGGGCACCCTCTCCCACGAGGGGAGAGGGGGGCACTGCGCGCGTTTCGGCACCGGCGCCTCCCTTCTCCCCTTGTGGGAGAAGGTGGCGCGCAGCGCCGGATGAGGGGGGATACAGCGCCCGCAGGTCTCCCTCATTGGTCATACCGGTTTTGGGGTGCCAGAGGCCGAACCGGGGGAAGGGTTTGACTTCGATGTTCGGCAGCAAGGCCCCCTCACCCGGCGGCTGCGCCGCCGACCTCTCTCCCAGAGGGTTAGGTGCCGCAAGGGCGGCAAAGGCTGCCAGGATCGCGTCGGCATTGTCGGGGCCGCCTGATATGAACAGGCGGTGGAGCGTGGTCCAGTCATCGGGGTGGACGGTGGAACGGGCCTGAAGGATCGGGTCGGGATTGGCGTCGCCGGGCAAAAGGACGAGGGGAATGCGTCTGTTGGCGCAAAGGGCCGTCAGTTCATCGACGCCATACTGGAAATAGGCCGCGCCGCCGATGAGGCGGAGAACGACGAGCCGGGCATGGGCGACCGTCTGTTCCAGCCACATGTCGACGGAGAGATTGTTGACGAGGCGCAGCGTATTAGCGAGACGCAGGCCTGTCTCCCCAGCCCGGTCGACGGCGCCGGCCAGCATGGCCAGTTCGCTATCGGCCGAAGAGGCGAAGATGTAGGCGCCGGGGGACTGGGCAAGGTCGATGGCCTCGCCTTCCTGCTGGATGGCACCGGCCTGGGCGGAGAGCAGGTGCATCAGCGCTTGCCTCCCGGAAGGGCCGTGGCGCACAGCGCAATCGCGCCGCAGAAGGCGGCAAGAGCGGCGAAATAGATGTTGGGCGGCATGAAGGCGAGGAACAGCGCCATGAATGGCCAGACGAGGATTGCGCTCGTGAGCCCACCGATCAGGATGGCCGCAAGGACGCGGCGGCCGAGGCTCCAACCGGGTGGCACGACACGCCACAGCAGGGCCGCGGCCAGCGCGGGCAGGAAACCGGCGATATAGCCAAACGCGAGGTAGAGAGCGATACCATAGGCGAGATAATCGAATATCGTGTCCGGGTTCTGCGAGGCGGCGAGAGCGAGCATGATGACGCTCATCGTCACCGCGCCCACCAGGGGGCCGAAGGCCACGATGATGAAGGTGCGCGGCAGGGGTTTTGCTGCTTGCGTCACGTGTCCACCTTCCGGAAGGGCAGCGCCGTCGCGACCAGCGAGAGTGCGCCGCACAGCGCGCCGATCAGGATGATCTGCTCATTGACGATCGGCTGCCGCTCGAGCGCCGAGATGGACAGGAAAACGCCCAGCGCACCGCACACGGCCCCGATCACCAGATAGGCCAGCACCAGTCGCGGCCACGACCAGACCCGCCAGATCGGTTCGACCACCCAGTAGACTGTTGCGGCCAGCACCGATGGAATGAGCCCGAACATGTAGGCGGAGGCGAGGATGAAGATCACCAGCTCCACCGGCTCGAACGAGCCTCCGGGGAGCGGCTCCACGAGCACGGTCGCGATGAAGAGACAGATGGCGCCCACCAGCGGGCCGAGCAGGACGATGGCCGCGATACGGCCATTGCCCGGACGAACTGCGCTGGCAGGCGCCCCGATCATGCAGCCGCCTGAAGGCTCTGGGTGATGGCGGCGCGGTCCAGCGGTTGCTCGCCGATGACGACAAGCGAGGTCACCCGGGCTTCCCCGGGCTTCCAGGGGCGGTCGAAATAGGCGGTAACGCGGGGGCCGACGGCCTGGATGGCGAGGCGCGCAGCTGCGCCGGGGACGGCCGCGAAGCCCTTGAGGCGCAGGACATCATGCGCCTTGATTGTGTCTTCGATGGTCGCCAGCAGATGGTCCTTGCCCTGAATGGTGGAGAGGGTCAGCGAGAAGCTGTCGAAATCGTCATGTTCGTGGGTTTCGCCACCATGCTCCAACTCGTGATGGCTGGGGCGATTGGCGATGTCGCTCTCGGACGACATGCCCATGCCGAGCAGCGCCGTGATATCGACATGGCCATTGGCCGCACGGACGATGCCGACACCGGGGCGCAGTTCGGCGCGGATGTTCTGTTCGACCTTTTCAAGTGTCGCCGGATCGACGAGGTCGGTCTTGTTGATGATGACCATGTCGGCGGCCGAGAGCTGGTCCTCGAACAACTCGCCGAGCGGGGTTTCGTGATCGAGCATCTCGTCCTGGCGGCGCTGGGCGTCGACGGCGGCTTCGTCGCTGGCAAAGCGACCTTCTGAGAGCGCGGCCGCATCGGCGACGGTCACGACGCCGTCGATAGTGACCTGCGCCTTGATCTCGGGCCAGTTGAAGGCGCGGATCAGCGGTTGCGGCAGCGCCAGGCCCGAGGTTTCGATGACGATGTGATCGAATTTCTCCTCGCGCGCCAAGAGCGCCTGCATGGTGGGAATGAACTCGTCGGCGACGGTGCAGCAGATGCAGCCGTTGGAGAGTTCGACCATGTCCTCCTCGCGACAAGTCTCGTCGCCGCAGCCGGCGAGGATGTCCTTGTCGACGCCAAGATCGCCGAACTCGTTGATGATCAGTGCAATGCGCTTGCCCTTGGGCGCATGGGCCAGCATGTGACGGACCAGGGTGGTCTTGCCGGCGCCGAGGAAGCCGGTGATGACGGTGGTGGGGATCTTGGCGGTCATGCCTTGGCTCCGTTGAGTTGGGGGGCCGGACGGGCGGCCAGGAAATCGGCCATCCAGCCGAAGGCGAGGCCGAGCACCACCCAGAACAGGGCGCCGTTGTAGAGCACGGCGGAGACGAATTCGGCGGTCATGCGCGGCGGGACGCCGGTGGGATCATCGGGCGCCTGCGGGGCTGCGATGAGCTGGGGCAGCAGGATCAGAGCCACGGCGACGGCCAGTGCCCAGGGGGCGCGGACCTTGGCGACCAGCACCAGGGCCGCGCCGGTGCCGATGGCGGCGCTAAACCACCAGATCTGGCGCGCCAGCGTATCGGCAACCGGCATGCCGGGCATGCCCGGAGGCAGCCCGAGCGCCGGCGCCAGGGTGAAGGCGGCAAAGCCTCCGACACCCCAGAGCAGGCCATTGGCAAAGGTGACCGGGAGGTTGAACAGCACGGAGACCGCCCCGATGATCAACGCATAGCCGGCGGCCATCAGGATGTTGGAAAAGACGGTGAAGGCGGTGCGCTCGAGACCGTCCTGAGGCATCCATTCGTCGTCTCCGTGCTCGTGGGCCGAGACGGCGGCGGCATCGTCATGCTCATGCGCTGCGGTGCCTTCAGCGTGTACGTGAGCCTCTCCACCCGAGCCTTCAAAGGATTCGGCGGCGAAAATCAGCGGGGTGACACGCCAGGCCTGAAAGGCGGATGTGGCGAGGCCAGCACAAAGCGCTGCGACCAGCGCAGCAAAAAACAGATTGCGAAACATCGTTTGCTCTTTCGATCCGGATCACGCGGCCGCGTCGTACGGCGGCGCGAAACGCTGCCTCAGTGGCAGGGGAAGCCCATGGCGTGGCGGGTGTCGTGTGCGCCGTTGTGCAGGCGATAGTCGCCGGCAAAACCGGTGCCCACGAGCAGCGTCAGACCCAGCATGAGAGCCAGGAGGCCAGCAACGAGGCGCTGGGACAGGGAAAGAGAAGACAGGCCGGTCGAAACGGCGGAATTATTCATGTGGCACCCTCCGTGCGCGGAATAGATATGGACCCATGCGGGTCCGGCTATCCTGATTGCTCAGGGCAAGGGCAGGTCTCCTGGCTCACGGTGAATGCAGCGCTCTCGTCTTCCCGGTCCTTGCGATCGACCAGTGACGCATGAGAGCGCCCACCGCTTACAGTTGCGGGGGCAGCCACGGATTTGGTCCCTTATGGGTACGCCGCACCGTGTTCCCTTTTGATCCCCTCGCGCTCAAGCGTCCGGGGAACCATTGCGGGACCACGATTACGCCCGACGCCCGATGGGGTCAATCGCGGAAATCGGGGTGCGGATAGCCGATGGAGACCACCTGGACATGCGCACCCACGGTTTCGAGCAGCGGTTCTGTCGAGGGGACCTCGCGATCGCCCCATACCGCGTCGGTATTGACCTTGACCGGCCTGTCGTCGGGCCCGAAGCGGAGCGAGAGATAGCAACCGCCCTCGATGTCGGAGAGAACACCGGTCCTGAAGCTGGCAAAGCCGCCGTAGTCCCAGCCGAACCCATTGAGGGTGAAGGCGTCGCCATTGATTGCAGCGACTTCGGCGACGCTCATGCCGTCATGGATCCCGCCGGGACCGGACATGGTCGGCGGCAGTTCGACGCTGCCGAGGTCGGTGCGCTCGTCCTCGTTCCACCAGGTGAATTCGAGCATGCGGTCGGGATCGTCGGGGAAGACTCGCGTGGCCTGCATGTCCATGCCTTCCGGACCGGGCACGGTGCCGGTCCAGACATTGTCGGCGCCGTAGATTTCGATGAGGCGGGCCTCGGAACTGTCGATGGCGAAGGCCCCTTCGCAGGCTATGGCCTCGCGCGGCGGCTTTTCCTTGGCCAGCGCTACGGGCGTGAACAGCAGGGGCGAGGCAAGCAGGACGCGGAGCAGACGGGCGGACATGGATCGGGACCTCCTCGGGCCAGCGCCAGATTGGCGCAGGGCATGACACATGCACAAGAGGCGACTCGCGATATGAATGGGACCTGAAGACCCATTCTGCGCACGAGGCCACGCCATGAAACCCATCACATTCAGCCGCGACGAGACCAAGGCCATCGTGGGCGACATCCAGGACTATTTCCGCGAGGAACTGGACCAGTCGATCGGCGCCATTCCGGCGGAAATGCTGATGCAGTTCTTTGCCGAGAAGATGGGCGCCTATTTCTACAATCGCGGGCTCTACGATGCACAGGCGCTGGTGCGCAAAAAGCTCGACGACGTCAGCGACGAAATCTTCGGCCTCGAGCGGCCGACAAAGGCCCGGTAGCGCAAAAATCCTGCTTTCGCCGGCCCACGGCGGTGCTAAAAGAGCCGGCCGGCACAGCCGGTTCTTTCACGTGGTGTTTGCATGGGCTTCAACGTCCCTACCCTTGCCCCCATCGGGCTGCTGATCGCTTCCAACCTATTCATGACCTTCGCCTGGTACTGGCACCTCAAATTTCACAGCGTGGCGCTGTGGGCCGTGGTGCTGATCAGCTGGGGCATCGCCTTCTTCGAATACTGGCTGGCCATTCCCGCCAACCGGCTGGGCAGCGAGGTCTATTCGGCGTCAGAGCTCAAGACCATCCAGGAAGTCATCTCGCTCAGCGTGTTCGCGCTGTTCGCCGTGCTCTACCTGGGCGAGAAGCTGACGTGGAACCACGCAATCGGTTTCGGGTTCATCGGCCTCGGCGCGTTTTTCATCTTCAAGGGCCCGCTGAAGTAGGGCCATGTCCTGTCGTCATGGCGGCCCCGGCCATCCATGCCGAAAAAAGCACCACCGGGACAAGCCCGGTGGTGACGAAGGATGGATGATTTCGTCGTTCAGTGGATGGTGCCCGCGCCACCTATGGCGACAATCGTGTAGGGCAATCCGGACACCGGAATGTCGCCGGTGATCTCGAAGGTCCCGGCGTCCACAAGGTGTACCTTGCCCTCGCTGGGGTCGGTGACGGCGATGACATCGCCGGCGACAGCGACGCGGGGACGCGGCAGGCTCCAATCGCCATCCATGGAATAGGGTTCGGTGACGGTCACTGCCGCGGTGAACTGGCCGCTGACGACGTCGAGGCGGCGCAGATTTCCGTCCTCGGTGAAGACGTAGGCGAATTTGGGCCGGATCGGATCGGTGACAAAGTGCACACGGCGCGTCGGCAGGTCCACGAGGCGATAGGGCGTTTCTTCGGCGGGATCGACGATGACCACCTTGTCCGCACCGTAGTTGCCCAGGAAGTATTGCATTCCCTGTCCGCCGACCAGCGTCGTGACCTTGCCTTCGGGCAGGCCGGCATAGTCGATCTTTTCGACGGAAGGCTCGCCCGAGCCGGATACGATCAGCAGGCCATCGCCGCATCCGACGGCGAGAAGGTTGCCCGATGTCGCCTCACCATGCAGGTCCGGACAGGGATGTGTGTCACCGACCTTGTCGCCATGCGGATCGATCACGTCGAGCCCGAGGCGCGGCTTCTTTTCGTCTTCCGAATCGGCAACCGAGACCAGGGTGTAGTCGCCCCAAGGGATGGCCACGCCATGATGCGGCGTGCCGCTGTCGAGCCGGGTGACTTCGGGCGCGCCATTTTCGACCCAGCCAGCCGGGCTGAACAGGTCCACGAGGCCCGAGCCATCGAAGAAAAGGGCAACCTGTCCGTCATGCTCGACGAAATGGGCGGGCTTCTCGCCGGTCAGAACGCCCTCGACGAGCGAGGGATCGGCGATGTCGATATCGCCATGATCGCCATGATCCTCGATGGTGATGCCGGAGCGGATGGCCGACACCTGGTTGCCCGCGCCCTGCACGGCAAAGACGGTGCCACCAGTGGCGTAGAGGCTGGCAGGGCTCGCGAGCGGGAAGCTGGCGAGTTCATCGCCAGTGGCAAGATCGAGGGCGGTCACCTTCGGCTCGGTATGATCGCCGACTAAGATGCGCCAGGCCGTCGCTTCCTCGGCGAGGGCAGGACCGCTCAGCGCCGTGGCGGCGAGGAGCGCGATCGAGAGGCGTGCATTCATGACAATTTCCTTTATGTTAGAACATTACAGGTTGGGGCATGCGGGGCGGATTTGACGGCAAGCGTAAGGGGGTTGGGGCATGTCGTGGTGGGACCGCGTCAGCCGCCGCGGCGATGCTTCGGACACGAAGGTGCCCTGCCCTCGCCCGTCCGGGCGAGGGGATGGATCGCATCAATGAGCAGTGATCAGCGCAGGCGGGGACGAAAGACGATCAGGACAGGCAATCCACAAGACCGCCTGCCAGGCCGCGCAACAGTTCGGGGTAAAGATCGACGCCTTCGGCAAGGGCGCTGCCTTCGGGATCGAGCACACCTGCCTTGGCCGTCGTGCCTTCAACGATGGTGTTGATGATGGCAGGCTCGAAATTGGGTTCAGCAAAGACGCAGGCGGCGCCCAGTTCCGCAACCTTGGCGCGCAGCTCGTCGATGCGGGCTGCCCCGGGCATGGCTTCGGGCGAGACGGTCACCGTCCCGGCCACATCGAGGCCGAAGCGGTTCTCGAAATACTGGTAGGCGTCGTGGAAGACGATGAAGGGCTTGCCGGCGACGGGAGCGAGGGTGCCACGCAGTTCCTCGGTCAACTCGTCGAGGCGTACGCGTTCGGCCGCGGCATTGGCGCCGTAGATCGAGGCGTTTTCGGGGTCAGCTTCAGAGAGGACCGTGGCGATCTCGGCGACCATCAATTTGGCATTTTCCGGATCGAGCCAGAAATGCATGTCGCCTTCGCCATGTTCATGATCGTGCTCGTCCCCGGCATGGTCATGGTCATGGTCATGGTCGTGATCATGACCGTCGCCGTGGGCGTGGGCTTCAAAGGCGCCGCCCTCGCGCAGGGGCAGCAGCTCGATGCCGGGCGCATCGGCCAGCTCGACGATCCTGGCCTTGGTGGAGAGGCTTTCGAGGGCATCGCCAAGAAACAGCTCCATGCCGTGGCCGGTCCAGAACACGATATCGGCGCTTTCGAGCGCGGCCGCATCCGATGGGCGGAGGGAATAGGTATGCGGGGAAGCGGCGCCCTTGACGATCAGGGCCGGCTCGGCGACCTCGCCCATGACCGCGGATACAAGGGAATGAATGGGCTTGGTCGATGCCACGACCGAGGGCGCAGACATTGCAGTACCAGTGGACAAGATGCTCGCAAGGGCGGCAAGGGCGATGGTGGACTTGATCATGGGCTGGCCTCTTGGCAACAGGACGCTGGGAAGCGATATGTTATGTTATTACGCTTGCGACGGTGTTATGCTATAACGTAATGAAGAGCGTCAAGCGGGCCTGTGAAAAAATGTCCCGACCGTGGGGACGGTATCCCAACACCCATCAAATGAGCTTCCCCGAGGCGGAATGAACGCAATCGTGCAGAGAGAAAACCTGATCACGCTGGCCGGTGCGGGCGTTCGCAGCGGCGGGCGCGTGCTGGTCGAAGGCGTCGACCTGACCATTGCCCGCGGCGAAATCGTGACGCTGATCGGCCCCAATGGGTCGGGCAAGTCGACCACCGCCAAGATGGTGACGGGCGTGCTGAAGCCGAGCATCGGGACGGTAACGCGCAAGGCCGGCCTGACGGTCGGCTATGTGCCGCAGAAACTGAGCATCGACTGGACGCTGCCTTTGACTGTCGAGCGGCTGATGACTCTGACAGGCCGGTTTGCGCCTGCCGAGATCATTGCTGCGCTCGAAGCGGTGGGGGCAGCGCGGCTGCTCAAGGCGGCCGTCCAGGAACTGTCGGGTGGCGAATTCCAGCGCGTGCTTTTTGCGCGGGCGATGATCCGGAAGCCGGATCTCCTGGTCCTCGACGAGCCCGTGCAAGGCGTGGATTTTTCGGGTGAGGTGGCACTCTACCAGCTCATCAGACAGATCCGCGACACGACGCAGGCGGGGATCCTGATGATTTCGCACGACCTGCATGTGGTGATGGCCGAGACCGATACGGTGATATGCCTCAACGGCCATGTCTGCTGCCGCGGCACGCCCAATGCGGTCAAGACCAGCCCTGAATATCTGCGCCTTTTCGGTGACCGTGCCGGTTCGGCGCTGGCGCTCTATGAACATCACCATGACCACGAACACCACGACGATGGCTGCGTGGTCGGCGCGGAACACGGGCACGAGCACCATCACGGGCACGAGGGGCACAAGCATGCGCATTGAGCTTTTTGCAGCACCCCCACCCGGCCACCCCCGGAAGGCGGGGGAGGAGCCTGCCGGTGGGTGCTACAATATCCACACAAACTCGATGGACCTCTCCCCCGCCTTCAGGGGGAGGCTGGATGGGGGTTACTGGGAGTTTCGCGATGTTCGGTGATTTCTTCTCACGCGCGCTCGTTGCCGGAGTGGGTCTTGCCGCGGTGACCGGGCCGCTGGGATGTTTCGTCGTGTGGCGGCGGATGGCCTATTTCGGGGACACGATGGCGCATTCGGCGCTGTTGGGCGTGGCGCTTTCGATCCTCCTGTCCGTCAACGTGACGCTGGGCGTATTCGCCGTGGCGGCCATGGTCGCGGGTGCGTTGCTGCTGCTGCAGAAGCAAAATACGCTTTCCACCGACGCGCTGCTCGGCATTCTCAGTCATTCGAGCCTCGCAGTCGGGCTCGTGATCGTCGGGTTCCTGACGCAGGTGCGCATCGACCTCATGGGGTTCCTGTTTGGTGACATTCTCGCCGTTTCGGTCGAGGACATCGCCATCATCTACGGTGGGGGCGTGGCGATCGTCGCCATTCTGGTGCTGAACTGGCGACCGCTGCTGGCGGCCACGGTCAGCCCCGAACTGGCCGAGGCGGAGGGACTGCGCCCGGAGGTCAGCCGCATTATCCTCATGCTGCTCATGGCCAGCGTCATCGCCATCGCCATGAAGCTGGTCGGCGTGCTGCTGATCACTTCACTGCTGATCATTCCGGCAGCGACGGCCAGGCGCCTCAGTGCAACGCCCGAAATGATGGCGGTGGTGGCAGCGCTGCTCGGCGGGCTCTCGGTGATCGGCGGCTTGTTCGGATCGCGGACCTGGGATACCGCTTCGGGACCCTCTATCGTGGTGATGGCGCTCGCGATTTTCCTCGTATCGCTGGCTGTGCCGACGGCACGCTTGTTTGGCAGGAGAGAGCAGAATGGCGCATGATCATGCCAAGCCGGTCGATCTGACCCGCAACCAGGAGCTGGTGCTGGGCGCGCTGAACCACGCCCCTGCCCCGCTTTCGGCCTATGACATTCTCGACCGCTTGCGCGGCGATGGCTTGCGCGCGCCGCTGCAGGTTTATCGAGCGCTCGACAAGCTGGTGGAGCGCGGGCTGGCGCACCGGCTGGAATCGCTCAATGCCTTCGTCGCCTGCGCCGACGAACACTGCCATCGCAAGGGTCTCATCGCCTTCGCCATCTGCGAGGGCTGCGGCAAGGTCGACGAGTTTGCCGATGCCGTGATCGAGGAGCGCCTCGGCGGCTGGGCGAAGCAGACCGGCTTCAAGGTGGAGCGGACAACGATGGAAATCCGCGGCAAGTGCGCTGAATGCCTGAAAGCCGCCTGATCACGGATCTCCGGGGAACATCGGTATGCCGGGAAGCGTCGGCAACCACCGTTCGCGGCGCTTGGCCCAACCCTCGATCAGCGGCTTGATGTCGTTGGGCGCGTCGTCGAGCGTGCCAAGGTGAATTTCCACCTGATCATCGCCCAGATTGAAGGTGTGCGAACCGCACTGGGGACAGAAGGACCGCCCCGCATAGGTCCGCACTTCGCCCGTGGAACTGAACTGGTGCGGCCGCCAATCGGCATAGTGCAAAAACGACGAGCCCGTGATCTTGCGGCAATCGGCGCAGTGGCAGAGCCCACCCTTGTAGGGCTCGCCACGAACCTCGTAACGCACCGCGCCACAAAGGCACCCGCCGGTTCGAATAGTTTCGGACATGGAGTTCTCCTTGGTGAGGAGAGAACTCGGCAAGGGCGTGTTCAGTTCAGCATGCCATTGCGCCCAACTGAACACTGCGCTGGAGACGGCCCGGGACGGGGGCCCGGTTCAGCTGGCGTCAGCGACCGGCCCAGCTCAGGAACCGCACGGTGGCGGCGCCATAGTTGCGCCCGTCTTCGAGCGTGAAGCCCGTGGGCACGGCGATGTCGGCATCGGCGGATTCTTCCCAGACCACGGTGGCCCCGGGAGCAATCCAGCCATTGGCCGACAGCTCGGCAAGCGCCAGTTGGCCGAGGCCCTTGCTGTAGGGCGGGTCGAGGAAAATCAGGTCGAACTGGCCGAAGGTACCGGGCTTGCCCAGCGCGGTCGCGTCCCGGCGCAGCAGTTTGGTGATACCCGCGGCGCCGAAAGCCTCGATATGGTCGCGGATGAGGCCGCGCGCTTCGGCCCCGGTGTCGACGAAGGTGACGTGGTCGGCGCCGCGCGAAAGCGCCTCGAGCCCGAGCGCACCCGTGCCGGCGAACAGGTCGAGCACGCGCTTGCCGGCCAGAACCGGCCCGAGGCGCGAGCCCAGGATGTTGAAGATGGACTCGCGCGCGCGGTCCGACGTCGGACGGATGGTGTCGTCCGACGGCGAGGTCAGCTGCTTGCCGCGATACTTGCCGGCAACGATGCGCATGGCTTAGCCGCGCGGCTTGCGCGGGCCGCCGGGGCGACCGCCAGCCGGGCGTGCGCCACCGGGCCTGCCCCCGAATGGCTTGCCGCCGGGGCGACCTGAACGGTCACCCTGGGGACCACCGGCGCGGTCGCCCTGGGGACGGCCACCTTGCGGGCGATCGCCGTAAGGCTTGGCGCCGTCTCGCTTGCCGGCAAATGGTTTGCGGTCACCGAACGGCTTGCCGCCAGGCGCACCGTCGCGACGCGGCGGCCGGCCCTCGAAGCCGCCCTCGGGACGTGGACCGCGCGTGGGACGATCGCCATAGGGGCGCTGCGGCCGGTCACCATAGTCGCGCTTGGGGCGATCCTCGAAGCGACCTTTGGGGCGCGGTCCGCGGGCGGGACGGTCACCGAAGCTGCCGCGCGCCGGCTTGTCACCGAAGTCGCGCTTTGGCCGATCTCCGAAATCGCGCTTGGGACGGTCGGAAAAACCGCCACGGGCTGGCTTATCGCCAAAACTGCGCTGCGGGCGATCGCCGAAACGGCCTTCGGGACGCGGTCCGCGAGCGGGCTTGTCGCCGAAGGAGCGCGCCGGACGGTCGCCGTAATCACGCTTGGGCTTGTCACCGAAATCACGCTTGGGTCGATCGCCATAGGGCTTGCGCCCTTCGCTGCGGTCCGGACGATTGGAGCGATCTGCCGGCTTGCCGAAGCTGCGGGCAGGCTGGTCGTCGCGGTCAGGGCGCTGGCGGCCGGCGCCCTTGGGCTCGTAAGACTCGGGCGCGCGGCCCTCGTCATCCTCGAAATGCACGCGGCGGGCGCGAATGGGACGATCCTCACCGGCGCGTGGGCCGGCATCGCGTCCGGCAGGACGGGGACGCAGCGGAGCACGATCGCGCGGCGAACGGACGGGACGGTCATCGCGGGGCGCCGGCTGGACCATGTCGGGGGCATCGCTCTCGAAATCGACCCCGGCGGATTCGGCGAGCTTCTTGCCGAGCTGGTCGCGCAGCATGCGCGACTTGACCATTTCCACGGCGCCTTCGGCCAGCTCGCCGAGCTGGAAAGGACCGTAGGAAATGCGGATCAGGCGGTTTACCTCGAGACCGAGCGAACCGAGGACGTTCTTGACCTCACGGTTCTTGCCTTCGCGCAGACCCAGCACCATCCAGACGTTGCTGCCCTGTTCGCGCTCGAGCGTTGCGGTGATCGGTCCATACTGGATGCCGTCGACCGTCACGCCCTGCTTGAGGCTATCGAGCTGGGCCTGGGTGACGGAACCGAAGGCGCGCACGCGGTAGCGGCGCAGCCAGCCGGTGGACGGCAGTTCGAGCACGCGCTTGAGACCACCGTCATTGGTGAGCAGCAGCAGGCCCTCGGTATTGATATCAAGGCGACCCACGGTGAGCACGCGCGGCAGGCCCTTGCGGTCGAGTTCCTCGAAGATGGTCGGCCGGCCTTCGGGGTCCTTTTCGGTGACGACGAGGCCCGCGGGCTTGTTGTAGAGCCAGACGCGGGTGCCCTGGCGGGCAGCCAGCGGCAGGCCATCGACCTCGATCTTGTCCTTGCTGGTCACGTTGAAGGCGGGCGTGATCACCTTCTTGCCGTTGACCGAGATGCGGCCGTCGGCGATCCAGCCTTCGGCATCCCGTCGCGAGCAGAGGCCGGCGCGGGCAATGACTTTTGCCAAACGATCGGCGACTTCGGGTTGTTTGGGAGTGTCGCTCATGTGAGCACTTTCTGACATGCGGGACCCGTAAAGCCGTTCGCGGGACTGCAACGGCGGGCGGCGCGGTAAAACAAGCAAAGCGGCCGGATCGATCCGGCCGCCGTGAGGTCGTTGAGCGGAAGCTCCTAGATCAGAGCTTCTTTTCGCTTTCAGTGAGCTTGGCGCCCGGGCTGCCCAGACCCTGCGAGCTCGGGCCACGCGTCTCGAGCGCACGGCGTACATCGGCCGGACAACGGTCGTCGCGCAGCGAGACCAGTTCACCCGATGCGGTACGGCACACGAGCTGTGCATCGCCCACGCGGGTGAAGTATTCGGCCGGCGGCAGATAGAGCGGACGATCGTTGTTGGCCGTCACGTTCATATTGGCCTGCTGCATCCGTGCTGTCAGCTGCTTGGCTTCGGCTTCGGTCAACGGACGGCCGCCAAGGGTGCGCATGTCGACGACGCGGGCATCGCGCAGCAGACGCATGTCGGCTTCGCTGAGGTTGGTGGTGTCGATGCGCACGGTATCGCTGTTGGCGGGCAGTTGAGCCGCGGCGACCTGGGTGGTCGGGGCCGGCAGGCTGCCGTCGGATTTGGGCAGCACGAGCGGGGCACGCGCCGTGGTCAGGTCCTGCTTTGGCGCTTCGCCCGGTATCAGACCGACACCCCGTGCAGTGGAATTGAGCACATCGCGCTCGAAGGTGCCGAAATCGGTCATGGCATTGGTGCCTTCGACCGTCGTGCAGCTGGCCAGGACCAGCGTGGCCACCAGCCCGAGGGCGGCGAGGCCTGCCTTGGCGGCGGCCCGAATGGCAGTCTTCTGCCCGGTCAATGCAATACGCATGCAAATTCCCTTACGATATCGGCGGCGCTTATAACGCATTCCCACCGCTAAGGCCAGATTTTGGCATCACAGTGATGAGAAGCCCCTAAGCGGCTTTCCTGGGTGCTTTTCGCGAAAAGCCCAGGAGGTCGACGAACAACAGGATGACGCCGAGCGTGATGGCCACATCGGCCAGGTTGAAGATGTAGAACGACCATGTGCCCCAATGGAAGTGGAAGAAATCCGCCACCGCCCCGTAGATCAGCCGATCGAGGGCATTGGAGAGCGCACCGCCCAGGCACAGTGCCAAACCCAGGCGCACCAGAAATTCCCGAGACCGCCACCACCACACCGATAGCGCCGCTATGGCAACGAGCATGACAATGCCCAGGGCCCATACCGGAAGGGAATCGAACAGGCCGTAGGAAATGCCGGTATTCCAGACCAGCACGTAATCGAAAAACGGCGTGACGGTGATCATCTCGCCGCCCCGCCACCCGGTGAGCGACAGGGGTTCGAAGAAGTAGCCCACACCGACGCAAACCGACTGACCGACGGCGTAGCATTCGGCAGCGATGTGAAAGGCCTTCTGGCCGCGATCGATGCCGAAGGCGATAACCGCGGCCATGATGGAGGCAAGAATGCCGGGATTGCGGAGGGATTGGCTGATTTTCGTCACCGGAAGCTCCGTTTTCGCCCCCTCCCCTCGAGGGGAGGGTTGGGGAGGGGGTCCCTCAGTCAATCACAAGACGACCCCCACCCCAGCTTTGCCACGGCCATTCGGCCTTAGCGGCGTTACCCTCCCCTCGAGGGGGAGGGAGGGAAAGAGCCGTCAGCTCAGGTTACAGTCCCGCCGCAGCGCGTTCGCGCAGGGCCTGCGCATCGCGGGGGGAAACATCAGGATATTCCGCATCGGAGCCGACCTCGGGCAGCACCTTCCAGGAGCGGGCGCAGCGCTTGCCTTCGGCCAGTGCCGGCACGACAGATACGCCCAGCACGTCATCGAGACGGAATGCCTCGGACGAGCCTTCGGCCTGCTGGATCGAGATGGCCGAGGTGATGGCGATCTCGGCCAGGTCCTGACCTTCGAGCGCCTTGATATAGCGGGCGTCGGCGACGAAGACCTGGGGGGCCGCTTCGAGCGACGAGCCGATGCGCTTTTCGCGGCGCTCGATTTCGAGGGCACCGGTGACGACACGGCGAACGGCACGGACAAGCTGCCATTTGTCGGCGAGGTCGTTGTCCAGCCAGTCCTGCGGGATATCGGGGAAGAGGCGCAGGTGGACCGATTCACCGTCGCCCGGGTGACGCTCGAGCCAGCATTCTTCCATGGTGAATACCAGGATGGGCGCGAGCCAGGCCGTGATGGCGTTGAACAGGTGATCAAGCACGGTGAGCGCCGAACGCCGTTTCACCGATGAAATCGGATCGCAGTAGAGCGTGTCCTTGCGGATGTCGAAATAGAACGCCGAAAGCTCGATGTTCATGAAATTCGACAACAGGGTCACGACCTTGCGGTAGTCGTATTCCTTGTAGGCGGCGCGCACGCCGGTATCGAGCTGGGCCAGGCGATGCAACATCAGCCTTTCCAGCTCGGGCATGTCCTTGGCATCGACGACGTCGTCGGCCTTGAAATGCGCGAGATTGCCGAGCAGCCAGCGCAGGGTGTTCCTGAGCTTGCGATAGGCATCGACCGTGGTCTGGATGATTTCCTTGCCCAGGCGCAGGTCTTCCGAATAATCGGACGAGGCCACCCACAGGCGCAGGATATCGGCGCCGTACTGCTTGATGATGTCCTGCGGGGCAACGGTATTGCCCAGCGATTTGCTCATCTTCTTGCCTTCGCCATCCATGGTGAAACCATGAGTGAGAACGCTGTCATAGGGCGCATGGCCATTGGTCGCGCACGATTCGAGCAGCGACGAATGGAACCAGCCGCGATGCTGGTCCGAGCCTTCGAGATACATCGAGGCCGGGAATTTCAGATGCGGCCACTTCTGCTTGTTGCGCAGCACGAAGGCGTGGGTCGAGCCTGAGTCGAACCAGACGTCGAGGACGTCGGTGACCATCTCGTAGTCTTCGACCTTGTACGCCGAACCGAGATACCGCTCGGCTGCACCCGGCTTGTACCAGGCGTCCGCGCCTTCTTCCTCGAAGCTCTGGGCGATGCGGTGATTGACCGTTTCGTCGCGAAGGATCTCGTTGGTCTGCTTGTGCACGAAGACGGTGATCGGCACGCCCCAGGCGCGCTGGCGCGACAGCACCCAGTCCGGCCGGTCGGCGATCATGGCGCGCAGGCGGGTTTGACCCGCGGCGGGATAGAATTTCGTGGCGTCGATCGCCTTGAGCGCGCGATGGCGCAGCGTATCACCCGCCGCGCCGTCGATATCCTTGTCCATATAGACAAACCATTGCGGCGTGTTGCGGTAGATCACTGGCTTCTTGGAGCGCCAGGAATGCGGATACTGGTGCTTTACGCGGCCACGGGCGATGATATTGCCGTGCTCGGCCAGCGCGGCGATCACCTTGTTGTTAGCGTCGCCCTTCTTGCCATTGTCGTCGATTACGCGCGCGCCATCAAAACCCGGTGCGTCCTTGGTGTAAAAACCATCGTCGCCGACGACATAGGGGATGGCGGGATCGATGCCGCGATCCTGCAACAGGCGCGTGGACTCCATCCAGATCCCAAAGTCATCGAGACCGTGGCCGGGCGCGGTGTGGACGAAGCCGGTACCGGCATCGTCGGTGACATGTTCGCCATCGAGCAGCGGCACGTCGAAGTTGTAGCCGCCGGCAAAGCCGCGCAGCGGATGGTGTGCTGCGATGCCTCCGAGAACAGAAGCCGGAACGGTCTGCAGCCGAACATTGCCGGTCACCTTGGCCTTGGCGAAGACCTCGGCCGCCAGCTTGTCAGCGATGATCAGCTTGTCGCCGACCTTGGCCCAGTTCTCTGCCGGTGCCTCGGTGACCTCGTAGAGGCCATAGGCGATCTTGCTCGAAAACGAGATCGCGCGGTTGGCCGGGATGGTCCAGGGGGTCGTGGTCCAGATCACGACCGATGCACCGGTGAGGTGCTCGCGATGGGCGATAACCTCGTCGGTGTCCTTGCCGTCTACCGTCTGGATGCGCGAGACCGGGAACTTCACCCAGATCGTATCGCTCTCATAATCGGCATATTCGATTTCGGCTTCGGCCAGCGCCGTGCGCTCGACCACCGACCACATCACGGGCTTTGACCCGCGATAGAGCTGACCGGTCATCGAGACCTTCATCAGCTCGCGCGCGATCTGGGCTTCGGCGTCAAAGCTCATCGTCAGGTACGGATTGTCCCACTCGCCCAGGACGCCGAGGCGCTTGAATTCCTCGCGCTGGATGTCGACCCAGCTCTCGGCAAAGGCGCGACATTCCTGGCGGAATTCCACCACCGGAACCTCGTTCTTGTCCTTGCCCTTGGCGCGGTACTGCTCTTCGATCTTCCATTCGATCGGCAGACCGTGGCAGTCCCAGCCGGGGATATAGGCCGCATTGTGCCCAAGCATCTGCATGGACCGCGAAACGAGGTCCTTCAGCGTCTTGTTGAGCGCGTGGCCGATATGGATGTTGCCATTGGCGTAGGGTGGGCCATCGTGCAGCGTGAACAGCGGCCGATCCTTGGCCTGCTCGCGCTGCAGCGCATAAATGTCCATGTCTTCCCAACGCTTGAGCCACGCCGGCTCGCGGTCCGGCAGACCGGCGCGCATCGGGAAATTGGTTTCCGGCAAGAAGAGCGTGGCCGAATAGTCTTTTTCGGTCGCGCTTTGAGCGGTGTCGTTCATGGATCGGCAGTCTTTCGGAAGATTTGCGGCGGGTTGTAGCAAGCGAGGGCGCTGGGGGCAAAGGGGAATTGGCCTTACCGCTTCCTCAGGGGGAGAGGTGAAGAACGACTACCCCACAAACCCCAACTTGCGGTCCAGCGCGCCGATAGGCTTGGCGCCGGCAATCAGTTCGCGCGCCTTGCGGCTGTCGCGATCCATGGCGGCAATCAACTCGTCGAGGCCCGAGAACACTTCCTGTCCCCGGATATGACCGACCAGGGCCACGGCAATGGTCTGGCCATAAATGTCCTCGTCGAAATCGAAGAGGTGCGTTTCGAAAGGCGGCCGCTGATTGTCGAACATGGGCTTGCCATAGGCGGCGACGCCATCGAGCAGCCGCTCGCCCAGTCGCGCCCTGACCGCATAGACGCCCTGGGCCAGTTGAAAGCCGGTGGGGGTCATCGTATTGGCAGTGGGGTAGCCCAGATCGCGGCCACGCTGGTCGCCCTTGACCACGCAGCCTTCGAAAAACCAGTGGTAGCCGAGCAGGCGGTTGGCGGCTGCGATGGCGCCCTCGGATAGGGCGGCGCGGATCCGCGACGAAGAGATGACCTCGTCGCCTTCATCCATCAGGTCCAGGGTGTCGACCGTAAAGCCAAGCCGCTCGCCCGCAGCCCGCAGGAAAGCCGGCGTGCCGCGCCGCTGGCGACCGAAATGGAAATCCGAGCCGATGATGACGCCGCGCACGCCGAGCTGGTCGACCAGCATGGTCTCGACGAAGACTTCGGCCTCGTTCTGCGAAAAGGCGTGATCGAAGGGCAGGATAATGATGCCATCGAGCCCGAGGGCCTCGGCCAGGCGCGCCTTGGCATCGCCCTGCGTGAGGCGGAACATGAAGGGAGCCGGCGCGAAGACGTCACGCGGATGCGGCTCGAATGTCAGCATGAGGGTGGGCACACCCGCCTTTTCCGCGCGGGCGCGCAGAGCCGCGACAATCGACTGATGACCGCGATGCATGCCGTCGAAATTGCCGATGGCGACATAAGCGCCGCGCAGATGCGGCGGCAGATCGGCAAGGCCGGAGAGACGCGTGAAGCCGGACATGACGATTACCAGGACAGGCGGGGCAGATAGCCGGCGACGCGGGCCCGGCTCGGCGCGATCAGATCGGCAATGGCCTGGGGATCGGGCTTGCCGAAGGCATCGAGCTCGGCGGCGTGGATGGAGCCAGTAATGAAGAGGATGTCGATGCCGAACTGTGCGGCGCCGGTCGCGTCGGTGCGGACGCTGTCGCCGATGGCGAGGACGCGCGACTTGTCGAGCGCCTTGCCGGCGGCCTTTTCGGCCAGCGCGAACGCCTGCTCGTAGATGGGCGGATAGGGTTTTCCGGCCATGTGGACCATGCCGCCCATAGCCGAATAGAGATCGCCCAGGGCGCCGCCGCAATAGATGATCTTGTCGCCATGCTCGACCACGCGGTCGGGATTGGCGCAGATCATGGGCAGCTTGCGGCTGAGCCACAGCTTGGCGCGTTCGCGATACATTTCAGGCGTGTCGTCGTCGGTATCGAGATCGGTCACCACAACGACCTCGGCGTCCTCTGCGCCGGTGCGCTTCAGATCGAGCCCTTCGTAGAGCGCATCGTCCTCGGTCGGCGGACCGACATGGTGAATGGCCTTGCCACGGTACTTCTCGATCATGGCGCGCGTGGCGTCGCCAGAGGAAACGGTGGCATCATAGGCGTCGCGCGGCACGCCCAGGCGGTCGAGCATGGCCACGATGGGCGCGGAAGGGCGCGGCGCATTGGTGATCAGCACCGCCCTGCCCCCGGCCTTGCGGAATTCGCGCAGGGCCTCGACCGCTTCGGGGAAGGCCGAGACGCCGTTGTGGATGACGCCCCAGACGTCGCTCAGCACCGCATCGTAACGTCCCGACAGATCGGAGAGGCCGGAGATGATGGGCAGGGGCGAGGTCATGGCGAGCCTTGGCGTAAAGGGGCTGAGGGACCCTATGTGGCAGTTTGCCGCCAGGGATCAAGCGAAAAGCAGCCATGACACTGCGATGACGGATGCGGAATCGCTTCCTTAACGGTTGGATTTCTATTGTCCGCCCATACCAGGAGGCGGAGGAGGGGCCGCATCCGACAGTCCATTTCAAGCGTCCAGCCAGAGTCCGAATAACGCCCGTCCATGTTCAACACAATGAAACTCTCTCTCCGCCTGCCCGTAATGGTGGTCGGCATCGCCATGGTCACGGGCGCGAGCCTGGGCATCGCGGCCTATTTCACCAGCGATAGCGTCGTGACCGCGCAGGCCGAGCAACGCCTGAGCGCAGCGGCCGAGAACGCCACCGCCTCGCTCGATGCCTATCTTTCCGAGGTGCGCCAGGACCTGTCCCTGTTCGCCAATCGCAGCGACGTGGCGGCGGCGCTCTATTCGTTCTCGGGCGCCGTGCACTCGCTGAAATCGCAGGGCGACCCGGCGACCCTGCTGCAGGATGCCTATGTGGCGCAGAACCCGCACCCGCACGGCGAGCGGCTGCTGCTCGATACGTCCGAGAAACTGTCCGTCTACGACCAGATCCATCGTCAGCAGCATGACGAGTTCCGCAGCCTGCTGCAGACACGCGGCTACTTCGACATCTTCCTGTTCGACCTGCAGGGCAACAACGTTTATTCGGTGCAGAAGGAAGCCGATTTCGGCACCAGCTTTGCCGAAGGCGTCGGCCCGTGGGCCGATAGCGGCCTGGGCCAGGTGGTTCGCGCCGCCATGGCGGGCAATCCGGGCGACGTTTTCCTCACCGACTTTGCGCCTTATGGCCCGAGCGACAACGCGCCGGCCAGCTTCATCGCCGCGCCTGTTTACGATCAGGGCCTGCAGGCAGGCGTGCTGGCCTATCAGATGCCGCTTGGACGCATCAGCGAGGTGCTCAGCCGCACGAAGGGCCTGGGCGAAAGCGGCGACGTGTTTCTTGTTGGCCAGGATGGCCTGGCGCGCAACGACTCGCCCAGGAGCCAGGGCGATGATGCCCTGAGCGTCAGCTTCACGGGCGAGGCTATTACCAGTGCGCTCGCCGGAACGGCGAGCATGGGCACGATCGACCATGCCGACCGCAGCGACGTTGCCGTTGCGATGCCGCTGAGCTTCGGCGGCTCCGATTGGGCCGTGGTCGCGCTCGAGAGTGCCGACGAAATCTTTGCGCCCTCGCACATGCTGCGCAATACGATGCTGATCACCGGAGCCGTGCTGATGGCGCTTTCGGCGCTGGGCAGCATTCTCATCGCGCGGACGATCACGCGCCCGGTGGGTCGCCTGACGACGGTCATGACCGAGATCGCCGGCAACCAGCTCGACGCCGACGTGCCGGGCCTTGAGCGCTCCGATGAACTGGGCGCCATGGCAGAGGCCGTCGAGGTCTTCCGCCAGAATGGCCTCCGGATTGCCGAGTTGCGCGCCGCCGAAGACAGCATGAATGCCGAAAGGGCCGAACAGGTCCGCATGGTCGAGGCCTTGCAGAGCGATATCGACCGGGTCGTCGGCGCGGCCATCGATGGCGATTTCTCGCTTCGTGCCGAGACCGCCCTGCCCGATCCCGAACTGAAGCGTCTGGCGGAAAATATCAACGAGCTGCTGGCGACGGTCGAGCGCGGCATCGGCGAAACCGGTCAGGTGCTCTCGGCGCTTGCCCGTTCCGATCTCTCGCAGCGCGTGCATGGGACTTACAAGGGCGTGTTCGACCGGCTCAAGGCAGATACCAACGGCGTTGCCGAACAGCTGGGCCAGGTCATCGTGCAACTGCGTCACACGTCGGGTTCGCTGAAAACAGCCACGGGCGAAATCCTGGCCGGGGCCAACGACCTGTCCGAGCGCACCACGCGCCAGGCGGCCACGATCGAGGAAACCTCGGCCGCCATGGAGCAGCTGCGCAATACGGTGGCCGAGAACGCCACGCATGCCGAACAGGCCAGCGCCAAGGCCCGAACCGTATCGTCGGAGGCCGAGGCGAGCGGTGCGGTGATGACCCGGGCGACCGAGGCCATGGACCGCATCACCCAGTCTTCGGCCAAGATATCGAACATCATCGGGCTGATCGACGACATCGCTTTCCAGACCAACCTCCTCGCCCTCAACGCGTCCGTGGAAGCGGCCCGGGCCGGCGAGGCGGGCAAGGGATTTGCCGTGGTCGCGGTGGAAGTGCGGCGCCTTGCACAGTCGGCGGCGCAGGCGTCGTCGGACGTCAAGGCACTGGTCGAGCAAAGTGCGCAGGAAGTGACCGGCGGCAGCAGGCTTGTGGCCGAAGCCGCCGAGCGTCTTCTGGCGGTGCAGGCCGGCATCAGCGCCAATGCCACGCTGCTCGCCGGCATGGCGAGGGCCAGCCGCGAACAGGCCGCATCGATCGAAGAGGTCAATGTCGCCGTCCGTCAGATGGATGAAATGACCCAGCACAATGCGGCGCTGGTGGAAGAAACCAATGCCGCCATCGAGCAGACGGAAGCGCAGGCCGGGGAGCTCGACCGCGTGATCGGCACGTTCACGCTTGCCGGTTCAAGCCCGGCGGCCCTCGACGTATCGGAACAGGACGAAAGCGGTGCGCGCGGGTTGTTCCGCGGCCTCAAGCGCGCCGTTGGCGGCTTCGGCCGCCGCTGAGAGGCATCTTGCCGGGTGGAGCCTACTCCGCCCGGCGCATCTGCGCTGTCACCGTGCGGGTCGATTCCATCGCCAGATCGGAGCGCACCGGACCGGGCGGCGCGATGTGATCGCCCTGCACGAGCAGAATGTCGCTGTCGAGCAATTCGACGATCTGCCGTTCGCTGCTGACACCCGTGGCCAGCAACGACACTTCGAAGCGCGCCAGGTAGTTGGCGATGTCGGTGATATGGAAGTCGGTGTAGTCCTCGGGACGATCAACGAAATGTCCCGCATCGACGCGCAGCGAGCGGACGCCCATGGCGGCCATGTCGGCAACGTCGACCCGCAGCGACTTCATGTTGGCGATGGAAAAACCGCCGCCCTTCCTTACCATCTGTTCGACCACTGCACGCTCGTGGGTATTGAGCGAGAGCCAGTCGACTTCGGGCACGAGGAATGTCAGGGCGCCAGCGATGGCGCGGTTGGCATCGAGGGTCACGAGCAGCTGTTCGGCGGCGGTCTGGTCGCCCAGTGAAGCGCGGGTCAGCGGGATATGAAGCATGGCCGGCTGGCCGCCGGTGCGCGAACGGCGCGCTATGGCGACGGCCTCGACGAGACCGGTACCTTCGATCAGCCGGACAATGTCCTTGCCGCCGCGTCGGGGCATGAAATCGGGGGCATCGGCGAGTTCGCCGTCCTCAAGCCTGAGGCGCGGCATCAGGTCGTAGGCGGAGGCGCGACGCTGCGGCAATTTCACGATCGGCTGCATGTGGTGGATCAGCCGGTTTTCCTCGATCGCCTGGCGCAGCATTTCGAGCGGAATGACCGGCTCGATTTCCGGCACGATGACTGCGGCTGGAGGCGGCGGCGGGGCGGCGATCAACCGCGCGTCGGCACGTTCGGACTGTGGTTGCGCAGAGTTGGACCTGGCGACCTTGTCCTCGACCTCTGCAACGGCCTCGGCGACCTGGCGGATGACCGTACCCAGCACCGAAATGTCGGCCTCGACGGTTTCCAGGCGCTGGCCGGGATTGAGGTCGGCAATGGCATTGATTCTCTGGCCGAGCACGGCGCCGGCCTGGGCATCGGTCGCCAGGAGACGCGACAGGTCCTCGATGGCGCGCTCAAGCCGGTTCTCGGCGCGCTGGCGCAGCATGCGCTCCATCAGGACGACGCAGGCGCAGGCAAAGACCACGGCAACGAGAATCGCATTGGCCGGCGTGAAGGTCAGGCCGAAATAGGCCAGGGCCCCCAGGCCGGCGGATGAAAGCGCGATCAATAGGTAGACAAGAGCCTGCACGCGGACCTGTAACCCCTGATTGGTAGCCGGGATTCGATAGTTTTGTTTACCATTCCGCCAAGGGCGGAAAAAGCGCTGCGCTCGCTCTGTCCCGCGCTATTTGGCGGGCTCGGCCTCGAACAGGTCCCAGGCGCGCGAAAAGTAGCGCCGGAACAGCAGGAGCTTGGCCGCACCGAACACCGCGGCAGACGGGCCACCGAGGCCGTGGGCGAGACGCGGACGGTTGGACAGGAGCACAGGCAGGGAGTCGAGATGGCGACGCGTGCTGTCGAGCAGGCGCTTGAGGATTGATTCGGGCAGATCGCCATTGACGGTGGCGAGGTCGATTTCGGCCATGGCGGTGGTGGTGAGGACGGCCTGCGCCAGAGCGTGGCCCGCATCGTCAAGCCAGTGCGCCACCACATGCTCGATATCGTCCCAGCTCCACTTGCGCGCCGCGCCTTCGAGAACGGGGCCGCCGGCCTGCCGGACCCGCTGCGCGAGGGCGTGAAGCGACGCTTCGAGATGAAGGTAGGCCGGCTGCCCGCCCATGCCGCGCACCATCACGGCGCCGAGGTCGGCGGCATTGCCGTAGGGTCCCTCGACAAGGCTGCCGCCGGAAACGACGCCGCCGCCGACGAAGGTCCCGACAAAGAACGCGGCGACCGCCTTGGGGCGCGGCGCGGGCTGGGCCATGATTTCCGACCACACAGCGGCGCTGCCGTCGTTGACCCACATGGTGGGCAGGCCTGTGGCTCGCTCCACCCTTGCGGCGATATCGACTTCGGCCCAATCGGCAATGATCTGGTCGGATGCACCGAGGTGGCGCAAGAGGGGCCCGAAATTTCCAGGCGAGGTCACGCCGATCCCGGCAAGGCGCTCCCGCTGTTGTTCGGTAAGGGCCGAGAGCATGGTTTCAACATCGGCCGCGATGGCGGCAAACACCGTGTCCGGGTCGGGATAAGCATAGCTGCGGCGGGTCACGGCGACAGGCTCGCCGACCATGTTCTGCAGCAGCACTTCGAAATGCTGCCAGCCGATCTCCACGCCGATGGCGTGCGCCGAGAGCGGGTTGAGCTGGTAGGGCGTGGCCGGCTGTCCGCGCTTGCCGCGCAGCACATCGCCTCGGATGATCAGATCGCGCGCTTCAAGCTCGGACAGGATGCGGGCCGTGGTCTGCGGGCCAAGGCCCGAGCGGCGCGCAATATCGGCATTTGAGACCCCGGGAATGCCTGCGATCAGCGTCAGGACCGCACGTTCATTGGCCAGCCGCACCCCTGTCTGGGTGATGCCACGTACGATGGGCTCGAAAACATCCTCGACCGACTCTTTCCGCATAGCGCAGAGATAAACGTGGTTTGGCGCCCGAGCGCAAGAACGGAATATTTACCCTAATCCGCAACACTTGACGCAACGACAAGAACGGTCCGGCTGCGGACGAAACCAGGGTAAACTGCGCAATGACCATGACGAGCGGTAGCGACAACGCGCTGTGCGGCCAGCTTTTGCTGATCGATGCCGATGCCGCCTGCGCCCGCCAGACCGGCAGCACACTGCGCGAAGCCCTGCTGGTCGCCCCGCGTGTTACCCATTCGGCCGGTGGCCGAGCCGCTGCGGATCTGCTGCGCAAGACCCGATTCGATGTGATCATCGCCGATCTCGACAGCCTCGGCGATCTCAGCCCCTCGTCCGAAGACGCCATGCAGCGCCTGGTACGGCTCGCCCAGGGCGCACTGATCCTGGCGGTCGCCGGCACCGGTTCGGTCAGCGCTGCGCTCGGCGCCATGCGCGCCGGGGCCCATGATTATGTCGCCAAGCCGGTGAGCGGACCGGTGCTGGTGGGACGTCTTGCCGAACTGGCGCAACGTCATGGCCGCCCACGCTCGCTGGGCGTCGAGGCAGAGCCCAATCCCGTCGTAACCGATTTCGCGGGTTTTGTGGGCGCGTCCAGCGCAATGCAGTTTCTCTACGAGCAGATCGGGCGCGTGGCGACATCCTCGGCCCCGGTGTTCATCACGGGTGAAAGCGGCACGGGCAAGGATGTCTGCGCCGAGGCTCTTCACAGCAAGGGACCGCGGGCCGGCAATCGCTTCGTCGCCATCAATTGCGCCGCAATCCCGCGCGACCTGATGGAGAGCGAACTCTTCGGCGTGGTGCGGGGCGCCTTTACAGGCGCGCATGACGATCGCAAGGGCGCGGCGGAACTGGCCGACGGGGGCACGCTGTTCCTCGATGAAGTGGGCGAGATGGATCTGTCGCTGCAGTCCAAGCTGCTGCGTTTCCTCCAGACCGGCATGATTTCGCGCGTGGGCGAGACGGCGGCCCGCAAGGTCGATGTCCGCGTGATCTGCGCGACCAATCGCAATCCCATGCAGATGATCGCCGACCGGCAGTTCCGCGAAGACCTGTTCTATCGGCTGCACGTGCTGCCCATCCATCTGCCGCCGCTGCGCCAGCGGCCGAGCGACGTGATGATACTGACCCGGCATTTCCTGGCCCGTTATGCCCGCGAGGAGCACAAGACGTTCGCCGGCATCACCCAGGATGCAGCCCAACATCTGACCGCCGCAGACTGGCCCGGCAATGTGCGCCAGCTCCAGAACCTAGTGCGGCGGCTTGTCGTGATGTTCGACGGCGGCGAGATCACTGCCGCGATGATCGAAGCTGCCGATATCGAATCCAAGGTTGCGCCCGCCCAGGTTCCGGTGGAAGCGCCGCGCGCGGACCGGCGCAGCATCCTGCCCATGTGGCAGCAGGAGCAGCGCATCATCGAGGACGCCATCGCAACCTTCGGGGGCAATATCTCGATGGCCGCAGCGGCGCTCGAGATCAGCCCGTCGACGATCTATCGCAAGCGCCAGAGCTGGTCCGACATGGCCGTCGCCGGCTGAGCGGTCGGTTCTAGGGCGTATTCGCCTCACGGGCGCGGGCGCGATCGAGGCCCAGCCAGCGTTCGCGCAGGATCACGGCAATCCCCGATCCCACGATGATCAATGCGCCCACCACCATGGTCGGGGTCGGCACGTCGGCGAAGATGACGAAGCCGATGACGATGGTCAGGATCAGCGACACATATTCGAACGGCGCGATCACCGACATGTCCGCATGGCGATAGCAATTGGTAAGCAATAGCTGGCCGATACCGCCGAACACCCCTGCCCCGATCAGCAACGCCGTCTGCTCGGGCGTCGGCCAGATCCAGCCGAACGGCAGTGTAAGCAGGCTGAGGATGCTGGCGCTGATGAAGAAGTAGGTGACGATGGCCTCGGTGCGCTCGGTCTGCACCAGCGTGCGGACCTGAAGCATGGCGAAGGCGGTGAGGAAGGCCGCCATCAGCGCCGCGATCGCGCCAATGGCCTCGGTATCGGCGAGGCCGTCGCCGCCCGAAAATACCGTGAGGCGGGGCCAGAGAATGATCATCACACCGACCAGCCCGACGATGACCGTGGTCCAGCGGAAAATATAGACCCGCTCCTGCAGCAGAACTGCGGAGAGAATGACGATGATGATGGGCGACGCATAACCGATGGCGGTGGCTTCGGGCAGCGGCAGGCGCGTCAGGGCGAAAAAGCCCAGGCTCATGGACGCGACGCCGACAAGGCCGCGCACCACGTGACCGATGGGACGCTTGGTCTGGAAGGCATGCGCCAGTCGCCGGTTCCAGGCCAGCCAGGCCAGCACCGGCAGCATGGCAAAAAAGCTGCGGAAGAAGACCATCTGCCCCGATGGCACCGTGACGGTCGCCTTGAGCATCGTCGCCATGACCACGAAACAGCAGACCGAGGCGACTTTGAGCAGGATACCACGCAGCGGCCCGCCGATACGGTGCGGCGAAGGCGAATGGTCTGGCGCATCGACGGGCGCAGTCACGTCGCAGTCCTATTCCCGAGGCCGGTAAGACCTCGTGATATCGGGGACAGGCGGGCTACTTGCCCGCTTCCAGCTTTTCCTTGGCGACGCGCGCGGTGGCAAAAGCCTTGTGCTCTTCGCCCACGGCACTGCCGGTCTTGACGACAGTGCCCTCGGCGTCCTGGATTTCCCAGTGCCAGTTGGTGTTTGCGCCGACGCCACCCTTGCGGGACAGCTTGATCTGGTAAGAAGATTTTTCGCTCATGGTGCTGCTTATGGCCCAGAGTGGGAGCATGGGGAAGAGGGAATGTTGGGCGATGGCCCCGCCCGTGGACTAGACGTCCGAGACCCGCACGGCGACTTTTTCCCCGCCAAAGGTCAGCATGTCCCTGATCAGGCCATAGTCGCCGTCTGCATATGGAAAGTACCATGCCTGATCGACGCCATCGGCGGTCAGCGTCTTGATTGTGTAGAAATGCGCTTCGCCGGGCCCTGCTTCCTCGCGAACGGTATCGGACGCCTCCAGAATGCCGGGATGCACATCTTCGAGCGGCACGAAGTAGATCGGCTCCCGACCGTCATGATCCAGTCGAAAGGCTTTGGTAGAGCTGGCGATCTCGGCGTCGTCGAAGGAGAAATGCACGCGGCCCGCAACGGGGGTAACTGTCGCCAGGGAGGATGTGGGCTGAACCATGTCCGGCTCCTTGTTCGTGTCTGGTGGTCAGTCTCCTAACGCGTGACCAAAACCTTCGGTTCGATCTGCGGTTGGAGAGGCCAAATTCTTTGGGATGCGTGCCTTGACTCCCTTCGGCAGGCATCCCTATATCCCCGGCAGCTTGTTAGCACTCAGCAAGTTCGAGTGCTAACAGGTCCGAAATTGCATTCAGAAATGATGCCAAGAGGTACTTATCATGGGCTTCCGTCCCCTGCATGACCGCGTGGTCGTCCGTCGCGTCGACAGTGAAGAAAAGACCAAGGGCGGGATCATCATCCCCGACACCGCCAAGGAAAAGCCCTCTGAGGGCGTGATCGTTTCGGTGGGCCCCGGCGCCCGCGATGAAAACGGCAAGATCAATGCGCTGGACGTCAAGGCCGGCGATCGCGTGCTGTTCGGCAAGTGGAGCGGCACCGAGGTCAAGCTCAACGGCGAAGACCTGATCATCATGAAGGAAAGCGACATCATGGGCGTGATCGAAGCCTAAGGCTTCGCCTCCCCTCTTGTCCGTCAACCCTTACTAAGGAGCGCCTCACATGGCCGCTAAAGAAGTAAAGTTCTCGACCGACGCCCGCGAAAAGATGCTGCGCGGCGTCAACGTCCTCGCCAATGCGGTGAAGGTCACCCTCGGCCCGAAGGGTCGTAACGTCGTCATCGAAAAGTCGTTCGGCGCCCCGCGCATCACCAAGGACGGCGTCTCGGTCGCCAAGGAAATCGAACTCGAAGACAAGTTCGAGAACCTGGGCGCGCAGCTGCTGCGTTCGGTCGCTTCCAAGACCAACGACGTTGCCGGTGACGGCACCACCACCGCGACCGTGCTCGGCCAGGCCATCGTCGTCGAAGGCGTCAAGGCTGTTGCCGCCGGCTTCAACCCGATGGATCTCAAGCGCGGTATCGACCTCGCCGTCGCCGACGTGATCGAGAGCCTCAAGGGCTCGGCCAAGAAGATCACCTCGTCCTCTGAAGTCTCACAGGTCGGCACGATCTCGGCCAACGGCGAAACCGCCATCGGCGAGATGATCGCCGAAGCCATGCAGAAGGTCGGCAACGAGGGTGTGATCACCGTCGAGGAAGCCAAGACCGCCGAAACCGAACTCGATGTCGTCGAAGGCATGCAGTTCGACCGCGGCTACCTCTCGCCCTACTTCGTGACCAATGCCGAAAAGATGACGGCACAGCTCGAAGACCCCTACATCCTGCTGCACGAAAAGAAGCTCTCGAACCTGCAGGCCATCCTGCCGATCCTCGAAGCCGTCGTTCAGTCGCAGCGCCCGCTGCTGATCATCGCCGAAGACGTCGATGGCGAAGCCCTGCCGACCCTGGTCGTCAACCGCCTGCGCGCCGGCCTCAAGGTCGCTGCCGTCAAGGCTCCGGGCTTCGGTGACCGTCGCAAGGCCATGCTCGAAGACATCGCCGTCCTCACCGGCGGCCAGGTGATCTCCGAAGATCTCGGCATCAAGCTCGAGAACGTGACCCTCGACATGCTCGGCACTGCCAAGCGCGTCGAAATCACCAAGGAAAACACCACGATCGTCGACGGTGCCGGCACCCAGGACGAGATCCAGGCCCGCGTTGGCCAGATCAAGGCGCAGATCGAAGAGACCTCTTCGGACTACGACCGCGAAAAGCTGCAGGAACGTCTGGCCAAGCTCGCCGGTGGCGTTGCCGTGATCCGCGTCGGCGGTTCGACCGAAGTGGAAGTCAAGGAACGCAAGGACCGCGTCGATGACGCGCTCAACGCAACCCGCGCTGCCGTCGAAGAAGGCATCGTTCCGGGTGGTGGCGTTGCCCTGCTCCGCGCTTCGGCTGCCATCAAGGCCAAGGGCGCCAATGCCGACCAGGAAGCCGGTATCGCGATCGTTCGTCGCGCCCTGCAGTCCCCGGTTCGCACCATTGCCAACAATGCCGGCGCCGAAGGCTCGGTCGTTGTCGACAAGATCCTCGAAAACCCGGCTGCTTCGTTCGGCTACAACGCCGCGACGGGCGAGTACGGTGACCTGGTTGCCACCGGCGTCATCGACCCGGTTAAGGTGGTTCGTACCGCTCTCGAAGACGCCGCCTCGGTTGCTTCGCTGCTGATCACCACCGAAGCCACCATCGTCGAGGCCCCGAAGGCCGAAGCTCCGGCAATGCCGGGCGGCGGCGGCATGGGCGGCATGGGTGGCATGGACTTCTAAGTCCAGCGTCCAATCGCACTCAGCTTCAAGGGTCGTTTCTTCCCAGTCACGATCTTTGTGGAAAGCCCCGGTGGAAACACCGGGGCTTTTTCCTTTGAGAAATCTATCCCCGCCTCCCCTACCGCCGCCATACTCCTTCCCATCAGCCGGCGCGGCGGTCTGTAGGCTTCGAGCCGGCCCTTGGGCAAAATCGCTCCTGTGGAGCGATTTTATGTGAGAAGGCCATATGGGCTGTGCCCAGATGGCGGGAACAGTGGCCGGGTGAGCCGGGTGGGGGTCTTGCCTCTCCCACAGGTTCCAGTCCGGCCGCGACGGGACGAGCGATCCCCCGCCGCCGATCAGTTCCAAAAACCGGCGCCCCGGGGCGGTTCTCGTCTCGTACTTTTTGTTCTCATGAGGCGCTGCCCGCCTCGGGGTCCGTCAGTTTCACGCCAACCGGAGGCCAAAAGCCGACCGGCGCCAGATCATGCGCGACGCGTCGAGACGATTTGGCTGTGGATCAGGGAAAGACCAGAAGTTTGATCGCCAGCGCGATGGATACCACGACCACCAGCGGACGGATGACCTTGGCGCCGTATCGGATGCCGGTGCGGGCGCCGACATAGCCACCGATGACCTGGCCCAGCGCCATGACGATGGCTACCGGCCACACGACCGCGCCTTGCGGGATGAAGATGGCCAGCGCCGCCAGATTGGACGTGAAGTTGAGAGCCTTGGTGCTGCCCGTCGCCCGAGTAAGGCCAAGACCGAACAACAAGACGAAACCGATGGTGAAGAATGAACCGGTCCCAGGACCGAAAATGCCGTCGTAGAAGCCGATGAGAAAACCCATCACCGGCACGAAGGGACCGAAACGCAGCCTTGCCGTACTATCGGCGTCGGAGAGCTTTGGCGCAAACAGGAAGTAGAGCGCAATGCCGATCAGGGCGACAGGCACAGCGATGGTGAGGAGGGACGTGTCGAGCTTGCTGACGGTCAGGGCACCGAGAAAACTGCCGGCAAATGTCAGCGCAATGGCGGGGACGAGGCTGGGCAGGTTGACATAGCCGCGCCGCCAGTAGGTCAGGGCGGCCATGCCGGTGCCGACGATGGACTGCATCTTGTTGGTGCCCAGGGCGGCAACAGGCGGCAGGCCGGCGGAGAGCAGTGCAGGCACGGTGATCATGCCCCCGCCCCCGGCAATGGCATCGACGAAGCCGGCCAGCATGCCGACAGCCATCAGTGCAAGAAGAACGAGAGGATCGAGCATGTGAGGCTAGGCCTGGTCGGAGCGGCGGCGGAACTGGTCGTCGGGCACCGGCTGGTCGGCCAGGCGGCGCTCGTAGATGGGGATGTTGATCATGGACGACATGAAGGCACTCATCATCAGCTGGAACCCGGTGACGAGAGCCGTCATGGCGAGGATGACGGCGCGAAGCGTACCGCTCGATGTCAGTGGGCCAAAGTCGCGCCGCGCCCATTCCCACAGGCCCCACCCCATGGCGATCAGGCCGCCGAGCATCAGAATAATGGCCACGAGTAGAATGCGTTCGAGCGTCAGGCTTTCGAGCAAGCGGTCGTAGGTGCCAGAACGCGGGATGAAGCCATAGCGTGAGGCGAAGCGTCGTCCAATGATGGCAAAGGCGATCGACTGCGTGCCCATGATCACGCAGAGCGAGGCTACCAGCAGCGTATGGACGTCGAAATTGACCACGCCGATGCGCACCGGCCCCTGCAGGAGCTGGCTGCCGACGACAAGGCCGATCCAGAGCAGCGCGACGCCGGGATAAAGGAACAGCCATCGAGGCGAGAACAGCAGCAGGAACCGTAGGTGACGCCAACCGTCCCTGAAAGACCGCAGGTGCGGCGGGCGGGAGCGGCCGTCCTTCTGCAAGGTCGTCGGCACTTCGCGCAAATCGAGCTGGCCGAGCGTCGCCTTGACCACCATTTCGGACGCGAATTCCATGCCCGTGGTGCGCAGTTGCAGGTCGCGAATGGCGTCGCGCCGGAATCCGCGCAGACCGCAGTGAAAATCGCGGACCGGCGTCTTGAAGAACAGGCGACCCAAAAAGCTCAGAACCGGATTGCCGATACAGCGGTGATGCCAGGGCATGGCGCCGGGCGCGATGCCACCGGCGAAACGATTGCCCATGACGAGATCGGCACCATCGCGCAATTCGCGCACAAAGGCGTCGAGATTGGCAAAGTCGTAGCTGTCATCGGCATCGCCCATGATGACGAAACGACCTCGAGCCTCGGCGATGCCGGTCCCGAGTGCGGCACCGTAACCGCGCTGCTCGGCCGTGACGACCCGGGCCCCGAGCCCCTGGGCAATGGCCTGCGAACCGTCGGTGGAGCCATTGTCGGAAATCAGCACTTCGCCCGAAATGCCGGAGCGGGCGAGATACGACTGCGCCTTGCCGATGCAGGTCGCCAGCGTTTCGGCCTCGTTGAGGCATGGCATCAGGATAGTCAGTTCGAGCGCTTCGGCCACGCGTGTCCCCCGCCGAGCAATAGGCCCTTGTGCCTTGATTTGCCCGACCGAAGCAATGGCAAGCTAGTCGCCGTCACCGGCGTTGTCGCTTGCCGGCGCTGCCAGCGAATCGTCAGGCGCGCCACCATCGCTGTTGGAACCCTGTCCCGCCGGCCCGGCCTGTCGAGGCCTCGCGAGGCCGGCATAGAGGATGAACGCCGTACCCAGGAGGACAAACAGAAGGACAAAGGCCAGTTCCATGGCTCAGGCTTTCAACCGGCCGAGGAGATCGTCGAGCGTTGCCTTGCGGCCGTCCGACCAGTCGGCGGTCCTGGAAACGATCAGGTTCGCTTCGCTCTTGAGCATCACGCCATCCTCGAGCACCCGCAGCCCATTGGCAGCCAGGGTCGAGCCAGTGGACGTGATGTCCACCACGATATCTGCCACGCCCGATGCTGGCGCCGCTTCGGTCGCGCCGAGGCTTTCCACGATGCGATACTCGGCGATGCCCGCCTGGGCGAAATGGTGCCGGGTGATGGTGATGTATTTGGTCGCGATCCGCAGCCAGCGCCCGTGGCGCGACCTGAAGTCCGACGCCACGTCAGCCAGGTCGTGCATATGGGTGACGTCGATCCAGGCTTCGGGAACAGCGATGACGACATCGGCATGACCGAAGCCCAGGTCGCGGGCAAATTCGACCGAGGCGGGCCCCTGTTCGCTGGTCTCGTGGATAAGATCACGGCCGGTGACGCCGAGATCGATCGTGCCGCGGATCAATTCCCGCGCGATTTCCGATGCCGGAAAGAAGCGCACCGTGACATCGGGCATGCCGTCTATGGCACCCAGATAGGAGCGCGCCCCGCCAGGGCGGGTGATGGTCAGGCCGCGCTGGGCGAACCAGTCGCGCGTCAGTTCTTCGAGGCGGCCCTTGGAGGGAACGGCGAGGGTGATGGTCACTTCGGCCACTCCGCTTCCAGACGATCGACCCAGAGCGCACAGCCCGAGGCGGCAATGGGCGCGGTCGCACCAAGACGTTCGAGCAGGCGATCGTATTGACCACCCGAAACCAACACGGTGCCGCCCTGCCCGCGCATCTCGAAGACAATGCCGGTATAGTAATCAAGCCGTGGCGAGAAACTGGCGTCAAAGGTGACACGCGCTTCGCCCAGGCCGTCGAGATGACGGCGGATGGCCTTCATCGGCGGGCCGAGGAACAGGCGGTGGGCGTCGGCCAGCGCCTCCACCTGCCGGAGCGCATCCAAGGCATCTCCCTTGATGGCGAAGTAGTCGCGCAGGAGCTTGAGCGTCGATGTCGGCACATGGGCGGCGTCGAGCGCCTGCTGCTCGAGGTAACGGTCGGCAATCTCGGCGGGCGAACGCCCGTCAGACAGGCTGAGTCCGGCCGAAACCATGCGGGCGGTGACGTCCTCGACGAGTTCGTCGCGGGAGGGCTGTTCGCTCCGCTGCGTCGCCGGCGCTTGTTCGAGCCGGGTCAGCAGGCGATCCATGGCCTCGGTGTGGCCAAAGCGGTGACGGATGCGCGAGCGCCAGGCGTCGGGCATGTCGGCCTGCGCCAGCAATGCCTCGAACATGCCGACGCCGCCCAGCTTGACCTGCGGCGTCACGCCGTAGAGCGACAGCGCGGCGCGCGCGAAGGTCAGCACCTGGTCGAGGGCGATGTCGCCATCGGGCTGGGCAAGCAGTTCGATGCCTGCCTGGTCGAACTCGGCAGGGCCGTCGTCGCGCTGGCGGAAGATCGGACCGAGATAGGAAAAGGCAGCAGGAGCGCCTGCGCCCTGCGCGATGTAGTCGGTGACGATGGGCAAGGTGAAGTCGGGGCGCAGGCAATATTCCGCGCCGGTCAGATCACTGGTCAACAGCAGTCGGCGACCGAACTCTTCGCCGGCAAGATCGAAATAGGGGTCGGCCTTGAGCAGCAGTTGCGGGGCGGCACGGCAACCACCCTGTGCTTCGACGAGGGATTCGAGCTGGGCGCGGCGATAGGCAGCATTGGTCATGGCCTGGCCCTCTTGACCTCTCCCCCAAAGGGAGAGGTGACGAATGCACCTTTTGCCAAATCCAGCATCAACCCTGCTCGCTCAGCAGCTTCTGGACCGCACTGACCAGCTCGTCGCGCTTGATCTCGAACTGTCCGGGTCGGGCGGCCTTCCACTCGGCATTGTCGGTGATGGCCTCAGCAGCCTGCTTGCCGGCGATCAGGTCCTTGACCTGCAGCACGCCCTGCTCGCGCTCCTGGCTGCCTTCGATGATGACGATCGGACTGTTGCGCTTATCGGCATAGGCGACCTGCTTGCCGAAATTCTTGGTCGAGCCGAGGAACATCTCGGCCCTTATCCCCGCCTGCCGCAACTCTGCTACCATGGCCTGGTAGCGGGCGGTCTGGTCCTTGTCCATGACTAGAACGACAACGGGGCCGGCCGGCTCGGTAGCCCCGAGATTACCAGTGAGTTTCAGGGCATTGGCGAGGCGCGAAACGCCGATGGAAAAGCCGGTGGCCGGCACGGGCTCTTTGCGGAAGCGGGAGACCAGGCCATCATAGCGACCGCCGCCACCCACCGAACCAAAGACCACGTCCTGGCCCTTCTCGTTCTGCACCTTGAAGGTCAGTTCGATCTCGAAGACCGGGCCGGTGTAATATTCGAGGCCACGCACGACGGAGGGGTCGATCTTGATCTTTTCTGCGCCATACCCTGCGGCATCGAACAGCGCCTGCATTGTCGCGAGTTCGGCGACACCTGCATTGTCGACGGGCGGCTTGCCCGACACATAGTCCAGCACGACGGCCGCTTGTGTGTCTGAAAGACCTGCGCCCTTGGTGAAGTCGCCGCTTTCGTCCTTGCGGCCGGCGCCGAGGAGAAGCTTCACACCTTCTGGGCCGAACTTGTCGAGCTTGTCGACGGCACGCAGCACGGTGAGCTTCTGCTCGTCGCTGGTAACGCCCGCGGCTTCGAGCACCCCATCGAGCACCTTTCGGTTGTTCACCCGGACGACGTACTTCCCCTGCAAGCCCAGTGCATCCATGACGTCGGCCATCATCATGCACATTTCGGCGTCAGCTTCGGGGCCCGGCGCGCCGACGGTATCGGCATCGAACTGCATGAACTGGCGGAAGCGCCCCGGCCCAGGCTTCTCGTTGCGGAACACGTAGCCCTGCCGGTAAGAGCGATAAGGCTTGGGCAGCGTTTCGAAATTTTCGGCAAAGAAGCGGGCGAGCGGTGCAGTGAGATCGTAGCGCAGGCTCATCCACTGTTCGTCATCGTCCTGCAGGGAAAAGACGCCGGCATTGGGCCGATCGGTATCGGGCAGGAATTTGCCGAGGGTCTCGGTATATTCGAACAGGGGCGTCTCGACCGGGTCGAAACCATAGCGCTCGTAGACCTGCTTGATCTTGTCGATCATGGCGCCGACTGCGCTGATCTCGCCCGGCGTGCGATCTTCGAAGCCGCGCGGCAGGCGGGGCGTGATGAGCTTGGTCTTTTCGGTCATTCTTCTGCCCTGGAAAGTCGGCCCGTCCTGGGAAATTCCAGGTCTTTTCTGGTCGCGTTGTCGAACCGCAAAAGCCTGCAACTTTTGCTGACCACGCTCTAGACGATCGGGGCCGGAGAGACAATGGCGCGATGCGCCTTACGCCGGACCGCCCTCGGATCACGTCCGAGGGCGGCGCGGTCTATGTCAGGCAGCCGGGGGACCCCGGCTGCCTTGCTTGATCACGGACCACTCCGGTCGGGGGGATGCAACCGATAGGCGTGGAGATCCACGCCCACCCATCGAAAGGGGTCTTCTGCAGGTGGCAGGCCGACGTCTTCACGCAGGTAATCGGGCACGAGCGCATAGTTGATCGGCCGCTGCGACCACCAGGCACGGATGGCGCTTGCGAGCACGGAAAACAGGCCGCGCTGGTGCACGGCATCGGCGATGGAGAATTCGAGACGCAGCACGACGCTGCGATCTTCAAGAACGTTGGAAGACATTGCAGTTCCAGCAGAAAATTCTGCCAGCCTCTATGTGTAAAGATGGATGAAAAACGGAATCCGGACGCAATACGGGCCGGGTCAGCTTTTCGGGTTTGGGTTGGAATATTCGCGGGCCGATGTGCGGCCAGTGAGCATCAGGGGAGCGAGATCAGACTCGGCCGTGATGATGACGATTTGGCCCCGAAAGACGAACGGTCAGTGTTTTCATACGACGCCTCCCTCGGTTGGCTTTGCGAACACTGGCTGGATACCTCACGATTCCGTGAGCCGCAACCCTTTACTGTGACAGGCTGTCGCAGCACCGTCGGATGTTGCATTCCCATCACACTGGTCGAAATGAGCTGGAAAGAGCTTGTTAGCCGTAACCCTCCACCGGTGATTAACCACCTGGCTTGACATCTCTTTTTCTCATCTGCGGGAAAATACGGGGAAACGCTTCCGGGAATGCAGACCATGAGAGAGTTCGTTCGCAAGCTGATTGCCGCCACGGCGGTTGTGTCCATGTTGGCAATGGCGGTGCCGGCGCAGGCGGAAACCGCCCGGCCGGGCTGGCGCTTCGCCCCGCCGCCGGGCGTGACCATCACCGACAGCCGGCCGCGTCACGCGCTGGCGCTGCAGGCTAATCCGCACGTCTCGCCCATCTACCTGCGACAGGTCGTGCCCTATGCGACAGCGGAACACAGCGGCACGATCGTGGTCGATACGCGACAGCATTTCCTTTATTTCGTGCTCGGCGACGGGCGCGCGCTCCGCTACGGCATCGGGGTCGCCCGGGACGGTTTCGAATGGAGCGGCACGCATCGCGTGACCCGCAAAGCGGAATGGCCCAGCTGGACGCCACCCGCGGAGATGCGCAGGCGCCAGCCCGGATTGCCCACATTCATGGAAGGCGGACCCAACAACCCCATGGGTGCGCGCGCGCTTTACCTCGGCTCGACCCTCTACCGGATCCACGGCACAGTCGAACCCTGGACCATTGGCCAGAACGTCTCATCGGGCTGCATCCGCATGACCAATGCCGATGTGATCGATCTCTATGGACGTGTGAAATTGAACACAAAGGTTGTGGTTCTTTCCTAAGAAGTTTGCAGGAGAGTTCACCTGCCTCCCAGACTTCGATCAGACCGGGTCCGTTGCATGTTCGATTTCACCGTCCTCCTGCGGCGCTTTGCCAGAGATGAAAGCGGCGTGTTCGCCGTGCTTTTCGGGCTCATGGCCATCATTCTGGTGGCTCTGGGCGGCGCTACGGTGGACTATGTCTCGCTGGAGCAGTCCCGCCAGAGGGCGCAGATCGCCCTCGATGCCGCCGCGCTTGCCCTGCAGCCGGACATCTACACCAAGACCGAGGCGCAGCTGGAAGTCCTTGCCGAGGCCCTGCTGCTCGAGCGGATCGGCGACGCCCGCATCACCGCCTCGATCGACGAGGTAGTGAAGAACGAAGACCTGGGATCGCTGCACCTCGAAGCAACCCTGCAGATGCCCACCATGTTCGTGTCGCTGGTCGGGGTGCAGGACATGGGCGCACGGGTCGTGTCAGAAGCGATACACGGCGAAACGGACCTTGAGGTGGCCGTTGCCCTCGACCTGTCCGGCTCGATGGCTCAGAGCATCCCGGATGGTCGGGGCGGCACAACGACTAAAATCGCGTCGCTGAAAACCGCGCTCAACGAAATGATCGAACTGCTGGTGCAGAACGACCAATCCCCAACGTACTCGAAAATGGCGCTGGTGCCCTACTCGCAGGCGGTCAACGTCGGCACCTATGCCAATGCCGTTCGCGGCGCGATCGTGCAGCCCACCGCCATTTCCAACATCACCTGGTCCACAGGAACAGCTAAGACCATCACCGGTGCCGCACGATCGGCCAACAACCAGCCCGTGACGATCACGACCTCGACCAATCACGGCTTCGCCAACGGCGACTATGTCTATATCAGCGGCGTCAATGGCACGACGCAGGTCAACAACAAGATCTACCAGATCGCCACGACCAACGACGCCAAGAAGTTCACCCTCAACGGCACGACGACCGGCACTTTCGGAACCTACGCGACGCCCAATGCCGGCTCGGTGACAAAATGCCTCGTCGCGACCTGTGAACTGGTCGTCACGTCGAACAATCACGGCCTCAGCATCAACGCCGAAGCCTATATCACTGGCGTCGTCGGCATGAATTCCTACTCGTCGGTCTCGCCGTCCTACGAAAGCTATTCGAGCGTCGCGACGGATGCGAAAAACTCGAACGGCAGCACGCGGGCCGACAACACCGCCTATAACTGGATCAACAACAACACGAGCGACCAGGACTACGCTTTCCTCGTCTGGAAGATCGGCGCGACAACGACGAACACCTTCGTGCTGCCTGGCACCGCGCGCACCAACGGCAAAAACTACGGCACCTACACCTCGGGTGGCACTGTTGCCTGCGTGGTCCAAGGCTGTTCACAATATCTGTTCACCAACCCCTACAGCAGCACGGCCTGGTACGGACAAAACGCCGGCAACACCTCGAAGCGCCGTCACGTCATCAGCACCTGCGTCACGGAGCGGGACGTCAACACGTTTACCGACGCCTCTTACCTGACCACGCCGGTGGGACGGAACTATGCGTCCTCGAACAATCCCTGCCTGACCGACACCATTCTGCCGCTGACGGCAACGAAGGGCGCTAACCTTGCCACCAACCTCAACAAGGCGACCCTCCATGGCGTGGCCAATACGCTTGCAGCCACTGGCTCGACTGGCGGCCAGATCGGGGTTGCTTGGGCCTGGTATCTGCTCTCTGCGAACTTCAACGGCCCCTGGCCTGTTGCCAGCCGGCCAGCATCCCGCACCGCCACGCCTCCGGTCGCCAAGGCGTTGGTGATCATGACCGATGGCGAATACAACTCGATCTACCGCAACGGTGTCATCGCGCAGAACTCGACTTCCGGCAGCGGCAGCGGCTACAGCATGATCGGTGAGAACGCCAACAACGGGTCATCGTACGAGCAGACTGCGCAGCTGTGTGCAGCAATCAAGGCGACCGGCATCACCATCTACACGGTCGGCCTCGCCATCGACGACAAGCCGGTAGCCCAGGAACTGATGCGCAATTGTGCGAGCGATTCCACCAAGGCATATGTGGCAGGAACGGGCCAGGCGCTGTCGACGGTGTTCGAACACATCGCAGGCCAGCTGTCCAACCTCAGACTGTCACGCTGATTTGTGGTTGGAGTGGGTGGTACCGCCTCCCCGGATTGAACGGGGGACCTCTAGATCCACAATCTAGCGCTCTAACCAACTGAGCTAAGGCGGCAGGACCCGCATCGAACGCGGCGTTGGCCGCCGTCCGAAAGCGGGCGGAACATAGGTCGAGATGCTTCATATGACAAGCACCGAATTTGAGCTGTGGACAGAGTTTGATTTTTGCCCGCCCAAGGACAATTTTCCCCCGCCCGCGTGACCAATCCTTAGGAAAGCGCACTTAACCATTGGCGGCAAAGGTGCTGCCGAGATGGGCCGTCGGGCTGGATTCCCCCTGCTCGTCACTATATTGAAGAACACTTAAGGAACTTCGGACGTTTGTGCCGATATGGCACAGGCCAACGCAAGTCGCGACCACACAAAGGCAGTCCATGGATGACCGCTGGAACATTTTGCCGGATGCGCGCCGCGTGCAGCAGCATGAGGATGATTCACGCCCGGCATGGCTGTGGTCCCAAGATGGACGCGACCTGATCTGGTCGAACGCTGCCGCTGCGCTTTTTGGCGCCAAGCTGAAAAAACATGGACTGAAGCCGGCTGCACCCGCAGTGCCCATCAAGGGACAGGTTGCACGCACCATCAGGCTCGGTTCGGCCGGTCGCTCCAGCCTGGCGCGCATCCAGTTCCTGGCCGGCGAAAAACCGATCTCTGCCACCTGCGCGACAACACCGCTTCTGCGCCATGACGGCGAGCCGGTCCTGCTTATAGTCGGTGTGGATGCCATCGACGCAGATATCCTGGCGGCCGCTGCAGCCAATGTGGCTGGCGCTCCCGCTGAAGCCATCGCCGATGACGACGCCGCTGAAATGACGGTCGAAGAGGCTGCAACCGCTCCCATTTCGTCCGACGATGCCTATGCGCAGGAGTTGCAGAGCTGGCAAGAGAGTGACGCGGAGACGGTCTATAGCGGCGAACACCATACGCCGGCCATTGTGCAGCCTGATAGGGAGGATTGGGTCGAGGCGCTGGGTGACGAACCAATCGTCGCCGCTGCCGAAGAGCCCAATATCAGCCCCCCTGAAGTCCCTGCCACTGCGGACGATGAGCATGAGCCGGCTGTCGAGGCGGCGCCTCCCTCTCCGCGTAGCCTGAGCGACCTTGTCGACCGGCTTGCAGCGGATGACGCCCTTTATGCGCCGCTGAGCGATGCCGACGATTCGCCGCCTACTGCGCCTGAACGTGTCGAGGAAACGCGCGCGGATGAACCGACGCCCGTAGCGACGCTCTACAAGGTGACCGGACGGCAATTCCGCCCTCTCCCTTCAGCCGTTGACGACACAGCAACTGACGCACCGGCGGAAGCGCAGGCCGAACCTGACCCCGACACTGTCGAGCGGGTCTCGCGATACAATTTCGACGAGCTGTCGCGCATCCTCACCGACCGGGTTGGCGAGCGGCAGCAGCAGGCGCAGCTCGTCGTTCCAACCGATCCGCAGCTGCCGACCGCCGCTGCAAGCCAATCGGGCGCGCTGATCAACCTCGGCGGCGAAACATTAGTTCTCAACCGGCTGCCGCTCGGCATCATGGTGTTTCGCGATCAGCAAGTTTTGTTCGCCAATCGCGCCATCACCGAGATGGTCGGCTATGAATCGGTGGAAAGTCTGCGCCAGGCCGGTCTTGCGGCAATCTTCCCGGTGATGGGCGCTGATGGCCAAGACGCCGGACCGGTCAACCACCTGGTGCAGCGCGACGGCACACTCGTGCCGGTCACGGCGCGTCTGCAGTCCATATCCTGGCATGGCCGGCCTGCGCTCATGCTTTCAGCCAGCACAACCGAAGTGCGCACCGGCCATGAAGACGCGGTCAAGGCGTTTGCCGAGACCTTTGCCGATATCCGCGGCGACGGCTTCATCGAGGCCAGCCGCAACGGGATGGTCAATGCCGCCAACGCCCCTGCCTTCGCCCTGCTGGGGGGCGGCAAGTCATTGCTCGGACGCGCTCTTGCCGCGCTGGTGGCCGAGGACGACGCCGTGTCGCTGCGCGCCTTCCTCGAACGCCCTGCCCGTTTCGCCGAAACGGCGCGGCCCTGCCTTACGCTGCGCGCCGCTGACGGCAAGGCCGACCTGCTGCTGTTCGCGCTCGGCCAGGCGGGCGTGGTTTCGGGATATTTCGGCCTCGTCACGCCCCGCCAAACATCGGCAGCACGCCTCAGCGCGCCCATCGATATCGATCCGGCGCTGTTGGGCCGCATCAGCCGCGGCGTTCGCCGCCCGCTCAATACGGTCATCGGCTTTTCCGACATCATTCGCTCCAAGGCGTTCGGCGCGTTCGATAACGAGCGCTATGCGAGCTATGCCGACGATATCGCGCAAGCGGGGCAGGAAATCGCCGCGCTGGTCGACGAGCTCGACGACTATGCGCGGCTGCGCGATGGCCGTTATCTGCCGCAGCGCGCCAGCCTGGATCTCACGGACCTGCTCGAACAGTGCGTGCTCCGGATCCGCTCCCAGGCCAATGGTGCACGCGTCATCGTACGCAATGCCATTTCCGAGCGCCTGCCTCGCGTCACGGCCGACCGCGCCTCACTGGCGCAAGCCGTGTTGAACCTGCTTGCCAGCGCCATAGACCAGACCCCCGTGGGCGGAGCGGTGGTGATCTCGGCACAGCGCCACGACGATCATTCCATCGCCATCCATGTACGCGACAGCTCAGCCCATGCGGTGGACATGGCAGAGCGCTTCGTGGTGTTCCGTGATGGTGTTGGACGCGACGGACAGATGCTGGCTCCGGTGCGCTCAAGTGTGGGCTTGGCGCTCACCCGATCGCTGCTTGCCGTCAATGCCGTCTCGCTGGCGGTGGATCCCGCCGGTCCGGAAGGCATGCTGTTCACCCTGCGCATCCCCGCGGATCTGGTGGATGAGGCAGCACCGGCGCAGGAAGCCGAGTAATCCGCCGTGTCCCTTGGCGGCGAGCCTGTCGAATGATGCGCTTTTTGCGCGACTGGAGGAATGCCACGATGACGATGTCACGAAAGTCCCTCGCCCTGGCACTGGCCGGCGTCCTGATGACGTCAGGCGTGGCACTGGCCCAGCCGACCGAAATCCGCATCGGCGTGGCGCTCGAGCCCCCGGCGCTGGATCCGACCGCGGGGGCGGCCGAGGCGATTGACGTCGTCGTCTATCAAAACATATTCGAGGGCCTTGTCCGCATCGACGAAACAGGGGCGGTGCAACCGGGCCTTGCCGAAAGCTGGACCATTTCCGACGATGGCCTGACCTACACATTCGTGCTCCACGACGGGGTGACGTTCCACGACGGGACGTCCTTTGACGCAGACGACGTCAAGTTCACCTTTGACCGGCTCCTCGCCGAAGACAGCGTGAACGCCCAGAAGGCGCTCTATGAACCGATCTCCGGCGTCACCGTGGTCGACCCGACGACGGTGGAGTTCACCCTGTCGCGACCGGATGGGCTCTTCCTGTTCAATCTTGGGCGAGGCGACGCGGTGATCGTGGCGCCGGAAAGCGCCGACAACAATGCCAGCGATCCGATCGGCACCGGCCCTTTCGCCTTCGTGCAGTGGGACCGTGGCAGCCGGGTCGTTCTGGAGCAGTACGGACCCTATTGGGGCGAACTGCCCAAGCTGACAAAGGCAACCTACCTCTTCATCTCCGATACCGCGACCATGACCAATGCGCTGCTTGCCGGTGATGTCGACGGCACCAACAATTTCGCCCCGGAAGCCCTGGCCGTATTCGAGGGAAACCCTCAGTTCAAGGTCCTCGTGGGCTCGACCGAGGGCGAAACGATCCTTGCCACCAACAATCGGGAAGCGCCCTTCGACGACCTCAAAGTGCGCCAGGCCATGGCGCATGCGCTGGACCGTCAGGAAATAATCGACGGAGCGACCTATGGCTATGGCGTACCGATCGGAACGCACTTCGCGCCGCACCATCCTTATTATCTCGATCTCACCGAAACCTATCCGCATGACGTGGAGAAGGCGAAGGCCCTGCTCGCCGAAGCCGGCTATGCGGACGGGTTCTCCGCCACGCTGAAGCTACCGCCGGTTGCCTACGCACGGCTGTCCGGCCAGATCATTGCCAGCCAATTCGCCCAAGTGGGTATCCGGCTCGAACTGATCAACATGGAATGGGCCCAGTGGCTCGAGGACGTCTTTGCCAACAAGGATTTCGACCTCACCATCATCAGCCATGTCGAGCCGTTCGATATTGGCATCTATGCCGACCCCGACTACTACTTCGGCTATGACAATGCGGATGTGCAGTCGCTCAATGAAACGCTCAATGCCACCACGGACGAGGCCGAGCGCAAGGCGCTGGCGCAGCAACTCCAGACCATCATCAGCCAGGATGCCGTCAACGGCTACCTTTTCGAACTCGCCCAGACCGGCGTCTGGAATGCCAAGCTCGAAGGGATGTGGCAGAATGCGCCCGTGGAAGGCGTCGTGCTGCGCGACATCCATTGGGTGCAATGAGGCCATAGGCACAATCGGCGCGAGAACGGGGCTGAACGCAGGATGAGCCTATACCTCGCGCGACGCATCGCGGGGTTTGCCGTCACGATTTTCGTGGCGGCGCTGATCATCTTTATCCTGCTCGACCTGCTGCCTGGCGATCCGGCGCGCTTCATTCTGGGCATCAATGCGACGCCCGAAGCAGTCGCTGCGCTGCGCACGCAAATGGGTCTTGACGCGCCAGTGCACGAGCGCTTCATCACCTGGGTGCTGGACATGATCCGCGGCGACTTCGGCATGTCCCAGACCCAGCGCCTGCCCGTCGCCCAACTGATCTGGGACCGCATGGCGGTCACGCTCCCGCTTTCGATCCTGGCGATGGTCGTTTCGGTGGCCGTTGGCCTGCCCATCGGCATTCTCGCGGCAATGCGGCGCGGCAAGCCTACCGACACGACGCTGATGGTGCTGGCGCAAACCGGTATTGCCGTGCCCAATTTCTGGTTCGGCATGCTGCTGACGCTGTTGTTCGCGGTCACCCTGCGGTGGTTGCCGACAGGCGGATTCGTGCCCTGGCACGAAGATCCCGGCGCCGCGCTGCGTGGGCTGATCCTGCCCGGGCTTGCGCTCGCCCTTCCCCAAGCCTCCATTCTTGCCCGCGTCATGCGCACGGCGCTGGTCGATGTCACGGAGCAGGATTTCATCCGCACCGCCCGCGCCAAAGGGCTGACAAAAAGCCAAGCGATCTTGCGACACGGGGTGCGCAACGCCCTCTTGCCGGTGCTGACCATTCTCGGCCTGCAGTTCGCCTATCTCATTGCCGGTACGATCATCGTCGAAAACGTCTTCTACTTGCCGGGCCTTGGGCGGCTCATCTTCACCGCCATCTCCGAGCGCGATCTGGTCCTGGTGCGCGGTATCACCATCGCGCTGGTGCTTGTCACCACCGCCACCATGCTGGCGACGGACCTCTGCTATGCCCTGGTCGATCCCCGCCTCAAGGGGCGCGGCGCATGAGGTGGCCCCTTTTGCGACAACACCCCGCCCTGGCCATTGGCCTCGGTGCTGCAGCCTTGTTTGCGCTTCTGGGGGTCATCTCCCTGTGGTGGACGCCCTACCCTATCGAGCAGATCACCGTGGCGCGGCGTTTTCTAGGGCCGACACCGGAGCACTGGCTGGGAACCGATCACCTGGGGCGGGACCTGCTTTCACTGGTGATGAGCGGAACGCTCACCAGCTTCGTGGTCGCGGCGCTGGGCGTCCTGATCGGGCTGGCCGTCGGCGTGCCGATGGGGCTGGCCGCGGTCGCCTGGGGCGGCGCGGTGGAATGGCTGGTACTGCGTCTCTCGGATCTTACATTCGCCTTTCCTGCCGTCATCGTGGCCATCCTGATCGCGGCGCTCGCCGGACCGGGTGAAGCCAATGCGGTCATCGCCATCGGCGTGTTCAACATTCCGGTGTTTGCCCGGGTGGCCCGGGGCGGCGCGATGGCCGTCGCCACCCAGGACTTCATTGCTGCGGCCCGGTTGGCTGGACTGGGAAATGTCGCCATTTCCCTCCGACACCTGCTTCCCAATATTTCGAGCCTGCTCATCGTCCAGGGCACAATCCAGCTTTCGCTGGGCATATTGGCCGAGGCGGGGCTGTCCTACATCGGCCTGGGCACCCAACCGCCGGCAACCAGCCTCGGCCTCATGCTGCGCGACTCGCAAAGCCTGTTCCTGATCCATCCCTGGCTGAGCGTCGTGCCGGGCCTTGCGATCGTCCTCATCGTCATTGCGCTCAATATTGCCGGAGATGGCTTGCGCGACGCCATGGACCCGCGATTGAAGCGGGAGGGGCTCTAACATGGCACTGGTTGACATCGACTGCCTGACCATCGCGTTCGACGGTCGTCCCGCCGTGTCCAACCTCTCGCTTTCCATCGAACGCGGCGAGCGCTTCGGCATCATCGGCGAGAGCGGCTCGGGCAAATCGCTGACCGCACTCGCCATCGCGGGCCTCTTGCCCGACACCGCGGACGCAAGCGGCGGTGTTCGCTTCGAAGGACAGCCCCTGCCTCAGGACGAAAAGGCCCTGGCAAGCCTGCGCGGCAAGCGCATCGGCATGGTGTTTCAGGAGCCGATGACGGCGCTCAATCCACTGATGACTATCGGTGAACAGATCGAGGAGGCAATCCGTCTCGCCGACATCAGCGAGATCGCTGCGCTGGAGGTTCCGACACTGCTCGAGGAGGTCGGGCTGTCATCGGGGCATGCAGGCCGGTATCCGCACCAGCTTTCCGGCGGGCAGCGTCAGCGTGCGATGATCGCCATGGCGCTGGCAAGCCGACCCGAGCTGATGATTGCTGATGAGCCGACATCGGCGCTGGATGTGATCACGCAGCGAATGGTGCTCGACCTCATCGCCGACATCTGCAAGCGCCGGAAGATGACCCTGCTCTTTATCAGCCACGACATCCGTGCGGTGGCGGCCTTGTGCTCGCATGTTGCCGTGATGCAGGCGGGACGGTTGGTCGAAGAGGGCGAGACATCGCTCGTGCTAAAGACGCCGCGGGCCGAGTATACGCGCAAGCTCCTTGCGGCGAGCAGGATGGAAAGACGGAGCAGAAGCGGCGCAGCGGATGCAACGCCCCTGCTCTCGGTGGAAAACGTAAGCCGCATCTACGCGCAGGGCGGGTTGTGGCCCTGGAAGCAGGAGCCCCTGCGGGCAGTGAACGATGTCAGTTTCGACATCAACCTGGGTGAATGCGTGGCCCTGGTCGGGCCATCCGGATGCGGCAAGACCACCCTGGCACGACTGATCGTGGGGCTCGACAAGGCCAATAGCGGCCGGATGCGTCTCGGTGGAACAGCTTATCGCGGCTCCGATATGCCGGCGCCGCTCCGAGCCGGCATATCGCTGGTCTTCCAGGACCCATTCAGCAGTTTCGATCCCCGCATGCGAGTGGGCGCTTCCCTCGCCGAACCGTTGCACCTCCTGGGCCACCTGTCCCCTGAGGACAGGACATCGCGGCTCGAGGAGGCGATGGAGGCCGTGGGCCTGGACGCCGACATGCTCGGCCGCCGCCCGCATGAATTCTCGGGCGGGCAGCGGCAGAGGCTGGCCATCGCGCGGGCACTGGTGACACGGCCCCGTCTGGTGGTGCTGGACGAGCCGGTTTCAGCCCTTGACGTTTCCCTGCGCGGCGATGTGCTGCGGCTGCTGTCGCGGCTTCAGGCCGACCACGGACTGACCTATCTGATCATCAGCCACGACCTGGACATGGTCGCAGCCATGGCCGACCGGGTCATGGTCATGGAGAGTGGCAGGATCGTCGAGGACGGCACGCCGGAGCGGCTGTTCGCTGCGCCGCAGCATAGCCTGACCCGCGCGCTCATGGCAGCGCGCCTGCCGGAGATCGCCTAGCTCTGCCGATGCAGGCGGTACAGCAGCACCGCAACCTGCGCGATGACTTCGGGCATGGCTTCCATCGCATTGTCGTATTGCGACCAATCATCGTCGCCTGCGGTGTCATCAGGCACGTTGGTCGGGTCGGACAGCATCAGCGCCGTGGCCAGGCCCATCGCCGCCTCTCCCCGGGCGTCACCACCCGTGTCGCGCAGCAGATCGTCCCACGCATCGAACTGCAGCAACATGGCCTGCTGGAAGCCGGAGACCCATGCCTGCCAGACGATCTCGTTGGTGTCGTCGTCCACTTCGTAGAGCGGGCCATATTCGCCGGCTGCAAGCTCCTGCTCGATTTCGGACAGGCGGGCGTCCACCAGCGCCTCGAGGTCTTCGTAGCCCGGCCTGAGCACGCCGCGCTCGTCAGCGGCCCATTCGAACGGCCAATAGTCGGATTTGGCGACCGGGTTCGGGCTGACGGCGACAGCACACAGGAAACCGTCCAGCTCGGTCAACAGCATGGACTCATCGCCACCCGCGATCAGTACGTCATCGAGACGCAGGAGTGAATCTGGCAGTTCGCTGTATTCCGAAGTCATGGGTCGGGCTCGCTCGTCTGAAAGCCCGACCTTAGACCATTTTCAGCGGGAGTTGTGCAACAGGCCCTGGAAGGCCCGATAGCTGGCCTTGGGCGTACGCTTCTGGGTTTCGTAATCGACATGCACGAGGCCAAAGCGTTTGTTGTAGCCTTCGGCCCATTCATAGTTGTCGAGCAGTGACCAGGCGAAATAGCCGCGCACGTCAGCGCCTTCGGCCTTGGCGGCAAGGACCGCCTTGAGATGGTCCTCGTAGTATTTCACGCGGCGCGGATCGTCATCGCCCTCGACCTCGGCCATGCCGTTTTCGGTGACGTAAATCGGCTTCTTAGTGTATTCGTTGGACACGCGGACCAGGAGGTCTGAGAGACCCTTGGGATAGATTTCCCAGCCGATATCGGTCTTTTCGAGATCGCCCTTGACCTGTTCCGCAGGCCGGCCGGGAACGGACGAGGCCTTGTAGAGGCCGCGGGTATAATAGTTGATCCCCAACCAATCGAGCGGGCGCGATACGACGTCCATGTCGGCCTGATAATTGGAGGGCAGATAGGGCTCGAGCCACTTGGTCAGGATCTCGGGATATTCGCCTTTGAAGACACCGCCGAGATACCAGCGATTGAACAGGGCATCCCCGAAGTCGCAAGCGGCCTTGTCAGCATCGCTGTCAGTCGCCGGCTCCGACTTTTCCAGATTGAGGACAATGCCCAAATTCTTGGCGCCTGCCGCGCGCAGCGCGTCGATGGCCGTGCCATGCGCGAACAGCACATGGTGCATGGCGCGTGCCGCGGCGCGCAGGTCGCGATACCCGGGGGCATGGATGCCGAGGAAATGGCTGAGGAAGGCGACGCACCAGGGCTCGTTGATCGTGGCGGTGGCTTCGAGGCGATCCCCGAACTTGTTGGCAACCAGGGTCGCGTAGTCTGCGAACCAACCGGCGATGTCACGATTCATCCAACCGCCACGGTCCTGCAACGCCGAGGGCAGGTCCCAGTGATAAAGCGTGGCGTACGGCTTGATGCCGCGTTCGAGCATGCCATCGATCAGGCGGTCGTAGAAATCCACACCTTCCTGGTTCACGGCACCCGTGCCGTTGGGGATCAGGCGCGGCCAAGCGAAGGAGAAGCGATAAGCGTCGTAACCGCCATCGCGAATGAGGTCGAGGTCCTGCGGCCAGAGGTCGTAATGATTGCAGGCATTGAGCCCGGTATCGCCATTGTGGACGTTTCCGGGCGTCGCCGAGAACGTGTCCCAGATGCTCTCGCCACGGCCATGACCCTGTCCGCCCTCGATCTGATAGGCGGCAGTGGCCACACCAAAGGTGAAATCCGGCCCGAATTCGCGACGCTCAAACGAAAACATATCCCCTCCAATCGGGCTTACAGCCCTTTCCGAACGCGGATACCATTGGCGTATGCAGTCGTGCAATCGATTTCAGCAATCGATTTAAACGACGCAAAGGCGTTGATGCGGGTCGCCGCCTAGGGGATGCTGGCGAGGATTCTGCGCGCGATAAGGCGGTAGGCCTGGGCCTCGGGGCCTTCCGGAGCATGAGCAACCGGGGGCATTCCGGCGTCAGAGCCCTCTCGGATCGACATGACCAGCGGAATGGGACCAAGGAAAGGAATTTCAAGCTTCCCGGCCGCCTGTTCGGCACCGCCGGTGCCGAAGATGTCGTAGCGATGACCCGTGTCGGGCGCGATGAAGTAGCTCATGTTCTCGACGAGGCCGAGCACGGGCACGGACATGCGGCGAAGCATGTCGATCGCCTTCTGGGCATCAATCAAGGCCAGGTCCTGCGGGGTCGAGACAATGACCACACCGTCGACGATCGTCTGCTGGAAGAGCGCGATATGGATATCGCCGGTGCCCGGGGGCAGGTCGATGATGAGCACGTCGAGCCCGCCCCACTCGGTTTCGCGCAGCAACTGGCGGAGCCCTGAAGTCGCCATGGGACCGCGCCAGACCACTGCCTGGCCGGGAACCAGCATGGACCCGATGGAAATGGCCTTGAGGCCAAAGGCTTCGTGAGGCGTGAAAATGCCGTCGTCGCGAATGGCAGGTTTGCCCTCGATGCCCAACAGTTTGGGCACTGAGGGTCCATAGAGATCAGCATCGAGAAGCCCGACCTTCAGCCCTTCGTCCGCCAGAGCCAGGGCGATGTTGACAGCTGTGGTGGACTTGCCGACGCCGCCCTTTCCCGAACCAACGGCAATGATGCGCTTGACGCCTTTGACACGCGTCTTGCCCTGCGGTTGGGGCGCGCCGTGACCGAACTTGGCGGTGTTGGATTTCTCGGCAGTGATGGAGACCATTACCTTGCGGCTGCCGCCCAGGGCCTGGGCCCGCTTGTGCGCTTCGTCGCGAGCCGGGCCAAAGGCCGCTTCCATGCCCGAGGCGACCGCAATGGCGAAGGCGATGGCACCGGGGGTAACGATGATTTCGGAAAGACCGGCATACCCCGCCAGATCGCCGCCGCCGGGAATTTCCACATCGGCAAGCGCAGTCTTGATCTGGGCGGCGAGATCGGTGTCGGCCATGGCAACTCACAAAAGAAAAGACCCCACCCCGAATTTGTCGAAGGGCGGGGTCCTGAAGCGGAGCGAAGGAGCCTAGAGGATCGACTGGCCGGTGCCGGCCCAATCCTTGAGGAAGCCTTCGATGCCCTTGTCGGTCAGCGGGTGCAGGGCCAGCTTCTTGATGACGTCGGGCGGGATGGTGGCCACGTCGGCACCGGCCAGCGCGGCTTCGGTGACGTGGTTGGGCGAACGGATCGAGGCAGCCAGGATCTGGGTCTCGAACTGGTAATTGTCGTAGATGGTACGGATGTTCTCGATCAGCTCCATGCCATCGAGATTGATGTCGTCGAGGCGGCCGATAAAGGGCGATATGTAGGTGGCGCCAGCCTTTGCAGCGAGCAGAGCCTGGTTGGCCGAGAAGCAGAGCGTGACGTTGGTCGCGATGCCCTTGTCGTGGAAGTGCTTGGTGGCCTTGAGGCCATTCAGCGTCAGGGGCAGCTTGATGACGACGTTGGACGCAATCTTGGCGAGGTGCTCGCCCTCGGCGACCATGCCGTCATATTCGAGGCTGGCGACTTCGGCCGAGACCGGATCGGGCGTGATGCCACAGATTTCCTTGATGACTTCCTTGAAGTCACGGCCGGACTTGGCGATCAGCGACGGATTGGTGGTCACGCCATTGATGAGCCCGGCTTCGTTGAGCTCCTTGATGGCGGCGGTATCAGCAGTATCGACGAAGAACTTCATCGTTCCCTCCTAGTAACTTGTCGGTCCGGACCGTTGATCCAGATGTAGCCATGGCGGCGCGCTGCCGCAAGCGATGGGATCAGCGGAGGGCGCCTAAAAACGCGTCCGCCAGATCGCCCACGCGGTCTTCCGGGATACCGGCAACATTGATGCGGCTATCCCCCGTCATATAGACCCCGTTTGCGGCCTTGAGATGTTCGACCGCGTCATTGCTGAGCCCGAGGAGCGAAAACATGCCCCGGTGATCGGCAACGAAGTCGAAATCGGTGGAGTTGGAGCGCTCGCGGATCGCATCGGCAAGCTTTTTGCGCAACGAAATCATACGGTTACGCATTTGAGCCAGCTCAGTCTCCCACTCGGAGCGCAATGCTGCGTCTTCCAGAATGGTGCGGATAATTTCGGCACCATGATCGGGCGGCTGCGAATAGGCGCCCCTGATAATATTGAGCAACTGCGAGTTGGTGACTTCGGCTTCGTCGCCATTACGGGCGACGAGGATGGCAGCGCCGACGCGTTCACGGTAGAGGCCGAAATTCTTCGAGCCCGAGAAAGCTATCAGAGCTTCAGGAACAGAGGATAAGATTTTGCGGGTGCCATAGGCATCGGCCTCGATGCCATCACCGAAACCGAGATAGGCCAGATCGATGAAGGGCAGTGCACCAGTCCGCACCAGGCTGGCGGCGACCTGATCCCACTGCGCATCAGAAAGGTTTGCGCCGGTCGGGTTATGGCAGCAGCCATGCAGAAGCACGACGTCGCCCGCGCCCAATTGATCAAGCGCGGCAAGCATTTGATCGAACTTCACGCCGCGGGTTTCGGCGTCGAAATAGGGGTAGGTCGCGACCTTTAGGCCGGAATTGATGGCGATCGGGTTGTGGTTAGCCCAGGTCGGATCGGAGACATACACCGTCGCGCCGGGACGGGCGCGGTTGACCAGCTGCATCAGTACCCAAAGCGAACCGGTGCCGCCGGGGGCCTGGGCGATGCGGACGCGGGCGCGATCGACACTGTCGGCCAGCACGAGATCGAGCACGGCATTGCCATAGCCCTTGTTGCCGGCGATACCGAGGTAAGTCTTTGTTTTTTCTTTCGAAAGAATCCGCTCTTCGGCCTTGCGGACAGAGGTCATGACCGGGGTCACGCCCTTTTCGTCCTTGTAGACGCCGACGCCGAGGTCGATCTTTGTGGGACGGGAGTCGGCCGCATACTCGCCCATGAGCGCAAGGATCTTGTCGCCAGGGGCCTTGGTGAGAGTTTCGAACATTTTCGGGAGGTCCGGTGGGAAGGCGCCGTCTTTATAGGACGGCGGGGGATTTTTGCAATCTTTAGCGACTAGCGCCTTATGCCGAGGCGCTCGAGTTCTGCGATCAATTGCGGAACGATTTCAAAGAGATCGCCGATCAGCGCGACGTCCGATATCTTGACGATCGGCGCGTCGACGTCGCTGTTGATGGCGATGATCTTCCTAGCGCCCTGGATGCCGGCCAGATGCTGGAGCGCGCCGGAGATGCCGACGGCGATGTAGAGGTCGGGGGCAATGATCTTGCCGGTCTGGCCGACCTGCCAGTCGTTGGGGGCGTAGCCGGCGTCGACAGCAGCGCGGGTGGCGCCTACGGCTGCGCCCAAGGTTTTTCCAAGCTTTTCAATGAGTTGGAAACCTTCGGCGGAGCCGACCGAGACACCGCCAGCGACGACGATCTGAGCCGTCGAGAGATCGGGGGTATCGCTTTCGGTGCGGTGAGCAGCAATCAGCGTGGCGGCGGATTGCACAGCGTTATCAAACACTTCCACAGGAGCGGCGTTACCCCCGGCGGCGGGCCGGAAAGCCGAGGCCCGGAACGTAAGGACGTGCTTCGACTGAGAATCAGTAACAGTTTCAAGGGCATTGCCCGCGTAGATGGGGCGGACAAAGCGGGTCGGGGACTCGATGGCGACGATGTCGGTGACCGGCTGGATGTCGAGCTTAGCAGCGAGGCGCGGAATCACGTCTTTTCCCAGCGTAGAGGCGCCGGAAACGAGATAAATGTAGTCTTTTGCCAGCGTTTCTATAGCGCCAGAGAGGGTATCCGCTAGCAGACTGCTATCGTTTGCGATCACCTTGCGCACGCCGGAAATGGCGGCAGCCGCGTCCGCCGCAGCGCGGGGACCGGGCACGAAAACATCGACGGGACCAAGATTGGCAGCCGCGGCGACAATGCGCGCGGTGGCGGGCGAGAGAACGCCGTCATCGACTTCGGCGAGAACCAGAACGCTCATCAGATCGCCTCCATCGCGTTGACGTCGGCTGCGATGATGGTGACCAGCTCGGAAACCGAGTTGACGGTCTTTCCTGCCACGCGCTCGGGCGGCGGGGATATCTTTTCGACCTTGAGGCGCGCGCCAAGATCGACGCCGAATTCGGAGGCGGAGCGAACAGCCAGCGGCTTGGAGCGCGCCTTCATCACCATGGGCAGCGCGGCATTGCGCGGGGTGTTGAGACGAAGGTCGGCGGTGACCACGGCGGGCAGCGGCAAGCGCAATGTCTCGCGGCCCGAATCCACTTCCCTGACCACTTCGAGCTCCGCGCCCGAAATCTTGATCTCGGAGGCAAAGGTGGCCTGCGGACGATCGGTCAGCGCGGCGAGCATCTGGCCCACATGATTGCTGTCGTCGTCCACGGCCTGCTTGCCGAGAAGGATCAGGTCGGGCTGCTCTTCGGCGACGACCCTGGCCAGCAGCTTGGCGATGACAAGGGTTTCGAGCGGCGCATCCGTTTCAACCAGGATGCCGCGATGGGCACCCATGGCCAGCGCGGTCAGGATCACGTCGTTGCTGGCCTTGGGACCAATGGAGACGACCACGATCTCGCTGGCCTGACCGGCTTCGGCCAGCTGCACGGCAGCTTCGACCGCGTGCTTGCAGAAAGGGTTCATCGACATGCGCACGCCATTGGTCTCGACGCCCGTACCGTCGGGACGGACCCGGATGCGGACATTGTGGTCGACCACGCGCTTGACGGCGACGAGGATTTTCATGAGCAGCTCCGTCAGGTTGGAGCTTCAATGGCAAAAAGGGGTCTTTCGGGCAAGGCGCGAAAGGGGAATTTCGGTCTAGTTCGCGACGGGAAAATAGAAAGTTTGGATGACCACGTTCTTCCGTCATTGCCCGGCTTGACCGGGCAATCCAGTTTGCGGAAGCGTGGACCACAGGGTCAAGCCCGGTGGTGACGATGGGGGGATGGTTGTCTGCCGGGAACGCGGACAGTCGTATGCCCCCGCCCCCGCCATTCGAGCGTCGCTCTCATGGCCTTCTCACTTAAGACCGCTCCACTGGAGCGATCTTGCCTGCGGCTCAGTTCGAAGCCTCCTGGATGGCCGAGAGGCGCCAGTCGGAGTCGCCGCGATTGCGCACAAAGGTCCAGATCTCGGTGGATTCCTCGGGATTTTCAGCATCGCCTTCGACGACGCTGCCAGTGGCGCGATCGATCATGTAGTCGATAGCCGCGTAGCGCATGGCGACGGTGGCGTATTCGACCTGGCCTTCGCGCCAGCTTTCGGACAGGTCACCCTGAAGGAGGGCGACGTCAGAGACCTGGTTCTTGACGCCATTGGTGGCGTTGGTCGCCAGTTCCTCGGAGAGGTAACCCATGACTTCCGGCGTGGTGAGGACACGAAGGGCCGCATAGTTTTCGCTGGCAAAGGCCGCCTGAACACGAGTCAGCATGGACTCGAACTTCTGGAGGTCTTCCATGCCGATATCGAGCTGGTTCGGATTGGCCGGACGCGCAGCCGGGCGCGCGGCACTGGCTCCGGCACCACCGAACATGCCGCCGAAATCAGGCTTTGCCGTGGACTGGCGGCCGTAGGCGCCGACATCCGGACCGCCAGCGCTGGCCGGCTGGGGCGAGCGTGAACGGAAGAAGCGCATGGCCAGCCAGATGACGCCGCCGATGATGGCGATCTGGGCCAGCATGGCGAAAATACCGCCGAGGCCACCAAAGCCACCGCCAAGCAGGAGACCGAACAGGCCGCCCAGCATGAGACCGCGCATCAGCGAGCCGCCGAAGCCGTTCATGAAGCCGCCGCGCGGCTGGGCTGCCTGGGCTGAAGGCGCAGCCTGCTGCTGGTTCGGCGTCATGGTGCGCTGAATGGGAGCGGCCGGGCCAGGGGCAGTCTGGGTCGGCGCCGGGCTATTGAATGTGTTCATACCCCGGCTGCCGAAGCTGCCGCCCTTGCGCGCCTCGGCATCGCCGACAGCGACGAAGGAGAATGCCACGACCAGGCAAGCCATGAGACTGGTGAAGCGGAAACTGCGCGAGGCAAACATTGGCGGGCCCTGAAAATATGGTGTCCGTCCCGATATAGGGAGCCACGGGCCCGAGGGGTAGGTCCGGGGAGCCAAAATGGCTGCGACCGATCCGCCTAGCCGCGTTCGGGTCGGAATTCGGCCGTTACTTCGATGGCGCGATCTTCGCGATTGGCGGCGAAGTCACCACTGGCATGGGCGAGGATGGCCCGATCGCGCTGGCGGACGAGATCGGCAATTTCGGTTTCGTAGCGGACGAAAAGCGCGGTCAGCCAGCGATTGACGAGATAGGAGGGCCTGGCCATCTGCATGTCGAAACGCGCAAGCAGCGGCAGCGTCGCTTCGGCGTCCAGCCAGTCATCGCCGACGACCCAATGATTGACGGTGAAAATGCGATGGAGCCGTCCGTGCGGGGTAACGCCGATGGCGGCGAGGTGATGAACGGGACCCTGGCTCCCGTCCGGGCGCAAGAAACAATGGAAATGCCCATGTTCCTCGGCGTCGGAGGACGGGGCATGGCAGTGATAGTACCACTGGGCCCCGCTCGCGGGATCGAATACATCGCCTTCCGGGTAATGCGACCAGGCGGCGACATCGGGCGCATCGCGCAGGGTTTCGAGCAGGACATTGGTGCCGCTCTTGGCAAGGATGGCCTCGCAGAAGGCGATCTCCTGATCGGCACGCTCGGTTTCCTGGTTCATGATCGACGTCCTCGGCTTGAGATCGCGTAACCCGGCGAAGGGGCTGGAGCAAGGCATGCCGCTTTGCCTTGACGCCGCGAGCCCAGGCAGAGAGATTGCCACTTTGTTTCCCTGCTTCGGTCTTTTTATGCCTGTTATCAACCGCGTCGCCGAGTTCCAGCCAGAGATTGCCGCATGGCGGCGGGACCTGCATGCCCATCCCGAAGTGCTGTTCGACGTGCATCGCACCGCCGGCGTGGTCGCTGAAAAGCTGCGGGAATTCGGCTGCGACACTGTGGTGACCGGGCTCGGGCGAACGGGCGTCGTCGGCCTGATCAAGGGGCGTGGCACCGGCCAGCGCATCATCGGGCTCAGGGCCGACATGGACGCCCTGCCCATGACCGAGAAGACCGGCCTGCCCCACGCCTCGACCACGCCGGGCAAGATGCATGCCTGCGGCCATGACGGCCACACCGCCATGCTGCTGGGCGCCGCAAAGTACCTGGCGGAAACCCGCAATTTCGACGGCCAGGTGGCGCTGATCTTCCAGCCGGCCGAAGAGGGTGGCGGCGGCGGCAAGGTGATGCTCGACGAGGGCCTGCTGGAGCAGTTCGACATTGCCGAAATCTACGGCATGCACAACTGGCCGGGCATGCCGGTGGGCACATTCGGCATCCGCAGCGGCGGCATCATGGCGGCGACCGATCGTTTCTATATCGACATCATCGGGCGCGGCGGCCACGCCGCACGGCCACAGCAGACGGTGGACCCGATCATCGTCGCGGCGCAGATGGTGACGGCGCTGCAGACCATCGTGTCGCGCAACCTCGACCCGCTGGAAAGCGCGGTCCTGAGCGTGACCATGGTCGAGGCCGGCGAGGCCGACAATGTGATTTCGCGCACGGCCAAGATCACCGGAACGGTGCGCACGCTCGATGGCGACGTGCAGGACTTCATCGAGGCCAAGCTGGGCGAATTCGTGCCGCAATTCGCGCGCAGCTTCGGCGCGGAGGCCAGCATCCGCTATGCCCGCGGCTATCCGGTGACGGTCAATGCCGAGGCGCAGACACGCTTTGCCGCCGCAGTGGCGCGCGACGTGGTGGGCGCGGGACAGGTGGATGACGACGTGGCGCCATCGATGGGCGGCGAGGATTTCTCGTTCATGCTCAACAAGCGGCCGGGGGCCTACATCTTCCTCGGCAATGGCGACTCGACCGAGCTCCATACCGACACATACGATTTCAACGACGACGCCATTCCCGTGGGCGTGAGCTACTGGGTGCGGCTGGTGGAAACGGCGCTGCCGGTCGGCTGAGGTGCGTGGCCCTCGGGTCGAGCCCAAGGGCGGAGCAGTGGCGGGGGCGGTGATAGCGACCACACATTGATGGTTCCGATCAACCTTTCGCCCGGTGGTGGCATGGGGTAAGGGTCGCGGGATAATGCCTACCCCCTTCTCCCCATCCGACATCCTGCCCGTTTTGCTGACCCTGGCGATTGCAGCACTGGGTGGCGGCCTTGCCACCGTCCTCGGCCTGCCGGCGGGGTGGCTGATGGGCGCAGCCCTTGCCGTAACCGTGGCGGCGATGCTGAAGGCCCCGGTCAGGATTCCCGATGCGCTGCGCAACGTGATCTTCGTGGCAGTCGGCATGTCCATGGGTGCGAGCGTGGCACCGGACAGTCTCTCCATGCTGGCAAGCTGGCCTATTTCGCTGGCGGCGCTGGCCATCGAGCTGGTGATCATCGTGGCCTCGACAGGCTGGATGCTGACCAGGCTGTTCAAGCTCGATACCGGAACTGCCTATCTCAGTTCGTTTCCCGGACATCTGAGTTTTGTCATGGGCATTGCAGCGACGGGCGTCGGCGATGCCCGACAGATCGTCATCATCCAGGTGATCCGCATCCTGATGCTGACGATTGCCGTGCCGGTGGGCGCGATGTTTCTGCCGATCGACAGCTTTACCCCGCCGGCTGCGGGCAGCTTCATGACACCGCTCGACATCGTGTTGCTGGCCGCTGGCTGTGTCGCCGTCGGGCTGGTTTTCATGTGGATCAAGGTGCCGGCGGGGCTGGTGCTGGGCGCGATGGCGGCAGCGACCGGCGCGAAGCTGGGGGGACTGTACGACGGCGCGATGCCGACGCCCCTGGTGATCGGCACCTTTGTGCTGACCGGAGCGCTGATCGGCTCGCGCTTCGTGGGAATCACCAGGGCCGAGCTCGTGACGACGGCGAAGGGCGGTCTGATCGCCACGGCGATGACGGTCACGATCGTGACGGTGATCGCGCTTGTCGTGGCGCAGCTGGTGGACATGCCCTTCGGGCAGATCTGGCTGGGACTATCGCCGGGCGCGCTCGAGGGCATGGGCGCACTGGGGATCGCGCTAGGCTACGACACTGCATTCATCGCCGCGCACCATGTGATCCGGCTGCTGATGCTGAGCTTTGCCATTCCCGCGGTGGTGGTGCTGATCCGCTGGGCGGAGAGGAGAAAGGTGGACGGCTAGCGGAGCTGGCCTTGCGGCTCCATCGCCTCCCTGGTGCTCCCCTCCGGCGGGAAGGGACGAAGGATCGACCGCTCCGGGTCGGTGAGGGGAGCTCTTCACTCGCGCTGAAGCATCCCCCTCTCCCGGCGCTGCGCGCCACCTTCTCCCCGAGGGGGAGAAGACCGGGCCGGCGCCCAAACTAGGCGCTGTAGACCACCCTGCCCTCGCCGGCCGGCGCCGGGAGAATTGCGAAGCCGTTGGGGCCGAGCTTGAGGCTGGCGCCATCGAGTTCGGCATTATTGCTGACGGGTTCGAGAGCCAGTTCGACGCCAGACAGCGTGACCGTCAGTGGCTCTGCCGACAGGTTGAAGACGCAGATCAGATCCTTGTTGCCAGCGGTGCGCGAATAGGCCAGCACCGGTTCGTCGCAATCGAAGAAGGCGATATCGCCGGTCTTGAGGGCCGGGTGGGTTTTGCGCCAGGCGAGGATCTGCCGGTAGTAGTGCAGCGTCGAGGCCGGATTGGCTTCCTGCACGTCGACGCTGAGCGCCGTCGCCGAATGCTTGATCGGCAGCCACGGGGTGCCGTGGGTGAAGCCGGCATGCGGCAGGCTCTGCTGCCAGGGCATGGGCGTGCGGCAACCGTCGCGCCCCTTGTCCTCGGGCCAGAAGCGGATGCCGCGCGGATCGGTCAGTTCCTCATAGAGGATGTCGGCTTCGGGCAGGCCCAGCTCTTCGCCCTGATAGAGGCCCGCGGAGCCCTTGAGCGTGAGCATGAGAGCGATGGCCTGACGCGAGAGATCAGCCGGCGAAACGCTGTTCGGTGCCCAGCGCGTCATGTGTCGGATGACGTCGTGGTTGGAAAAGCTCCAGCAGGGCCACCCCGTCTCGCCGCCCGAGAAGAAGGCCTCGACCTTGCCGCGGAAATGGGCGGCGGAGAATTTCGGACCGAGGAAATCGAAGGAATAGCACATGTGCAGCAGATCGCTGCCGGAGGTGTATTTCTTCATGAGCTCGAGGCCGCGCTCGTCGTCGCCGACCTCACCGACCGTGGTGACGCCGGGATAGTCGTCCATCATGGCGCGGACCTTGCGCAGCCAATCGAGGTTCTCCGGCTGGCTCTTGGAGAACTGGTGGCTCTGCATGTCGTAGGGATTGGTGGCAGGCTTGCCGTTGAGTTCGGCGAGGGGCGGATTGGCGCGCAGCCTGGCGTCGTGGAAGTAGTAGTTGACGGTATCGAGGCGGAAGCCATCGAGCCCCCGATCGAGCCAGAAGCGCATGACATCAAGCACCGCATCCTGCACGGCGGGATTGTGGAAGTTGAGATCGGGCTGGGAGGTGAGGAAATTGTGGAGGTAATACTGCTTGCGCGCCGTATGCCATTCCCAGGCCGACCCACCGAAGACCGAGAGCCAGTTGTTGGGCGGGGTGCCATCGGGATTGGCATCGGCCCAGACATACCAGTCGGCCTTGGCATTGTCGCGGCTGAAGGCGGATTCGAGAAACCACGGATGCTGGGACGAGGTGTGGCTGACCACCTGATCCATGATGACCTTGAGGCCCAGCGCATGGGCCTTTTCCATCAGGAGGTCGAAATCCTGGAGGGAGCCGAAAAGCGGATCGACCTGCATGTAGTCGGACACGTCATAGCCCATGTCGGCCTGCGGCGACTGGGTGATGGGCGAGAGCCAGATGCAGTCGACGCCGAGGCTGGCGATGTGATCGAGCCGGTCGATAATGCCGGCCAGATCGCCGATGCCGTCGCCATTGCTGTCCTGAAACGAGCGCGGATAGACCTGATAGATCACTCCGCCGCGCCACCATTCGGTCATTCGTCTGCTCCTTGGGCCGGTTCGCCCGGTATCTGATTTGGGGCGAAGCTAGCGGTTTCCGGCGCGCCTGTTAATGGCGTCTGGTGCAAGGGTCACCTGTCGAAGCGGATGGAACCGGATCGTCGCGGACAGGAACGAGGAGAGACAAACCATGACCCATATCCTGCGCGCGGCGGACAGGAACCTGACCACAAGCCGGACAATCAAGTTCGAGGGCGGTGCCTATGGCACGCCGATCTCGTTTTTCGCGGTGGACAACGAAACAGGCCAGGGACCGGGGCTGCACACCCATCCCTATGCCGAAACCTGGGTGGTGCGGCGCGGGCGGGCCGAGGTGGTGATCGGCGACGAGCGGTTCGAGGTCGGGCCCGGGGACATCGCGGTGGCGCCGGCCAACACGCCGCACAAGTTCACCAATCTCGGGCCGGACAGGCTCGATATTGTGTGCATTCACGCGGCCGGGGCGATCGAGCAGGCGGATCTGGAATAGCGGCAGGCAGGCTCCCTCACCCGCCGCTTGGCGTCGCCTCCCCCCGGAGGGAAGACGTGAAGAAAGGTCAGACCACCGCTGAAATCAGCGGCTCGCCGGCGAAGTGCTTTTCGAGGTTGGCGACGAGCAGTGCGCCCATGGCGTCCCGGGTCTGGTGGGTGGCGCTGCCCTGATGGGGGGAGAGCACGACATTGTCGAGGGTGAGGAGCTCGGCGGGAACCTGTGGTTCATTCTCGAAGACATCGAGCGCCGCGCCGCCGAGGCCGCCATTGACGAGCAGCTCGACCATGGCCTTCTCGTCGATCAGCGTGCCGCGGGCGACGTTGACGATCCGGCCATCGGGACCGAGGGCCTCGAGCACGGCGCGGCTGACGATGCCGTTGGTGTCCTTGCCACCGGGCGCGATGACGACAAGCCAGTCGCTGTCGCGGGCCATGTCCTCGAGATTGTCGTAGTAGATGTAGGGCACCGTAGCCTGATGGCGGCGGCCATAGTAGACGACGCGCATCTTCATGGCCTGCAGCCGCGTGGCGATTTCCTTGCCGATGCGACCGAGCCCGAGAATGCCGACGGTCTTGCCCGTCAGTTCGGAGAAGAGACCGAAACTGGCGTTGGGCCATTTGCCCTGGCGGACGAACTGGTCGGATTGCGGAATGCGGCGGGCCAGCGAAATCATGAGGCCGACGGTCAGCTCGGCGACGGCGTCGTTGAGCACATCCGGCGTGTTGGTCACGCGGACGTTGCGCGCCCTGGCGGCCTTGATGTCGATATTGTCGTAGCCGACGCCGAAGCTGGCGATGATCTCGAGATTGGGCAGCTTGTCCATGAGATCGGCCTGCACGCCCGAACCGGCATGGGCGCGGATGCGGGCGCCGTTGTCCCTCAGCCAGGCATCCTTGTCGGCCTGTTCGTGCAGCTTGTGCACCGTGTAGCGGGCGGCGAGGGCTTTTTCGCAGGAGGCGAGGAGCGGTCCGGTCTGGAGAATTTCGATGGTCATGGGAAACTGCGCCCCTGAATGGGCATCGCATGGATTGCCTGGTCAGGCCGGGCAATAACGATGGATGGACGGGATCGGGTCGGTCGATTGCGCGCGAAGTTGAACATTTTCAGCGCGGGGTATGCAAGCCTGACCTGCACGAAAAAGCGGCATGTGGGCGTGGTGAGTGTCTGGACGGCAGAGAACAAACGTGTAGCAATGTCAGTGCGATGGGAATGCCGTATCATCCGAGCGGAGAAGCATGGGCGACAAGACGCCGTTTGACGAAATGTACAATCCTGATGGCTCCGTGCGCGAACCCTACCGCGCGCTGGCCGGATGGCTGGGCGAGCAACCGGACAAGGCCCTAGCGCTCATGCAGACGGATGCCGAGGCGATCTTCCGCAAGCTGGGCATTACCTTTGCCGTCTATGGATCGGAAGAAGGAACGGAGAAGGTCATTCCCTTCGACGTCATTCCCAGGATCATTGCCGCCAATGAATGGCGCCGGCTCTCCAAGGGGATCGAACAGCGCGTGAAGGCGCTCAATGCGTTTCTTTATGACATCTACCACCGCCAGGAGATCCTGAAGGCCGGCCGGGTGCCGGAAAAGCTGATCCTCAACAACGCAGCCTTCTGCCCGCAGATGATGGGTCTCAATCCGGCCAAGGGTGTCTATGCCCACATCATCGGCGTCGACATCGTTCGCACCGGGCCCGACGACTTCTACGTGCTGGAAGATAACCTGCGCACCCCATCGGGCGTCAGCTACATGCTGGAAGACCGCGAGGCGATGATGCTGCTGGCGCCGGACCTGTTCCATCGGTCCAAGGTAGCGCCTGTCGAAACCTATCCCGAGAATCTGAGGCGGACGCTAGAAAGCGTGGCCCCGGATGGGTTCAAGGGCCAAAGTCCCAACATCGCCGTGCTGACACCGGGCATCTACAACTCGGCCTATTTCGAGCACTCCTTCCTTGCCGACCAGATGGGCGCGCAACTATGCGAGGGCCCCGACCTCTTCGTCGATGGCGGCAAGGTCTACATGCGGACCACGACCGGACCGGAACAGGTGGACGTGATCTACCGGCGGATCGACGACGACTATCTCGACCCGCTGACGTTCCGCCCGGATTCCATGCTGGGCGTGCCGGGCCTGTTCGACGCCTACAGGGCCGGCAACGTGACGCTGGTCAATGCACCCGGCACCGGCATTGCCGACGACAAGGCCGTCTATACCTACGTCCCCGACATCATCGAGTTCTATCTGGGCGAAAAGGCGCTGTTGCAAAACGTGCCGACCTACAATTGCACCGACGAGGACCAGCGGGCCTGGGTACTCGAGAACATTGCCGATCTCGTGGTCAAGGAAGTGCATGGCTCTGGCGGCTATGGAATGATGGTGGGACCGACCGCCACAAAGGCGCAGCACGCCGAGTTCCGAAAGAAAATCGAGGCGCGGCCGGACAACTACATCGTGCAGCCGACGCTCGACCTCTCCACCTGCCCGACGCATATCAATGGCGACGTCGCACCGCGCCATGTGGACCTGAGGCCCTATGTGCTGGTGGGCGACGAGGTGCGCATTACGCCCGGCGGCCTCACGCGCGTGGCGCTCAAGAAGGGATCGCTGGTGGTGAACTCGTCGCAGGGCGGCGGGACGAAAGATACGTGGGTGCTGGAAGATTGAGAATGCTCGGACGCACCGCCGCCAATCTCTTCTGGTTGTCTCGTTATGTGGAGCGGGCCGAGAACATGGCGCGCCTGCTCGAGGTGGGGTACCGCATGTCGCTGACCAGCCACCGCGAGGGCGGGGCCAGCGAGCATCTTGTATCGATGATGCAGGCGGCCGAGGTCGATGAGGGATTTTCGGCCAAGCACGAGGTGGCCGACGTCGACACGGTGGCGCATTTCATGATGTTCGACCCCGACAATCCCAGCTCGGTCTATTCGTGCCTGCAGGCCGCGCGCACCAATGCGCGCTCGGTGCGGACGGCGATCACGACCGACATGTGGGAAAGCATGAACGGGGCCTGGCTCGAATTCTCGCAGATCAAGCCGCGCGACGTCCGGGGCGCCAAACTCCTGGGGCTCCTGCAATGGGTCAAGCAACGCAGCCACGAGTTCCGCGGCGCGCTGCTGGGCACGATCCTGCGCGACGACGGCTTCAACTTCCTGCAGGCGGGAAACTTCGTCGAACGGGCGGACAATACGGCGCGCATCCTCGACATGAAGTATTACGTGCTGCTGCCGCGCGCCACGCAGGTGGGCGGGGACCTCGATATCCAGCAATGGACGCTGATCCTGCGCGCCGCGTCCGCACACCGCGCATATCGCCACGTCTACCACGACCGCTACAAGGCCCAGAACATCACGGATTTCCTGATCCTCCGGCAGGAAATGCCCCGCAGCCTGGCCTATTGCGCGAGCTTCGTGCAGCAGAATCTCGATAGCCTGGGCAAGCTCTATGGCCGCAAGGAAGAGTGCCACGAGGCGGCCGAACAATTGCTGGCCATGGTGGAAGACACCAGCATGGAGGCGATCTTCGCCGATGGCCTGCATGAGTTTCTCAACGAATTCATCGCCCGCAACAACCGGGTCACGGACGCCTTGTCAGCCTCCTACAATTTCTATTGAGCCATGCGCATCGAGATCGACCATACGCTGACGCTTTCCCTGCAGCCGGGCTGGAACCAGCTGATGCTGCACCTGCTGTTGACCCCGGCGGCGGGACCGACGCAGAGCGTCGAGACCTGGCGGGTCGAGGCGGCCGGGATCGACAATGCCGGGCAGTTCGTCGACGCCTTCGGCAACAGGGTGCACCTCGTCAACCAGAGCCGCCCGGAGGGCGAGATCACCATCGCCGCGCGAGGGATCGTGGTGACGGCCGACACGAATGGCGTCGTGGGCAAGCCTACAGGGGAACCGGTTCCGGCGCTCTACAAGCGCGTGACGGCCCTGACCAAGGCACCGGTGACAGTGTGGGGCAAGTATCGCAGCGGGACCGAGACCCGCCTCGATATCCTGCACGGCCTGATGGGGCGCGTCGGTGAAACGCTCGGACTGCCCGAGGCGGCGCCGGTGCAGATGCAGGCGACCGGCGAGCAAAAGCAAAGCCAGGGCCCGACATCGGATGAGGCGGCGCTTCCCGATGCAGCGGCCTATGCGCATCTGTTTATCGGCGCGGCGCGTGCCCTCGATATTCCGGCACGGTTCGTCGTGGGATATCTCGCCGCGGCCGAGGCCGGCGCGGGTGGGCTGCATGCGTGGGCGGAGGCCTATGACGAGCGACTGGGCTGGATCGGCTTCGACCCCCGTCAGCAACTATGCCCGACCGAGCGCTATGTGCGGCTGGCGGTAGGGCTGGATGCGGAAACCGCAGTGCCGCTGCGAACCGTACCGGTGGGTGAGCTGGCCCAGAGCGTGGTAGCGAAGGGAATTTAGTCCCCCGCACACAAGGCCGCCCGCGGGCTTGTCCAAGAACGCACGCGCAGGAACCAAATCCCGTGGAGCTATTGGCAGGCCCTCGGGTCAAGTCTGAGGGCGGGACGGTGTTCCGGATGAGGGCGGAACGGTGTTCCGGATGGCTCACAAACTCAGCACGAACAGCCACCCTGAAATGGTGAGGGCCGAGAGGACCGTGCCGATGAGGATGGTGTTGGCCGCAACGCTGACGCCGCGATCGTAGAAGGTGGCGAAGACATAGATGTTGATTCCCGCCGGCATGGCGGACAACAGGATGCCATAGCGCGCGATATCCATGGGAACGCGGAACACCCAGATCATCAGCACATAGGCGATGGCCGGGTGGATAACGAGCTTGATCAGCGACGCGACAAGCGCCTGTTTCCAATTGTCGGAAAGCTTGAATTCGTTGAGCGCGCCGCCGATGCCGAACAGGGCGGCGGGCACAACGGCCTGGCCGAGCATGGAGAAGAAGGCGGCGACGGGTTCAGCCAGGGCGAGACCCGAAAGCGAGAGCAGGATGCCGCCCAGAATGCCCCAGATCAGCGGATTGGCAGTGACCCGGCGCATGGCAAGAACCAGGGTGCGCCCCAGTGGCTGGCCATCGCGGCGGGTGATCTCCATGGTGACCATGCCCAGGGTGAGCAGGATGGCGCCGTGAAGACCGATGATGGAGAGGGTGACCGGCAGCGCCTGATCGCCATAGGCGCGGCTGAGCAGCGGCAGGCCGACGAGAACGGTGTTGGAAAAGGTGCCGGCAAAGCCGACCGAGACACCCTCGCCCGGCCGATTGCCGAAGACGCGGCGCGCAACGACGATGCCGATGGCAAAGCAGGCGATGGCGCCGATGTAGAAGGGGCCGATGATGCCGATGTTGAAGGCGGAACGGAAATCGCTGGTGCCGATCGAGTAAAACAGCAGGCAGGGGGTGGCGAAATTATTGACGAAGGCGATCAGCGACTTCACCCCATCGGCCGGGTAAAGCCGAAAGCGCACGGCCGCATAACCCAGCGCGATGAGCGCGAAAATCGGCGCAATGACAGCGAGAATGGAGAGCATCGGCCGATCCGGGCCCGGAGTGAATACCCTGCCCTAGACCCGATGCCAGCGAGGGTCAACCTCGCCCCCGCAGGGTCGTTAAAACGAAAGATTTCTGCTCTACAAACGAAAGATATTGCTCTATAAACGAACCATGAAAACACAGGACGCCGGAATGCTGGATATTTTCGTGGTTGGCGGCGGCATCAATGGCGCCAGCGTGGCGCGCGATGCCGTGGGGCGCGGGTTCACCGTGGCCATGGCGGAGATGAACGACCTCGCCTCGGGCACGAGCTCGGCGGCGACCAAGCTGATCCACGGCGGCCTGCGCTATCTCGAACATTATGAATTCCGGCTGGTGCATGAAGCCCTTGCCGAGCGCGAGGTGCTATGGGCCGCAGCGCCGCATATCATCTGGCCGCTGCGCTTCGTGCTGCCGCATCACAAGGGCCTGCGACCCGCCGTGGTGCTGCGCGCGGGCCTTGCCATGTACGACTACATGGGTGGCAGGCGCCTCCTGCCGCCGACCAAGACGCTGGACCTCAAGCGCGACGAGGCCGGCAAGCCGCTCAAGCCCGGTTATGGCCTTGCCTTCGAATATTCCGACTGCTGGGTGAACGATGCGCGGTTCGTGGTGCTCAATGCCCGCGATGCGGCCGATCGCGGCGCCACGGTTCACGTGCGGACCAAGGTGACCTCGGCGCGGCGGGAAGACGGCGGCTGGACCATAGAGCTCGACGGCGAAGGCGGCCGCGAGACGGTGCGCGCCCGCATGCTGATCAACGCCGCCGGCCCGTGGGTGGACGAGGTGATCAACGGGGTCATGGGCAAGAATGGCGCGCACAATGTGCGGCTGGTCCAGGGCAGCCACATCGTGGTCAGGAAGCTCTACGATCACGACCGGTGCTACTTCTTCCAGAACGGCGACGGGCGCATTTTCTTCGCCATTCCCTACGAAGACGATTTCACCCTGATCGGCACCACCGATCGGGACTATCACGGCGATCCGCGCGACGTGCAGATCACCGAAGAGGAGACCGACTACCTGCTGAGCGCCGCCAACGAGTATTTCGCGCAGACGGTCGGCCGCGAGGATATCGTCTGGACCTATTCGGGCGTGCGGCCGCTGTTCGACGACGGGGCCAGCGCGGCGCAGGAAGCCACACGCGACTATGTGCTGAAGATGGATGGCGACCTGGCGAGTGGCGCGGTGATCAACGTGTTCGGCGGCAAGCTGACGACGTCGCGGCGGCTGGCGGAATCGGTGCTCGAAAAGATCGAGGAAGTGCTGGGCAAGAAGGGCGAGGCCTGGACCAAGACCAGCACCCTGCCCGGCGGCGATTTCGGGGTGAAGAGCTTCGACGCCGAAGTGCGCCGCCTCGGCCTCGACTATCCCGAACTGCCGGGCACGCTGCTGAAGCGGCTGATGCGGCTTTATGGCACCAGGGCGCGGACGCTGTTGGGCGATGCCCGGACCGTTGGCGATCTCGGACAGAATTTCGGGGCGGATTTGTATGCGCTCGAAGTCGTGTATCTTGCCGAGACCGAGTGGGCGCGCACGGCCGAGGACGTGTTGTGGCGGCGGACGAAACTGGGGCTCAGGATCGGCGCCGAGGATGTCGCGCGTCTCGAAGCGTTTCTGAGGGCGCGGAAATAGGATGGACCACCCGGACAAGCCGGGTGGCGACGAAGAACAGAATAATCGAGCGGGAAGCAAATTCCCCCGGGAGCGAACATGCAAAAATTCATTCTGGCGATCGACCAGGGGACCACGTCGAGCCGGGCGATCGTCTTCGACGGCGCGCGCAAGATCGCCGGGGTGGGCCAGAAGGAGTTCATCCAGCACTTTCCGCAGGATGGTTGGGTGGAGCATGACCCCGAGGAAATCTGGGACAGCGTCGTCTGGTCGGTGAAAACCGCGCTGGAACAGGCCAAGCTTTCGGCATCCGACATCGCGGCGATCGGCATCACCAACCAGCGCGAAACGGTGGTGATCTGGGATCGCGAGACCGGCAAGCCGATCCACAACGCCATCGTGTGGCAGGACCGGCGGACCTCGGCCTATTGCGCCGAACTCAAGCAGGCCGGGCACGAAGGCACCGTGACCGAGCGCACCGGACTGCTGCTCGATCCCTATTTTTCCGGCACCAAGGTCAAATGGCTGCTCGACAGCGTCGACGGCGCGCGGGCCAGGGCGGACAAGGGCGAACTGGCCTTCGGGACGGTGGACAGTTTCCTGATCTGGCGGCTGACCGGGGGCAAGGTGCATGCGACAGACGCGACCAATGCGGCGCGGACGTTGCTGTTCAATATTGCGACCAATCAGTGGGACGACGCGCTGTGCACGCTGCTCGACGTGCCCAAGGCCATCCTGCCCGAGGTCAAGGACTGTGCCGACGATTTTGGCGCAGCGGACGCGGAGCTGTTCGGCGCCGCCATCCCCATTCTCGGGGTCGCGGGGGACCAGCATGCGGCGACGATCGGCCAGGCCTGTTTCGAGCCGGGCATGCTGAAATCGACCTATGGCACGGGCTGCTTCGCGCTGCTCAATACCGGCGCCGACATGGTGCCGTCAAAGAACCGGCTGCTCACGACGATCGCCTACCGGCTCGAGGGCAAGACCACCTATGCGCTGGAAGGCTCGATCTTCATCGCGGGCGCGGCTGTGCAGTGGATCCGCGACGGGTTGAAGCTGGTCAAGCAGGCCAGCGAGACCGGGCCGCTGGCGCGGACGGCGGACCCCAGCCAGAACGTCTATATGGTGCCGGCCTTCGTGGGGCTCGGTGCGCCCTGGTGGGATGCCGAGGCGCGCGGCGCGATCTTCGGCATCACCCGCAATACCGGGCCGGCGGAAATCGCCAAGGCGGCGCTGGAGGCGGTGAGCTACCAGACGCGCGACCTGCTCGATGCCATGCGCAAGGACTGGCAGGGTGGCGCCGAGGATACGGTGCTGCGGGTGGATGGCGGCATGGTGGCATCGGACTGGACCATGCAGTTTCTGGCCGACATCCTGGATGCACCCGTGGATCGACCCACTATCCTCGAAACCACGGCGCTGGGCGCCGCGTGGCTGGCGGGCATGAAGGCCGGGGTCTGGCCCGACATGGCCGAATTCGCGGCAGCCTGGGAATGCGACCAGCGTTTCGAGCCGACGATGGATGCCGATACAAGGGCGCGCAAGATCGCCGGGTGGGACGACGCAGTGCGGCGCACGCTGACCAGCTAGTTGCCGGTCTGAACCTCGGGTGCCGGATCTTCGGCCTCGACCGCGACGGGCTGGTTGATGTTGGGATTGTCGCGCAGGAATGCGGTGACGTCGTTGTCCAGCGCCACAAGGAAGTCGCTGATCCGCTCGCCGTTCGAGCCCAGATCGTGCAATGCGCCGATCGAGGCGGAACGCATATCGACGGCCGAGCCGCCCGAGGTCGGCGACACGCGCAGCACGGCCTCCTCACGCCAACCCGGAAGCGTGGTGATGCGGGCATTGATGCGGCCCGGCTCGCCATCGGCACCGGGTTCGCGGCTCTGGCGGATATCCCAGCCCTGCGCCTCGGCGAGGCGCTGCACCAATGCGAAGAGCTGGAAGGCATCGAGCGGATAGGTGCGCCTGGTGGCATTGGGGAAGTAGAGCTGCTGTTCCTCGGCGGTGAGCACGCGCGGCGGCGGCATGGCAGCGGTATCGGGCTCGAACAGCAATGGCAATTCGCCCCGCGGGGCCGTGGCGATATCGGTGACGACGGGATAGCGCAGCGCCAGCGAGCCGTACCACGCATAGGGCACGAGGCAAACAAGACCGAGGAACAGTCCGAGCAGCGCCCGGCCCCAGCCCTGATCACCCGTGTACCAGAGGCGGACAAGCGCGATCAGCGCCGCAATGACCGCAAGCGCGGCGACGAGGCCGGCAAAGAGGGCCACAACCAGAAACAGGCCGGAATCGAGAAACCCCTGCCGATGCATCAGAACCGGCACCAGGGTGAGCGGAATGGCCAGCCCGCCGAGACGGCGCGCCCAAACTGCCCATTTCGAGGTTCTGATCAGTATGCGCAAGAAAACTCAATCCCCGGATCAAAATGGAGAATAGCGGCAAGGTGTTGCGCGAGTTTGAATAAAATCAGGGACTCGACGCCCAACCAGAACATGGCTTCAGCTGCCCAATCTCACGGTGCCGCCCTGGGGCGCGAGCCGAGGGCGGAACGCTGGTGGGAGAGATGGGAGCCGCGGCCGGATACGCTAAGGATAAAGTCGCGTGGCGCTCCATGGTCCCTCTCCCTCGCGGGTGAAGCGGACGCGATCGTGGAGGCGGAATTCGCCATCCTTCCAGAATTCGACGGCGGAGGGCACGATGCGGAAGCCGGACCAGTGGGGGGGACGCGGCATGTCGCCATCGCCGATCATGGCCGTGAGCGCTTCGACCTCGTCCATCATCTGCTGGCGGCTGTCGAGCGGTCGGGACTGTTTCGAGGTGGCCGAAGCGATCCGGCTGCCCTTGGCGCGGGACGCGAAATAGGCATCGGCTTCAGCAGGTGTCACCTGCTCCACCGGACCGCGCATGCGCACCTGGCGCCGCAGGCTCTTCCAGTGCATCACCATGGCGGCCTGCGGATTGGCGAGCAGCTGACGGCCCTTGGCGCTTTCGAAATTGGTGAAAAAGCAGAAGCCGCGCGCGTCGCGGCGATTGAGCAGAACCATGCGCACATCGGGAAGGCCAGACTCATCGGCGGTGGCGAGGGCCATGGCGTGAGGGTCGTTCGGCTCGCTGTCCTGAGCCAGCGCGAACCATTCCTCAAAGATCGCAAAGGGATCGAGGTCGGCGCGGTCGCCATCGTCGAAAAGGCGTTCGGTGAGGGTCTGCAGCATTGCGATAATTCCTGCGCACTTGCCCCGCCGCAACTGGACAAGGGCGGGGTGCGTGGCCATATAGGACTTCAAATGCGGGGCGAACAATGCCCTCAATCAAAGATTGGACCACATGCGCGATCCTTACACCGTACTTGGGGTGCCGCGGTCCGCAAGCGAGAAGGACATCAAGTCCGCCTATCGCAAGCTGGCCAAGAAATACCACCCCGACCAGAACCCGGACGACCCGACGGCGCACGGCAAGTTTGCCGAGGCCACGCACGCCTATGACCTGCTGAACGACAAGGACAAGCGGGGACAGTTCGACCGCGGCGAAATCGACGCCGAGGGCAATCCACGCTTTGCCGGTTTCGGCAATGGCGGTTTCGGGGGGGCGCGTGGCGCTCGTCCGGGCGCAGGTGCCGGCGGGTTTTCGGCCGAGGACATTCTCAAGGAATTCATGAGCGGTTTCGGCGGACAACCGCGCGGCGGCGCCGGTGGGCGCGGACCCGCAGGCGGCGCGCAGTGGGACCCATTCGCCTCGGCCGCTGCCGGTGGCGCCGGCGGAGCGCAGATGAAGGGCGACGACGTGATCGTCAATGTCGCCATTTCGCTCGAGGATGCGCACAAGGCCGGCTCGGTGCCGGTGCGCATGCCCTCGGGCAAGGTGCTGTCGGTCAAGCTACCGGAAAAGGTCGAGGAAGGTCAGCAGATCCGGCTCAAGGGACAGGGATCTGCCAATCCCTTCGGCGAGCCCGGCGACGCGCTGGTGACCGTCAAGTTCGAGAAGTCGAAGACCTTCCGTAAGGATGGGCACGATGTGCGCACTGACGTCGCCGTGACGCTTTATGAGGCCGTGCTCGGCGCCAAGGTGCGCGTGCCGACGCTGGACGGGTCGGTGGAACTGACCCTGCCGCCTGGCGTCGACACCGCGAAGGCCCTGCGCCTCAAGGGCAAGGGCCTTTATGGCGACGGCGACCTTTATGTGAACATTCGCGTGGTGCTGCCGCCCGGTGGCGATGCCGACCTCGAAGCGCTGGCCCGCTTCATGCGCGACCAGAAGCCGTACAAGGTGCGCGACTAAGGCGTTTGGTTTGACCTGATGGGCGTCGCGTCCTCCTTCGTCACCACCGGGCCTGGCCCGGTGGTCCAGCAAGGTGGATTGCCCGGACAAGCCGGGCAATGACGGCGCGTGCGAGTTCGAGCCAATCCTCCGCCCGGACGGGTTGCAAATGGCCCCGGATCAATTCGGAGCGCGGCACAGGGCGTGAGGTGGGATCAGTCTCGCGGCGCGGCGGCGCGGCGGAGGCGATCGTTGATGGCCTCGCCGAGGCCGGTTTCGGGAATGGGCGCGACCGCAATGGTCGTTGCTCCCGTAGCATCCAGTTCATGCAGCATCGAGAAGAGATTGCGGGCGGCTTCGTGCAGGTCGCCCGTTTCCGAGAGGTTGCGCATGGTGCCGGCGAAGTCCGGCGCGGCACCGAAACCGAGGAAAGCCTCGCCGGGCTCGGGCGCGGTATCGAGCCGCATACGGGCACTGGGGGCATAGTGGCTCAGCAGCATGCCCGGCGCGGAAATTGCAGCGCCCTCGGCCGCGCGCGCGACCTCTTGGCCCATGGCCGCCTCAACCTCGCCCAGCGCCAGGGCGCCGGAGCGCAGCTGAACCAGGCGATCACCATCGACCGCGATGATCGTGCTCTCGACGCCGCGCGTGCAGGGGCCGCCATCGAGCACCGGCACGCGGCCGCCGAAGCCCTTGCGAACCTGCTCGGCCGTGGTGGGAGACAATTTGCCGGACGGATTGGCGGACGGCGCCGCCAGGGGCCTGTCGGCAGCGCGCAGAAGCGCCAGCGCGACCGGGTGATCGGGCACGCGAATGGCCACGGTATCGAGCCCGGCGGTGGCGACATCGGCAAGGCCATGACCGGGCCGAAGGGGCAGGACAATACTGAGAGGACCAGGCCAGAACGCATCGGCCAGGCGCCGCGCCAGTGGAGAAAAGACCGCGAAACGCTCGGCCATGGACTGATCGGTGCAGTGCACGATGAGCGGATTGAAGCGCGGCCGCCCCTTGGTTTCGTAGATGGCGAGAACCGCATCGGCATTGGTGGCGTCGGCACCCAGGCCGTAGACCGTCTCGGTGGGAAAGGCCACGAGGCGACCATCGCGCAGGATTGCGGCGGCGTCGTTAATGGCTTTTTGGTCCGGAGAGGTCATGGTCCCGCGTGTTTGACAACAGGTCCTGCCCGCGTCAAGACGGAGCATATCGCTCCAGGAGAGAGCCGTGACGACATTGCTGGTCAGCCAACCCAATTTTGCCGATCACCAGACGCCCGAGGGCCACCCCGAAAGGGCCGACCGCATCCGCGCTGTCGAGGATGCCCTCAAGGGCATGGATTTTGCGGCGCTGAAGCGGCGGAACGCGCCGTTCGGCGACCTGATGCTGGCCGAACTGGTGCATGACGCCTCCTATCTGGCGCGGCTGCGCGACGCCCGGCCGGCCGAAGGCATGGGCCAGATCGACACCGACACATTTATTTCGGACGGCTCGATGGACACGATCGCCACGGGCCTCGGCGGGGCGCTGTCGGCGCTCGACGCCGTGCTGCTGGGCGAGGTCGACAACGCCTTCTGTGCCATTCGGCCGCCCGGGCATCATGCCGAGATTGCCACGCCCATGGGCTTTTGCCTCATAAACACCGTGGCCATCGTGGCCCGCGAGGCGCAGCGGAAATATGGCGCGGAACGCGTGGCCATCGTCGATTTCGACGTGCATCACGGCAATGGGACGCAGGACATCTTCAAGGACGATCCGACCGTCTTTTATGCATCGAGCCACCAGATGCCACTTTATCCGGGCACCGGCGATCCTGCCGAGACCGGAGTGGGCAATATCGTCAATGCAGCCCTGCCGGCGCATTCGGGTACGTCGGCGATGCAGGCGGCCTATATCGAGCGCATCCTGCCGGCACTGGAGGCCTTCGCGCCCGATCTGCTGCTGATTTCGGCCGGGTTCGACGCGCATGTCCGCGACCCGCTGGCGCAGCTGGAATGGGTGGACGAGGATTTCCGCTGGGTCACGGGAAAGTTGATGGAGGTGTCCGAGCGGCGCTGCGGCAACCGGATTGTGTCGCTGCTCGAAGGTGGCTATGACCTCAGGGGCCTTGCCGGGGGTGTGCGACAGCATGTCAGCACCCTGCAGGGCCGCTAGCACGAATATAGTCTAAACGCGCGGGGACCGGATGGCCGACACTGCACATGACGATGTGAAATCGCTGAGCTTCGAGGCCGCGCTGGAGCAGCTCGAACAGATCGTCGCCAAGCTCGAGAGCGGCCGGGCGCCACTGGCCGAATCCATCGCCATCTACGAGCGGGGCGAAGCGCTGAAGGCGCATTGCGAAATGCTGCTCAAGACGGCCGAGGCGCGTATCGAGAAGATCACGCTCAACCGCGACGGCAAGGCCGTGGGCACAGAGCCGCTCGACGCGAATTGAAGCCTTTTTTGACCGTCATCACCGGGGCTGTTCCGGTGCTGCACGCGGATGGATTGCCCGGACGAGCCGGGCAATGACGATGCGGGGAGAGATTTTCTCCCCCGACCCTGCCGAGTATCCTACCCATGACGACCAACAAGACTCTTCGCAATTTCCGCATCGTGCTGTGGGTGCTGGTGGCGGTGGCGGCACTCGGCGCGACCGCTCTTTATGCCTTCCGGCCGCCGCAGCGACCCCTGGGTGTCACCGGACAGGACTTCGCGCTGGCTTCCACCAAGGGCGGCACGTTTACGCAGAACGACCTGCAGGGAACGCCGAGCCTGGTGTTCTTCGGCTACACATTCTGCCCGGACGTCTGTCCCACAACCCTGGCCGAAACCACGGCCTGGCGTGCGCAACTCGGCCTCGACGCGGATGACCTCAGGATCATCTTCGTGACTGTCGACCCGGAGCGCGATACGGCCGAGGCCGTCAAATCCTACGTCGAAGGGTTCGATCCGAGCGTCATCGGTCTCGTCGGCGACCTCGACCAGACGGCGAAGGCCAAGGCTGCGTTCGGGGTGTTTTCGGAGAAGTCGGGCGACGTCGACAGCGAATTCTACCTCGTCGACCACACGGCGCTGACATTCCTGATCGGCGCCGATGGCCGCTTCCAGGGCACGATCGCCTATGAGGAAGCCAGCGACACGGCGCTGGGCAAGATCGAACGACTGGTGAAGGGTTGAGTCGTATCCGGCTCGACCTGGCGCTGGAACAGCTCGGGCTGATGCCCAGCCGGGCGCGCGCCCGCGATGCCATCCTGCGCGGCACCGTATCGGTGAATGGCGAACCTGCCAGGAAACCCAACCAGATGATCGGCGAGGACGACGTCCTCGTGCTTGACGACCCGGCGGCCGGCTATGTCTCGCGGGCGGCGCTCAAGCTGATCGCCGGGCTCGAAGCGGGCAACGTCGATGTCGATGGCAAGGTTTGCCTCGATGTCGGGTCTTCGACCGGCGGCTTTACCCAGGTGCTGCTGGAGCGCGGAGCGGCGCAGGTTTTCGCCGTCGACGTGGGACACGACCAGCTGCATGCAAGCCTGCGGAACGAGCCGCGCGTCATCAGCCTCGAAGGCACCAATGCGCGGGATCTCGACCGGGATCTCATCCCGGGTGCGATCGACCTCGTCGTGTCCGATGTCAGCTTCGTTTCGGTCACCAAGGTGCTGTCGGCGCCGCTGGCGCTTTGCAGCGACAGGGCGGACGCCGTGATCCTCTTCAAGCCGCAGTTCGAGGTGGGGCGCGAATTCGTCGGCAAGGGCGGGATCGTGACCGATGCGGAGGCGAATGCGCGCGCCATGGACGCCGCGGTGGCGTTCGTCGAGGGGGCCGGGTTCACGCTGCGGACCAAGGTCGTATCGCCGATTGCCGGCGGCGACGGCAATGTCGAGACGGTGCTGGTCTTCAGACGCGGTGTCTAGGCGCCCGGACAGCGCATCAGATCCGCGACCAGGCCTCGAACGGGCCGCCGGCGATCAGCGCCCAATAGAGTTTTCCCGAACCGGTGCGCGAGAAGGCGAGGCCGAATTCGGTGAAGCGCGTCGACAGCAGCGTATTGCGATGGCCTTGCGAAGCAAGCCAGCCTTCGATGGTGGCCGGCAGGGTCTTGTAGCCCTTGGCGACGTTTTCGCCGACGGCCAGCTGGTACCCTGCCTCGGTGACGCGCTGGCGCAGCGTGACGCCGAGATCGTGGCTCAGCGTATCCTTGCTGGCCATGAGCCGCGCCTGCGAACGGGCCGCCGTTTCAAGTGCGGGATTATAGGTCCAGGGGCCCGCACCATTGGCGCGACGCACGGCGTTGATGGTCGAGACGATCTGGTCTCGCGTCAGATCCTCGGGCCGGTCCGACACCTTGGCCGGCAGCGGCGGAATGGTCGAGGCGCAGGCCGAAAGGATCGAGGCCGTACCGAGCAAGAGGACTGTCCGGCGGGTAAACTTGGTCATGGGGGTCAGGCCTGATCGTATGCGCTGAGCAGATTGGGGAGGCAGGCGAGAACGCCGGTGATCGGCTGGCCATCGGCGAGATCCCAGCATGCGGAGAGGGCGGCATGGGCGGCGGCCCAGCCGAGCAGCCGCTTGCGCGGATAGCCGAGGCGCTGCGACAGGATATCGACCCGGGCGGCGATGCGCTGCGGGTCGGCGGCCATGTTGTTGGCATTGATGGGATTGATGAAGACGTTGGCCAGATCGTAGCTGGGATCGCCGTAGACGCCCTTGGGATCGATGGCGAGCCAACCGCGATCGGATGACAGGATGTTGTCATGGTGCAGGTCGCCGTGGAGCGGCACCTGTGCGGTGGGTCGATCGAAAAGGCGAAGCGCTATGCCGCTCGAGCGGGCATAGAGATCGCGCGCAGTATGGGGCCATGAGCGGACATCGGAATCGAACAGGGGCTGGAAGCGCTCGCGCAGCGGCTGCAGGGCCGGCAGATCGCCCTCGCGCGGGCGATGGAGATTGGCCACCAGCGTGGCAATGGCGATGGTGGCTTCCTCGTCCCGGCCGGCGCGGGCAGCATCGCCGAGCGTGCCGCCATCGAGCCATTCCATGAAGATGGTATTGCCGTGGATATCGAAGACGGTGGCGGCACCATCACCGGCATACCATTGCAGCAGTTGCGCGCCCCTGCCCTCTTCACTCTCGACCGCCGGCTTCAGGATCTTCAGCGCGGCCTGATTGCGGCCGTTCTGTTCGACCTTGAAGATCCAGCTGCGCGGGGTTTCGGCCACCGGCGTGGACTTGGTCAGTGACCAGCGGATCAGGGCGCGGCTGAGCGCGGTTTCGACGGGAGACTGATTCATCATGGCGCCATTAGAGCAGAAGCGGACCGGCGATTCGACGGTTGTGTGCTGGGTGGCGCGAGAAGGTGATGGAAGTGAGGCGGTTCTCCCTCTCCCACAAGGGGAGAGGGGTGCCGCAAATCACTGGATCTTGTAGGCGTCCTTGGCAGCCTGGTAGCTCAGGTGGACGGCGATGTCCCGGGCGGCAGACTTGCTGATGCGGTTCTCACCGACCCAACGACCGAGGAAGCCGCAGACTTCGCGACGCCACACATCGTGCCGGGCCGGAATGGAGAGCAAGGCGCGAGTGTCGTCGTTGAAGCCGGCGAGATTGTAGAAGCCGGCGGTTTCGACGACCTGGTCGAGATAACGGCGAATGCCCTGCGGGCTGTCGTGGAACCACCAGGGCGGCCCGATGAGCAGGCTCGGCCAATATCCGGCCATCGGGGCGAGCTCGCGCGCATAGGTGGTTTCGTCGAGCACGAACATGATGAGCCGCAGGTTCGGCTCGTTGCCGCAGCGACCCAGCAGCGCCTTTAGGCCGCCGACATAGTCGGTGGGCCCGGGAATATCGGCGCCCATGTCGGGGCCGCGTTCGCCAAAGGTGACGGGATCAGTATTGCGGCGCGATCCGGCGTGGAGCTGCATGACCATGCCGTCCTCGACAGAGAGCAGCGCCATTTCTGTCATCATCTGGGCGCGGAACAACTCGGCGTCGGCGGCGTCGTGGCGGCCCGCCATCACCTTGTCGAGCAGCGCCTGCTTTTCGGGCGCCGACAGGTCCGCCGTATTGGCGGTGGGGACGCCATGATCGGTGGCGACGGCGCCGAAGCGGCGGAAATATTCGCGCCGCGCACGGTGGGCGTTGATGAGACCGGCCCAGGAGCTGACATTCTCGCCGGTCAGCTCACCGAAGCGCTGCAGGTTTTCGACGATCGCGGGACGGCTGGGGTCGCACACGTCGTCGGGCCGATAGGTGGTCCTGACCCGGCCGATGAGCCCATGGTCGGCCATGGACTGGTGGTGGGTAAGCGGATCGAGCGCGAATTCGGTCGTGGCGATCACCTCTACCTTGAAGCGGTCGAGAATGGCGCGCGGCAACAGTTCGGGCGTGGCGAGCTTGGCGTCGATGGCATCGTAGATGCCGTCAGCCGTGGCGCCTGACAATTCCTCGGTGATGCCGAAGACGGCATGCAGGGAATGGTCGATCCAGGTCCTCGAGGGCGTGCCGACGAAGAGGTGATAGTTCTCGGCAAACAGGCGCCAGGCCGTGCGGCCGTCTGCCTCCACGGGCTTTCCGTCCTTGCGCGGAACACCCAGTGCGTCATACGAAATGCCACGGCTCTTGAGCATGCGCAGCACGTAGTGATCGGGCGTCAGGAACAGGGCCGTGGGGCTGGCGAAACGCCCGTTCTGCGCGAACCAGGCCGGATCGGTATGCCCATGAGGACTGACGATAGGCAGGTCCTTGACCGCAGGATAGAGATCGCGCGCGATCGACTGCGCGGGCTCGGAAGCGGGAAACAGGCGATCGGGGTGGAGATGGCTGGGCTGGGTCATGGCAGGGTTGTGCCACGTTCGCCATGCGGTTTCAATATCTACCATACAAGATGCGAATGCGCGGCATTTGAAACAAATTAACCGCGTTCGAAAGCTTGGGTTTGGCCGGGGCGATGCCCTGCGTACACTTTGAGGGCAAGGGTGAGAAACAGTCCAGCAAGGCGGCTGCCCAGAGGCACCAAGCGTTCGCAAGGACGCCGCATGAGCGGGGCGAGGCCATGACACATCTTTCTTCCGACCGGTACGATATCGAGGCGATCAAGCGCAGCGCGCGGCTCGGCGGGCATGTGCACAGGGCGCGCGCCATGGTGATTGCAGCAGTGCTCTCGGCCTTTGGCCTCGTGGCCGTGGCGGCGACCGTGTTGACGAGTGTTCTCTGACCGGCACTTGAAGCGGGCGCAGAAGCACCTATTTAACGTGACAAGGATGCAGCGCTGCCCAATGGGCCCGGCGCGTTTCCCGAAAGCTCGGCGCAAAACCGGCATGCAGGGCGCGGTCCCTCCCCAGCGACCTGTAGCGTCGGCGCCAGAGCCAAAGGCCCGGACCTCTCCCCCAGAGGTCCGGGCCTTTCTTTTTTCCCGAGGCTTTTATCAGCCGGTGGCTCGGCTCCGCCGCGGCACGGGGTTCTTCTGGCCGAAGAGGCGAAGCAAACGCGTGACATCGGTGGCTGGTACAGGCCGCGAGAACAGGTAACCCTGTCCCATCTGGCAGCCGAACTGACGCAACACCGCCACCTGGCCACTGGTTTCAATGCCTTCGGCAACCACGCGCATATCGAGGCGCTGGGCGATTTCCAGGATGGCCCGGACGACGACCTCGCTGGGCTGGTCGCCACCAAGCTTTTCGACGAAGGAGCGATCGATCTTGATGACATCCACCGGGAAGCTCAAAAGGTGCGTGAGCGAGGCAAAGCCGGTGCCGAAATCGTCGAGTGCGACGAGAATGCCTTGGGCGCGCAGGGCCTCAACCGCGTGCGGCACCGACTGATCGGAGCCGCCCATGAAGACCGATTCATTGACCTCCAGCACGATGTGGCGAAGCGGAACTTTCTCCGCCGCGAACAGTGTTCCGATCCGCTGGGCAAGGTCACCGCGGGCAAAATCGCCGGTCGTCACATTGACCCCGACATGCTGGAACGGAATGCCCTGATCGAGCCAGTAGCGCACGTCGCGGGCGACCTGTTCAAGCACCTTGCCGGTCAGCTGATAGGCGATGCGCGGGTCGTCGAGGCCGGCATGAAAGGCACCGGCGGAGACAACGCTGCCATCGGGCATGATCATGCGCGCAAGGGCCTCGAGCCCGATGATCTCGGCCGAATCCAGCCGGACGATGGGCTGGTAATGCACGATGATGCGATCTTCGGACATGGCCTGATCGAGCTGCCGCACCGTCGCGATCCGCTCGACGATGGCGGTGCGCAGATCGGGGCGAAAGCCGACATAGCCGCCGCGATGGGTCTGCTTGGCCTGATAGAGCGCGAAGTCGGCGTTCTGGCACAGCGTGTCGGCATCCTCGGCATCGACATGGAACACGGCGCCGCCGAGCGTCACATGCGCATCGATGCTCTGATCGCCCATCGTGACCATGCCCGACACCGCTGCGAGGACACGCTGGGCCACCTGTTCGAGCCCGGCGTGATCCTGACAGCCGCGCACCAGCATGGCCATCTCATCGCCGCCCAGCCGACAGGGCATGATATCCGGGCGGCAGCTGGCGAGGCGGAGCGCGATGGTGCGGATCAGGGCATCGCCGGCGGCGTGGCCGATGCTGTCGTTGACCAGCTTGAGGTGATCGATATCGAGCAGCAGCAGGCCGAATGGCTTGCCCTCGAGCACATGCTCGGCCAGCCGCGCGTTGAACTGGGCGCGATTGGGCAGATCGGTCAGCGCATCGTAATAGGCCAGATGGTGGTTGCGCGCGTGAACGCGCTCATGCTCGATGGCGAGGGCCAGGAGCCGCAGGCACATCTCGACGACCTGACGTTCGAAATCGGTGGGGCCGCGATTGGCGCCGTAATAGAACGCAAAGGTGGCGACCACCCGGCCATGGGCATCCGCGATCGGGCTCGACCAGCAGGCGCGCAGGCCGAGCGGCAGCGCCAGCTGCGCATAGTCTTCCCAGAGCGGATCATTGGCGATGTCGGTGACCATCACGGGCGCATTGCGCCATGCAGCGGTTCCACAGGAGCCCGCCTTAGGGCCGATGGACTGGCCTTCGATTGCGGTGGAGAATTCGTTCGGCAGGCCGGGCGCGGCCAGCGGATGCAATTGACCCTGCTCGTCAACAAGAAGGATGGAGCAGAGGACCCCGGAGGCAACCGCCTCGACGCGGCTGCACAGGATGGCCCCGACTTCGCTCAGTTCGCGTCCACGCGCGACCGCCTCCAGGACTTCCGTCTGAACGCGCAGCAATATTTCAGTATCGCCGGCAAGCATTCTCGACCCTCATCCACTTTCGATGCTACACTAAACTTGAGCATGTAAAAGGAGCGTACGCTCCTCTATACAATTTTGCTCAAAAGCGCAAAGTGGATGATGGAGATTTACTGCTCCGTCCACTCCACATCGGTCCCGCCAAAAAGCGGAAAGATCTCATCGGATTCCACCGCGACGGTAGCGGGAACGGCATGCGGCACCCGTGCATAGGTGACGCGCGTTTCGCTAGGCGCGAAACCGTAGAAGGCCGGACCGTTGAGCGAGGCAAATACCTCGAAACGATCGAGCGCACCGTCTTCGTCGAACACCCTGAGATAGGCTTCGACGGCAACCGGAGCACTGAACACGCCGGCGCAGCCGCAATCAGCCTCCTTGAGCCGGCGCACATGCGGGGCGGTATCGGTGCCCAGAAAATAGTGGGGCGAGCCGCTGGTCGCCGCCTTGCGCAGGGCCTCCTGGTGGCGGGCACGCTTGAGGATGGGCAGGCAATAGAGATGGGGGCGCAGGCCGCCTTCGAACAGGGCGTTGCGATTATAGAGCAGATGCTGGGGCGTGATCGTCGCGGCGACGTTGCTGCCGCGGCTGGCGACGAATTCTGCGCCTTCCTGGGTGGTGATGTGTTCCATCACCAAGCGCAGGGCGGGATGCCGGTCGAGGACAGGGATCAGCACCTTGTCGATGAACAACTTTTCACGGTCGAAGATATCGACATGCGGTCCGACGAGCTCACCATGGGTGAGCAGCGGAATGCCGGCTTCGGCCATCGCGGCAAACACCGGGTCGAGCGCATCGACCGAGCTGACGCCATGCTGGGAATTGGTGGTGGCATGCGCCGGATACAGTTTTGCGGCCGCGAAGACACCGTCGCGATGCCCTGCCACGAGATCGGCCGGATCGGTGTGATCGGTCAGGTAGCATGTCATCATCGGCGTGAAATCGACACCCTCGGGCACTGCGGCGAGAATGCGCTCGCGATAGGCGGCCGCCATTTTCGCCGTCGTCACCGGGGGCACCAGATTGGGCATGACGATGGCGCGGGCAAACTGGCGCGCCGTATAGGGCACCACTTCGCGCAGCACCGCACCGTCGCGGAAATGCACATGAAGATCGACAGGGCGGCGGAAGGTCAGCGAAGTCATGTCAGCTCCCAATGGTCGGTTAGGCCATACAAGATATGGAGCGGATGATGGAAGGCCAGAGTGCAGAATGTGCACGCGCGTGACGTGGGACGTATCGTCGGCGATGTGGGGAAAGTGGTGGTGCCCAGAGCCGGAATCGAACCAGCGACACGCGGATTTTCAATCCGCTGCTCTACCAACTGAGCTATCTGGGCATCGGGCCGTTGCGGCGGGTGCCGCGAGCCACGGGCCTTATAGGGGAACGGTTTTTGCCGCGCAAGCGGGAAAAGACGGTGTGGATAAAGCGTTTGCCAATCTCTTGCGCGCGCCGGCGGACCTGCCGCAGGAGGGCGGTGCGGACTGCCCCGGCAGGGGGCAAGGCCCTGCCCGGATTCCCACGTGTCGGGCCGATTTGCGGGCGAGAGAGGCCATTGCGTCCGCGAGAGGCGGTACGGCGACACGCGACACGGTCGCGCCGGACCCTGCGGTGCGGCGCTGAAGCTGCTGTCGCCGGTGTGGCGCTAGTTTTCGTCGTCGAGATCCGGGAGCGGCTCGTCGTCCCGTGCCGGGATGACGTAATTGCCCGAAAGCCAACGGTTGAGGTCGACATCGGCGCAGCGCTTCGAGCAGAATGGCTTGAACGCCTCTACGGCAGGCTTGCCGCAGATCGGGCATGGCTTTTGCGCGGTATCGGCCATCAGACGCCCGTCAGGCTCGACTGGTTGAGCCAGTTGAAGTGGACGGGATAGCCCTCGCCCGCCAGAAGCTGCGTAACTTCGTTGAGCGGCAGGCCGACGACGCCCGAATAGGAGCCGACGAGCTTGACCACGAAGGACCCGGCAATGCCCTGGATGGCGTAGCCGCCGGCCTTGTCGCGCCATTCGGCACTGGCAAGGTAAGCCTCCATCTCCTTGTTGGAGAGGCGCTTGAAGCGAATACGGGTTTCGACGAGGCGATGCCGGCGCGCGCCCGAGGGCGTGATCAGGGTCATGCCGGTATAGACCCGGTGGGCGCGGCCGGACAGCAGCCGGAGGCAATCGGACGCCTCTTCCATGGTTTCGGCCTTGGGCAGGACGCGCCGACCCACCGCCACCACCGTATCGGCCGCCAGCACCAGCGAATTGCTGCCAAAGCCCGCGACGTCTGCCTTGTGGCGCGCCGTCAGGGCCTTGAGGTCGGCCAGGCGCTGCGCGAGCTTGCGCGGCAACTCACCCTTTTCCGGAGTCTCGTCGACATGCGCCGGAACCAGATGCTCGGGCTCGATGCCGATCTGGTTGAGCAGCGCCAGCCGACGGGGCGAGGCCGAAGCCAGAATCAGGTCGGGACGGCCGGCCATTTACATCGTGCTCCTGGATAGTCCGGGCCCTTCGCATGGCTCAGGGCGTTCATTGCTCAAAACGATCCAGCAGATCGTTCTGCCCGCCCCGAAAGGCGGTCGCGCCTCACTTGAAGCGGTACGTGATGCGACCCTTGGTGAGGTCGTAAGGGGTCATCTCGCACAACACCTTGTCGCCGGCGAGAACGCGAATGCGGTTCTTGCGCATGCGACCGGCCGTGTGGGCGATGATCTCATGATCGTTTTCGAGCTTCACGCGAAAGGTCGCATTGGGAAGCAATTCGGTGACCACGCCCGGAAATTCGAGCACTTCTTCCTTGGCCATACTTTCTCCTGAGAAGGCCCCATGCGCCATTGTTGGCTGGCCGGGGCCGCAAAATCGGGCGGAACCTACTTCAATTCATTGGTTTTGTGAACCACCGGAAACGAGAGGCTCCAAACGCTCACGAACGCGGCGCCGCAGATCGTTGCGCAAGCTCCGGTAGGCGTCGAGAACGAGGGTGCGATTGCCCTCCACCAGCGACGGATCTTCAATCGTCCAATGTTCGATGGCACCGGCTTCCAGGCCTTTGCGGGCCACGGCACCGGGTGCATCGTCCGACAGGGTGATGACGAGATCGAAGTGGTTGGCAACCAGTTCATCCAGGATATGGGGCGTGTGCACGCTCATATCAATGCCCACCTCCTCCATCACCTCGTGCACGAACTGGTCGGCCTTGCCGCCGTTGACGCCCACCGAGCGAGCGATGATGCGGCCCGGAAAGGCCTGACGCGCCAGGGCGGCGGCAATGGGCGAGCGCACCGAATTCATGGAGCAGACGAAGAGGACCGAGGGCAGCTCGCTGGTCGCTTCGTCGATGCGGCTGGCATAGGGCTGGACGGCGCAGATCAGGGTGAAGAGGCGCCGCGCGGTATTGAGATCGAGGATGATCTTGTTGGTAAGGCGGGTGCGCAGCAGTTCGGCCGCCTCGTTGTGCATGCCGCGCCGCGCCATGTCGACGGTCTCGATCTGGAACGGCTGGGCCGATCGGATGGCCTCGTAATAGGCGTCGCGAATGCGGAAATAGTCGCGGATGAGCCGGCGAAACGGGGTCAGCGACAGGTAGTGCGCGGCGATGGGCTGGAACGTCTCGGGATTGCGGACATCGAGCAGGATATAGTTGCCGATGATCGACATATGCAGGGCATAAGGCCCTTCGGCGCTCACCCGGTCAGGCTTGAAGCTGTTGTCCTCGAGCAGGTCGAAGATGGCGATACGCCATTCATGCACCTCATCGGGATTGATCGAGGTGATGGTATTGGGATCGAGCGTGACGGTGACCAGCCTGTTCCTGTCGGTCGCCGCCGGCGCTGTGCCCATGGTGATGCTCACCGGTTGAGCCGGATGGAGATGGACCGGCCGTGGCCATCGAGATCCTCGACACCGGCAATGGTGACGGCCGGCTCGGCCAGCGCCGAGAGCGCCGACGGCGTGCAGCCCAGCAGCGAGGTACGCTTCATGAAATCGAGCACGCCGAGACCCGAGGCGAAGCGGGCCGAGCGGGCGGTGGGCAGCACGTGATTGGAGCCGCCGACATAGTCGCCGATGGCTTCGGGCGTGTGATGGCCGAGGAAAATCGCGCCGGCATGGCGGATTTTCGGCACCAGCTCTTCGGGCGCGTCGGTGGCGATTTCGACATGTTCGGAAGCGATGCGATTGGCGAGGCCGGCGGCCTCGTCGAGCGAAGCCACGATAATGATGGCGCCAAGCTCCTCCCAGCCATCGCGAGCAAGCTGCTGCTTGGGCAGGAGTGAGAGCTGGCGATCCACTTCCCGCTCCACGGCGTCGGCAAGGCGCGCATCGGTGGTCACGAGGATGGATTGGGCCCCTGCCCCATGTTCGGCCTGGGCAATGAGATCGGCGGCGACCCAGGATGGATTGGCCGAGCTGTCGGCAATGACCAGGACTTCCGACGGTCCGGCGATCATGTCGATGCCGACCTGGCCGAACACCTGGCGCTTGGCGGTCGCGACAAAGGCATTGCCCGGGCCGGTGATCTTGTCGACGCGCGGAATGGATGCCGTTCCATAGGCCAGCGCGGCCACCGCCTGCGCACCGCCAATGCGATAGATTTCGGTGATGCCGGCAATCTGGGCAGCGGCGAGTACGGTCGGATTGATCGCCCCATCGGGCGTCGGCACGACCATGGCAATGCGACCGACCCCGGCAACGCGGGCGGGAACGGCATTCATCAGCACCGACGACGGATAGGAGGCGAGGCCGCCGGGCACATAGATGCCCACCGCATCCACAGCGGTCCAGCGGGCACCCAGCGTCACGCCCAGCGCATCGGTATAGACATGGTCTTCCGGTTTCTGCTTTTCGTGATGGACCCTGATGCGATCATGCGCCGTCTGCAGCGCAGCGCGCACGTGGTCGGGCACCTCAGCGGCGGCGCGAGCGATTTCTTCGGCGCCGAAGGCGAGGGTGTCCGGCGTGAGGCTGGTGCGATCGAACCGGTTGGTGAGCTCGGCAACCGCCACGTCCCCGCGCGCCCGCACATCGGCGATGATGGCGGCGACGGCGTCGTTGACGTCCTTGCTGGATTCGCGCTTGGCGCCGAGCAGGCCGGCGAAAAGCTGTTCGAAATCGACCTGGGCGCTATCGAGGCGAAGGGGCATGCGGAGACTTTCAGTCGAGACTGTGTGTGGGCCGGGCGGATGCAGCCCAGGCGGCGCCGAGATCAGCCAGGCGCGCTTCGATGTAATCCACCGAGAGGCGCACCGTGCCGCCGCCGGCAAAGCGCAACTCGATGATGCCCGAGGGCGCGTCGGTGGTGACGAAGCCGATGGCCAGGAGCTCGACCACGCCTTCGGGCGCGGACGGATCGAAGCCGGCAAAGGCGGCATGGGTCACACCACTGAAATGCAGCGCGGCCCGCTTGCGAACACCCTTGCCGCGCGGCTTGTCGGCCGCCCAGTCGAAGCGGTTCATCAGCAGGGCAAAGCGCTTGTCGGCCTTGGCATAGCCCATGTCGGCGGTGCGGATGATCGCATCCTGCACATGGGCAGAGATGATTTCGAGATCTTCGGTATCAAGCGCAATCAGCTTGAGATCGGTCATGAGCGAGGCCCTGTTGGGTGGCGATGACCCTATCTGGTCACGACACTTTTGATCTACAAGTTTGCGATGGCGGGGGCAATGCGGCGCATGGAAAACCCTGACACCACCGGGAAAGGCCCCGGTGGCTATAAAGGCGTGGCCGGGATGGTGCGTGGCGGGGCACCCGCCCTGCGCGCTGCCACTCAGGCATAGCTTCGTGGCCTTCTCGCCTCCAGTCGCTCCACCGGAGCGACTGACCCTGCGGGACGGATCGAAGTCTTCGGGCCTGGAGCGCGAAAATCGCCCCACTGGGGCGATTTTGCCTTCGGCAAGCTACAGGTACCCTGCCCTGCGAGCATAGCTCTCCGGGCCTAGAGCGCGAAAATCGCCCCACTGGGGCGATTTTGCCTTCGGCAAGCGCTCTAGCCCGCGACCCGTTCGATCTCGGCGCCGCAGCGGCTGAGCTTGTCCTCGAGGCGCTCGAAGCCGCGATCGAGGTGATAGATGCGGTTGACCACGGTTTCGCCCTTGGCGGCGAGGCCGGCGATGACCAGCGATACCGACGCGCGCAGGTCGGTGGCCATGACCTGGGCCCCCTTGAGCTGGGGCTTGCCGGTGATCGTCGCCACCTGGCCGTTGACGGCGATATCGGCGCCGAACCGGGCGAGTTCGGCTACATGCATGTAGCGGTTCTCGAAAATGGTTTCCCGGATATGGCTGACGCCCGAACTCATGGTCATGAGGGCCATGAACTGGGCCTGGAGATCAGTGGGAAAGCCGGGGAAAGGATCGGTGTCGACGTCGACAGGCTGAATGCCGTTGCCATTGCGACGCACCCGCAGGCCCTGGGCCTCGGCCGTGAGTTCCACGCCGGTGCGAGCCAGGATATCCAGCGCCGACTGCAGATGCTCGGGGCGCGCGCCCTTGAGCAGCACGTCACCGCCGGTCATCGCCGCAGCCATGGCGAAGGTGCCGGTTTCGATGCGGTCGGGAATCACTTCCACGGTGGCGCCGTGGAGTTTCTCGACACCCTCGATGGTGAGGGTCCGCGTGCCGATGCCGGAAATCCTGGCGCCCATGGCCACGAGGCATTCGGCGACATTGGTGATTTCCGGTTCCTGCGCGGCGTTCTCGATGACCGTCGTGCCCCTGGCGAGCGTCGCCGCCATCAGGATGGTGTGCGTTGCGCCCACCGAGACCTTGGGAAAGCTCACCGTGGCGCCGACGAGACCGCCGGCCGGGGCCCTGGCCACGACATAGCCCTCGTCGATGTCGATCTCGGCGCCCAGGGCCTTGAGGCCATAGAGGAAGAGATCGACCGGGCGGGTGCCGATGGCACAGCCGCCGGGCAGCGACACGCGGGCCTCGTGGCAGCGCGCGAGCAGAGGCCCGATGACCCAGAACGACGCGCGCATCTTGGATACGAGATCATAGGGCGCGGTGGTATCGACGATGTCGGCGGCATGAAAGGTCATGCGCTGGCCGACCACGTCGTCCTCGCCGCGGCGACGGCCATGCACGGCGATATCGACGCCGTGATTCTCGAGGATGCGCTCGAGCTGCTTGACGTCGGCAAGACGCGGCACATTGGTCAGGACCAACGGCTCCTCGGTCAGCAGTGACGCGATCATCAGCGGCAAGGCGGCGTTCTTTGCGCCGGAAATGGGGATTTCGCCCCGCAGTTCATTGCCGCCGACCAAACGAATACGATCCATAAGAAGTCCTCAAAACTGGCCCCTGGGGCCTGCTACCTGGTGGGAGGTAGGCGAGGTCTTCGTTGCCACGTAGGCCAGACCAGCCGTTCTCTAGAAATGGGTGCGAACAGAATCGCCCGAAAATGGTTTACGGTTTCTTGTCCGTGCCCATGTCGGTGGCCGCCTGGTCGATTACCGACGCCGGCGCCGGGGTTTCACCCTGTGCCCGCGCCTTTGCCTGATCCTTGCGGCGCTTCAGGTTCTCACGCAGCTTTGCGGCCAATCTTTGCTCGCGCACCTGGTTCTGCTCCGATTTGCCCATACTCTGGCCCGTCGATTCCGTCGGGGCGGTTGATAGGCTGTTTTTGGTCTTGCGTCGAGTGAGGCACTATGGCAAAGGAGCCCCCGTCGCCGCGCCGGATCACCGCGCAATTGCGAAAATGCTGCCGTAGCTCAGTGGTAGAGCACTCCCTTGGTAAGGGAGAGGCCGACAGTTCAATCCTGTCCGGCAGCACCATTTTCCCTTATGGTCATGCCTATCAACGTTGTAACGCGTTGCGTCAGCTGCGGACCATGGCGGCGTATTGGGTGCGGTTGGCGGCGCCGGATTTCTTGAGGATGCGGCGGACGTGGACGCGGGCGGTCGCGGGTTCGATGCCGAGGCGCTCGGCGATGACCTTGTCGGGATTGCCCTGGGCGAGCAGCAGCGCCACCTGGCCTTCGCGTTCCGACAGGCCCATGAGCGGTGCGGTTTCGAGCAGTTCGGGCGGGACGAAGCGCTGGCCGGCCATCATCAGGCGCAGGGCGTGGATCAGGGTCGCCGGTGGCAGGGATTTGGGGATCCAGCCCAGGACGCCCTTGGCCAGTGCCGAGCGCACGACGATGGGATCGGTATTGCCCGAAAGCATGGCGATGCGCACCGTGCCATCCACGGCGCGGATCGAATCGATGCCCTGGAGCCCGTCGAGATCGGGCATGGCATAGTCGAGCAGCACCAGGTCCGGTGCGCCGTCAGAGACGATCGCGTCCAGCGCCGCCGCGACGGAGTTGACGGCCCTCACCTCCAGCGCGGGATCGATGGATTTCAACAGATAGTGCAGCGCCTCGCCAAACATGGCGTGGTCATCCGCCACCAAAATGCGCATCATCGGCTCGCTCTCTCCCCGGAAGCGTCTAGACGATGGGGCATTTCCGGCGTGGTGTCAGCATGTTAAAGGCCATATTCACAGCCAAGCCTGTCCGGTTCGTCGCCCTCGTGGCGCTGTGGCTGGCCGGGTACAAGCTGGCGACCATGCTCGACGTGTTCCGGCCCTATTCGAGCCTGTGGTTCCTGCCGGCGGGCGTTACCCTGTCGATCTTCCTTGCGGCGCCGGGCTGGCTCAAGGCCGCTCCCTTCGTGGCTAACCTCTTGCTGGTATCGCCCGAATTCAGCCAGGTCTTCGTCGACAGCAATGGCGGCGCGCTGACCCAGGCGCTGCACGCCATACGTCACTGCGGCATCTATGGCCTCGTTGCCATCCTGCTGCCGCGGCTTGCCGAAGCGCGCTGGCCGGCGCCGACCGTCAAATCGACCCTGACATTCGTGGTTCTGGTCGTCATCGCGGCGGCGCTGGCAGCGGTCAGCGGCGTGACCCTGCATGTCTGGGCCGGCAACATGAGCTGGCAGACGGCCTGGAGCATCGTCGTGCAGTGGGCCATCGGCGATGCAGTCGCCGCCCTCGTGCTGCCACCGATCCTGGTGCCGGCGCTGCGGCGGCTGCTCGGACGTGACCGTGCGGCCCCCGCGGCGGCCTCCGGATGGCCCTTGCATCTCTTGGTGGTGATCGCCGCGCTGGCGATCGGTTCGCAGGCGGGACTGCTCAATCCCGATCTGGGCAGCCTGTGGTACCTGACGCTCATCCCTCCGATCGTCGCTGGCGTGCTGAGCGGGTTTGCCGGGGCGGCGATCAGCGTATTCTTCACGAGCCTTGCAACCCCGGTGGCGGCCTATCTTCTGGCCTATGGCGGGGAAATGATCGCGTTGTCCCTGCTGCTGACCATCGGCGCGGCAGCGGCCCTGCTGATCGGCGCGGCCGTTTCGGAACAGCGGGAAGCCCTCGCGGAGGTGATCGCGGAACGCGCCAAGCTTGAAGACACCGTCACCGCGCGGACGGCCGAGCTGGCAGACGCCCACGAGTTCCAGCGCCATCTGGTTCGCTCCCTCGGACACGACCTGCGCCAGCCGCTCCACACCATCGCGATGCTTGCCGAAGGCATGGCCTTGCGGGCCAGTTTCGACGAACAGGCGCTCGGACAACTGCGCAGGATCGCCGGAACGATGAGCGGCGTGCTTGATGGCATCCTCAACTATGCCCGCTTCGACAAGGCGCCCGCCGCGCCCAATCGCGGCGTGGTAGGGATCGAGCGGCTCTTCGCGCAACTCGAGGCGGTCTATGCGCCGATTGCGGCACATCGCGGCGTGACGCTGCTGGTCCGGAGCTCGGATGGGCTGCTTGTGACCGACGAAACGCTGGTGCTGCAGGCTCTGTCCAACGACCTCGACAATGCGATCCGGTTGAGCCAGGCCGGCATGACCGTGACCATCCGGCATGACCTGCGCGCGGATGGGGATGCGCTTCTTGTCGACGACACCATCGAGAGCGAGCTCGCCGCGGCTCCGGGGGCCGCCGGTTTTGGCCGCGGCATCGTCGCCCGCATCTGTGCGCTGCTCGGCGCCGAACGGATCGAGGGGCCGGGGCAACACGGATTGCTGCTTCCCCTTTCCCTGCCCCGGGCTACACCGGATGGTTGCGCCGATACGTCAAATTCGTAGCCCGCGTTCCCCGCAAATCACCACATCTTGCGATTGACCTCGCGGGCACGAGCGTTTGCGTATTGTCGCCGGCGCTTTCCCGGCCAGGTCATCTTACCGGGGGATCGCGTGGGTATTTATGGGGCTCTTTCCAGTGCTGTGACCGGGCTCAGGGCCCAGTCGCACGCCCTCGAAAACATTTCGGGCAATATCGCAAACTCCCAGACCACCGGCTACAAGCGCGTCGAGACGAGCTTCGTCGACCTCATCCCCGATGCGCCGCTCAAGTCGCAGGTACCCGGGGCAGTGCTGGCCCAGTCGCGCGCGACGAACACCATTCAGGGCGACATTCAGACCAGCACGACCGAGACCTTCATCGCGCTCAACACCAACGGCTTTTTCGTCGTGGAGCCCAAGGTCGGGCAATCGGACGGCAATGCGGTCTTCGCGGGCTCCAATTTCTATACGCGCCGCGGTGATTTCCAGATCGACAAGGATGGCCTCCTGGTCAATGGCGCTGGCTATTATCTCAAGGGCCTCGACATCGACCTCAAGACCGGAAACATCTCGGGTTCGGTGCCGGGTGTGATCCGGCTGTCCAACGCGTTCCTGCCGGCCAATGCGACGCGGATCATCGAGTATCAGGCAAACCTGCCGCAACTGCCCAAGACGGCGAGCTACAAGGCTACGCAGCCCCATAGCGAGCTGATCAAGCCCTGGACCTACGCCAACCCGTCACCCCTGCCCGCCTATCCGCAGGCCGAGGGCGTGGACCTGCCCAATGCCGACGTGACACTGGTGCCCGCGCGCGCCTTCGGCACATCGCCGCTCAACGGGACCGAGGCGGCAGCGACCCTTGTCGACGACGGCGACCGGTTGACGACGACGATCGGCGGATCGACCTACAATCTCTGGTTCGATACCGACGGAAATCCCAATTCGGCGGTGCAGTACTCGGCCAGCGTAGGATCCGATCCGTTGCCCCCGCAGGTGCATTTCTCGATTGCCGACAGCAATCTCGGTTCGCTGCACGCCAACGACGACCTCTACATCGGCTCTGTCCACATTCCCTTCAGCTCGGGTGGTTTCGCGCCGACCAAGGCAGGTTTGCAGCAGGCCATCGAGACCGCTCTGGGCCCGGATTATTCGGTGTTTTTCGAATATGCGACCGTGAATGGCCGCCAGCTCATCGAGCTGACCTATCCCTTTGGCGCCACGCCTGCCAGCACCGTCACCGGCACGAACCTCTACTTCGAGAGCAGTGCGCCGCAATCTTCGGGAAGCTCTGCGCAAACCCAGCTGACGATTTCCGAGCACGATATCGTCGGCCTCCATCGCAGCGCCGAACCGTTCGAAATCGGCGGCATCGCCATCGGTTTCTCGGCGCCGGCATATCCGGCCACCAAGGAAGGTTTGCTGGCCGCGATCACCGACGCGTTCGCCGCGTCGGCACCTGCGGGCACGACGGTTTCACCGGCCGTGCCGATTGCTCCGGCGACACTTCCGGCCGGGCCGTTCAGCGCGACCATCACCTATCCCGCGGGCGCCCGGACGCCGGATACGGTGGTCGGGGGGAGCAGCACTGTTGTCGACGCGACGGGCGATGTCGACACCGTGCTGGCCAGCATGGAGGCGCAGTTGCGCGACCTGACGGGCGACGCGACGCTGTTCGTGAAGCTGGTCAACGAGCGCATCACGGTCTCCTCCGGTCACAACGATCCCGATCCGCTCCAATTTGTCAGCGCGCGCGCCGGCGGCATGGCCGGCGACATTCTGGGTCTCGATCCGGGTCCGCATGCGGCCATTCCCGGCAGCGCCATGACGGCCCTCAACACCTATGCCGATCTCCTGGTCAACGACAACGACACACTGGTGGTCCGGATCGGGGATGAGGAGCACACGTTCAGCTTCGATACCGATGGACGGCAGACGCCGGCGGCCGGGGAGCACGAGATCAATGCCAGCGGATCGCTGGCCGAGATGCTGGCCTCCCTGCAGGCCGGCCTCCGGGCCCACGGCGGCTGGGCGGCGGCTGCGGCGACGGTGTCCTACGGACCCGAGGGCATCGCCATCGGCTTTCCTGGCAACTACTATTACGACGTCACCATTTCCGGCTCCGCTTCGGCTGCAAACAAGCTGGGCATAGCAGGCACCTATCCGGCAGCCACGGGCGGATTGCCCTATATCACCGCGGCCGATGGCAATCGCTTTCTCAACGAAAGCATCGAAGGCGGCGCCGTGACGGCCTATGCCGAAAATGGCGCGCCGGTGAATGTGCAGATGCGCTGGGCCAAGCTCGACAGCGGCGCAGCCGACGGCCTCGATACCTGGCACCTCTACTATCTCGCCGACAGCAAGGCGACCGGCGGCAGCCCGATGTGGATGCGGGTGGACCAGGACTATGTTTTCGGCACCGATGGGTCGCTGGTTCCCCCTGGCGTGCGCGAGGTGACGATCGACGATTTCCGCGTCGGCGGGGTGTCCATCGGCAAGGTGACGCTCAAGCACGAGGGCGGCATGTCGCAGTTTGCCGATGTCAACGGAACCGTCTCGGTGTCCAAGCTGACGCAGAATGGCTATGGGGCCGGAGAGTTCCTGTCCGTCGCGATCACCGATGCGGGCCGCGTCGTCGCTACCTATTCCAACGGCGAGCGGATCGAGATGGCGCAGGTGGTGACCGCCCAGTTCAACGGCGCCAACCTGCTCAAGCGTCTCGACGGCGGCGTCTACGAGGCCACTTCGGAGTCGGGCGAACCGATCCTCGATCTCTCCGGGTCCGGCATCATCGGTGGCGCCCTCGAGGCCTCGAATACCGATATATCGGACGAGTTCACCAAGCTGATCGTGACGCAGCAGGCCTATTCGGCCGGCACGCGGATCGTCAGCGTGGCAGACGAGATGCTGCAGGAAGCACTCAACATGGTGCGCTAGCCTCCGGCAGAGTTGCCCTCGCCCCGGAAGCAGCGCTAATGCTTGCTGGCCGAGTGGGGGGACGCCATGGCCACGAATAGCCTATACGAGATCATCGACACGCGCTTTGCGGACAAGATTCTGGGCAGTGCCCGGCTGGAGGAACTGCATGGGGGCTGCCGGTGGACCGAGGGGCCGGTCTGGTTCGCCGATCATGATTGCCTCTATTTCTCGGACATCCCCAACGAGCAGGTGTTGCGCTATCTGCCTGCCGACAATTCGGTCTCGACCTTTCTCAGGCCATCCCAATTTGCCAATGGCCATACGCGGGATCGCGAGGGGCGGCTGATTTCCTGCGAGCATGGCACGCGCAGCGTGACGCGGATCGAAACCGATGGCTCGACAACCGTGCTGGCCGACCAATTCGAGGGTAGGCGGCTGAACTCGCCCAACGACGTGATCGTCAAATCCGACGGATCGATCTGGTTCACCGATCCCTCCTACGGGATCATTTCGGACTATGAGGGATATGCCTCTGCGCAGGAACAGCCGGTTCAGGGCGTCTACCGGGTCGATCCGGACAGCGGCGAGGTGACTCTCGTTGTCGGCGACTTCCTGCAGCCCAATGGCCTTGCCTTTTCTCCGGATGAAAGGCGCCTCTATGTCGCCGATTCCGGCGCCAGCCACCGGACCGACGCGGCCCGGCATATCAGGGCATTCTCCCTCACGCCCGAAGGCATGATCGAGAGCGAGATCGGCCCCTTTGCCGTCATCGACGCTGGTATACCGGACGGCTTCCGGGTCGATGCGGATGGCTGGATCTGGTGCTCGGCGGGCGATGGCGTGCACGTCTTCGACGACACCGGCAAGCTCTGCGGCAAGATTCGCGTCCCGCAGACAGTGTCCAACCTGACATTCGGCGGCAGGCGCGGCAACCGGCTGTTCATCACCGCGACGACGTCGCTTTACGCGGTCTATGTCAACACGCGCGCCGCTCCCAGGCCGTGATGCGAAAAAACCGGCACCCCGAGGGATACCGGTCGTTTTGAAAATGATCACGTCATGAAATGGCTTGAAGCCGATCAGATCCAGTAGGGCGTAACGCCGTAGTAATCGTAGACGCGGCGACCATTGTCGGCCGTCCAGAAGGCATCGTCCTCGCGCTCATATTTGGGCGCGCCTTCGAGCTGGTCCTTGGAAATATCGACGCGATAGCCGCCGAGGCTTTCGTCGTATTCCAGTTTCGACCAGGGCAGCGGGTAGTGGTCGTGACCAATACCGAGGAAGCCGCCGAAGCTCAGAACGGCATAAGAAACCTTGCCGCTGCGCTTTTCGACGAGGATGCGCTCGATCGAGCCGATATGCTCGCCGCTCAGGTCGTAGACCTTGGTGCCTTCAACTTTGTCCGAGGCGATGAGGTCATGGGTTTCCTTGACGTCCGCAGTGGCGACGCGATTGTCATCATAGGCCATTGTTTTCCTCCTTGCGTTGGGGTGTGCGGGGTGAACGCAGACTGGCGCGGGAAGTTTCGCGATATGCGAATTTGTGATCAGGCGACGAGAGTGGGGCGTCTGGACGGGCGGGGACCGTGCTTGCCGAGATACGCCACGTAGGCGTCGATCAATAGCGGCCTCGAAATGCCGAAACCCTGGGCGAAGTCGACGACGCCCGACGCGCGCAGGTGGTTCAGCCGCTCTTTGGTTTCCACGCCTTCCACCACCAGTGACCGGCCGGATGCCTGGACCAGATCAATGGCGTGGTCGAGCATGCGCGACAGCACCGAATGATGTGGGGCCATGGCGAAGGATCGGTCGAGCTTGACGCCATCGATGGAGAGCGCCGCCAGATTGTGCATGGAGGAATAGCCGGCGCCGAAGTCGTCGAGATAGACATGCATGTCGGCGGCACGCAGACGCTCGATTTCGACCTGGGCGGTCTCGGGGTTGATTTCGGCGGTCTCCACGATCTCCACCACGACCTTGAACGGCGAGTCCTCGCTCAGCAGTGGAGCAAAGAGCGGGATCAGCCGGCTGGCGTCGAGATCCTGCGGGAAGATGTTGAAGTTGACCTGCAGGCGGATGCCCTTGGGCAAGCGCATCGACAAATCCGCATAGGCGTGACCGACGACCATGCCGGTGAACCTTTCGGTCAGTCCGTGGGCCTCGATGATGGGCAGGAAACGGTCGGGCGGCACGATGGTGCCGTCCACATCCTTCCAGCGCGCCAGCACCTCGCAGCCGGTTGCTATGTTCGTTTTGAGGTCCAGCAGCGGCTGGTAGGCGCAAATCACCGAACCTTTCTCGAAGTGGCGCAGGAAGCGCTCCTCGAAAGACCAGTAGCGCTGGGCGATGCTGTAGACCTGCCGCGCCACCCAGGCCGCGACCAGGCCGCAGACCAGCAGGGCCACCGCCACAGTCAGCCAGCCAAAGCTGAAAAGCTGGCCGATCGTGCTGCGGCCGGCGACGCAGTGAATGCCGCCGGTATCGCAGGAGACCTGGTAGAACACCCCCCGCAACATGGCGAAGCGCGCCGGGCCTTCCTCCTGCAGCGCTTCGGCATAGATGCCTGAGCGGCCTTCGCGATGCTTCCAGACATCCTCACCGAAGCGGAACACCAGTTCCTGGTCCATCCAGCGCGGGGTCGACGTGGGGAGCGGCTGCTTGGGGATGATCATCGCCAGGTTGCCGCGCTGGGCAAGCGTACCGGTCAGTCCCGGCAGCCCGAGGAAATCGAGATCGATATCGAGCCAGAAGGCCATGTCGAAGGCGTTGTCCGAGGCGATGTCGGGCGCGCCCAGGGCCTTGGGGACATCGAGCACGCCGGAATTAACCGAACAGCGCACGACGCCATTCGGGGCGTAGAGCAGTTCGTTGATGCCATCGGGCAGAAAGGCGATGCGGCGCATTTCCTGCAGATAGGCCGGCGAGCATGCCGGCTGGGTGAGGCGTCGGTCCATTTCGGTAAAGGTGGAGAGCAGGTTCGCCCGCAACTGTTCATAGCCGGCGAGGCTGCGTTGGGTTTCGGCGCGCATGCTGGATGCGACCTGCTCGGAGACGAGCCAGGTGGAGAGGCCGAGCAGCACCAGAAACACCACGGCCCAGACTGAGAGCTTGAAGCCGCGCTCGTGCGATCCGTCGATCAGGTAGCCGATGACCCGGCTCATCTCGCAATCCTCCGCATCCTACTGGTAGGGCGCAACTCCTCAAGGCCGGGTTAAGCGGGCGAGGCGGAAGGACGGCGAAGGAACTTACGCCCCGCCTGGGGCATTCCCTTCCACAAGGCCCGCGAGGTCAATTCCAATTCTCAGGAGACGAAAAATGGTCTTCGATACACTCAAGGAGCGCATGGGCGGCAAGGACGAGCTCAATCCCATGCAGATTGCCCACCATACGCTGTTTACGGCACGCGAGAAGCTCGATCTGCTCAATCAGCTCAAGGCAGAGGCAACCGGCGCGCAGGCGGAAGGCGATCCCGTCGCCTTCGAGCCTGAAGAAATCGACGCGGCGATCGCGGAGGTCCGCGACGGCGTGGAACGCGGCGTGGGTACACAGACCGTTCTCAAGGGAGATTTCTGATGGCCGAACCGCGCGAACTGCATTCACCCCAAGTGGCCAAGGTCGATCACATGGTCGACGAAAACGGCTCCCGGCTAGACGTTCCGGATGGCTCGGGGCTCAAGGTCGCAGGCGAACACGATCCGACCACCGGCGCGACTGGCCCCACCAACTGGTGGCTTTACGGCCTTGGCGCCCTCGGTATCATCATAGCCATCCTGCTGGTGCTGCAGATTTTTTCGGGCGCTCCCGGAACGGATATGCAGCCTGGCACGCCGACATCGGCCCCTGTTGTCGAGCCTGTGGTCGAAACGCCCGCGCAATAGCGGGTCCGAAGAACAAAAAAGGCGCGCCACCACGGCGCGCCTTTTTCGTTGGCGTACAGTCCTCAGCCGCGGATGGGCGAGAGCTGGATTTCCACGCGACGGTTCTGCGCGCGGCCCGATTCATTGGCGTTGGACGCGATCGGGCTGGAGGAGCCCTTGCCCTCGATGTAGAAGCGGCGCTGATCGATGCCCTGGTTCGACAGGATAGTGGCAACGGCCACGGCACGGCGCTGGCTGAGCGAGAGATTGTGCTCGCTCGAACCGGTCGAGTCCGTATGGCCGTAGACGTCGACGATGGTCTTGTCGAACTTCTTGAGCACGAGGGCGACCGAGACCAGTGTCTGGTTGAACTGCGGCTGGACCGTCGACTGATCGGTGGCGAAGGTGATGTTGGACGGCATGTTGAGGATGATCTGGTCACCGACACGGGTCACCGAAACGCCGGTGCCCTGAAGCTGGGCACGCAGCTCGGCTTCCTGCTGATCCATGTAGTTGCCGATGGCTGCGCCGGTCAGGCCACCCACGCCTGCGCCGATCAGCGCGCCGACGCGCGGATCACCGCCCACGGCCGCACCGACGATCGCGCCGGCAATCGCGCCGCCGCCCGTCCCGATCAATGCGCCCCCGGCAGTGTTGGAGAGCTGCGACTGGCCGGTATAGGGATTGGTGGTGGTGCAGGCGCTGAGCGCCAGCGTCGCTGCCAGGGCGACGAGAACCTTCGACTTCATATGCTTCCCCCAAAAGGATTCGCGGATAGTGGCCTTGTGTTGCCCCTGATTAAGGCAGGAGCGTGATGAGGGAAAAGTGATGAACGCCTGATGAACGCCGCTCAGGTATTGGCCCATCCGGCATCGACCAGAAAGTGCTGTCCGGTGATCATGGCACTGTCATCGGCCGCGAGGAACAGCGCCAGCCGCGCGCAGTCGTCAGGCGACAAGGCTTGGGGAATGGCCTGGTTTTCCTTGATGTCGGTCAGGGCTTCGGGAGAAATCCAGAGGTCGAGCTGGCGCTGGGTCATGACCGCACCGGGCACGAGCGTGTTGACCCGGATGCCCGAGGGACCCAGTTCGCGCGCCATGGATCGCGTCAGGCCATGCAGCGCGGCCTTGGCGGTTTCATAGACCGGCAGACCCGGCGTCATGACCATCCAACTGATCGAGCCGTAGTTGATGACCGCGCCCCTGCCCGCTCGGGCCATTCCAGGTGCAACCGCCTGGGTGGCGAAGAAGGCGTGCTTGAGGTTGACCGCCATGCGCCGGTCCCAGTCGTCGGGCGTCACTTCGTTCCAGAGATGGCGCTGGTCATGCGCGGCATTGTTGATCAGCACCAGCGCATCGCCGTGAGCGGCAGCGAGTTCGGCAATCGCCGACTGGTAGGCCGCAATATCGGTGACGTCGCAGCGGATGAACCGCGCCGTCTGGCCTTTCTGTCGAAGCTCGGATGCAAGCGCTTCGCCTGCTTCCACGGCGATATCGACGAAGCCGACCTTCGCGCCCTGCGCCGCAAAAGCCCGGACCATGGCCTCCCCGATGCCAGAGGCGCCGCCTGAGATGATGACGGGGCGATTGTCGAGGCTGGGATAGCTGGCGAATTCGGACATGACGCATGATCCGCAGAAGAGGAACAATGCCAGATAACCCGGAGAAACCAAACGCGGCAAGTGATTTGATGTACGTACGTCAGAAATTGTTGCCGGCGTTTCGGTTGCCAATGATCGCACGTCATCTTTATGTCGCCGGACCAGATGGACGGGGGACAAGTGGCAGAGATCTCGGAACGCCAATCGCAGCTCATCGAGCTTGAACACGGTACGACGACCGAAACCGCATTGGCATGGTTTGACGGGCTGCCGCCAGTGGTCATCACGGACATGTTGGGGAACTGGCGGGGGACGGAGTTGCCGACGGGCCACCCGATGGATGGTCTCCTGGCCAGGGCCGGTTGGCACGGCAAGCGGTTCGATGACGCCGACAGCGCTCATCCCCTGGTGTTCTCGCAAGCCGGGGGGCGCTTGTTTGCCCTCAATCCGGCCTGGCTGCCGATGTCCCTGCTGACGACGCGTGTGGGCCTCGCGCAACGACTGGCCTCCCGGCAGGTGGTCCGCCTCGCCTCGCTTGTGGCAGGTACGGACAAGCCACGGGCGCGGCTGCGCATGACGGAATTTCGCGGCGTCGTTTCGGCGACGATGATCTACGACGCGCTGCCGATCAACGATGTGTTCCGCACGGTTGACGCCGACACCGTCGTCGGCGCCATGGACATGCGCGGCTCGTCGAAGCCCTATTTCTTCGTGCTGCGGCGCGAGCAGCCCCGCTAGCGAAGGCGCTCTACCGACGGAGCCATGACGTGGGGACCGACGTCTCGTCGTTCCACCTCGTCGAGAAGGCCCAGGATCTTGTCGACATGGGCGATGTGGCGCTGCTCCATCGAGAAGTTGAGCGTCACGTATTCCCGGCCCGGACAAAAGGTGCAGATGTTCACCTCGGTATGCCAGGCGCCGCAATAGAGCGGCTCGACCATGCCGTGGGTCATGGGCCCGTAGGTTCGGTGCGGCGGCACCAGCGTCAGAACGATGTGCATGCCGCCGTTGAAGCGCCAGAAGCGCTTGTTGGGCAGGGCCGGGATCACGCGGTTGAGCGTGCGCATGGCCTTGAACATGGCGTTGATCACCACCTGGAAGGACGTGATGTCCTTCTGTTCGATGCCGGCCACGGTGTTATCGACGGCGCGGACATATTCAACGAAATCATCCATGACCTGGAACTTGGCTTCCAGCGCCCTGACGCGGAAGAAGTCGTCGTCGGTATTGTTCCGCTTGGTATCGAGCATTGTGTAGGCGGCCCCGATGACCTTCTTGCTCATGTGCTTTTCGGCGCCCTCGCCGTTGAGCGCATGGGTCACGAGTGCGAACATCAGCGAGCGCTGGCGCACGCCGAGCTTGTTGGCGAGGAGGCGCAGCCGGTGGCGCTCGATGGCAAGCGTCCGGAAGCCCCAGGGCTGTTCCCGGGGCGCCAGGATGTTGGCGAGCACCAGATAGATGAAGGCGGTGAGCCCGCCGCGCAGCGCGCTTTTCATGCGCTCGCCGAACGGCAGCTTGTTGGACTTGTCGGACTGGACGCCGTGACCGGCGGCAGCCGAGCGGGTGAGGAGCGCCGAATCGGAGCCCTCGAGCAGGGCGTGACTGGAGCGCACCTGCAACACTGCGGCGCGCCCCTGCGCGTCGGGTCCGTCGCGCCGCACCGCAGCCATGACGCGGAACAGCGGCAGGTCCTCACGCTCGAAGATATCGGAAGACTTACTCAGCCACTTGTCGGGGTAGCCGTCGAATTCGTCGACGATTTCCACCGAGGTGATGGCGTCCAGCAGATGCTTCGGAAAGGGCTGTCCCGGTTCGGCGCCGACGAATCCGTGGGTCAGCTGCGGCGCCAGCGCGATCATCTCGGCGACCATGTTGCCCAGCCGGTCACGGTCGTAGCTCTGGGTCGAGAAGGCGGTGAAGAACACCGTGTCCTGGCCCTTGTAGAGAAACCACTGGAAATCGGTGAACAGGGCCTGCGGATTGCGCTGCACGGCGGCATGCGCCAGTGCCATTGCGTCAGAATGCTGGCCGGCGAAACTCGACGAAGAAAAACTCTTCACGCCAAAACTCCCCCCATGTCCGCCCCACCGGACAGGTTGATCTAAGCGCAGTCGGAACAAACTATCAACATGGTCCGCGCGCTGCGGTTAACCTGCGATGCAGGCCGGGCGCGAATGCCACATGAGACAGCTGCGCACCCCACCCATATCGGTGGTTGGCAGAGATTGGCGCTTACTTTAGAATTGCTCTTAAATTGACCGGCGCTTCCCAATGGCGTGAAGGGCTTGGCGCGCCAGCGCGTCGAATTGACATATGTCAATACGGCGTCCCGGGGACTAGGTAGACCATAGAGAGCAGCGATCGGCCGCCCCGCCGGATCTGCGCTCGCAAAGGAACGGCCTCATGGATTATCGCGGAATTTTCGAGGATGCAGTGGACACGCTGCGGTCGGAGAAGCGCTATCGCGTGTTTGCTGACCTCGAACGGATCGCCGGGCGCTTTCCCCGCGCCGTCTATCGCGACGATGCGGACAATGCCCGCGAAATCACCATCTGGTGCTCCAACGACTACCTCGGCATGGGCCAGCACGAAAAGGTCGTGCAGGCGATGCAGCAGACCGCCGGCACGATGGGCGTCGGCGCTGGCGGCACCCGCAACATTTCCGGCACCAACCGCCCGCTGGTCGAGCTCGAGCGCTCGCTCGCCGACCTGCACCGCAAGGAAGCGGCGCTGGTCTTCACCTCGGGCTTCGTCTCCAATGAAGCCGCGCTCTCGACCATTGCGCGGCTTTTGCCCGACTGCATCATCTTCTCGGACCAGCTCAACCACGCCTCGATGATCCAAGGCGTGCGTCAATCGGGCATGGAAAAGAAGATCTTCCGGCACAATGACGTGGCGCACCTGCGCGAACTCCTCAGCCAGGTCGATCGCAAGCGGCCCAAGCTCATTGCCTTCGAGAGCGTTTATTCGATGGATGGCGATATCGCCCCCATCAAGGAAATCTGCGACCTCGCCGAGGAATTCGGCGCCCTCACCTATATCGACGAAGTCCATGCCGTGGGCATGTACGGCCCGCGCGGCGGCGGCATTGCCGAGCGCGAAGGCCTGATGGAACGCATCGACGTGATCGAGGGCACGCTGGCCAAGGGCTTTGGGGTCATGGGGGGCTATATCGCCGCCAATCGCGCCATCATCGACGCGGTGCGCTCGTACGCTCCCGAATTCATCTTCACAACGGCCCTGCCCCCGGCCTTGTGCGCGGCCGCCCGCGCCTCCATCGAGCATCTCAAGGGCAATGGCGAAGAGCGCATCATGCATCAGCGCCAGGCCCGGCTGACCAAGGCAATCCTCGCCGATGCCGGCCTGCCGGTGATGGAAACCTCGACCCATATCGTGCCGCTGATCGTAGGCGACGCGCGCGCCGTCAAGGCCGCCAGCGACATGCTGCTCGACAAGCACAATATCTACATCCAGCCGATCAATTACCCGACCGTGCCCAAGGGCACCGAACGCCTGCGCATCACGCCGACACCGCTCCATACCGACGAGATGATCTTCGAGCTCCGGCATGCGCTGGTCAGCGTCTGGACCAGCCTCGAGCTGCCGCGCGAGCGCGCCGACGCTGCGATCACGGCCAGCAAGCTGACCTCGGGTGACCTGACCCTTCCCAGCCTCGGCGGCTAGTCGCCGGCCCGGTGAATGGCGATGTCGAGCGCGGCAAAGCCCGAGACATCGCCGATGCCATCCTCGACGACAAGATGATCGATGCGTGACGGCTCGGCGATGCGGAACGGCGCCACCGTGCCGAGCTTGTCCGCCGTCGCCGCGATCAGCAGCAGGCTGCTCTGGGCGATCATCGTGCGCTTGACCTCGGCCTCGCCGGCATCGAGCGCGGTGACGCCGATACGTGCATCGACGCCGCAGGCACCCAGAACGAAGAGATCGGCAAAAATCTGCGTGGCCTCCCGGATCGTCTGCGGCCCGAGGCAGGCGCCCTTCCCCTGATCGTACAGACCGCCGAGCACGATGACTTCGATCTGGGGGTGATCGGACAAGGTCGTCGCGATCGCCGGTGCGTTGGTGACGACGGTCAGCCGCAGGTCCGTTGGCAGCGCCCTGGCGATGGCGAGGTTGGTCGAGCCGGCGTCGATGAAAACGGTCTGGCCACTCTTGAGCTGGGCGACTGCGGCGCGCGCGAGGCTTGCCTTGGCTCCCTGCCGTTCGGTGGCACGCACGGCCAGGGCGCCCGTGTCGGGCGACGGCAGCAGCGCGCCGCCGTAAACCCGGCGACAAAACCCCAGCCTGGCCAGTTCCCGCAGATCGCGACGGATCGTGTCTTCCGAAACGCCGAATGTCGCTGCCAGATCATTGGCAACCACGCGGCCATCGGCATTCAGCATGTCCTTGATCCGGTCCAACCGTTCGTCGTTCAGCATCTTCAATTCCTGTTTGTGCACGATATTGCATGTTTATGCACATTCTGCAATTGTGGTCTCATCGGAGACCCGTCATGACCATCGCATTTACCGGCGCATCACCCCAGCGGATCGGCACGCGCGCCATCTTCGCCCTGGGCGGCATTGTGCTTGGCGCCTGGGCGCCGCTGATCCCTGTCGCCAAGATACGGCTGGGGATCGACGAGGGCACACTGGGCCTGTTGCTGCTCTGCATGGGCGTCGGCTCCATCGTCGCCATGCCGATGACCGCATTCCTGACGTCGCGCTACGGCTGCCGGCAGGTGATCTCGGCCTCTGCCTCCGGACTGTGCCTGATGCTGCCGCTGCTCGCCACCGCCGGAACGCTCTGGACCATGATGCCGGCGCTGTTGCTGTTCGGCGTCGTCATGGGCTGCACCTCGGTCGCCATGAACCTGCAGGCGGTACTGGTCGAGCGCCAGGAGGGCGTTGCGCTCATGTCGGGTTTCCACGCCATGTTCAGCCTGGGCGGCATCATCGGCTCCGCGACTATCGCCATGCTGCTCGCCCAGGGTGTGCAGCCGCTGCATGCAGCGGTAATCGTCTCGGTGGCCATGGCGGGGCTTTTGCTTCTCGCCCGGCCCGGTCTCCTGCCCTTTGCCGACAATGGTGGTGAGCGCCCGCCCGCGTTCATCGTCCCCCGAGGCGTGGTTCTGGCGATCGGCGTGCTCAGTCTTCTCGCCATGCTGGCCGAAGGCGGCGTGCTCGATTGGGGTGCCCTCTTCATGATCGAGGCGCACGATGCCGATCTCGGGCTGGCCGGCTTTGCCTATACCGCCTTTGCGATCACCATGACGGCGGGCCGATTGCTGGGCGACCGCCTCCGCACCGCGATCGGCGACCTCAGGCTGTTGATTGGCAGCGCGATGCTGGCGACGCTCGGTTTCCTTGTCAGCCTGCTCGTTACGTCACCCCTCATGGCGCTTGCTGGCTTCCTGCTGGTCGGAGCCGGCATTTCCAACATTGCTCCGATCCTCTTCACGCTGACCGGCAGAACCCGGCGCATGCCCGCCAATCTGGCCGTCGCATCGGTCCTGACGGTTGGCTATGTCGGCATCATCGCCGGCCCGGCCGCAATCGGCCTCATCGCCCACGCAACGAGCCTGCAGACCGCCTTCTTCACCCTCTGCGCAGCGATGGTGGTCATCGCGCTGTCGTCTCGCGCCATCTTCACCCGCGTCTGATCACGCGGCCTCATCCATACGAGTGTCTTTCATGTCCGACATAACCCATTCCACCGCACCCCTTCACGCGGCGACCGGCCAACGCGAGCAATGGGCCACGCGCGCCGTCTTCCTGGTGGCAGGTCTTGCCATGGCGGCCTGGGCGCCGCTCGTGCCTTTCGCCAAGGCACGGGTCGGCGTGGAAGATGGCGCCCTTGGCCTGCTGCTCCTGTGCCTTGGTCTGGGATCAATCATCGCCATGCCGATCACCGGCATCCTTGCCAGCCGTTTCGGTTGCCGCGCCGTGATCGTCGCCAGTTCGATTGCCGTTGCCATCGTCCTGCCGTTCCTCGCCATCGTCGACACCGTAGCCGGCCTCGCTATTGCATTGGCGCTCTTCGGGGCCAGCGTCGGCACGGTCGACGTGGCCATGAACATTCAGGCCGTCATGGTGGAAAAGGACAGCGGCCGCACCATGATGCCGGGCTTCCATGGCCTGTTCAGCCTCGGCGGCATCGTCGGTGCGGGCGGGGTGAGCCTCATTCTCGCGGCGGGCATGGCCCCGCTGGCGGCGACATTGGTCATCAGCGCCATGCTTGTCGGGCTTCTGGTGTTCTCCTTCCCCGGGCTCCTGCCCTATGGCAACCAGGAGGCCGGGGACACGCCCCTCTTCGTGGTTCCCAAGGGCATCGTCATCTTCATCGGCCTCCTGTGCTTCCTGGTTTTCCTCGGCGAAGGCGCCATCCTCGACTGGAGCGCGCTGTTCCTGATCGGCACGCATCAGGTGGACCCTGCGCAGGCGGGCTTCGGCTACACCATGTTCGCCATCGCCATGACGCTGGGCCGACTGACCGGGGATGTCATCGTCCGCACGCTGGGCGGCATGAAGGTCGTGGTGGGGGGCGGTCTCGTAGCGGCGGCCGGCTTCCTGCTGGCCGTCTTTGCGCCGGCGCAACCGCTTGCCTTTGCAGGCTTCCTGCTCGTGGGGATCGGCGCATCCAATATCGTGCCGGTGCTGTTCACCGCAGCCGGCAACCAGACCCGCATGCCCCCCAGTCTGGCGATCGCCGCCATTACCACTCTTGGCTATGCAGGCATCCTTGCCGGTCCCGCTGCCATCGGCTTCGTGGCCCAGCACTGGAGCCTCGGGATAGCCTTCGTCCTGGTGGCGGCCGGCCTGCTGTTCGTCGCCGTCAGCTGGCCCATCGCCAGACGGCGCTGACGGGAACTAGAGCCGGGTCGCGACAAACCGGTCGCGGCCATCGCTCTTGGCCTGATAGAGCGCCGCATCGGCGGCCTTGAGGAGTTCGGTCGCGCCGGAATGGATCACGTCGCCACTGGCAATGCCAATGCTGACGCTGACGACACCGGAGGCGCTCGCTTCATGCGGTATCTGCATCCCGGCGATGGCCTTGAGCAGGTTCCCCGCAACCACGGCCGCGCCGGTGGGATCAGTGCCCGGCAGGATCACCGCGAATTCCTCCCCGCCATAGCGCGCGGCGACGTCGCCCTCGCGCTTGCAGGCCTGGCCGATGCATTCGGCCACCCGCCTGAGGCATTCGTCGCCCGCCAGGTGACCGTAGAAGTCATTGAACTTCTTGAAGTGATCGATGTCGATCATCAGGAGGCTGATGATGCCGTGTCCGGCGCGTCCGCCGCTGAACTCGCGCGCCAGGGCCTCGTCGAAGTCGCGACGATTGTGCAGGCCCGTCAGGCCGTCCGTCGTCGCCAGCAGCCGGAATTGCCGCGCCGCCGCAGTCTGCTCGAACTCCGCGCGCTTGAACGCGCTCACGTCGGAAACGATGACCACAGCGCCTCCACCCATCAGCGGCTGGGTCCGGATGCGAAGCCAGCGGCCGTCGGCCATCTGCACCTGCTCTTCGCCGCCGGTGACTGTATTGGCGAGCACCCGCGCCTTCCATTCCGCACGCATCTCCGGATCGACGATCTGTTCTCCACTGGCGAGCACGGCATCGAGAATGTCCGCAAGGGCAGCTCCGGGCCGTCGGGCCGCCCCGGTCTTGGGGAAGAGCCCGGCATAATTGGCATTCTGGAACATGAGGCGGTTGTCCTGGTCGAACCGCGCGATGCCATCCGACATGCCGCTCAAAACCACGTCGAGGTCGTCCTGCTGCTCCTGGAGCCGACGCTCGAGCGCCACGCGCTCGGTGAAGTCCTTGGTGAAGCCCACGAGGCCCGCCACCGAACCATCGGCATTGCGGATGGCCGATTTCGTGGTGACATAGGTTCGCACCGTGCCATCGTGTGAGCGGATCGTTTCTTCCAGGTCGACGATCGGCTCGCCTGTCCGCATCACCTCTTGTTCGGCATCGAACAGGACGGCCGCGTGGTCGGGGGCGTCGAAATCGAAGTCTGTCTTGCCGAGCGCGTCATCGATATCGCGGGCGCCGAGGGCCCGGACGGCGCCGGAATTGGCCAGCACGAATCGACTGTTCCGATCCTTGATATAGAAGGAATCCGGCGCCTGACGGATGGCGTCCTTGAGCATATTGGCCAGCCAGCCCCTTCGGCGGCTCAGCTCGATACCATTGCCCGACAGCAGCGCTGCCAGGAACGACCACGCCATCAGCGGGAGAAAGACACCGTAAAACGCCAGCGCCCTGATCTCTGCGGGCAGGAACAGCATGGCACTGAGGGGAACCGACGCCTGCAACACCGAAAAGACAGTGAGTGCCGCTGGCCACGACCCGAATTGCTTGCGCAGGGCAAAGGCGATCCACCCGGACAGGCACCCGGCGGCAATGGTGACAAGCCCGGCTGTCAGTCCAGGACCACCCAACCAGATGCGATAGGCGGCCGCGATCACCCCTGAAATCACTGCCGCAACCGGCCCGCCGAATAGTCCCGCGAGGCCGAGCACGACGCTGCGCAGATCGAAGAGGACGCCGACGGTGAAGTGAACGGCCATCATCATGGAGACGACTGCAGCCAGGCCCATGTAGAGCCCGGCGCCGAGCATGCGCCACCGGCGCGGCCACGTCCGTATCCATTCCTGGCTCAGCGCCCAGATGGCAACGAAGAGGGCGACGACCGCAAAACTGGCGAACAGGTCCCTGGACATTGGCCCCACCTTTTCCGGGATGGTAGCGGATACGCCTTAGAAAATAACTATAATTTCCAGACAAATACAGTCCAAGCCCAGTCTGCGCCAGAACATTCGGTCGAGACCGCAACCGCCACTGAGACGCACCGAACATCCGCGCAAGGAGATCGTGGCGCGCTAGTGCCGCCACCTGCAGGCGTCGCCGCGGGTGCTTTTCGCCCACGCGGCTCAACTGGTGAGCACGATCCGCATCAGGTCGGCTGTATTGCGGGCGCCCAGTTTTTCCATGACGCGGGCGCGGTGCACTTCGATCGTCCTGGGCGAAATGCCCAGTTCGCGCCCCGCCTCCTTGTTGGACTGACCATTGGTGATCAGCTGCAACACTTCGCGCTCGCGCGGCGTCAGTTGAGAGAAACCGCGCACCTCCACCGGACGCGAGCCCGATTGCATGGCGCCCAGATGCACATCCTTGCGCAATGCATCGCGGACGATGGTGAGCAGGTGCTCGCTGTCGATGGGTCGCGTCAGAACGTCGGTCGCGCCCATTTTCATGGCGGTGACGGCGGCCTCGACCATGGGCTCGTTGGCCAGCATCACCACCGGCACGCCGGTGCGCATGGATTTCACGCGCCGCAGGATGGCGAGACCGCTTTCCTCGCCCTGTTCGAGATTGGCGATGACCACGTCGGGGTGGCGACGCTCGAGCGCGGCATGGAAATGCGCGGTTTCGAGCGAGAAAATGGTCTGGAAACCCTCGAGCCGGAACAGGACACTGAGCGCTTCGCAGACACTGGGATCGGGATCGGCAATGTGGACCAGGCGGTCCCGATTGAGAAAGGCGTGGTAGTATGTATGCGTGTTCATGCCATGGCCTCTTCGGCAGGTTCATCCAGAACTGGACAAGACCAGGCGCACAACGAGCCGCTCGGCAAACCGGAAGGCCGCCGCCGTTGCACCTCCGCCCAGGTGTCCCGCAAGTGTAGATTGACCTAAGTGGTGGCTCTGTCCGATACGGATGAACACGCAATAAACATAGGATCAACTACCTACGTATAGGGATATTTTCATTCAAATGCAAAGTCAATGACTTTATTCCTAAATCCCACGTAAAAGAAAGCCGGCGCGCGGCCGGCTCGTTGTTTCAGGGATTGCGGGCGCGCAGCGCGTCGCGGATTTCGGTGAGAAGCACCTCTTCCTTGGTCGGTGCAGGCGTTGTTTCCACCGGCTCCTTGGCGGCTTCGCGCTTCATGGAGTTGATGCCCTTGACCACCATGAAGAGCACGAAGGCGATGATCGTGAACTTCACCACGGCGTTGATGAAGAGGCCGACATTGAGCGTGGCCACGCCTGCCGCCTTGGCCGCGGCGACGGACGGAACGGCGACATTGTCCGGGTTGGAGAGGACGATGAACAGGTTGGAAAAGTCGATGCCGCCGATGATCAGGCCGATCAGCGGCATGAAGATGTCGTCGACAATGGAGGAGACGATGGCGCCGAAAGCGGCGCCGATGATCACGCCGATGGCGAGATCGATCATATTGCCCTTGATGGCAAAATCGCGGAATTCCTTGAACACGCTCATTTCAACCCCCTGAGGTTCCCTCGTGCGCCATGCATCGAGCCGGAATGGTAGCCCGAGCGAGGATTGCAGCGGTTCGAGGGCAAATGCAATGGGCCCAATGGCGGTCTTGCGCCGATGCCGGGCGGGGTCGATAACAGCGGCACACGCCGACCAGGAGGGCGAAGCCGCCCATGACGCTGCTAGACCACGATCCGGTGCGGGCCTTCAGCCTCGCCATGGACCATATTCCGCAAGGCGTCGCCGTGTTCGATGCCGGAATGCGGCTGGTCGCGTCGAACCGGCGCTACAATACGCTGCTCGACCTGCCGGCCGATCTGGTCCGTCCGGGATCGGCGTTGTTCGACATTGCCCTCTTCATGGCCGAGCGCGGCGATCTGGGACAAGGTGATGCGGCACAACTGGCCATCGACCGGATCAGGGTGCTGACCGGTGCGCCGACCACGGTCACCCAGCGCACCGCCAATGCCGGCCAATCGCTGGAATTCCATTCGAGCCGTCTGCCCGATGGGGGCCTGGTCGTCAGCTTCACCGATGTCACCGCACGGGTGCGCGCCGAACAGCAGCTCGAACAGATCAACCAGACGCTGGAGCTGCGCGTCGAAGAGCGCACGTCGGCGCTCAAGCAGGTCAATTCCGAGCTGGAACTGGCCCGCGCCAAGGCCGACGCCTCCAACCACGACAAGACGCGCTTTCTCGCCGCCGCCAGCCATGATCTGCTGCAGCCGCTCAATGCGGCGCGCCTCTACACCTCGACGCTGATCGAGCGCGCCAAGTCCACCGCCTTCGCCGAACTGGCCAATTCCATCGAGGCGTCGCTGACGGCGGTGGAAGACATCATGTCGGCGCTGCTCGACATTTCCCGCATCGACAGCGGCGCGCTCAAGCCTGCCCCGACGCCGATCCAGGCACAGGACCTGCTCAAGAAGATCGAGGTGGAATTCGGCCCCATGGCGCGCGAGCGCTCTATCTCGCTGCGCATCGTGCCCACCCGTGGGGCCATCCTGGCCGATCGGTCGTTGGTCGGGCGCATTGTCCAGAACCTGGTCTCCAACGCCATCAAGTACACGCCGGTGGGCGGGAAGGTTCTGGTGGGCCTGCGGCGGCGCGGCAACCGGCTGCGGCTCGATGTCGTCGATACCGGCATCGGCTTCAATCGCGATCAGCACCGCCTGCTGTTCGCCGAATTCTCGCGGCTCGAGCGGGGCGCGCGCATGGCCCAGGGGCTGGGGCTGGGGCTCTCGATCGTGCAGCGCCTGGTCGCAGCGCTCAAGCTCACGCTCGAACTCGACAGCAACGAGGGCCGCGGCTCGCGCTTTTCGCTCTACCTGCCTGCGGTGCGCAATGCGCGCCCGTCCAGCGAGGTGCAGGGCCCCGTCAACGAGCCTGGCTTCGGCACGCTCAATCTCCGGGTTCTGTGCGTCGATAACGAGCGGGCCATCCTCGAGGCCATGGAGGGGCTCCTCGTCCATTGGGGCTGCGACGTGCGCACCGCCCTGTCGCTCAAGCAGATCGATCGCGAGCGCCTGCTCGAGGGCTGGTATCCCGATCTGGTGCTGATGGACTACCATCTCGATCAGACGTCCGGCCTCGATGCCATCGAGTGGCTGCGCCACAATCTGGGCGGCCACCTGCCCGCGGCCCTCGTTACCGCCGATCGCAGCCCGGCGGTGCGCACGCTGGCGGAGGATCGCGGCATCGCCGTGGTCACCAAACCGGTCAAGCCCGCCGCCCTCAGGGCGACGATCAGCGGCCTCGCCAACCAGAGCGGGCGGTCGGGCTAGAAAGCGTCACGCCGTTGGCGGCGGCGTTTCGGGGCTGGCGTCGGGCGTTGCCGTCGCCTTGTCGGCCACGGGCGCCACCGGCGTTACCCGCGGCATGCGGTTCCAGGCGTCGAGCGCGGCGATCTTGTAAGCCTCGGCAAGCGTGGGATAGTTGAAGGTGTTCTCGACGAAATAGTCGAGCGTGGCGCCCAGGTTCAGCACCGCCTGGCCGATATGGATGAGTTCGGTCGCGCCCTCGCCCACGATATGGACGCCGAGCAGCTTACGCGTATCGAGCGCCACAATCATCTTCATCATACCCGATTGCAGGCCCATGATGTGGCCGCGCGAGGTCTCGCGAAAACGGGCGACGCCGCACTCATAGGGAATCTTCTTCTCGCGCACCTGCTGCTCGGTGAGGCCGATGGTCGAAATCTCGGGCACGGCATAAATGCCATAGGGGAAAAAGTCGGGTGCGGGCGGCATTCTTGCGCCGAAGGCGTGCAGCGCGGCAATGCGCCCCTGCTCCATCGAGGTCGAGGCCAGCGCGGGGAAACCGATGACGTCACCCGCAGCGTAGATATGGGGAATCTGCGTCTGGAAGGTGTCGGGATTGACCTTGAGCCGGCCCCGCTCGTCCGGCACCACGCCGCAGGCCTCGAGCCCGAGATCCGCGGTGGCGCCCACCCGGCCTGCCGCGTAGAGCAGCATGTCGGAGCGGATCTGCCTGCCATCGCCGAGATGGGCGATGGCCCAGCCCTGTGCGTCCTTCTCGACCCGTTCCACCTTGCCGCCCAGCCGCATGGTGACGCCGCGCTGGCGCAGGTCGTGGGTGAATTCCTCGATGATCTCGCGATCGATGAAATCGAGGAAGTTGTCGCGCGGCTCGATAATCGTCACCGGCACGTCCAGCGCCGAAAAGATGGTCGCATATTCGATGCCGATGACGCCGGCGCCGACCACGGTGAGGCTGCGCGGCACGCGCAGTTCGGTCACCAGCGTGTCGCTGTCCATCACCGTATGGCCGTCGAACTCGATATTGGCGGGGCGATAGGGCGCGGTGCCGACCGCGATGATGGCATGATCGAAGGCGAAGCCGTGCGTTTCGCCATGGTGGTCGGTGACGGTGACGTGGTGATCGTCCCTGAACCGCGCCATGCCGCCGAAGGTGCGCACGCCATTGCGGGCGAACTGGTGTTCGAGCACTTCGATTTCATAGTCCAGCGTCTTGCGCAGCCGCGCGCCCAGGTCCTTGCCTTCGATATCCTTCTTGACCCGGTAGGACAGGCCATAAAAGCCCCGCTCGCGCCAGCCCGAGAGGTTGAGCACCGTCTCGCGGAGCGTCTTGGACGGGATCGTGCCGGTATGCACCGAGACGCCGCCCAGTTGCAGGCGGTTTTCGATGACCAGCACGGACTTGCCCAGCTTGGCCGCCTGAATGGCGGCGCGCCGGCCGGCGGGTCCCGAACCGATGACGACGAGATTGAAACGTTCCACGAGCATGCCCCAGTTTGCGTCGGGCCACCTTAGAACCAGAGTGTGGCATTGCCGTTAAGCCGGCCGGGGCAACCGTGTTTCAGTCGCCGCGGGGGCTCGGCTCGCCCATCTGCGGAAGGTTGTAGAACTGGCGCACCACGTCCCATCCCTCCTCGGCCGTGTCGACCACGGTGAAGAGATTGGGATCGTCGGGGGCGATGGTGCCCGCTTCGGCCAGCGCATCGAGGTTGATGACCTTGGTCCAGAATTCCTTGCCGAACAGCAGCATGGGGATCTTGTCCATGCGCCCGGTCTGGATCAGCGTCAGCGCTTCGAAAAATTCGTCCAGCGTGCCGAAGCCACCAGGGAAGACGGCGACCGTCTTGGCGCGCATCAGGAAGTGGATCTTGCGCGTCGCGAAATAGTGGAAGTTGAAGCTCAGGTCGGGCGTCACATAAAGGTTCGGCGCCTGCTCGTGCGGCAGCACGATGTTGAGGCCGATGGAGGGCGCGCCCATGTCCGTGGCGCCGCGATTGCCTGCCTCCATCACGCCCGGGCCGCCCCCGGTCGTCACCACGAATTCCTTGTAACCGAGCGAAGCCGAGGTCTGGGAAGCGTACTGGGCGAACTTGCGCGCCTCCTCGTAGTATCGTGACGCGGCCTCGAGGTTCTTGCGCTGGGTTTCGTTCTTGGCGGCCCAGGCCGGCTTGCCGGGTTCGGGAATGCGCGCACCGCCGAACAGCACCACCGTCGAATTGATGCCGTGCTCACGCAGGCGGAATTCGGGCTTGAGATATTCGAGCTGAAACCGGACCCCGCGGGTGTCCTCCGAGGTCATGAATTCGTCGTCGGCGAAGGCCAGCCGATAGGCGGCGCTGCGCGTCTGCGGGGTATCCGGGGCCTTGCGCGAAACGGCAATGTCCTCGCCCGAGGTGCGCAGGGATGTCGGGTGGCGGCGTTTGGACAAGGCGAACTCCTGGATGTCAGGCGGCGCGCCACAATTCGGCGCGGATTGTAGATTGGCTTGGGCGCAAGGTGATCACCTTCTCCCGCCAATGTCTAAAAGGGCATAAACGCACGGAATGGTCGGGGCAAGGACGGGCATGGCCAATCGGTTCACGAGTGTGGAAGCGGCGATCGACCATGCCGCGCATGGCATTCTGGCCCGCATGCCGCGCGGACGCTTGGCCGACGGGTTCGTCGAATTCCTGGTCTTCGGCTGCAAGCAGGCCTGGGCCTGTCTTTTCGGTGGCCTGATGCTGGGCATGATCCTCGTCAGCCGTCTGTGGTGGCCCGATATCGGCATCCACCGCTACGACTTCTGGTTCGTCGCGGCGCTCGCGATCCAGGCGGCCATGATCGTCTTCAAGCTCGAAACGCTGGAAGAAGCGCGCGTCATTCTCATCTTCCACATCGTCGGCACCGGCATGGAGATCTTCAAGACGGCGGTCGGGTCCTGGATCTACCCCGACGACGCCCTCATCCGCATTGCCGGCGTGCCGCTGTTTTCGGGCTTCATGTATGCCTGCGTCGGCAGCTACATGGCGCGTATCCAGCGCATCTTCGACATCACCTTCACGCGCTATCCACCGGTCTGGATCACGGCCGTGGTCGCGGTCGCAATCTACGTGAATTTCTTCACACACCACTACCTGTTCGATTTCCGCTGGCTGCTGTTCGCCGCCATTGCCCTGCTCTACGCGCGCAGCTGGATGCACTACCGCGTGTTCCGGTTTCGCCATCGCATGCCCATGCTTCTGGCATTCCTGCTGGTGGCGCTGTTCATCTGGATCGCCGAGAACATCGGCACCTGGTCCCGCGCGTGGATATACCCCGATCAGGCCGACGGCTGGTCCATGGTCAGCTGGAGCAAGCTCGGCTCCTGGTACCTGCTGATGATGATTTCGGTGGTCCTGGTGACCCTCGTCCATCCGCCGCGGCGTTACGTTCCAACCTAGTGGAGGCCGGCAGAACTCGTCGATTTCAAATTTGGGTACGAAAATGACCGCGCCTGCCCACCCAAACGAATGGTAACAATAGCGGGTCGTACATCTAGGCTTCTCGCGCTGCTGCAAGGGGGCTTGTTGTAGCGCATGAGATCGAGGGTGGGGCGGGTCTCTTCAACCTGGCCAACCTCATCCTCTGACTGCACAGGGGCAATTGTGCAGTCCTCAAATGGACAGGCTGGTTTGAGCTCCAGCCTGTCCTTTTTTCATCCCCGATTGGGCAGTAGGTGGTGGCCGAGAAAGGCCAGCGATAGCGCAACCCACTCAGCGTGGTTTTTCCGCAGCAGATCGGTGGGCATCGGCACGCCGTTGCGCACCAGCATCAGACCCTTCTGTTCGCCCATGGCGATCAACTGGGTCACCTGGCTCTTTGTCAGGCCATAGCGCGATGCCATTTCGCTGCGGCTCAAAGGCGGCTGGCCCTGGGCATCGGCGACGAGCAGGCCCATGGTAAAACTGGCCCCACCTTCCTTGCGGCCGTAAAATTCCTGGAAGTCGGCCTGCATGGTCTGGGGTTGCGTGCCAGCGGCGAACTCGCGGCCGGCACTGCGCAGGAAATGCACCAGCGCTCCAGAGTCCTGGGCCAGGCGGCCGGACCGGTCCTGGCCCGGAAACAAAGCGTCGAGCGCGTTGGCCGCCGGCATCAGCCATTGCTGCGGAAAGGCAATCATCGCCGGCGTGGGTATGTATAGCCAGCTCCGTCCATCGGCAGGATTGGGCCGGCGCTCGAGAAATCCATAGAGTGTCGCCAGCGACAGCGTGGTCTTGAGGATCCGCGGCGAGATCTCGCCGCGACGGCAGATTTCGTGCAGTTCCCCATAGGTCATCGAGCCATCGAGGCCGTGACCCACCTTCTCCGCCCAGATCGTGAACAGGAAATTGAGCGCGCGATAGCGGTCCTCATTGGCGATCAGCTTGGCAAAGGGCCGGCTGGCTTCGCGGTAGAACGAGAGCGATGTCGTGTACCGATCATGGATCAGACCAAAGTCCGGATGATCGAGAACCGCGGCAGTATCTTTGCGGAACTGCTCTTCGGTGCGGGGTTGAGCAAGGGGCTCGGCATGCGTCATGGGCAAATGGCGACTTGGACTGTTGAGCGGGGTTGGTGATCCGGCCACAGGCCCGCGACCGCCGTCGAGGTCAAATGATCTCTGTGTGACCGCATGGTCAGGCCTGGTTTTCCACCGGTGTGGGCATGACCTTGCCGCGGCGCTGCAGCACGACGGCGACGGCGCTGCAGAGCAATGCCCAGGCGGCGCCGAGGCACCATCCGGCGAGGACGTCGCTGGGGAAGTGGACGCCCATATAGATGCGGCTCATGCCCACGATCAGCGTCAGAAAGATCGCGGTGCTGAAGATGTAGATGCGCTTGCTGCGGCTCGGGGCAAGCCGGGCCAGAAGCGCGCCCAGCGTCAGGAAGGTCACCGCGGAGAGCATCGCGTGGCCGCTGGGAAAGCTGGCGGTGAACTGGTGCGACATGGCAGTCAGGTCCGGTCGTGGCCTGTCATAGGTCATCTTGAGCAGCGTACTGATCAGCGTGCCGCCCAGCACCGATACGAGGATCAGCAGCGCCTCGGCCTTGAGTCTCAGCATCAGCAGATAGCCGCAGACGCCGACCACGATGAAGCCGAGGAGGATGAAGCTCCCCAGCGCCGTGATGTCTCGGACCATTTCATGCAGCCAGACCGGACCGATGACGTTGTCGATGTTGGTGGGGTCGCGGAACATCATCAGGATGGCGTTGTCGAACGCCACCAGATCGTCGTCGGCCACACCGTCAGCAATATTGAGGAATGCAAGCACGAGACCACTGACGATGGCGATTGACGCCAAGAGGCCTGCTTCTGCGGTGATGAACTTTTGAATACGGCGGATCGGGGTTGAGCGGACCAGTCGGTTGAGCATCGCAGATTTCCAGTTGTCGCTTACGCAACGCATTTCGCGCGCTATGCGTTGCTGACCAGCCCCACCGGACCGAGATCAGATGACCAGCCAGCGCTTCTACGTTCTCCTAAACGAAAACTCCGGAACAGCCCATGCCCTCGGCGTCACCAGGGAAACCTTGGGCGAACTGTTCGAGAAAAATGGGCTCGACGCGCGTATCGACGCAGACTGCAGCCGCAGCATGGACGAACGGATCGCCGATGCGGTTAGCAGTGATGCTGAAATCGTCGTCGCCGCGGGGGGCGACGGCACAATTACCGCGCTGGCCGGAGCGCTCGTCGGTTCGGAAAAACACCTGGCCATCCTGCCGCTGGGCACATTCAATGCCGTCGCCAAGGACCTGCACCTCCCCCTCGATCTGCCGGGCGCCGTCGCCGCCCTGACCCATCCGAGCAGCCAGCGCATCGACGTCGCCGACGTCAATGGCCGGGTATTCCTGCAGAAAGTCGTCATCGGCCTCATTCCCAGCTTGGCCGCGGGACGCGAGCACCTGCGCGGCCGGGAGACGCTTCCGGTCAAGATTGCCTTCATGCGGTTCCTGTTCCGGCGGCTGGCGCGGGCGCGACGGCTGGCTGTCGTCATCGACCCCAGCGATGGCGAGCGGCGTGTCGAGCGTATCCAGGCGCTGGCCGTGGCCTGCAATGCCTATGACGAGGGCTTGGGCAAGTTCTTCGCCCGCGAAAGCCTCGATCGCGGCACGCTGACGCTCTACATCCTCAAGCACCTGCGGGCGCGCGACTTCTTCCGCCTGGCGACCGGCATGATGCTGGGTCGCTGGCGTGACCACGAGGCGCTCAGCATGGAGAGCATTCAGCAGATCACCATCGACACCCGCAAGCCGCTGATCAAGGTGATGTTCGACGGCGAGATCGAGACCTTCCAGACGCCGCTGACCTTCACCATCCGGCCCAAGGCGCTGTCGGTGATCGTGCCGGCGGAAGTTTCGGCCGAAACCGAGACGGTGGTGGCCGCATGAAGATTCTGCACATCTCGGACCTGCATTTCGGACATCACGACCCGGCCCTCGCCGCCGGCTTTGCCGACGACATCAATGCCCAACGCCCCGATCTCATCGTCGCCAGCGGCGATTTCACCCAGATCGGCACCAAGGAGGAGTTCGAGCAGGCGCGCGAATTCCTCGACAAGCTCCATGCTCCGATCTTCGCAGTGCCCGGCAATCACGACGTGCCGGCGGTCAACATCCTGCGTCGCTTCCTCAACCCATACGGGCTCTACAAGAAATACATCGCGCGCGATCTCGAGCCCTATCTCGAAATGAATGGGGTCGTGCTCGTCGGCATGCGCACCTCGCGCCGGGCGCGGCTCGAATGGAACTGGGGCCACGGCACGATTTCGCGCAGCCAGCTCGAGGATCTCGAGGAACGCTTCAACCGTGCGTCGCCCGATGCGGTGCGCGTGATCGTCGCCCACCACCCGCTGCTGTTCCCCACCGAGCCGATGATGCAGAAGACCAAGCGCGTGAAGCGGGCCGACGAGGCTCTTGAATGCTTCGCCTCGCTCGGCGTGCGCCTGGTGCTGTCGGGGCATTTCCACCTGTCCTATGTGCGCAAGCACGAGGCCAGGGATGCGGCGCGCGAAGGGCAGCCGATGGGCCTGAGCAAGGCCGTTTCGGCGCCCATCCTCGTGGCGCAGGCCTCCTCGGCCATATCGACGCGCCTGCGCGGCGAGGCGAACGCCTACAATCTCATCGACATCGGCGATCAGATATCGGTCACGGTGCGGGAATGGCGCGATGGTCAGTGGCGGACGCGCGACAAGGCGACGGAGCCGGTCTGACCGGCCCTGCCACCGTCAAGCCTGCGGAGCGGGACGGCCCGAATAGGCGTCGACATTGTCGGAAAGCTGCGACACCGGCGCCTTGAGTTCGTAGAGAATGCCGCCGGGACGGAAATCAACCTGGGCCGTGCCGCCCAGTTCCGCCGAGGCGATGTTTTCGATCACCCGCGAGCCGAAGCCGCGGCGCTGTGGCGGCAAGACCGGCGGCCCGCCCATTTCGCTCCAGTGGAAGCGCAGCGTTTCGGTCTCCCCGGGGAGGAGATCCCAGGTGATGGTGACGCTGCCGTCTTCGCTTGAGAGCGCGCCATACTTGATGGAATTGGTCGCCAGTTCGTGAATGGTCAGCGACAGTGTCGAGACCGCCTTGGCGCCGAGCAGGACGCGCGGACCGGCAATGCGGAAATCGGCGCCTTCGAAGGGCGCGAGCGAGCGCTCCACCACATCGGACAGCGTGGCGCTGCTCCAGCCTTCCTGGGTCAGGAGGTCCTGCGCCGTCGCCAGCGAATGAATGCGGCCAACGGCGATCTGCTGTGCGTCGTCGAGCGACTTGGCCGAGCGCAGCGATTGCACGAACACCGACTGGGCGGTCGCCAGCATGTTCTTGACCCGGTGATTGAGCTCGCGCGAGAGCAGCTTGCGGTGTTCCTCGGCTTCCTTGCGCTCGGTGATTTCCATGGAGACGCCCGACATGATCGAGGGCGTATCGGTCAGATCGCGGTTGACCTGCCCGCGCACTTCCACCCAGCGCAGCTCGCCGTCGGGCGTGCGGATACGGTACTCGATCGAGAATTCGCCGCCGCTCTCGATGGCCTCGTCGATCACCTGGGTCCAGCGCAGCCGATCCTCCTCGACAATGGACGCCTTGAGATCTTCGTAGCTGAACGGCGCGTGCGGATGGCGGCCGAAATTGACCTTGCACTGGGGCGAGGAGATCAGCCGGCCCGATGTCAGGTCCAGCGTCCAGATGCCCATGCGCGCGGCATTGAGGATGAAGCGGATGCGCGTCTCGTTGGCCATGAGGTCGAGCATGCGCCGCTCGATTTCGCTTTCGAGTTCGCTGTGCGACAGCTGCAGTTCGGAAACGCGGTTGCGCTCGGGCGAAACGTCGAACTGCGAGGCGAAGAAATAGCTCAGTTCCCCGGCCTCGTTGAACACGGGCGAAATCAGCAACCGGTTCCAGAACGAGGTGCCGTCCTTGCGATAGTTGAGCAGGTCGATCTCGATCGACTCGCGCCGGGCAATGGCATTGCGGATGCGGGTCACGTCTTCGCGGTTGGTGCCAGGCCCCTGGAGAAACCGGCAGTTCTGCCCCATCACCTCGGCGCGGGTATAGCCCGTGAGCTTGGTGAAGGCGTCGTTCATGAAGACGATGGGATTGTCCGGCTTGCTGGGGTCGGTGATCAACATCGGCATGCGCGTGGCGCGAACGGCCGAGGCAAAGGGATCGTTGGATGCTGAGATGCGATGCAGTTCGCTATCGATACGGTCTTCCTGCGTCGTCAACACACTCTCCTTGCCGCGCATGTCGCGGACCTTGCAGCACCAGAACCGTACTTGGGCGGTTTACGCAAGTGCTGTGGGGGCAAAACGCATGGGGATTGGCTTGGAGCCAGCCTTGCGGCTGAATTTATTCGCCGGGCAAGCGGAACCCTTGAGCTCAGAGGAATTCGCTGGCGAATTCGTCCCAGCCGCGCAATTTCTGCCCCGTCGCTTCGTCGCGACCGGACTCGGGCGGCACGGTCGCGTTCTTTTTCGCCTCGCGCTTGAGCTTGGCCTTCCACAGCGCGCGACGGCGGTTTTCCGCCTTGGTCTCGGCGTCTTCCTCGCGCCAGGTCTCGACGCGGTCGCTGTTGAGAAGGTCTTCGACCATGCGCGGATCGAAGATATGGAAGGTGATCTTGCGCGCCCGGCCACGCAGCTTCACGGTCCTTGTGCCGGCGCTGGGCAGGCGCCCGTCCTTGAGCCAGCGATGCCGCTCGCTGGTCTTGATGGTGAGAATATCCTCGATCTCGCGAGGGATGACTTCGAGGCTCTCGATGCCGACCAGCGCCTTTTCGACACTCACCGACACAGCGGCGAAGTCAGCCTCCGCACCCTCCTCCATGCCCAGGACCAGCTCCGAGCCGCGCACGTCGAGACACTTGCGCAGCTTCACGGGCAGCCGGGCGCGGATTTCGAGGAGGATGCCCTTGGCGCGCACCGACGAGCCCAGCGTCGCCGCGGGCGGCAGCGACCATTCCGCGACAAGCGTGATATTGGGTTCGGGCTTCTTCTTGGCAATGCGGGGCATGACGCTCAAATAGCTGCGATTTCACACCGAGGGGAGAGGCGACACGAGGTAGTGATGCGGCTCGCCTCGGCTTCCTTCACTGCCCAAGCCGGAACGCGTCGTCGACCGTGCCGGCTCTGGCCCGCGCTACACTGGCCAGCCACTCGGCCCATATGGCATCGTCGGCTGGCCTGCCATCGGCCATGAGGCTCATGCTCCCCAGCAAAGCCCCGACATCGTCGGATTTGGTCCGCCGGTAATAGTCGTCGAGAAATGCGAACATCGCGCTATAGGCTTCTGCCTCGGTCATCATCGTCACGCTCCTCATCGCTTGTGGCAACCGTTGCTATCCTCATACCCGCTGGCGGTCGACCCCGACGGCCCGCAGGCTCCAGTCCAGCACCGCGTCCGACAGGATTGGGTCGGCGGCGTCGCCGCGAACAGGTCGTTGGCGGCCATCTTCGAAATAAGCGCCGCTGACATGCGCCACCGCCTCGGACAGCGCCAGCTTCACCAGGGTTTCAGCCGCCTTTTCGGGCGAACGTGCAAAGAGGCGCCGGGTCAGCTGGTAGTATGGCTCGAGCAGTCCGCCCTGCCCGCGTCCGAAACCGGTATTCACGAAGCCGGGGCTGAAGGCGTTGACCGTTATTCCAAGATCGCCCCAGCGCCGGGCCAGCGCGCGCGTGAACATGAGATTGTAAAGCTTGGTCGCGGCATAACTGCCATTGGTGGAAAAGCGACGCTCCGACTGCATGTTGTCCGGGCGGTAGCGGGCGCTCCTGTAGACGAACGAGCCGGTATTGATCACCCGTGCCGCCTGCGCCCGCAGCAGCAGCGGCTTGAGACCCAGCGTCAGGCCGACATAGGCGAGGTGGTTCACCGCCATTGTCCGCTCCACGCCGTCGACGGTCACGTCCCGGCGCTGAAACCAGGTGCCGGCATTGTTGGCCAGCACGTCGATGGCATCCTCGGACTTCGTCAGTTCGGTCACAACTGACCCGACCCCTTGTCGTATCGACAGGTCGGCAGGGAGGTAGCGGTGTCCGCCCTCCGCCGGCGGCGCCAGTCGGGACAGGGCCTCCGCCCCCCGCCCATGGTCGCGGCCTATGAGGATCAGCCGGTGTCCGCGCGCGGCAATGGCCGTGGCGGCAGCCAGACCGATACCGGCGGTGCCACCGGTGATCACAACAGTTTTCGGGGACATGTCCTCACCTTCGTCATTGCGATGAGGACGTGCTATAAACCCTCAACCACACTTGAGGGTCAAGGCAAAAACATGCGCATCGGCGAGCTTGCCCGTCGCACCGGACTATCGGTCTCCCGCATCCGCTTCTACGAGGCACAGGGACTGATCTCGCCTCCGTCGCGGGAGCGGAACGGCTATCGGAGCTATGCCGACGGTGCTGTCGCGCGCCTCGTGTTCATCGATCGGGCGCGGCTCCTTGGTTTCTCCCTGGCCGAGATCGGCGGCGAGCTTCCCGATGCCCGATCCCTGCCGGATCCCCAGGCCATCGTCTCCGCCCTGATCGAAAAGCAGCTTGATCTCGATCGCATCATTGCCGACGCCCAGGCGCGCAAGCGGTCCATCGCGGCGCTTGTGGAAGAACTCAGCTGCGCGCTCTAGTCAGCGGTTCACAACCCCGATCCTTGCGCTTTCCGTTAACCCCCTTTGGCCAGAATGTCCGTTCGTGACGAAAGGCGTGTCTATGGCCAGGAAAAAGCAGCAACAGGGTTCGAACGTCATCGGTCTTGCCATTCTCGGGGCTCTTGGCTTCGGCATCTATCAGTTCGGCATTGTCGGCAATCCCGATCGCCCCTCGGCTTCCCTAGCGCGGCCGGCCAGCGTCGCATCCGCCACACCATCGCGCACCACGCCGACCCCTGCGCCGGCGCCAGCGCCAGCGGCCCTCGATGCGCCGCGCTTCGTCAATGTTGCCGAGCTCAACGTTCGCCACACTCCCAGCACGTCGGGTCCGCTGATCATGACCCTGCCGCGCGGCACCCAGCTCAAGGTGCTCGGGCGCAAGGACGGCTGGTTGCTGATCGACGTGAACCCCACGCTCGAAGGCTGGGTTTCAGAACAGCTGACCACGACAAGGACCCCGCAGCCGTCCCTTCGCCCGCCGGAGCCGCTGAAGGCGTCACGGTAGAGTACGTCCGACGTTAAGCAGTGTCGCCGGTTGTCAGGCGGTTCCGAGGTGACAACGGTTTGAACAAGCCGTCAAACTGCTCCTTGTCACAAGCGTTGCCTCGGACTAAGTTTACTAAACTAAGTCGAGGCTTGAACAATGACACTTACCGTGAACATTCACGACGCGAAGACCCATTTGTCGAGGCTGGTGGAACGGGCAGCGAATGGCGAGGCATTCGTCATCGCCAAGGCAGGTAAACCGATGGTCAAGGTAGTCCCCCTCGACCAACCCAGTCAGGTACGCCGCCTGGGCTTCATGAGAGGGCAGTTTACCGTGCCTGACGATTTCGATCGCATGGGCGAGGCCGAAATAGCTGCCCTCTTCGGCGAGACAGAATGAAGGTCTTGTTGGATACCCACATTCTGCTGTGGGCCGCAGCAGAGCCTGAGCGTTTGCCGTCGGCAGCGCGTGTCCTGCTTGACGCTCCGGAAACGGAACCCGTGTTCAGCGCGGCAAGCCTTTGGGAGGTTGCCATCAAACACGGGCTCGGTCGGGACGATTTCCGCGCCGACCCGCGTCTGTTGCGACGCGGGCTTGTCGACAATGGCTACGACGAGTTACCGATCACAAGCGAGCACGCAGTCGCCATTCTTGGCCTTCCCTTGATCCACAGGGATCCTTTCGATCGCATGCTGATTGCGCAGGCGACCGTTGTCGGCATCGAGCTGATAACCGTGGACGAGACCGTGGCGCGCTATCCGGGCCCGATCAGGCTTATCTGACCCTGCCTCTTGCATCCTGCCCGCAAAATCCGCATATAGGCCGCGGGAGGTTGGCGCGGACGTGTTCCTCGCCAACCGGGTCAGGTCCGGAAGGAAGCAGCCCCAACGAGATCCTCACGGGTCGATGCCAGCCTCCTATTCAATTCTCTGTTCGTATCTGGCGATTTGGGCCGCAGGCTTTTGCGGGACGGGCACCATTGCCCTATGGTCTGGGCATGACGACAGGCAGATTCCCTTTCATGCGAGGCAAGGACCGGCAGGATGGCTGAAAACCAGACCTCTCCCTATCTGGTCCTCGCGCGCAAATATCGCCCGCGCGATTTTTCGACCCTGGTCGGGCAGGATGCGATGGTGCAGACGCTGGGCAATGCTTTCGCGCAGAACCGCATCCACCATGCTTTCATCCTCACCGGCGTGCGCGGCGTGGGCAAGACCACCACGGCGCGCATCCTCGCCCGCGCCTTCAACTATGAAGACGAGACCGGCCGTCACCCGACGCTCGACCTCTCGAAGGAAGGCACGCATTGCCGCGCCATCATCGAGGGTCGGCATGTCGACGTGGTCGAGATGGACGCCGCTTCCAACACCGGCATCGGCGATATCCGCGAGATCATCGACTCGGTGAAATACGGTCCGGTTTCGGCACCCTACAAGGTCTACGTCATCGACGAGGTGCACATGCTCTCGACGGCGGCCTTCAACGGCCTGCTGAAGACGCTCGAAGAGCCGCCGCCTTATGTGAAGTTCATCTTTGCGACGACCGAGATCCGCAAGGTCCCGATCACCATCCTGTCCCGTTGCCAGCGCTTCGACCTCAGGCGCATTCCGGCCGAGGTGATGTCGGACTATCTCGAGACCATCCTCGGACACGAGGGCATTGGCTTTGAGGCCGATGCGCTGGCCATGATCGTCCGTGCCGGCGAAGGCTCCGCCCGCGACTCGCTCAGCCTGCTCGACCAGGCCATTGCCCACGGCAACGGCACGGTCACTTCGGCAACGGTCAAGGCCATGCTGGGCCTGGGGGACCGGGCGCGCATCATCGATCTCTTCGAAGATCTGATGGGTGGCCGCATCGCCGAGGCGTTGACGGCGCTGCGCGAGCTCTATGACCTCGGGGCCGATCCACAGACGTTGCTGGCCGATCTCGCCGAATTCACCCATCTCGTTACCCGCATCAAGGTTGTGCCGGCCGCGGCGGACGATGCCTCGCTGACGCCGGACGAGCGCACCCGCGGACGCGACCTCGCCAACCGTCTGCCGATGCGCGCGCTGACCCGCGCCTGGCAGATCCTGTTCAAGGGCAACGAGGAAACCGGCCGCGCCGGAAATGCGCTGCAGGCCGCCGAGATGACCCTGATCCGCCTTGCCTATGCGGCCGATCTGCCCAGCCCCGACGAGGTGATCACCAGGCTCACCCAGCAGGGCACGCTGCCGCAGGGTTCGTCCACGCCGCAATTGCCGTCGCGTTCGCCCTCGGGTGGGGCGTCGGCTATGCGCGTCGAGGCGCTCGATACCGCGCCGATGGAGTCTCCGGCGCCATCCCCCGTGCCGGCTTCGCGCCCGCAGGCCGTTGCCCAGCCACAGGTCATCGCGCAACCCCAGGCCCAACCGGCCGTACTGCCGGCGCTGGCGACCGTCGCGAGCTACAAGGACCTCATCGCCCTTGCCGCGGCCAAGCGCGACGTGCTGGTCAAGCTGGCGCTCGAAAGCACGATGCGTCCGGTGTCGTTCGAACAGGGCCGCATCGAGGTCGCGCTCAGCGACGGCGCCGATCCGGGCATGATCGCGACCCTCTCGGCGCGGCTGCAGACCTGGACCGGCCAGCGCTGGCTGGTCATGGTGTCGACCAAGGCTCCCGAGGGCCTGACCATCCGCCAGGAAAAGGAACAGCGGCAGCAGGCGGCGACGCAGGCCGCGCATGACGACCCGCTGGTCAAGGCGATCATGGAAACATTTCCCGGCGCCAAGCTTGTCAATGTAACGGTGCGCGAAGAAGCCACCGCTCCCGAACTTTCCCCGCCCCCGTTTGAAGAGGACGACGAATGAAAGACATCATGGGCATGATGAAGGCCGCCAGCGAGATGAAGGCCAAAATGGAGACCATGCAGGCCGAGTTGGCCGACCTGGTCGTCGAAGGCCGGTCCGGTGGCGGCATGGTCAGTGTCTCGCTTTCGGGCAAGGGCGACATGCGCGGTCTCAAGATCGACCGGTCGCTGCTCAAGCCGGAAGATGCCGAGGTGGTCGAAGACCTGATCGTCGCCGCCTACAATGACGCCAAGGCGAAAAGCGAAGCCGAGGCCCAGCGCAAGATGGCCGAAGTTACGGCAGGTCTGCCCATCCCCCCGGGCATGAAACTGCCGTTCTAGTCTCCTGTCACGCATTGGCGTGGCCAAACGTTAGCAGTCTGCTAGCAAATTCCCTCTTGCGGTGACGATCCGATGCCTTCCGGCGGACCAGAAATCGAACAATTGATCCAATTGCTGGCAAGATTGCCAGGTTTGGGTCCCCGTTCGGCCCGCCGGGCCGTCCTGCACCTGATCAAGAAGAAAGAGCAGCTGATGCTGCCCCTTTCCGCGGCGTTGGACCGGGCGGTCGAAGCCGTCCGGACCTGTGAGGTATGCGGCAATGTCGATACCATCAGTCCCTGCTCCATCTGCGCCGACGCGCGGCGCGGCGAGAGCGGAATTCTCATTGTGGTAGAAGATGTTGCTGACCTCTGGGCGCTCGAGCGCGCCGGCGTCGGACAGGTGCGTTACCATGTCCTGGGGGGCGTGCTGTCCCCACTCGACGGCGTCGGGCCCGACGATCTCAACCTCGATGGATTGATCGGCCGTGCCCATGACTACACCGAAATCGTCCTGGCGATGAACGCCACGGTCGAAGGGCAGACCACCGCCCATTACATCACCGACCGGTTGGCGGGCACCCAGATCAGGGTCACCCGCCTCGCGCATGGCGTACCGGTCGGCGGCGAGCTCGACTACCTCGACGAAGGCACGCTAAGTCAAGCACTTAGGGCGCGTACCGAGATCTAGTGAAGGTCGAGCTTGAACTCGTCGCTGCCGTGCCAGGCATTGTCGTCGTCCGCCGGACCTTCCTCTTCCTCGTCATAAAATTCTTCTTCTCCGATAAGGGCTTGCCGCGCATCGACGTCGTCGGGCGATAGCGCGTCGAGGTGGTCGGCAGGGTCGATATCGACAGCCGCATCAAGCTCGCCATTCTCGTTGGCTTGCTCGGAGTCGGCACTTAACTCAGTGATGGCGCGATCGATTTCGCCGATCATGTCCCTGGGATCCTGATCTCCGAAGTCACCGCTTTCGCGCGTAGCGAGCTCAGCCCGCATTTCCTTGAGCCGGTCGATCCGCTCCTCGACCGGACGATCGCTTCCATAGAGCAGGTCTTCGATCTCGTCCTGGCTATAGGGCAGGCCAAGGGAAATCTGCTCGGTCGCGTCGAAAGTAGCGTCATAGGGCATGAGCGGATCGGAATTGTCGTGATGCTGAACCATGGTCGGTCTCCCGTTTGGTGTTCGCTTCACAATGAACGCCGCGGCTTCCGAAGCGTTTCGCCAGAGAAAAGGATTGTGATCGGAGACAAGAATGGCTTTTCGCAAGGGTTCGAAAGTCAGCTGGGCCTGGGGTGCCCACACGGCATCAGGCAAGATCGTCGAGCGCTTCACCCAGAAAGTGACGCGCACCATCAAGGGTACAGAGGTAACCCGCGAGGCGAGCAGCAAGGAGCCGGCCTACCTGATCGAGCAGGAGGATGGGGATAAAGTACTGAAAAGCCGCAGCGAACTCAGCGCGGCCAAGAGTTAGTTGAGATCGCCCGGATCGTCACCGACGACGCGCAAGGCCGGCTTTTCGTCGGTGCCGCCGTCCCAGCCGCCAGGAATGGACTTGCTCGATTTGGCGCCGAGTTCGCGCAGCATCTCGACCTGACGCACGACATTGCCACGGCCCGAGGAAAGCTGGTTGCGCGCGTCGTCGAAGCTGGAGCGTGCCTTGTCGAGGTGTCCGCCGAGTTTGTCCATCGTGCCCAGGAACCCGGCGACCTTGTCGTAGAGCTGCCCTGCGCGTTCGGCGATCTCCTCGGCATTCTGGTGGCGCTTTTCGATGTCCCAGACATTGCGCACGGTCCGCAATACGGTCATCAGCGTGGTCGGCGTCGTCAGCATCACGCCTTTTCCCATGCCGAATTCGACCAGCTTGGCATCGTGCTGAATGGCGGTTGCAAGGGCACTCTCGATAGGCACGAACATCATCACGTAGTCGAGGCTGGATTTGGCAGCGCGGTGATAGGTCTTTTCGCCCAGCGTCGTGATATGGCCGCGCACCGAAGTGATGTGGGCGCGCAGGTGCTGATCGCGGTCGAGGTCCTCGCTGTTGACGAAGGCCTCGAAGGCGGTCAGCGACACCTTGGAGTCGATCACCAGTCGATCGCCATTGGGCATCAGGATCTCGACATCTGTGCGGACGCGCTGTCCATCCTCGCCGGTATGGCTCTGCTGGGTGAAATACTGTTCGCCCTCGCGCAGGCCCGACTGTTCGAGGATGGTCGAGAGGATCATCTCGCCCCAAGCGCCCTGGGTCTGCGAGTTGCCCTTGAGGGCCCGCGTCAGGTTCTGCGCCTCGGTCGTGATCTGAAGATTGCTCTCCGCCAGGGCACGGATGCGCTCGCCCATGGCCGACCGATCCTCGAGCAGGTTCTTGTGGAACTCGGTGATCTTGTCCTGCAAGGGTTTGAGCAGGGTATCGACCTGATCCCGGTTCTGCTTGGTGAAGGTTTCGCTGTGAGAGCGCAGCACATCGCCGGCGATCGCCTTAAACTCATCCGTCATCTGCTGGCGCGCCTCCAGGAAGCGCTTGAGGTTTGCCTCGTTCTGCCGCGCCTGCTCATCGAGCCGGGTGCGCATTGCTGCAAGCTCGGACTGCAGTCCGCCGGACTTCTCGCGCTCGGCGTCAAGAAGGTCGCCTAATCGCTCGCGTTCTCGTTCGACTTGAATTTCGAGGTCCCTGATGCGGACGTCGCGGGTAGCCACCTGTTCGAGGAAATTGGCCTTCAGGTTCTCGCTGGCCTCGCGGGCGGCGATATCTGCCCGCAGCGCACTGTTGCGGGCCGACGTAACGAGGAAGGCGACAAGCGTGACGAGCAGCACCACGCCGCCTGCCAGCAAAGCCAGCCTGAAAGTAACGGGCAAGTCGCCCAGCATGAAGAGAATGGTGTCGAGATCGCGCATGCCGGCAGTCTATTCCGATTCTCGCGTTCTTAAAATGTTCCCGATCTCGTCGCGCATCCGGCGCTCCGGAGTTGACCGCGAAGGCGGAAATGGCCATATCGGGAGCAATCCTTTCTCCGCCGGACTTTTGCCATGGCCATCCGCCCAATTCTCGTCATTCCCGATGCCCGACTGCGCGCTGTCGCCGACCCGATCATCGAGGTCGATGACGAAATCAAGACGCTCGCCAAGGACATGCTGGATACGATGTATGATGCTCCCGGCATCGGCCTTGCTGCGCCGCAGATCGGCGTCATGAAGCGGATCGTGGTGATGGACCTGGCCGGCGAAGGCGAACCCGCCGCACCGCTGGTGATGATCAATCCCGAGATCACCCATTTCGGCGATCAGATGCAGGTTACCGAAGAGGGGTGCCTCTCCATTCCCGAGCTCTATTACGAAGTCGAGCGACCCAACGACGTGACGGTGAAATACACGGATCTCGAGGGCAAGGAAGTCACCAAGGAAGCGGAAGGAAAGCTGGCCGTCTGCATCCAGCACGAACTCGACCACCTCGATGGCGTGCTCTACATCGACTATCTCAGCCGCCTCAAGCGCGACCGCGTGATCAAGAAGTTCGACAAGCAGGCAAAGCTGGCTGCGCGGTAAGCGCGCCAGAACACCTTGGCCGCTCCTCGGTCATCACCGGGCCTGTCCCGGTGATCCATGCGATGCCCAGAGTGGATTGCCCGAACAAGCCGGGCAATGACGAAGACGGGGGTATCGAAGTTCAGTGAGGCTTTAAATGCGCGTCGTCTTCATGGGAACGCCGGATTTTTCCGTTCCGACCCTGACCGAGATCGTTTCGGCGGGACACGAGGTCGTAGCGGTCTATACCCGCGCACCCAAGCCGGCCGGACGCGGCCAGGCCGAGCGCAAGTCGCCCGTGCATGAAACGGCCGAGGCCTTCGGCATTCCCGTGTTCACGCCGCGCTCGCTCAAGGGCGAGACGGAACAGGCGCAGTTTGCGTCCCTCGGCGCCGAAGTGGCCGTGGTCGTTGCCTACGGGTTGATCCTGCCCAAGGCGGTTCTCGATGCGCCGGAATACGGATGTCTCAATCTTCACGGCTCGCTGCTACCGCGCTGGCGCGGCGCCGCGCCCATTCAACGGGCGATCATGGCTGGCGACTCCCAGACCGGCATCGTCGTCATGCAGATGGATGAGGGCCTCGATACCGGCGCGATGGGCCCTACCGAAATCATCCCGATTGCACCCGACATGACGGCCGGCGAACTGCATGACCAGATGATGCGCGTTGGTGCCGATCTGATGGGTCGGGCCCTCGCGGCGCTCGAACGCGGCAGCCTCGATTTTACTCCGCAGCCCAACAGCGGCGAAACCTATGCCGCCAAAATCGACAAGGCAGAGGCCAGGATCGATTTCGCCAAATCTTCGGAAGAGGTGCACAATCTTGTTCGCGGTCTTTCGCCATTTCCGGGCGCCTGGTTCGAAATGGAACTCGGCGGCAAGACCGTGCGCATCAAGGCGCTCCGGTCGAGCATTGCGGAGGGCATCGGCCAGCCCGGCGCATTGCTCGGCGACAATCTGGTGATCGCCTGCGGCAACGGTGCCATCCGGCTTACCCAGGTGCAGCGCGAAGGCAAGGGTATGATGGATGCCGCAACCTTCCTGCGGGGCGCGGGCCCTCTGCCAGCCAAAGTCAGCTAATGGCGCGCTTCAAGCTCATAATAGAATATGACGGCACGCCGTTCTGCGGCTGGCAACGCCAGGCTGACAGGATGAGCGTCCAGCAGGCGCTGGAAGAGGCGATCGAGCGGTTCTCGGGCGAAACCGTGACCACGCAGGCCGCGGGAAGGACCGACGCCGGTGTGCATGCACTCGGCCAGGTCGCGCATTTCGATTTATCGAAGGATTGGGATCCGTTCCGCGTTCGCGAGGCGCTCAATTACCACCTCAGGCCGCATCCGGTCGTGGTCATCGATTGCCAGGGTGTCGGACACGATTTCGAAGCACGGTTCTCTGCGACGGCGCGGCACTACGAGTACCGCATCCTCAACCGCAGAGCGCCAGCAGCGATCGAGCGCAACCAGGTCTGGCATGTGCCCATGCCGCTCGACCCGACGCGCATGCACAAGGCCGCGCAGCTGATCCTGGGACACCACGATTTCTCGACTTTTCGCTCATCGGAATGCCAGGCCAATTCGCCGATCCGCACGCTGGACGCTTTCGATGTGTCCGGCGACGGCGAGGTGATTTCCATTACCGCCAGCGCGCGCAGCTTCCTCCACCACCAGGTCCGGTCGATGGTCGGCTCACTCAAGCTGGTGGGCGACGGAAAATGGAGCCCGGCCGATTTCCGCGCCGCTCTCGATGCCGCCGATCGCCGGCGTTGCGGCCCGATGGCGCCGTCGAGCGGCCTTTACCTGACCGGCGTCGACTATGATGCCGCGGGCAGTGGCCCAAGGGCCTGAAGCATAAGACCACCGAACAGCAGCAGGCCGATGAAGTTGGCCACCACCTGCGCGACGATGAAGATGGCAATCTGCATCGGCGCCAAGGTAACGATGCGCCGCGCGATATTGACCTCGATGATGATGGCGACGATGCCCATGACGATGAGCATGATATCGCTGCCACCCAGAAAGATGATGGCGATGGATCCTGCCAGGGCGACGAAGAAGTTCACCCAGTTATCGGCAACCAGATAGGGCATGAAGCCGTCGAGCCGACCCATCATGTTGAGCACGACATAGGCCGCGCCGATCTGGAAGACATAGAGGACGACCGACAGCATCGTCATGCTGGTGGCGGCTCCGGCGGGCGATGCCACGCCAACGAGCATCGGCCCAAAGACGCTGACCCCAATGCCGATGATCAGTGCAATGAAGCTGCCGATGACACCGCGCATCGAGAAATCGAAGTAACGCGGGGCTTCCTGGCGACCCAGGACCAGCGCCCATGTACCGAGGGCTGCGTCGCGGGCTTCTTCGAGAAAACTTAAATTGGGCTGGGGCAAGGCGGGACTCGTCTCAGGCGGCGGGAACGGGCGCTGGCATCATGTAGAGCGCGATGGGCGTCCCGACAAGAAGAAGCACGGTCAACACTCCGAAAGCTGCCGAAACGCCGAAGCTCCAGTTGCCGGCCACACGGCCGAGCCTGAAAAGCATAACGATCAGGCCCAGCCAGAGCAGCGGTAGAAGGAAAGGGATCGCCAACGAAACAAGCGCGCCGAGGATGAGGTAGAAGGTGAGCGCGTAAACGCCGGGAACGAGCAGAGGCAGTACCGGACCGCGGTCCTTGATGGCAAAGCGCGTGCCGAAGACGCCGATCAGCAAGGAGGCCAGCCACAGTGACTGATAGAGGAGAAACACCACGAAGCCCATCGCCGTGGGCACGCCCATGTCGAGTGACGCGAGAACCACAGCGAGAATGGCGAAGACATAAAACAGCACCAGCGCGGTGGCGAGGCCGGGGATCGTCAACCGGAAGCGATCCTGCCACAGGAGTTCGCCGCGGATGATCATGATCCAGCCGTAGAAGGCCTGCTGAAGCGCCCTCAAGATCGTCATGCGCGGCTTTCCGTGAAAAAGCGGCGGATGAAGCTAGCATAGATTTCGGTCAGGCCCGTAAGGTCGGCAATGGCAATGTGCTCATCGGCCTTGTGCATGGATGGGCCGACGAGACCGCACTCCACTACCGGTCCGTATTGGGCGATGAAGCGGGCATCGGATGTGCCGCCGCCGGTGGAATATTCCGGCACCTTGCCGGTGCGTTCAGCGAGGACGGCCGAAAGCGTGTCGATGTCGCTGCCCAGCGGCGAAAGGAACGAGCGCGAGGGAACGCCGGATACTTCGAAGTCGATCTCTGTGCCCCTCGCGTCAACCGAGGCCAGTCGATCCCGTACCCAGTCGGCCAGGGACTCTGGCGTCCAGAGGTCATTGTAGCGGATGTTGAAACGCAACGTGCCGCTCATGGGGATGACGTTGGACACTGGATTTGCGACGTCAATAGTGGTCAGTTCCAGATTGCTGGCCGGAAAATGCGCCGTCCCGTCGTCTAGTTTCTCAGTCGACAGGGCCGTGGCAACCGCCGCCAGAACGGGCAGCGGGTTGTTGGCCTTGTGTGGATAGGCGACATGGCCTTGCGTACCCGTTACCGTGATCTTGCCCGAGAACGAGCCGCGTCGGCCGATCTTGATGCTGTCGCCCAGCGTTTCGGTGGAGCTGGGTTCGCCGACGATGGCGAAATCGAAGCCGTGGTCGTTGTTCGCCATCCAGCGCACCAGCTTTTCCGTGCCGTTAACGGCATCGGCTTCCTCGTCATTGGTGATGGCGAGCTGGATGGTACCGGCTTCGGGCGGAATGGCGGCACAGGCCGCCACGAAGGCGGCGATGCCGGATTTCATGTCGGCAGCGCCGCGACCATATATGCGCCCGTCGGCAATGCGCGGCACGAACGGATCGGACGTCCAGTGAACGGTATCGCCGGGCGGAACCACATCGGTATGCCCGGCAAAAAGCAGACGGCGACCGCCCTGCCCGCGCGTCGCAAAAAGATTGTCGACCGGATATGATCCGTCGCCGTCGAAGGGCAGGCGCGTCACCGAAAAGCCGATCGCCTCGAGTTCGGCCTGCAGCAGGTCGAGCGCACCGGCTTCTTCGGGCGTCACCGAAGGGCAGGAAATCAGGCGCCCGAGAAGATCGACAGGGTCGATTGCCATGGAGGTCGCCTAGTCGCGCAACAAATCGTTGATGCCGGTCTTGGACCGCGTCTGGGCATCGACTGTCTTGACGATGACGGCGCAATAGAGGTTCGGGCCGGGGCTGCCATCGGGCAGCGGCTTGCCGGGCAGGCTGCCCGAAACCACGACGGAATAGGGCGGCACATAGCCCATGTGGATCTCGCCGGTCTGGCGGTTCACCACCTTGGTGGAGGCACCGATGAAGACGCCCATGGACACGACCGAGCCCTCGCCCACGACCACGCCTTCGACGATTTCCGAACGTGCACCGATGAAGCAGTTGTCTTCGATGATGGTGGGGCCCGCCTGCAGGGGCTCAAGCACGCCACCAATGCCTACGCCGCCGGACAGGTGAACGTTTTTGCCGATTTGGGCGCATGAGCCGACCGTCACCCAGGTGTCGACCATGGTGCCTTCATCGACATAGGCGCCCAGATTGACGAAACTCGGCATCAGGATGGCGCCCTTGCCGACAAAGGCAGACTTGCGGACGATGGATCCGGGCACGGCGCGGAAACCAGCGGTGCGCCAGGTGTTCTCGCTCCAGCCCTCGAACTTGGTGGGGACCTTGTCCCACCAGGTCGACTGCTGCGGGCCACCCGACATCGGCACGTTATCGTTGAGGCGGAACGAGAGCAGCACCGCGCGCTTGAGCCACTGGTTGACCTGCCACTTGCCATCCACCTTCTCGGCCACACGGGCCTGACCGCTATCAAGCAGGTTCAGGGCCTCGTTGACGGCATCGCGCACCTCGCCCTGCGTGCCGAAGTTGATCTCGGCGCGGTTCTCGAAGGCGGTGTCGATGATCTGAGCGAGTTGGGCGTGCGACATGGGCGATCCTGAAGGGAATTCAATCGCGCGGACCATAACCGGGACGTCCGGCGTGTCAACGCATAAGCTTGGAACCACCCGCCCCCGATGCCATTACGCGCTGTGTGCTTTTCGCCCGCCTCCCAGGACCGCAAATGATCAATCCCATCCCCTCGGCGACCTATCGCATCCAGTTTCGCGAAGGGGTAACCTTTGAACGGATCGAAAAGCAGCTCCGCTACATCAAAGAGTTGGGCATTTCGCACCTTTACCTGTCGCCGATCTTTCGTGCTCCGGCAGGATCGACGCACGGCTATGACGTGCTCGGCCCCACGGTGGTGGACCCATCCCTGGGAGGGATCGAGGGTTTCGAGCGGTTGGCGCAGTCCGCCCATACGACCGGGCTCGGGCTCATTCTCGACATCGTCCCCAACCACACTGCCTTCGTGCTGGAAAACCAGTGGCTCGCGGATGTCCTGCGGCATGGGCAGGCGAGCGAGTATGCCCCCTACTTCGATATAGATTGGTCAAGGGGGCCACTGGTTCTGCCGTTCCTGCCCGAACCGATTGGGCAGATGATTTCCCTCGGCCAACTGCAAGCGCGGAGCGGCTATCTGGAATTTGGCGAGACACGGGTACCGCTATCGGCGACGGGACCGCAGGCTGCGCAGTCTTCCCAAGACCTCGAGGACCTCTTGCGTGCGCAGCATTGGCGGCTCCGGCATTGGGAGACGGAACGCGACGGCATCACGCATCGACGGTTCTTCAATGTCACCTCGCTGATCGGCATGAGGGTGGAAGACCCGGATGTGTTCGCCGCCACCCACAAACTTATCCTCAAGCTTGTGCGACAGGGATTGGTCGACGGATTGCGGGTCGACCACATCGATGGGCTGTCCGATCCCAAAGGCTACCTCGAGAGGCTGAGTCCCGCCCTGCCTGACACGCCGATCTGGGTAGAAAAAATCCTGGTCGGTCAGGAAACACTCGACCCGGCGTGGAAAACCGTGGGCACGACGGGCTATGAGGCGGCGCGTCTCATAGCGCGGCTTCTGACCGACCGGGACGGGATTGCGCGGATAGACACGCATTGGCGCAATTATACCGGGCTTGGCGAGAATTTCCGCGAGGCCCTCACCACGGCCAAGCGCGATATTCTCCAGTTCGACCTTTCTGCCGAGCTCCACCAGCTGGTGAACCTGGCTGATGCAGCGCTTGCCGACGACGGTAGCGTCGAGGCCGGCCCGGAGGCACTGCGCGAAGCAATCTGCGAGCTGCTGATCTGCATGCCGCGCTACCGGACCTATGTAGACGCCAAAGGTGCTTCGGGGGAGGACAAATCCCTGATCGACGCGATCGTCGATCAGGCCGCGTCACGGTTGCGATCATCGCGGGTCGTTCGGAGATTGGGCGAACACATCAAGCAGCCGGTTACCGATAGCGACATGCGGTTCGCTATCCGCCTGCAGCAGGTTTCGGGCGCGCTGCTCGCCAAGGCGCAGGAAGACACGGCAGGGTTTCGCTGGTCGCGCTATCTTGCCGCAAACGAAGTGGGCGCCGAACCCGACGAGCCCACGGTGTCCGACGCCGAGGCAAACGCATTTCTGGCCAGTCGCCGCGCGAGCGAAATGACGCTGACCTCGACGCACGATACCAAGCGTTCGGAAGACAGTCGCATGCGCCTTGTCGCCATCAGCCATCATGCCGATGCGTTCGACAGGTTGGTGCGGGATGCGGATCGGTTGGCGCCAGCAGAACTCTCGCCGCGATGGCGCTGGTACATCGTGCAGTCGGTGCTCGCCCTCTGGGGGGAGGACCCGCACACGCTGGCGGACCGGTTGCACCAACACAACCAGAAGGCACTGCGCGAAGCCAAGCTCGAAAGCTTCTGGACCAAGCCCGACGAACAGATCGAGAGTGCGGCGGACCGCTTCACCGATGCCCTTCTGTCCGAGTGGCGAGACCGCACGCCCGGAGAACTGAGCGCGATCATCGAGACGGCGAACGCCCTGTCCCTGGCACAAGTCGCGCTCAAATGCCTGCTACCCGGTTTTCCGGATATCTATCGTGGCGGCGAGGGAGCCTTCTTTGCGCTGACTGATCCAGACAATCGCCTGGCTGTCGACTGGGATGTTCTAGCGAAATTGGCAGCCGGCGCCGAGGGCTTTGCCAGGCACAAGGCCGCGCTGACCCGCCTTCTGCTTGCCCTGCGCAGGGATGAGGCCGACTTCTTTGACAAGGCCCTGTCGCATGTACAACAGGACCATGGTCTGACGCTGCGCCGTGCACTGAACGGCCGCGCGCTGCAGCTTACCTTCGGCAAGGAAACCGAAGGCCACGCCCTCTGGAGGAGCGGTGCGGGCCGAAGCGCCCTCGCCATCGCGTGGGCCTAGGGACAGCGACTGCCGACCAGCCTCAGTCCGCCGCGGGATAGACGCCGAGGATGCGGAAGTAATCGGTGAAAAAGCCGAGCTCTTCAAAGGCATGCTGGACGCTGACGTCGTCGGGGTGACCTTCTATGTCCGCATAGAACTGCGTGGCCGTGAAGGCGCCGCCGACCATGTAGCTCTCGAGCTTGGTCATGTTGACGCCATTGGTGGCGAAGCCGCCCATGGCCTTGTAGAGCGCCGCCGGCACGTTGCGCACGCGGAAGACGAAGGTGGTCTTCACCTTGCCCTGGTTGGAGGCCAGCTTTTCCTTGGGCGAAAGAACCAGGAAGCGCGTGGTATTGTGGTCGGCGTCCTCGATGTTTTCGGCGAGGACGTTGAGGCCGTAGATTTCGCCCGCGAAGCGCGAGGCAATTGCTGCCACGGACTTTTCGCCCTTCTGCGCCACTTCGCGCGCCGAGCCGGCGGTGTCGACCGCATTGATGGTGCGCAGACCGCGGCTCGAAATGAACTTGCGGCATTGGCCCAATGCGACGGAGAGCGACTGGACCGCCGTGATGTCCTCAAGGCGCGCTCCGGGCACGCCGAGCAGCGTCATCTCAACGCGAAGATAGGTCTCGCCGATGATATGGAGGCCGCTTTCGGGCAGAAGGTGGTGAATGTCGGTTATGCGGCCGTAGAGCGAATTCTCGACTGGCACGACGGCGAAGTCGGCCTTGCCGGTCTGCACGGCATTAAGGGTCTCCTCGAACGTAACGCAGCCCAGAAATTCCTCACCGGGAAAGACATTGGCCGACGCCGCGTGGCTGAAGGCACCGGGCTCACCCTGGAATGCGATTTTCTTGGTCATGGGAGACATCATCCGTGGAAGTAAAGTCGAGCGGGGTTTTGGCGCGGGGCTTGGGGAGAGTCAATGTGGCCGCCGGGGGATCGCCGCTGCGGGCCGGTCCAAACTTGCGTCGCGTCGGCGATTGCCGTTGATGCTTCAGAGATTTGACACTGCGCTGGTTTGACCTGTTGCACCTGCACTCGTCTTGATACTATGTTCCGCGCGCGTCGCACCGGCCGGTTGAGGCGGATTCCCCTTTGGGGGATTTCATGTTTGGCCGGTTCGGATAATTGTCCACGGGGATGGACCGGCAGAGAGACCAAATGGATTCGTTTGAGCTAAACAAGATCATCGGCGCCGTGCTCGGCACCCTGTTGTTCGTCATGGGTGTGGGCTTCCTGGCCGAAGCCATCTATCACCCGATCGAAAATCGCGGCCCAGGCTATGCGCTGCCGGAACCGGAAGTCGCTGCAGCCGGCGCTGCCGTTGAAGAAGCTCCGGCGGTTCCGCTGGCCGTGCTGCTGACGACTGCCAGCGTCGATCGCGGTGCATCCGCGGTCCGCAAGTGCCAGTCGTGCCACACCTTCGGCGAAGGCGAAGCCAACAAGCAGGGCCCGAACCTTTACGGCATCGTGGGCAATGCCCAGGCGCATCTCGACAACTTCGCCTATTCGGACATCTTCGTGCAGCACCACGAGGAAGGCCGGACCTGGACCTATGAAGACCTCGACGCCTTCCTGACCAATCCCAAGGGCTATTCGCCGGGCACCAAGATGGCCTTCGCCGGCGTGCGTTCGCCGGAAGAGCGCGCCGACATCCTGGCCTATCTGCAGACGCTTTCGGCCAGCCCCGTGCCGTTCCCCGCCCCTGAAGCTGCCGCGGCTCCCGCCGAAGGAGAAGCAGCACCCGCTGCCGAAGGCACTGCGGTGGAAGACGCACCCGCAGGCGAAGTCGCTCCGACCGAAGTGACCGCTCCGGCGTCGGAGACGACCCAGGCTCCGGCCGCCGTCACCGACACGCCGACCACGACGCAGACCGAGACCAATGTGCAGGGCACGCCGACCACCAGCGGCACCGCGCCCGCACCGGCCCCGGCGACGTCTCCGGCGGCCCCTGCCGCACCTGCCAACCAGTAAGTCCGGCAGGTCCGTACCGAATGATATGAGGGCCGCGCCGCAAGCGCGGCCTTTTCGTTGATGGAGTTCTTCGATGCTGTTGCTGCACCTGTCCGATATCGACGAAGCCAGCTGGGCCCGCGCCTTTGCCCAGGCCCTGGCACCTTACCCCGTCGTGCGGCGCGGCGATGACTTCGATCCGGCCGACATCCGTTACATCTTCGTGTGGAAGCCCAAGCCGGACGCTTTCGATGGCCTCGACAATCTCAAGGCAGTGCTGTCGCTGGGCGCCGGTGTCGATGCCCTGCTCAAGCATCCCAAGCTTCCGGATGCACCAATCGTGCGTTTCGTCGACAGCGACCTGAGCCAGCGCATGAGCGACTATGTAGTGGCGCATGTGACCATGCATCACCGGCAATTCAGCCGGTTCCGCGACGATCAGGACGCGCGGCGATGGAGCCAGTTCTATCCGCCGGCAGCTGGTGAAACCACGGTGGGGATCATGGGCATGGGCGTGCTGGGGCAAGATGCCGCCGCCCGCTTGAGGCCGCTGGGATTCGATCTCAGGAGCTGGAGCCGCACCGCCAAGTCGATCGAAGGTGTTCAGGGGTTCACCGGCCAGGCGGAGTTCGACGCCTTTCTGGCCGGCACGGACATCCTGGTGAACCTGTTGCCCCTGACACCGGAGACGACGGGTATCCTCAACCTCGAAACTTTCGGCAAACTGCGGCGGGATAAGCTCGCCGGCGGGCCGGTCATCGTCAATGCCGCCCGCGGTGGGCATCAGAAGGAGGCCGATATCGTCGCTGCCCTTCGCGACGGGGTTCTGGGTGCCGCGAGCCTCGATGTGTTCGAAGTCGAGCCGCTGCCTGCCGACAGCCCCCTATGGACGCAGAAGAACTGCTACATCACCCCGCACATCGCGGCGATTTCCAACGAACAGAGCGGTGTCGCCTATTTTTCGCGCGTCCTGAGGGATCACGAGGCGGGGAAGGCGCTGGTCAATGTCGTGGACCGCGCGCGCGGCTACTGACACGTAAATTTCACTGGCGCGACCGTGGAATGTGTTCGAACATGGCCACGAAGCCTAACTATGAGTTCGCATGACTGAGACCACCGCCGCTCCGGCAAAGCTGAGCCTCTACGATCGTCTGAAGCTCGCAACCAAACATCGCTTTGCCGAACCGATCCTGGCGGCGCTGTGTTTCCTCGAAGCAATGATCATCCCGGTCTTTCCAGAAATCATGCTGGCTCCGATGATCATTGCCGACCGCATGCGGGCCTGGCGGCTTGCGGCGATCTGCACCGTCTCGTCGGTGGCGGGTGGCCTCGCTGGCTACGCGATCGGCTATTTCCTGTTCGACAGCGTCGGACGGGCAATCATCGATTTCTACGGGGCGGCAAATGGCTTCGAGAGCCTGCGGCAGAGCTTCGTCGACAACGGTCCGTTGATGATCCTGATCGGCGCGCTCTCCCCTATCCCCTACAAGGTGATCACCATTACCTCGGGAGTCGCGGGCCTCGATCTCTGGACCTTCGTGATCTACGGGATCATCGGGCGTGGCCTGCGCTACTTCGTGCCGTGCGGCCTGTTCTACTTCTTCGGTCCGGCGGCGGGCGAATTCATCGAGAAGCACAAGAAGTGGGCCGGCATCGGCATGATCGTGCTGGTCGTCGTGGGCTTTGCCATGGCACCGCTGCTGTTCCCCAAGAGCCACGGACCGGCAACCGATGCGGCCGTCGAACAGATGACGGCCGTCGATAGCTTAGTGCCCAACGAACTGATCCCGGGCGCTCCCACCTCAAGCGAAGCCCCCGGCCAGTAGGCTTCAGCCGCGATAACGCTGACGCAGCAGGCCATAGACGGCGCGGATGCCCTGGTCAGTCGCACCCACCGGACGGCCCGGGCGGGCTTCCGGCGCCCAGCCAAAAATGTCGAGATGCACCCAGGCGCCAGCGTTCTTGACGAAGCGGCGCAGGAACAGTGCCGCCGTCACCGAGCCTGCATAGCCGCCGGAGCCGGCATTGTTGACGTCGGCGATCTTGGACGACATCTGCGCGTCGTAATTGTGCCAGAGCGGCATGGGCCAGAGCGGATCCTCGGCGGCGAGACCAGCGGTGACGAGGCCGGCTGAAACGGCGTCATCCGTCGAATAGAGCGCCGGAAGATCAGGACCCAAGGCTACGCGTGCAGCGCCTGTCAGGGTCGCCATGTCGATCAGCAGGTCGGGGTTTTCCTCGTCGGCGAGCGTCAGCGCATCGGCGAGGATGAGCCGGCCCTCGGCGTCGGTATTGCCGATCTCGACCGTGATTCCGGCACGGGAGCGCAACACGTCGCCCGGACGGAAGGCATTCCCGGCAATGGCGTTCTCGACCACCGGGAGCAGCACGCGCAGGCGGACGGGCAAACTGGCGGACATGATCGTGTGCGCAAGCCCCAGAATGTTGGCGGCGCCGCCCATATCCTTTTTCATCATCAGCATGCCGGCGGCGGATTTGATGTCGAGACCACCGGTATCGAACGTCACGCCCTTGCCAACGAGAGTGACCTTGGGGTGGCTTGCATTCCCCCAGGCGAGATCGATGAGGCGCGGTGCCTGGGCGCTGGCCCGACCTACGGCATGGATCATTGGGAAGTTGGCGCTGAGTAGATCGTCGCCAGCGGTCACGGTGATGGACATGCCGTGGCGCCGGGCAAAGTCGCGCACCGCCGATTCCAGCGCGTCGGGGCCGAGGTCATTTGCCGGCGTGTTGATGAGATCACGCGCCAGCACTGCGGCTTCGACCTGACGGTCGACTTCAGCTTCGTCTGCCGCTTCAGGCAACACCAGCGTGGGCACCGTCTGGCCGTCGCGGTAGCGATCAAAGCGATAGGCGCCGAGGCGAAATCCGATGGAAGCCAAGGTCGGATCGCCCAGATCGCCGGCGAGGCTATAGTTGCCTGCTGGCAGAGCGGTTGCGGCAAGACCCGCCAAAAAAGGAGAGCGACCAGCGGGTTTGCCCGTTCCGAAAAGATAGCCATCGAGCGCGCCCCGCTCGCCCGGCAACGCCAGCAGGCGTCCGCGTTGACCCGTAAAGCCATTGGCGCGTGCCCAGCCCAGATGCGCCTCGGAAATGCTTGAGCCATCGAGCCCGCCATCAGCCAGGAAATGGATGGGAGTGGGAGACGAAGACGACATGGGAGAACTCCTGTGATGCGCCCTCTTCTAGCCCCTGCCACCGGTGTCGGCAACGCTGCGACAGCCCGGTTTAACCGTGCGTTAGGGTTAATGATCTATTGCTCGGGATCATGTTTTACGGCTCGGCCAGAGCCGGGAGTGCGCCCGTGACCAAGTTCGTTAAAATCGCCCGGTCGATGCGGCCGCTGCTGCTGGCAGGCGTTGCCGCCCTGGCTCTTTCGGCCTGTGCATCCAATCGCGGTCAACTGGGGTCCACAGACTATTCGGGAATGAGCGCCGCACAGAGCCAAGCCAATCTTGGCCAGCTGACCGAGCGCTATCGCCGCAATCCGGGCGATCGAAATGTCGTGATCCAGTACGCCGCAGCGCTACGGGCCGCCGGCCAGCCGCAGCAGGCGACTGCCGCGCTGGAGCAGGCCATTAGCCGCAATCCGGGAGACATCGCGCTATCGGTCGCATATGCCAAGGCGCTGACGGCTTCGGGACGGCTGGAGCAATCCCTGCAGCTCCTGCAGAATGTCATTCGCCCCGATGCGCCCGACTGGAACGCGCTGCTCGTGATGGGTGCGACACTCGACCAGATGGGTCGCCATGATGAGGCTCGCAAGACCTATCAGCAGGCAGCCGTGATCGCGCCTGGCGAAGCGTCCGTCGAGACCAATCTGGGCCTCAGCTTCGCCATGACCAATGAACTCCGCACGGCCGAAACGCACCTGCGGCGCGCCACGCAGATGCGCGGTGCCAACTCGCAGACACGACAAAACCTGGCCCTCGTCATCGGGCTGCAGGGGCGTTTCGATGAGGCGAGAGCCATCTACGCGGCCGAACTGCCGCCCGAACAGGTCGAGAGCAACATGGCCTATGTCCGGGCGCTCCTGACCCAGCAGAACCGCTGGGACCTAATCGAGAAGGGCTAGGCTCCTCTACCGTCCCTGAAACAAAAGGCCCGGCATGCGCCGGGCTTTTTGTTTGATTGGTGGCGCTGCGGATCACCCGCCAACGGTGCTGGCGACCGACCCAGAGAAGACCTTGATCATGGCCGGCGACAGGATGACGATGAACAAGACAGGCAGGAAGAACACGATCAGCGGCACGGTCAGTTTAGGCGGCAGGGCGGCAGCCTTCTTTTCGGCGTCCATCATGCGCGCCTCGCGGCCCTCCTCGGCCATGACGCGCAGCGCCTGACCGACCGAGGTGCCATAGCGATCGGCCTGGATCAGGGCTGTCATCACGGCCTTGACGTTATCTAGGCCCGTGCGGCGACCGAGATTGTCGTAGGCGCGGGTACGATCCTCGAGGAAGGACAGCTCGGCAGTCGTCAGGGTCAGCTCCTCGGCGAGCTCGACCGATTGCGAGCCGATTTCCTTGGCGACGCGCTTGAAGGCGTGTTCCATGGACATGCCCGCTTCCACGCACAGCAACAGAAGGTCGAGACAGTCAGGCCAGGAGCGACGGATCGAGGCTTGGCGCTTCTGCGTCTTGTTCTTGAGCAGCAGCACCGGCATGTAGGCGCCCAGCAGGCCTGCGCCGATGGCGTAGACGACGTTGAGATAGAGCGGTCGGTCGCCGGGAGCCATGATCAGCAGGTACACGGCCGCGACGATGAAAATCACCACTGGATAGGCCAGGCGCTGGAACAGGAACTTGGTCAGTTCCCCCTGCCCGCGCAGGCCGGCCATGGCCAGCTTGTCGACGGTCGAATCGTCCTGGAAAGCCTTCTTGAGGTCGAAACGTTCGACCGCGCGCTTCATGTAGGACTTCGCCTCGGTGCCGCGACGGATGGAGACGCGACCATCGGCATTGCTGCTGACGTTGCCACGCAGACGCGCCATTTCTTCGGCTCGCATCCTGTCGCGCTCGACGGCAACGCGCTTGATGCGGCCGCGCATTTCCTGGCGCACGATCATCGAAGAGCCGAAGGTGAAGACGACGGCCGCTGCCGATATGGCCGCGAGGACGGCGATGAGAAATTCACGCTGGGTCAGCAGTTCGACGATGTTCATGGACCACGACCTCTCAATTCTTGCCGCCCGGCCTCATGACCAAGGCGCTCCGGCTCGACTGCCAGGCTACATCTCAAACTGAATCATGCGGTTCATCACGAAGACACCCGCGGCCATCATGATGACGGCTATGCCGAGGCAGAGATTGCCCACGGGCGTCGAAAACAGCGGCTGCAGATAGGCCGGGGAGACGAGCGACACCAGAATGGCGACGATGATCGGCAGCGACCCGATGATGCCGGCCGAGGCCTTGGCTTCGGCGGACATGGCTTTGACCTTCTGCTTCATCTTCTTGCGGTTGCGCAGCACCCGCGCCAGGTTGCCCAGCGCCTCCGAGAGATTGCCGCCGGCCTGCTGCTGGACCGAGATAACGACTACGAAGAAATTGACTTCCGGCAGGGGCACACGCTCGAGCAAGACCTGCACGGACTCGGTCATGGAAAAGCCAAAGCTCTGCTGGTCGAGAACGCGGGCAAACTCGGACTTGACCGGTTCCTTGGTGTCCTTGGCCACGACGCGCATGCTATCGTTGAGGGGCAGACCGGTCTTGACGCCGCGGACGATGGCTTCGATGGCGTTTGGCAGTTCGTCCAGATAGCGATCCTGATAGCGCTTGCGCTTGCGTGAGACGTACATGCGCGGCAACAGGTAGGCGCCGGCCACTGCGAAGATGGCGGCGAAATAGAAAGGCACCTGCGCCACGACGAGGATCAGGAACAGCGCGACGCCGAAGATGATGCTGTTGCGGATGAAGGTCGCGGGCTTGATGGTCATGCCGGACTGGAAAATCAGGTCCGAGAGGCTCAGGCGCTTCTTCGCATTGAGCTCGTCTGTCTGTGACTTGAGCGCCTGCTGCACGTTCTTGCGGCGATTTTCACGGACCCGGTTGGCGTCGGCACTTTGACGGTTGGCGCGGATGTCGCCCTGGAAGGCTTTCATGCGCGCTTCTGCCCGCTTGTTGCCCAGCGCCGATGGCACGAGAGCAAAGCCTGCGGCACCAATGGTGATGGCAAACAGGATGACGAGCAGAAGCATGTTCATGGTCAGCGTCCCAGGATCTCGTGCTGCTCGACATTTGCCTTTTCGAGCGCTTCGACGAGGTTGGCTTCCTCGTTGAAATAGCGCGCGCGCTCGGTGAATTGCGGCTTGGTGATGCCGGTGGAGCGGTGCTTGCCGATGAGCATGCCGTTCGCGTCCTCGCCCATGATGTCGTAGACGAAGATGTCCTGGGTGACGATCACGTCGCCTTCCATGCCGAGCACCTCGGTGATGTGGGTGATGCGGCGCGAGCCATCGCGCAGGCGTGCCGCCTGGACGATGACATCGATGGAGGACACGACCATTTCGCGGATGGTGCGGCTGGGCAGCGAATAGCCGCCCATGGTGATCATGGATTCAAGGCGACTCAGGGCTTCGCGCGGGCTGTTAGCGTGCAGAGTGCCCATCGAGCCGTCGTGACCCGTGTTCATGGCCTGGAGAAGGTCGAAGCTCTCCGGGCCGCGAACTTCGCCGACGATGATGCGTTCGGGACGCATACGCAGGCAGTTCTTGATGAGATCACGCATGGTGATCTCGCCTTCGCCTTCGAGATTGGGCGGGCGGGTTTCGAGGCGTACGACGTGCGGCTGCTGCAGCTGCAGTTCCGCCGAGTCCTCGCAGGTGATGACGCGCTCGTCCTTCTCGATGAAGGCCGTCAGGCAATTGAGCAGCGTCGTCTTGCCCGAGCCGGTACCGCCCGAGATCAGCACATTGGCGCGCACCCGACCCAGGATGCGCAGCACCTCGGCGCCTTCGGGCGAGATGGAATTGTATTTGACCAACTGCTGAAGGGTCAGCTTGTCCTTCTTGAACTTACGGATGGTGAGCGCGGCGCCATCGATGGCCAGCGGCGGCGCGATGACGTTGACGCGCGAACCGTCGGGGAGACGGGCGTCGCAGATGGGCGAGCCTTCGTCGACGCGGCGGCCGACCTGTGACACGATGCGCTGGCAGACGTTCATCAAATGCGCATCGTCACGGAAGCGCACGTTGGTGAGGCGAACCTTGCCTGCCACTTCGATGTAGCACTTCTGCGATCCGTTCACCATGATGTCGGCGATGTCGTCGCGTGCCAGGAGCGGCTCGAGCGGGCCATAACCCAGGACGTCATTACAGATGTCCTCGAGCAGATCTTCCTGCTCGGAAATAGACATGACGATCGACTTGAGCGCGATGATTTCGGCGACGATATCGCGGATTTCCTCGCGTGCCGCCTGCGATTCCATGGTGGCGAGCTGGCTGAGATCGATCGAGTCGATGAGCGCGTTGAAGATGGCTGACTTGGTCTGGAAATATTCCTTCGCACGCTGCGCGTCGGCCGGTGCGCGCACATCGAGCACCTCGTCGGTGGTGCGCATGCGGGTCGCCATGCCGTCGCCATCGGAGGCGCGGCGTTGTTGTGTGGGCGCAACCGGCGGCGGGCTGGCCACCGGGCGGGGTGCTTCGCTCAGTCCCGGGGTGTTACCGCCGAATGTGGTGCGCTTGCCGAACATCTACTTCCCCAAGTCCCTGGTGGCGCGCCTAGGCCCGCTTTTTGAACAGCGACGGCAGTTTGAGCAGGCTGGCCGCCTTGCCGCCGGAATGGCTGACGTGGCGCCCGGTCACCTGCATGCCGATGGCTGAAAAGGTCTCGATCAGCTTGTTGTTGGCCGAGACCTCGGCAATCATCTGGCCATTGTTGGCCGCGGTGCCGAAAAGGGCAGCGTCGAAGCCGATGTGCCCAATGAGATTGCATTCCACCGATGAGGCGAATTCCTGGGCGCCGATTTCCGGGCGACGCGGCACGCCGAGCTTGTTGATGACGAGCTTGGGCGCGTTGTCGGTCGGGCGAAGCTGCTTGACCGCGTCCGCCAGGTTCTTGGCGTTGCGCAGGTTGGCGAGGTCGGGTTCGGCAACGATGACAACGTCGTCTATCGATGCCAGTGTCTGGCGCGTCCAGGCGTTCCAGGTGTGCGGGATGTCGAGCACGATCACCGGCACGCTCTTCTGGCAGATTTCGATGACCTGTTCGAATTCGCGCTCATCGAAGTCCCAGGTCTGGTCAAGGGTGGCGGGTGCGGTGAGCAGGTTGATGTGGTTGGCGGCCTTGCTCATCAGGCGATCCAGCATGGTCTGGTCGACCTTCTGGTTGGCCAGAACGGCATCGGCCAGGCCGTGCGGCGGGTCCTGGTTGAAGTTCAGCCCGGCGGTGCCGAAGGCGAGGTCCATGTCAACGATCAGGCAATCCTGGCGCAGGCCGGTGGCGATCGCCCAGGCGACGTTGTGGGCAATGGTCGAACTGCCAGCGCCGCCCTTGGCGGAAATGAACCCGACGGTGCGCCCGATCGGAGCGGCGCCTTCGGCTGCATAGAGTTCGGTGATGGCGGTGACGATCTCGGCCGACGTTGCGGGCAGCACGATATATTCGGAAATGCCGGAGCGGATGAGCTCGCGATAGAGCAGCACGTCGTTGACATGGCCGAGCACGATCACGCGGGTCGATGCATCGCACACTTCGGCCAACCGGCTGAGGCTTTCCGGAATCTGCTCGGGCGCCAGGGTCGTTTCGACCATGATCAAGTTCGGCGTGGGGTTGGACTTGTAGGTCTCGACTGCGCCCTCAATGCCACCATTATGCGTGGTCAGGGCAACCTTGGACATCCGCCGGTCGTGCATGGCGCTCTCGACCAGTTGCGCCGTCTGCGAATTCTCGCAGAAGGCCTGGATCGTGATGCGCGGAACCAGCCGGGCGCCAGAGGCGATCTCGGCTGCCGGTTCTTCGATCTGGGGCTTATCAGGGGTGAGGAAACTCATTTACAGAACTGCTCCTGACCGGCGGTCAATCGAGGACGAAACCGACGGAGCCCGAGAAGCTCCCGCGGAACTCGCCCGTGGCACCGACGCCATACTGCTTTTCGATGGCACCGAGGAAAATGCCCTCGGCATCGGTGGCTGGGTAGGATGTGTCGGTGGGGACGGCGATGGTGTTGGCCGGTGAGGGCGATACCAGATAGGGCGTCACCAGGATCACCAGTTCGGTCTGCTGGGTCTGGTAGTCTCGGGAGCGGAACAGCGCACCCAGGATCGGGATATCGCCCAGCACCGGAAGCTGGTCGATCTGCTGGCGTGTGGTTTCCTGCAGGAGCCCACCAATGGCGAGCGTCGACCCGGAGGGCAGTTCCACCGAGGTGTCGGCTTCGCGCTTGGACAGCGACCCACTGGTCTGCGGCTCCGAAACCGCTGTGCTGACCTTTAGCGAAATCGTGCCGTTGGAGCGGACGACCGGCGTGAATGCCAGTTCCACGCCATAGGGGCGGAAAATGACCGTACGGTTGCCGTTGTTATCGGTAGTGCCGTACGGAATTTCACCGCCGGCGAGGAACGTCGCTTCCTGCCCGGAAATGGCCGTGAGGGTGGGCTGCGCGAGAATACGAAGCCCGCCGCGGGTTTCGAGCGCCCGGATGGCGGCGTTGATGTCCATGCCCCCCAGACCCGTGGCATTGAGACCGTTGGCAGTGGTCATGCCGGCGCCGGTGACATTGTTGTTGAAGGCCAGGTTGACATTGCCCACGCTGAGAGCGCCGGAGAGGTTGATACCGAACTGCTTGGCGACATCGCGCTGCACTTCGGACACGGTGACCTGGAGCATGACCTGCTGCGGGCCGACGACCTGGATCAGGCTTCCGCCCTCGCCGTCGTTTTCGGAAATGGCCCAGGCCATGGCTTCGGCATTTGCCTTGTCCTCGGCGGTCAGCACCGTACCGGTCAACACGAAGTAGACCTTGTCGTTCACCGAATTGTTGGTGAGGGTTTCGACACGAATATTGGAGCCCGGGATCACCCGCGCGAGGGTCGCTTCGAGCGCGCGCCCGACCTGCAGTGGTGGCAGGATGATATCGACATCAAGCACGCTGATGGTGCGGCCGGCATCGTCGATGAAGATGATGTTGGTCGAGCCTTCCTCGAGCCCCTGGATGATGGCTCGCGTGCGGCTGCGCATGATGGCGGCTGCCAGATTGGGCTGCGACACGACGACCTCGGCAACCCCCGCGGGCAGGTCGACGATCATCGATTTGTTCATCTCGACTTCGACCTTGCGTACCGCGCCGTAGGCGGTGCCGGCGATCGTCAGTTGCGCGTCGGCCTGTGCAACGGTCGGCGCCGCGGACATAACCGACACCCCGAGGGCCAGCAGACCGGCGGCGAGAGTGGTGCGAAACGCGGGGCGGGAGCGGAAGGCAGATTTGGTGTGCATCGTCATCGCGCCCCTATTGCGGCAGGACTTGCGGCGCTTCTGGCGCCATGGGCATCTGGGAGGAGTCCGGCATGCCGGACGAACTGGTACCGGCGTTGGCGGTCGCCGTGCTGCCGGCCATGACACTCTGCTCGCGGCCATAGCGGATCAGCCGAACAGCCTGGTTGGTGGTGGCCGCCTGCGGATCGGCACGGTTGAAATCGGCAACGGAGCGCAGTGTCAGGCTCAGTTGCCCGCGGGTCGATGCGTTGACCAGCGTTTCGGCCTGGCCCGGATCGAGTTCGAGCGTGGCGATGGTGCTGTCGTCGAAGGTAATGGGCGTTGGGCTGGCTTGGGTGCCCTCGGCATCGCCACCGCTGACGCCCATTTCGCCCAGCCGCTTGCCGATGGCGAGGACGCGGACGTCGGACAGGATCACTTCGGACTGCTGCCCGAGCGCGGACGAGGTGGTAAGCAGCACATCGACCCGGTCATTGGGAATAACGAAACCGCCGGCGCTGGAGGCCGCGGTGACGGTGACCGAGACGCCGCGCTTGCCCGGGGCGAGTACAGCGGAAAGGTAACCCTGGTCGGATCGCACGAGCTTGGCTTCGCGAATGGGCTCACCGGGGAAAAATTCGAAGCGGGCAACGGCGCCGTTCAGCTCCACTGGAGCGTCGGGCATGGCCGAGATCGTCACGTATTCCGGGCGAAGGGCTCCCTCCGGCCAGTCCTGCCACTCGACACGATCCTCCGACAGGCGCTCGCCAATGCCGATCGGTGCCCGGGCCACCAGAATCTGGGTCTTGGGTTCCTCGACCACCTGGGTAACGGTTTGGCTTTCAGGCGCAGGAGCCCTGTTTCCGCGCGTCACGAGAAACGCTGCGAGCAACCCGGCCACCAGGGCAACCACCAACAGGATAATACGCGCCGGTCTCATGACCTACTCCGGTTGTGCCGGAGCGACTGAGGCCGTCTTGGGCTTCTGCCGCTCCATCCATTTGCGGGTGCATCGGCGATCGTGACAAACAGGCTGCCCGGATCACCAGATGCTTGGTCGGGCAAGAAAACGCCCAATTCCACCAGCTGGACTATGGAGCCAAAGGGTCAAAGTTTAGTTAACCAGAACTTTGCAGGATGCGTTAACAAGTTATGAATGCTTGCTTTTTGCAAGTGCTTGCAGCGCAGATGCTGAAGCGGCACGCGCGATGTCTCGCCGAGCGGATCGCATATTGTCCGTGGTCAGACTAGGCTGAGAGATAACCGAAGATCGACGTGTTGGAGTAGACGAGGATCCCTGCCAGCGCCATGGCGACGCCATAGGGGACGCCCTGCTTGGGATCGTGCAGGCGGTTGAGCCAGTTGAGCCAGGGGCGCCCGTAAAAGACGCCGTCGAGCGGAATTCGGCGCAGCATGAGAATGGCGAGCGTCAGCAGCCCACCGAAGATCGCGGTGTAGGCCAGGTAGGTCATCAGCGACGGCTGGCCCGATGAGTTCGCGAAACCGAGCCACAGCGCCGTGGCTGCCGCAAGCTTGGCATCGCCGCCACCGATCCAGCGCAGCGCGAACATGACGAAGGCCACCACCAGGACGATCGCAGCACAAAGCACATGCATGGCAAATTGCTGAAGGGGCATCTCGACCAACAGGGCGATCCCCACAAAGCCCGCTGCCAGGAGGAGGACCAGCTTGTTGGAAATGCGCATGGTCAGAAGATCCGACGACGCAGCAAAGGCCATGAGCAGTGGAAAGAAAAGGATGGCAATATTGGGCATGGCGCGGCTCCCAAAAGTATTCCTGGCTGCGGGCAGCGTGTCAGAGGGAGTTTAAAAAAGCGGAAAGGGAAGGCCAAAGACCTTCCCTTTCCCAATTCCGAGATGATCTCGAATGCTTACGGCATATTGTTTTCAAGGGTATCGGAGATACCGTTGAAGAGGTCACCGAGGCTGTTACCGAGGGCGGTAGCAGCAAGGATGATACCCACAGAGATGAGTGCGGCGATCAGGCCGTACTCGATTGCAGTCGCGCCCGACTCGTCCTGCGCGAAACGTGCGAAAATGTTCATTCCCAGGCTCCTTTACACGTTCTCAGTGACTGCAGCGTCGGACCACGTCACACATCGAACATGAGACAAAAGCTAGCTACCACAGGTTGAAATAGCGTTAATCGGAAGGCCCGCGCATTGCTTGCTGACAAAGCCATTTTTCTTGATGTTCAAAGTCTTAATCAAGTAAATAAAACTTTACGAAGACCCTCGTGGGAGTCTATTCCCTTCACAAACAATGACGAACAGCGGCGGCAGGTCAAAAGCAGCGGTCATGTTTCTTAATGTGGGTTAACCATAATTTTGGGCGCTGGCTGAAATGCGCTTCATGATGCGCGTTTGCCAAGTATTTACCATTCCAGGTGATCGTAGGGAAAAGCGTATCAGTACACGGATTCCGCCATGCTCCGCCCAGCCGCTATCGCCATGTTGCTCTCTGCAACCCTTGCGGCCCCAATGCCGGCCGTGGCCCAGGATGGGGCACCTATCAACGTCAACGTCAACATGGCGCGCGTCCTGCGCATCAGTGCACCGGCAGCGACCGTCATCGTGGGCAATCCCGGCATTGCCGACGTGACGATCCAGGACCCGCAGACGCTGATCCTCACCGGCAAGAGCTATGGCCAAACCAACCTGATCGTGCTCGACAGCCGCGGTGAACCGGTCGCCGATACGCTCGTGGAAGTTGTGCAGATGACGGCCGGCACGATGACGGTCTATCAGGGTCAAAACCGTACCAGCCTCGCCTGCGCCCCGGTCTGCCAGCCAATCATCATGATGGGTGACGACCCGGGCTTCGCAGGGCAGGCACTCGCCTCGTCCCAGCTGGTCCAATCCGCGGCCAACTAGCCTGGCCCAAAGCCTTAATCCCGGATTCACCACGTAAACGTTCGAGGCGAGTTGCCCGGTCCATCCTAACCATTGGGTTAGTGTATCCCCATAGTGTGGCCCTGTAGGACATGCGATGGGAATGAGATGGACGTGCTCGGCACTGCCGGACTGATCCTGAAGGCCAGGCTCGAACGACTGCGGCGCGACGAACGTGGCGTGACTGCGGTCGAGTTCGGCCTTTTGGCCCTGCCCTTCTTCGCCATCATTGGCGCCATTCTTCAGACCTCGATCATTTTCCTGGCGTCCCAGGTGCTGGAAAGCGCGGTCCATGACGCTTCGCGCACCATTCGAACGGGACAGGCCCAGAGCCTGTCGCTCGAGCAATTCCGTACGGAAGTCTGTGACCGGCTGTATGGCCTGTTTCCTGATTGTGCAGGCCTGCATGTGCGTGTGAACGTAGTGTCCAATTTTCAATCTGCGACCGTAGCGCCGCCGCTGTCGCAACCTTGCGCGGCGCCATGCAACTGGTCCCAACCGGAAAGCTGGGCAACGGGCACGCGCGAGTCGGTTGTGCTTGTGCAGGTTTACTACCGCTATCCAGTCATCGTGCAGCTTGGGCCGTTGGGGCTTTCCAACATGAGCGATGGAAGACGGCTCATGGGCTCGGCGACTGTGTTCAAGAACGAGCCATTCTGATGCGAGGAGTGGGGAATACGCTACGGTCGGCTTGGCGGCGCCTCCAGCACAGTGAACGCGGCGCCGCAGCGGTCGAGTTCGCACTGATCCTTCCACTGATGCTTCTGGTCTACATAGGATCGCTCGAAGCCAGTACGCTGATCACCATGGACCGCAAGGTACAGTCGGTGGCCGGAGCAGTCGGCGATCTTGTCGCCCGGTCCGAAAAAACAATCAGGGCGAGCGACCTGCAGGACTATTTCCGTGCCGCCGCAGGCATCATGACCCCCTTTTCGCCCACAGGCGTTACGCAGGTGATCACCGCGGTGAAAGTGCAAGGAGGCGTGCCGCGCGTGGTCTGGACCCGGCAATATCTCAACGGAACGTATTCGAGCACGACGCCATACACCGCCGGCAACCCGTATCCTCTGCCCACCGAAATGCGCAACATCGCCGGCACGAAGATGGTCATCGCCGCTGAGGCGACCTACACCTACACCCCGCTTTTGGGGATCGTGCTGGATACGCCGGTCAATCTCTATCGGTCGAGCTTCTTCATGACCCGTTTCGGCGACGATATCGCCGCCCCCTGACCGCAGCTGCTTGCCCGCCGGAAGGTGCCGTGGCACAAGCCGGCATCCATTCTACCGGGCAGGATCCAGCATGAGCGAGCACGACACCATCATCCCCGTCTTCGACCTGGGCGGCGTTTTCGTCGACTGGAACCCAATGTACCTGTTCCGCAAGCTGTTCGAGAGCGAGGAGGATGCGCTGTGGTTTCATCAGAACATCTGCACCAGCGACTGGAATCTCGAATTCGACGCCGGCGAAATCTATGCCGAGGGCGTCGCCAAGCTGGTGACGCGCTTTCCGAAATACTGGCGTGAAATCAAGGCATTCGACGAGCGCTGGACCGAGACCTTCGGCCCGATGATCCAGGGCACGATCGATATTCACAACGAGCTGATCGACCAGGATATCCCGACCTTTGCCATCACAAACTTCTCTTGGGAGAAATGGATGACCCGGCTTGGCGAGTGGCCGTTCCTCGAAAAGTTCGACGGTGTCATCGTCTCCGGCCTCGAAGGCCTGGTAAAGCCGGATCCGCGCATCTATCGGGTGTTTTGCGAGCGCTATGGCCTTGCCCCGGATGCCTGTGTCTTCATCGACGACAGCGAACCCAATATCGTGGCCGCTCGCAAATTCGGCATGCACGGAATTCATTTCAAGGACCCCGGGCATCTCCGAGTCGATCTGATCGCGCTGGGACTGCCGCTCAAGGCCAAGTAAAAATGCAAAAACCCCGGAGCGATCCGGGGTTATTCTTTTACTGGAACCGGCCACCACGCTGGATGACTTCGATCTTGTAGCCATCGGGATCGGTGGCGAAGAAGAATTTGGCAACCGGAACATCGCCGTTCTTGAAGTCTACCAGCTTGCCCGCGGTCAGGCCCTCGGCCGTGAACCGGGCATGCTCAGCCTCCACATCCTCGACCACGACGGCCAGATGACCATAGCCATCGCCGAGCGCGTAGGGCTCGGTACGGTCCTTGTTGATCGTCAGTTCCAGCTCGAAGCCGACCGCGTCGCCCGCCATGTAGACGAGGGCGAAGGTCTCGAAATCCAGCCGATCGACGATGTGAAGGCCGAACGCATTTTCATAGAAGGCCACCGAGCGCGCCTCGTCGAGCACGCGGATCATCGAATGGACGAGCTTGGCCATCAGCGGGTGCCATACATGCGGTCGCCGGCGTCGCCCAGGCCTGGGACGATGTAGCCCTTTTCGTTGAGGTGACTGTCGATGGACGCGGTGAAGACCGGCACATCAGGATGGGCCTTATTGAAGTTCTCGATTCCTTCGGGCGCGGCGAGAAGGCAAAGGAAGCGAATATTGTTGGCGCCGCGTTCCTTGAGCTTTTCGATTGCGGCAGTCGCCGAATTGCCGGTTGCCAGCATCGGATCGACGACGATGATCAGACGATCCTCGAGGGCGCTCGGGGCCTTGAAGTAATATTCCACCGGTTCGAGCGTCTCGTGGTCACGATAGATACCGATATGGGCGACACGGGCGGCGGGAACCAGATCAAGCATGCCGTCGAGAAGACCGTTACCAGCGCGCAGGATGGAGGCGAAAACCAGCTTCTTGCCCTTGATGGCCGGGGAGTTCATCTCCGACATCGGCGTCTCGATCGGGATCATTTCCAACTCGAGATCGCGCGTGACCTCGTAGCACATCAGGTGCGCGATCTCGCGCAGGAGACGCCGAAAACCGGCGATGGAGGTCTCCTTGTTGCGCATGATGGTCAGCTTGTGCTGGATCAGGGGGTGATCGATGACCGTCACATTGCCTTCGGTTATGCTCATCTGGGTCACCTTGTCGATCTAGAGAAATGTTTTGCCGTGGCGGCCGGGGGCGAGGCCCAGCCAGGCAGCGATGGTTTCACCTATATCAGCGAAGCTCTGGCGAATGCCAATCTCTCCTTGCGGGAGGGCTGGGGAAAAGACCAGTATCGGCACCTGTTCGCGCGTGTGGTCGGTTCCCGGCCAGGTCGGGTCGTTGCCGTGATCGGCCGTAAGGATAAGCAGGTCGTCCTGTCGCATGGCGGCGATGATTTCGGGTAGACGCCGATCAAAGAGTTCAAGCGCGGCAGCATAGCCCGGCACGTCGCGGCGGTGGCCGTATTCGCTGTCGAAATCGACGAAGTTGGTCATGATGAACGCCCGGTCGGCGGCCATTTCCATGGCCTCCAGCGTCTTGTCGAACAACTGCGGAATGCCGGTGCCCTTGAGTTTGTGGGTGACGCCCGACCCGGCATAGATGTCGGAAATCTTGCCGATGGCGAAGACCTGATTGCCGGCTGCGGCGTTCCGATCGAGAAGGGTCGGCTCGGGCGGCGAGATGGCGAAATCCCGCCGGTTGCCGGTGCGCTTGAAGCTCTCCGATGTCTCGCCGACGAACGGCCGGGCGATGACGCGGCCGATCTTGAGCGGCGCGGTCAGCTCGAAGACTTGTCTGCAGATCTCGTAGAGACGATCGAGTCCGAAATGGGTTTCATGCGCCGCGATCTGGAACACGCTGTCCACCGAGGTGTAGCAGATGGGTTTGCCCGACCGGATGTGTTCGGCCCCCAGCTCAGCGATGATGTCTGTGCCAGAGGCATGCTTGTCGCCCAGAATGCCCGGCAGCCCCGTCCGTTCGAGGAACGCGGCGATCAGGTCCGGAGGAAATGCCGGTTCTTCATGAGGGAAATAGCCCCACTCGAACGGCACTGGCACGCCGGCAATCTCCCAGTGGCCGGACGGCGTATCTTTGCCCTTGGAGACTTCGCGCCCGACTCCGAAACGGCCGCCTCTGGGTGTGGCGGAAAGATTGGGCGGCAGGTTGCCGGTCGAGAGTTTCACCGCCGCGCCAAGACCCATCGCATCCATGTTTGGCACATTGAGCGGACCTGCGCGCAGACCATCGCGGTCTGCCTTCCCCGCCGCCGCCCATTCAGCAATGTGACCGACCGTATTGGCGCCCTCGTCGCCATAGGCTGTGGCGTCGGGGGCGCCGCCAATCCCAACGCTGTCAAGCAGGCAAACTATGGCGCGGGGCATGACTATTCCTTGGGCTCGATGCGGGCAGCGATCAGCGGATTGTTCGGCACACTTCCGCCCAGTCCATAGGCGCGCCGAAGTCTGGCCTCGGCGTCCTTAGCGCTCACTTCGTCGGCGGCATGGATGCGGGCGATCGGTGTCCTTGCATCGGCCATGGCACCCAGTGGCGCGAGGCGATCAAAGCCCACACGATGGTCGATGACGTCGGTCGGGGTCGCACGACCGCCGCCGAGCGCCACCACGGCCATGCCGACACCGCGCGTATCGATAGAGCAAATGGTCCCCTGCCCGTCCGCGAAGACGTCGCGGATGATGGGGGCGGGCGCAAGATGAGCATCCATGTTGTCGACGAAGTCGGCAGGTCCGCCAAGCGCCGTGACCATCTTGCCGAAGTGCTCAGTCGCGCGACCGCTATCGAGAGCTTCGTCGACCATAGCGTGCGCTGTCTCAAGTATTGCCGCCTTGCCTGTCATCAGCACGATCTCGGCACACAGCGCAAGCGTGACGTCGCGCAGACGCGCGTCCTGATGCGTGCCGGTCAGGAAGTCGACGGCGTTCCGCACCTCGAGCCCATTGCCTGCGGCCGAGGCGAGCGGTTCATTCATATCCGTGATGAGCGCACCGGTCTTCAGGCCGGCGCCATTGGCAACCGAGACAAGGCTTTCAGCCAGCGCGCGCGATTTTTCCAGCGTGGGCATGAAGGCGCCCGTGCCTGTCTTGACGTCGAGCACCAAAGCGCCGAGGCCGGCCGCGAGCTTTTTGGACAGGATGGACGCGGTGATGAGGGCAATGGATTCCACCGTGCCAGTCACATCGCGGATGGCGTAGAGCATCTTGTCGGCCGGCGCGAGATCCGCCGTCTGGCCGATGATGGCGCACCCGGCCTCTTTCACCACCTTGCGAAAAAGAGCGTTGTCGGGACTGGTGGTGTAGCCGGGAATGGCGTCGAACTTGTCTAACGTACCGCCCGTATGGCCAAGACCGCGACCGGAGATCATCGGCACATAGATGCCCAGGGCCGCCAGGATCGGCGCCAGCATCAGGCTGACATTGTCGCCGACACCGCCGGTGGAATGCTTGTCGGCCACTGGGCCATCGAGGTCGGACCAGTCGAGCACACTGCCACTGTCGCGCATGGCCAGTGTCAGCGCCACCCGCTCGTCCATCGTCATGTCCTGGAAGTACACTGCCATGGCGAAAGCCGCAGCCTGCGCATGCGACACCGATCCATCGGCAAAGCCGGCAATGAAATGCGCGATGCCCTCAGATGGAAGGACGTCGCCGTTGCGCTTTTTGAGGATGACTTCTTGCGGGAGGAAGACCATTTTGCCTGCCTAGTGGAAGGCCCCCTCACCCGGCCCGCTGGGCCGACCTCTCCCCCAGAGGGAGAGGTGAAGAGGGCTCGGTGCCATACCTCTCCCTCTGGGGGCGAGGTCGCCGCGCAGCGGCGGGTGAGGGGGCCTTTAGTTACGCCCCGTACGGGATCCAGACGTTTTTCACCTGCGTCGCCTTGCTCAGGAAATAGGTGTCGGCAAAGCGCGGATCGGCGAGGTCATAGGTGAGGCCGCGGGTGGTCCAGGTCTGCTTGAGATTGCCCACCGAGGCCTTTTCGACCATGGCGGAGTTTTCGGCGGAGCCCGCGAACCAAATGCCATCGACGCCATCGTGTTCAGCCAGGGTCTTGGCCAGGGTGGCGCTGTCGCCGGTAACGATGTTGACCACGCCTGAGGGCATGTCGGAGGTTTCGAGTACCTGGTAGAAATCGGTGATCGACAGGGGCGACCGGTCGGAAGGGACCAGGACCACGGTATTGCCCATGGCGATCGCCGGCGCCAGCAGCGCCACCGACCCCAGCAGCGGCTGGCTGGCCGGTGCAACGATGCCCATCACACCCAGCGGCTCGACCATTGCCGCCGCCACGGCGCGCATGGGCGGATTGTGTACCGAGCCGTCATACTTGTCGGCCCAGCCGGCAAAAGCGAAGAGCCGCTCGATAGAGGCCTGCACCTCCTTCTTGCCGTCCTCGCCCGTCTGCGCTTTGAGGCGGGCGGCAAACTCATCGCGGCGATAGTCCAGGTTCTCGGCGAGGAAGTAGAGTATCTGCGCACGGGAATGAGCTGATGTCGTGGCCCAGCCATGGGCCGCGCGCGCCGCCTCGACGGCGTTGCGGATATCCTTGCGATTGCCCTCGCCGACTTCACCGACAAGGTCACCCTTGGCATTGAGCACCGGGCGGTTGTAGCCAGAGTCGGGGCGGGCCTGCTTGCCGCCGATATACATCTTCGCAGTCTGGTCAAGGCTGCCGCTGTCGAGGGGGTTGGCATTGGCCTTTGGCAGGGCCGCCAATGCCGGAGCCGCTTTCAGCGTCTTCTCCCAGCCTGGCTTGAGATAGGCACTCATGCCTTCGCGACCACCTTCACGGCCAAAGCCGCTTTCCTTGTAGCCTCCGAAGCCGACGGCGGCGTCGAAATTGTTGGTGCCGTTGATCCAGACGACGCCGGCCTTGAGTTTGGGCGCGATATCGAGAGCAAGATTGATGTTCTCGCTCCAGAGCGTAGCCGCGAGGCCGTATTTGGAATTGTTGGCCAGCGCCACCGCCTCCTCGGGCGTGCGGAAGCTCATGGCGACAAGCACAGGGCCGAAGATTTCCTCGGAGACGAGCGTATTGGCCGGGGACACGTTGGTGACGAGCGCTGGCTTGAGGAAGCAGCCATTGGCCGGGAGCACGCCATCGGGCTCGTAGACATGCGCGCCTTCGGCGACACCGCGCTTCATCAGGTCGCGAATGCGCTCGACCTGCACCGGCGCCACCAGCGCACCGATATCGATGGACTTGTCGAGCGGATCGCCGACGCGCAGCTTGGCCATGCGCGCGCGAACCTTGGCGAGGAAGCGATCCTCGATGCTTTCCTGCACAAGCAGGCGCGAACCGGCGCAGCAGACCTGGCCCTGGTTGAACCAGATCGCTTCGACGAGGCCCTCGACGGCGCTGTCGAGATCGGCGTCCTCGAAGACGATATAGGGCGACTTGCCGCCCAGCTCGAGCGACAGGCCCTTGCCCGATCCGGCCGTGGCGGCGCGGATGATCTTGCCGACTTCCGTCGAGCCGGTGAACGCGATCTTATCGACATCGGGATGATTGACGATGGCAGCGCCGGTGTCGCCCTCACCAGTCACGATGTTGACCACGCCCTTGGGCAGGCCGATGCGCTCACAGATTTCGGCAAAGAGCAGAGCGGTGAGCGAGGTAAACTCCGCTGGCTTCAGCACGACCGTATTGCCCGCTGCCAAGGCCGGTGCGATCTTCCAGGCCAGCATCAGCAGGGGGAAATTCCACGGGATGATCTGGCCGCAGACGCCATAGGGCACATGGTCGGGGAACTGGGCGGAGAGATGCGTCGCCCAACCCGCGTGGTGATAGAAATGGCGCGCCACCAAGGGAATATCGGCGTCGCGGCTCTCACGAATGGGCTTGCCGTTGTCCATGCTCTCGAGCACGGCGAACAGGCGTGCATGCTTCTGCACGGCGCGGGCGATCGCGTAGAGATACTTGCCGCGTTCGTAACCGGGCAGCGTGCTCCAGCCCTTGAACGCCGCGCGGGCAGCCTTCACGGCCGCGTCGACATCTGCAGCGGTGCCGTCGGTGATGTCGGCCAGCTTTTGCCCGTTGGCCGGATTGTCACTGGCAAAGGTCTTGCCAGGCTTGGTCCACTTGCCATCGATAAAATGGCCGAAGGTCCGCCCGTGGCTGTCGAGCCAGGCATTGGCCTGATCGGGCGTCTCGGGCGCCGGGCCGTAGTCGAGGGTGTCGAAGATTTGCGCGATCTTGTTCATGCTTTCCTCCGGATAGGTGCCTTCGGCCCCACCCTCATCCGCCCTTCAGGCACCTTCTCCTATTTAGGGGAAGGCGACTGCGGAGAGCTCGGTTCTGTTCCCTTCTCCCCTTGTGGAAGAAGGTGGCGCGTAACGCCGGATGAGGGGGATGCCCTCTAAACTCATCACACCATTGGCTGGCGATAATCCGTCGCATAATGGCCCGTCAGGCCATGCTCAAGCTGGCGTTCGATGTCGGTCAGCAGCGAACTCGCGCCGAAGCGGAAGAGGTGTGGCTGCAGCCACTGGTTGCCCAGTTCTTCCTTCATCAGCGCCATATATTTGAGCGCATCACCGGCCGTGGCGATGCCGCCGGCGGGCTTGTAGCCGATCTCGATGCCGGTCTCTTCGGCGAACCAGCGGATCATGCGGATCATCGTCAGCGAGGTGACGAGATTGGCGTTGACCTTCTCCTTGCCGGTCGAGGTCTTGATGAAATCGGCGCCGGCCAGCATGCAAACGAGCGAGGCCTTGGCGATATTGGTCTGGGTGGCCAGTTCGCCCGTGCCAAGGATGGTCTTGATATGCGCGTCGCCGCAGGCCTTGCGGAAGGCCTTCACCTGATCGTAGAGCGCCTGCCAGTCGCCGCGCAGGACCATGCCGCGTTCGATGACGATGTCGATCTCCTTGGCGCCGTCCTTCACCGAAGCCTCGATCTCGGCGATCTTGGTTTCGACCGGCGCGAGACCGTGCGGGAAGGCGGTGGACACCGCGGCAACCGGAATGCCGGTCCCATCGAGTGCGCGCACGGCCGTACCGACGAAGGTGTGATAGACGCAGACTGCGCCGGGCAGGACGCGATGCTCGCTCATGCCGAGCTGGTCGAGGATGTCTCGGCGGATCGGGTTCCGAGCCTTGGCGCAGAGGCGCTCGACGCGGCCGTCGGTATCGTCGGCGTTGAGCGTCGTCAGGTCGATCATGGTGATCGCCTTTAGCAGCCACGCCAACTGATAATCCTTCTTGACTGTGCGGCGCGCGCCGATGGAGCCGGCACGGCGTTCCAGCGCCGAGCGGTTCATGCGAACGCGTTCGACCCAATCGAGATCGAGTGGATAGCCGGGATTGCGCTTGTGCGCAGGCTCGTGGTTCTTCGTGTTGTCGACGACCTTGAGGCTCATAATTCCTCCACCAGCGCGGGAATGAGCTTTTTGAGCTTCTCCGCGCCCTGAACTGCCATGTGCTTGGTGTGCTTATGGCTGATATTTTCACTCGACAGGCCTGCGCCCATATTGGTGACGGACGAGCAGGCCCAGACCCTGAGGCCGAGGAAGCGGCCAAGAATGACTTCCGGCGCCGTCGACATGCCTACGGCGTTGGCGCCCAGGCGGATCGCCATCTGGATCTCGGCGACCGTCTCGAAGCTGGGTCCGGAATACCACAGGTAGACCCCCTCGCCGAGCGTGTAGTCGAACCCCTGCGCCAGCCGCGTCGCCTTGGCGCGCAGGTCGAGGTCGTAGCAATTGACCATGTTCACAAAACGGCGGTCGGTAGGCTCACCGATCAACGGGTTCATGCCGGCATAATTGATGTGATCCGATATCAGCATCAAATCGCCGGGCTGGAATCGGCTATCGACCGAGCCGGCCGAATTGGTCAGCAGCAGGGTTTGGGCGCCGAGATCGGCCATGGTCTCCAGCGCCGGGCGCATGGCCGAGGCGTTGCCGTGCTCGTAATAGTGCTCGCGACCGGTGAGCACGGCAATGCGCTTGCCTCCCATGAAGCCGATCAGCAGGTCGCGGCCGTGGCCCGACACGCCACCGCCCGGGAAACCCTTGAGTTCAGAATATGGAATGGTGACCGTATCGGTCATCAGCTCGCCGATGGACGAGAGCCCGGAGCCGAGCACCAGGGCAGCCGCGATGGGCTCGTTGCCGGCAATCTTGCGAATGGTCTTGGCGGGCTTGCTCATTTCCCCAGAAACTCCGGACCAAAACTGTGCGGCAACAATTGCCCGAGTGTCTGCACCAGGGGAGTGCCGTCGACGCCGTGGGAAATGACCTCCACGTCGAGGTCGGCGAATTCCCGGATGCGCTGGCGGCAGCCGCCACAGGGCGTCACCGGCATGGAGCCGGGGCCAGTGACATAGATGCGGCGGATGCGCTTGCCGCCACCCGCGATCATGGCCGCGATGGCGCTTGGTTCGGCGCAGTTGCCGACCGGATAGGCCGCGTTTTCGACATTGCAGCCAACATAGATCTTGCCGTCATCGGCCAGGATGGCCGCGCCGACCTGGAACTTCGAATAGGGCGCGTAGGCCCGCGCGCGAACGGCTTCGGCGGCCTCGAAGAGGGCCTTGTCTGTGTCTTGCATCGTCATCGCTTTCGGCGCGAGGCCCCTGGCCTAGCGCTCCTTGGTATAGGGAATACCCGCGGCCCTGGGCGCCACGGCGCGGCCGATGAAGCCAGCCAGCAGGATCACCGTCAGCACATAGGGCAGCGCCTGGATGGCCTGCACCGGGACTTCGCCGATGATTGGGAAGACCTGGCCCTGGATGCGGAATTGCACCGCATCGAGGAAGCCGAACATCAGGCACACGAGCAGCGCCGGACCCGGACGCCACTTGGCGAAGATCAGCGCCGCCAACGCGATATATCCACGACCCGCCGACATGTTGTTGTTGAAGCCGGCCGACTGCGCAATCGAGAGGTAGGCGCCGCCGATGCCGACAAGGACAGCGGTGATGATCAGGGCCTGATAGCGCAGCAGCGTCACCGAAATCCCGGCGGTATCGATGGCCTTGGGGTTCTCTCCCACGGCGCGCAGCCTGAGGCCGAAGCGGGTACGGAACAGTACCCAGGCCGTTACCGGCACGGCGATGAAAGCGGCGTAGGTAATGATGTTGTGGCCCGATATCAGCTCGAAGTAGATCTGGCCGATGACCGGGACCTCACGCAATTCGTTGGCGAAGGGCAGCGTGATCGGATTGAACCGCTGGTCGCCGGACAGCTGGGGCGTATAGCCGCCGCGCTTGAACCAGGATTGACCGAGGAAGGTGGTCAGGCCGGCGGCGAGGAAGTTGAGCGCCACGCCCGAAATGGTCTGGTTGCCCTTGAAGTTGATCGAGGCCAGACCGTGAATGCCGGAGAACAGCAGCGCGGCGCCGATGCCAGCCAGGAGGCCAAGCCATGCCGAACCGGTGACCGCCGACATGGCGGCAGCGGCGAAAGCACCCGCCAGCAACTTACCCTCGAGACCGATGTCGACAATGCCGGCGCGTTCCGAATAAAGACCGGCCAGACACGCGAGGATCAGCGGCACTGCCAGGCGCACGGTGGAATCGAGGATAAGGGTGATGTCGACGAGATAGGCGTCCATCATTTGGCTCCCGTCGGTGCTGCGGTTCGGGTCAGCAGGCGTGCCAGCGGCTTGCGCAGCATGTCGCCCATGGCGCCGGTAAAGAGGATGACCAGGGCCTGGATGGTGACGATCATCTCGCGGGTGATGCCCGGCATCTGGAAGGCCAGTTCCTGCCCGCCCTGATAGAGAATGCCGAACAGCAGGGCGGAAAGCCCCACGCCGATAGGATGGCCCTTGCCCATGAACGCGACGGCGATACCCACGAAGCCGGCGCCGTTCACGAAGTTGAGGATCAGGCGGCCCTGGACGCCGCCGACATTGTTGACCGCCACCATGGCGGCGAGCATGCCGGCCATGGCCATGACGATCATGATCATCTTCTGGTTGGAAATGCCGGCATAATTGGCGGCTACCGGATTATGCCCCAGCGCCCGCACGGCATAGCCGAACTTGGTGCGCCAGATCAGCCAGTAGACGAGGAACAGCGCGGCAATCGCGAGGAAGAAGGTGAGGTTGACCGGCGAATTCTTGAACAGCTCGATGAAGGTGCGCAATTGCGGCACACGACTGATCGCCTCGAGCGGCGCGCTTTCGTCGGAATTGACCCCGGCAGGTTTCAGCACACGGCTGATGAGGAAGCCCATCAGCGCCGTGGCGATGAAGTTGAACAGAATCGTGGTGATGACGATGTGGCTGCCGCGCTTGGCCTGAAGGTAACCGGGCACGAAAGCCCAGACCGCGCCGAAAGCAGCACCGCAGATGATCATCAGCGGAAAAACCAGCGCCCAATGCATGCCGTTGAGTGCAAGGCCAATGAGAATGACGCCAAGGCCGGCGACATAGGCCTGGCCCTCTGGCCCGATATTGAACAGCCCCGCGTGGTAGGCCAGCGACACGGCAAGACCGGCGAAGATGAAGTCGGTGGTATAGTAGAGCGTGTAGCCGAAGCCCGATCCATAGCCGAAGGCGCCGTAGAGCATGATGCCCACGGCCTGCAGCGGGTTCTGCCCCACGGCGAGGACGATAAGGCCACCGACGAGGAAAGCCAGGACGACATTGAGCAGGGGCAGGAGGACGACGTCGGCCCAGCGCGGCAATGGGGTCATCAGTTGGTATCCCTGCCAGTATTGTTCTTGGGGCTCATCTCAACCAGCGTCTGCTGAATGGGCGTTTCGTGTGCGGGCAGCGTGCCGGGCTCGGTCACCGTTTCGGTGCTGCTGGGATGCGATCCGGTCATCAGCAGGCCGAGTTCGGTTTCATCGGCCGTGGCCGGATCGGCTTCGCCCACGAGATGACCGTCGAACAGCACGAGGATGCGATCCGACAGCGATCGGATTTCATCGAGTTCGACAGAAACGAGCAGGATGGCCTTGCCCGCGTCGCGCATCTTGATGATCTGGTTATGGATGAACTCGATGGCGCCGATATCGACGCCGCGGGTCGGCTGGCCAACGATGAGCACGTCAGGATCGCGCTCCATCTCGCGCGCCAGCACAATCTTCTGCTGGTTGCCGCCCGAGAAATTCGCCGACTTGAGATCAAGATTGGCGGGGCGGACGTCGAATTTCTTGAGGTATTCCTCAGCCGTGGCGCGCGCCTTGCCGATGTCGAGACCCGGCCCGTCGCCATACTTGTCCTGGTAGCCGAGGATGGCGTTTTCCCAGGCCATGAAGTTGGTGACGAGGCCCATGCGCAGCCGGTCTTCGGGCACATGCGCAAGCCCGGCCAGACGGGCGCGGGCGGCGCCGTCATCGCCATCCAGCGACAGGGGCTGGCCATTGACCGAAATGGTGCCGCCCAGCTGGTCTCGCATGCCTGCGATGGATTCAAGCAATTCGGACTGACCATTGCCGGCAACGCCGGCGATACCGACGATTTCGCCGGCGCGAACCTGGAAGCTGATGTTCTTGACGCGCGGCACCTTGAAATCGTCGGTGACAATGAGGTTCTTGACGTCGAGCAGGACCTTGCCCGGATTGGCCGGACCCTTTTCGACGCGCAGCAGAACGCGGCGACCGACCATGAGCTCTGCCAGTTCGCCGGGTGAGGTGTCCTTGGTCTGGAGCGTGCGGACCATGGCACCCTGCCGCATCACCGAGACTTCGTCGGTAATGGCCATGATCTCGCGCAGTTTGTGCGTGATCAGGATGATGGTCTTGCCTTCCGCGCGCAGCTTGCCAAGGATGCGGAACAGGTGATCGGCTTCGGCGGGGGTAAGCACGCCGGTGGGCTCGTCGAGAATGAGCGTCTCGGCGCCTCGATAGAGCGCCTTCAGGATTTCGACGCGCTGCTGCTGACCCACGGAAAGATTTTCGACGATCGCATCGGGATCGACTTCGAGACCATAGTCGCGTGCCAGCGCCTTGAGTTGATCGCGCGCGCGGGCCAGAGTCGGCCGCAGCAGCGCTGAATCCTCGGCACCGAGGACGACGTTCTCGAGGACGGAGAAATTGTCGACCAGCATGAAATGCTGGTGCACCATGCCGATGCCCAGCCCCAGAGCGTGGCGACTGTCGGTTATGGTCTGTGGGGTGCCGTTGACCCGGATTTCACCGCTGTCGGCGGTATAGAAACCATAGAGGATCGACATCAGCGTCGACTTGCCGGCGCCATTTTCGCCCACGATGCCATGCACCGTGCCGCGCTTGACGGCGAGGTGGATGTCCTTGTTGGCGTGAACCGGACCGAAATGCTTGTTGATGCCGACAAGCTCGATAGCGAGCGCAGAGGCAGCGGCCCCGGAGGACCGCTGCTCGTTTGTCGGGTTAAGACCTGTCATAGCAGTCTAACCCCTTGTTTTACGCGTCAGAGCGCTTCGCAGGTCTTGTCGGTGCGGTAGTCGTGCACGGTGACAGCACCCGAGATGATGTCGGCGGTGGCCTTGTCGACCGCAGCCTTCATTTCGTCGGTGATGAGCGAGGCGTTGTTATCGTCGAATGCTGCACCGACACCCTCTTCGGCGAGGCCGAGGGTGATCACGCCAGGGGCCCAGGTGCCATCTTCGACGCCCTTCATGGCGTTATAGGTGGCAACGTCGACGCGCTTGAGCATCGAGGTCAAGACCGAACCGGGATGCAGATGGTTCTGGTTGCTGTCCACGCCAATCGAGTACTTGCCCGCGTCGGCAGCAGCCTGGAGCACACCGGCGCCAGCACCACCGGCGACCTGGAAGATCACGTCCACGCCCTGGTCGAGCTGCGAACGGGCGACTTCGGTGGCCTTGACCGGGTCGTTGAAGGCTTCAAAACCGGTACCAACATAGGTCTCGACGACTTCGATGTCCGGATTGACCGACTTGGCGCCCTGGGCATAGCCGCAGGCAAAGGCTTCGAGCAGGTCGAAATTGAAGGCCGGCACAACGCCGATCTTGCCCGATTCCGACTGCATGGCGGCGAGGATGCCCACAAGGTAGGAACCTTCGTGTTCCTTGAAGACCACGGACTGCACGTTCGGCAGGTCGACGACAGTGTCGATGATGGTGAACTTGGTATCGGGGAATTCCGGCGCGACGGCGCGCAGTGCGGTTTCCCACGAGAAGCCCGGCAGGACGATCGGGTTGTTGCCGCGCGAGGCGAACTGGCGCACAGCCTGTTCGCGCATGGCGTCGCCCGAAATTTCCAGGTCCTGATAGGCGCCGCCTTCGGCCTTGAAGCGTTCGGCACCGGTGTAGGCGGCCTCGTTGAACGACTTGTCGAACTTGCCGCCACCGTCATAGACGAGCGCACCGTCGGCAAGAGCTGCACCAGCCATTACGGCACCGAGTGCAACACCGCCGACGATGGCCTTCGAAAGCATCGAAAATTTCATTGATTTGATCTCCCTGTGTCGCGGCAGCATCGGGACCGAGCCCGCTGATCCAACTGCCTGCGCTAACAAGGGATAAAATCGTGCAATGGCTTCTGCCGCAAGAGGGAACGCGCGAAATTTATCCGGTTGGTCAAAATTCGCTTGGGGACAAACGCACCCTCGAACGTACCGGACCGCGCACCTGCCTAAAACCGCGCCAGGATGCTCTGGAACAGGACATTCAGGTCGATGTCTGCGTACATCGTCACGATCACCGCAAGGGCGGCGATGGCGTAGAGGGCGAGGCTGTCGCGAGTCTGGGTGGACATGATCGGATTTGAATAAATTTGCGTTGAACCGTTCCCTGTGTAGCGGATCGGTCGCGGCGGAATCATGGCGCAGTTGCGACACCTTGCGGCGTGGTTAAGCAGAGATGAACGGTGCGTGTCAGGCTGGCCCCAGCGGAGTGATGGCAACGCCCATGGCGGCAGCGAAACGCTCGAAGAACCCGTCGATGATCTTCTGCGCGGAATTGCCCACGATGGCCTTGCCGAGTTTCATGATCTGACCCGAAGCACCGCCTTCGGCCTTGAAGGCCAGGAGCGTGGCCGGTCCGTCGTCGGCGAGTGTGATATCGGCTGCACCCTCGGCCAGACCCATCAGCCCACCCTTGCCCTTTCCGGACAGCGTGTAACTCTCGGCGGGGACCACATTGGACAGGGCTAGCTCACCTTTGAAGGTGGGTTTTACCACGCCGAGATTGACGGTGATGGAGAGGTCCAGGCTCGAAGGCCCCGACCACTGGATGTGGCTGCAGCCGGGAATGGCCGCCTTGAGCATTTCGGGATCGTTGAGCGCGGCCCATACCGTCTCGCGGCTGGCCTCGATCCGATAGCGTCCACCGAAATCCATCAGGCTGTCGCTCCCGGGAGAAACGCGGCCGAATACGAAGCGCGCCTTCTAGACTTCATGGTGTCGATCCCACTCTTTACGTGCGGCTTTTTCGCACCAATATGGACTAAATAGTTGCCGGAGGCCGCAGTTGCAATTGTCAGGCCGGGCAGCAAAAGCAATCTAGGACCGACAGGCAACTTCGCCATACCGGCCCAGTCCAGAGGGAGCCCAGCATGACCGACCCAGTGACCACGACTGCCCCTGCCGCAACGACCACAACCGTTCTGGCCGAAAGGCCGTTGCAGTACCTGGACAAGGCCGTCAATGCCATCCGGGATCTGGGCATCTGGCCCGAACAGCAGGGCGAACAGCCGATCACCGGCCTCTTGCAGCAGATCACCGAACTCGACGAAACGCGCGTCATCCTGATCGGCCGGACATTGTCGCAGGCCAGCGCCTTCAACGAGGTGGTGCGCGAACAGGTCGCGGCCATGAAGATCGGTGAACGCTACGAAGACATCACCAAGGGCTTCGACTCCATCCGCGACGACGCCAAGGGAATGGTCGATCAGCTTCAGGACAACAAGATCGATCTGCTCGAGCGGGCCTCCAATGTCTGGATGAAGGTCAGCCGTGGCGATATCGCGACGCGCTTCAACAAGATCCGCGACACCTATCTCGCCGTCACCAAGGACACCAAGGACCAGATCGATCGCGAGCACACAATCCTGGAGGCCTATCGCGACTTCCGCAGCGCGCTCAAGCAGGCCGAGGTGATGGCGCTCGAGGTTCTGGCGACTGCCGAAAAGCGCCTCGAGGAAAAGAAGAACGTTCTCCAGAAATCCGCCGACGAGCTGGCGGCGTATGCCGGCACCGTTCCGGCCGATCGCGCCCGCCTCGAAATGGCGCGCGACGAGCGCCTGCGTGAAATGCAGAACGAGGAGAAGCGATACCAGATCGCCAAGGACCTCTCCGACAATCTCACCATTTCCTACAATACGTCGGAAGTGGTGATGGCGCGCCTGATGCAGACCACAAATGCCAAGGAACGCGTCTATCAGCAGTCGATTTCCTTCTTCTCGACCAACGAGACGGTTCTGACGGCGCTCAGCGCTTCGTTCACCGGCATGTTCGGCCTGCATGAATCGACCGAGACTCTCAACGCCATGAAGGAGGGGATGAGCAAGTCGCTCGAGACCCTCAGCGAAATCGGCGACAAGGTGCAGGAGGAGGCCGTGCGCGCAGGCTACGGACCGACAGTGCGTGCGGACGCGGTGAAGAAGCTCGTCGACTCGGTCGTCAACTTTCAGGAAAAGAGCCGCACCATCATCAACGAGATGCGCGTCGCTTCCACCAAGAACTCGGCGGAAATCCGGGACGCGGTTGAAGACGGCAAGCGCCGTCTCGCCACCCTGGCCGCTGAGGGTAACGCCCTCCTGCTCGAAACCCCTAACTGAGGCGCAATCGCACCGTGGTGAAGGCCCTCAATGAGTGACGCTTCGGCAAAGACCGTCGCCCCTCTCGACGAAGTCATGCTGGCGATGGACGTGGTCGACACGCTCCGTCACCGTCAGGACTTGGTGACGCGCGAGCTTGACGGGGCGTCGCGCGAGCAGCAGCTCATCGAAAAGCTGCGCTCGGTCTACCACCAGCAGGGCATCGAAGTACCTGACCACATTCTCAAGGAAGGCGTCGCGGCGCTGGCCGAAAGCCGGTTCACCTACGAGCCCCCCGCCCCCGGCCTGAACACCACGCTGGCGCGTCTGTACGTCAGCCGCAGGCGCTGGGGACGGCCGGTGATGGCGGTGCTTGCGGCGATCCTTATCGCAGGCGTCGGCTATTTCGGCGTGTGGCAGCCGTTTCAGCGCGGCCAGGCCGAACAGGCCCAGGTGGAGTTGAGCCAGGGCCTGCCGGCGCAGATGGACGCGCTCTACCAGACCATCTACGACGAAACCAAGGTGCAGCAGGCCGTGACGCAGGCTGAAGCCTTGGTTACCCGCGGCAAGGCTTTTGCAGCGGAAAACAACCGCATCGGAGCCGAGGATGCCGTAGCGCGCCTTACGGCCCTGCGCGATCAGCTGCGGCAGGAATACACCCTGCGCATCGTCAATCGCCAGGGCGTCCAGTCCGGGTTCTGGACCTTCCCCGAAATCAATACCGACGCGACCAACTATTATGTCGTGGTGGAGGCGCTCAATCCCGACGGCCAGGCGGTATCGCTGCCCATCCTCAACGAGGAAAGCGGCCAGACCGACACGGTATCGATGTGGGGCGTGCGGGTTCCCGAGGCCGTCTACAATGCCGTTGCGGCGGACAAGCAGGACGACGGCATCATCCAGGGCAACATGGTGGGGCGGAAGTCCGCTGGTTTCCTCGACGTTCAATATGCCGTCCCGGTCTTGGGCGGCGCCGTGACCCAATGGTAGGCCGATGAGCATACGTGGTCCCCAGGCATTGGCCAGCCTAGAAGAGGCGATGCGTGACATCCGCCGCGAGGAAGACGAGGTCTCCAAGCGCGTGGCGCGGGCTGCTGAACGCCTAAGCAAGACGCGCGAGCATGAAGCCGAGCTGTTCCGCCAGCTGTCGCGCCTCAGGCTCGATCCGACCCTGCAGGGCGAGCTCGACGGGCAGATTTCGGGGGCCGAGGCCAGGGCGCGCGACACGCTCAAGGCCCATGCCCGCGACGTCACCAAGGCCGAGAAAGCCATGAACGACCTCGACGCGCGCCGGACTGCGCTTTCCGAGCGACGCGCTGCGGCACTGGCGACGCTGGAAGGCCAGCAGCAGCGTCTCGCCGCCCTCACTCGGGACCAATCGGCGCGCCTTGCCGCCGACCCGGCGTATCTGGCCCAGCGTCAGGAAACCGAGGAACTCGACCGCATCGCCGAGCAGTCGATGCGCAAGACCGAACAGGCCGAGGCCGATCGTGAGGCCAAGGGGCAGCCCTACCGCGACGATCCGCTGTTCATGTATCTGTGGGATGCGGGTTACGGCACGTCCAGCTACAAGGCCAACAACCTCGTCCGCTATTTCGACGGCATGGTCGCCAACCTGGTTGGATTTTCCAAGGCGCGGCCCAATTATGCCATGCTCAATGAAATTCCGCTGCGCCTGCGTGAGCATGCCGAGCTGCAGGAGGCCAATGTCACCGCGTCGGAGGCCCGGCTGGCGGCGCTCGAAACCGCTGCGGTCGATGCGGCCGGCGGCAAGCCGATCCGCGATGCGGTGCAGGCCGCCCATGCCGAAATCGAGCAGATCGATGCCGAGATGATCGCGATCGAAGACCAGCGCGACGATGCCGCGGCAGCGCTCCAGTCCCTCGCCGAAGGCCGCGATCCGGCATTCGAGAGCGCCGCGAACGAGCTGGCAGCGGCGCTGGCGCGCGAAGATATCCAGACCCTGCTCGCAGAAGCGCGGCAGACCCGCACCGGCCAGGACGACACCATCGTCGCCCAGATCGACGACGTGCGGTCGCGGCTGCGCGAAGAGCAGGCCGAGAATCGCGAGCAGCAGGAGCGGCTCAAGACCCTTGCCGCGCGGCGCCGCGAGCTTGAGGATATCCAGTGGGAATTCAAGAAGCAGCGCTTCGATGATCCCGGCTCGAGCTTCCGCGAGGATCGTCTGGTGGGCGACCTGCTCAACGATTTCCTGCGTGGCGGCATTTCGGCCGCAAGCTATTGGGACCAGTGGCGCAAGAGCCAGAACTGGGCGCCCGGCTCGGAATGGGGTGCAGGCTACCGGCCGACCCGCGAAAGCCGCTCGAACAATCCCTGGCCGCCAAGCGGCGGCTTTTCGTGGCCCGAAGGCAGCATCGGCGGTTCGTCGACGCGCAAGAGCCGGCCATCGGGCGGTGGTTTCGGCGGCGGCTGGGGCGGCGGTGGATCGTCCGGCGGCGGCTTTTCACGCCCGCGCACGGGATCGTCCGGCACACGCAAGCACGGCGGCTTCAAGACCGGGGGCGGGTTCTAGGATGAGCACCAATCATCCCAACCGAAATTCGCTTTCGCGAATGCGGTGAACCTTGGGGCACCTTCTCCCCCAGGGGACAAGGCGATACTGACATCGCCCGCCCCCCCGACACGGTCCAGCGGTTTGGCGAGGAGCGTGAAAAGGGCGACTAGTTGGCCTTTGGCTGGGCCATCAGCTCCCAGACATTGCCTTCGCTGTCTTCGAAATAGGCCGAATAGCCCCATTCGGACTCTGTGCCGGGCGTGATGACCGCGCCGCCAGCCACCAGCACGCGTGCCAGGATGTCGTCGACCGCCTCGGGGCTTTCCGCGCGATGGCTGAGCACGAAACCGGGCGTGCCCTCGAGGCTTTCCGGCTTGCCTGCCGTCTGGGCGATCTGCTCGCGCGGGAACAGCACAAACGAGAACTTGTCGTCAAAGAAGAAGGCAACGTGATCCTCGCCGGCGCCGATCTGCTCGTCCGAAATGTCGAACAACGCCCGGTAGAAGGCAAAGGCACGCTCGAGGTCGTCGACGCCCACGGTGATGATGGAAATTTCGGGCTTCATGCGTCAGGCCTTGTCGCCGGAGGGAGAGAACAGCGCCTCGAACTGGCCTTCCTCGATCCGCGAGGCGGCAATCACTGCCTGCGTCCGGCTGTCGACGTCGAGCTTTTGCAGGATGGCCGAGACGTGCGCTTTCACGGTCGCCTCGGAAATATTGAGTTCATAGGCGATCTGTTTGTTCATCAGGCCGTCGCTGAGCATCATCAGCACGCGCACCTGCTGCGGTGTCAGAGTGGAGAGACGCTTCATCAGCGCCGTATGGTCGTCCTCCCCACCCAGCGTGGTGCCAACGGGCACGAACACTTCGCCCGAGAGCACCGTTTCGATGGCTCGGCGGATTTCGGTCGGACCGACCGACTTGTGCAGGTAGCCGGCGGCGCCCAGCTCGAAGGCGCGGCGGATCACGGTTGCGTCTTCCACGGCCGAAATGATCATTACAGGAATGTCTGGATACTGGGCGCGGAGCAGCAACAGGCCCGAGAAGCCCCGTACGCCCGGCATGTTGAGGTCGAGCAGCACCAGATCGCAGTCGCGGTCGGCGTCGAGGGCTTGGCTCAGACTGTTGAGATCGCCCGCCTCCTCCACGCTGACCGTCGCATCGCCACCGGCCAGCGTCTGGCGGAGTGCCGCGCGGAACAGCGGGTGATCGTCAACGATGATGATGCGGCGACGCGTCATGAATCAAACCTGTAATTGTGATCGTCGGGCGACCTGAATCGCACGGATTTCCAGCGGCTGCCCTTGCATATTGCGACAATGCTTAACGGGTTCTTTACCATGTTTTCTCAAGAGTAACCGTCATACCTTCGTGTTGAATCGCGAGGGGTCCGTCTGTTTTGACGAAGGACCTGTCATGCCCCGCGCCTACAGCCACTCCAATTACGACGAACAGGCTCAAGATCCCGGAGCCGGTGAATGGCAAGCCTTGCGCGGAGAACTGGTGGCGCTGCTCGATAAGGTCGAGAGCCATTACGGCCCTGTCGATGACGAACCTGCGCCCCCCGCGATGACTGGTCTGGCACAGCGCGTTCGGCAGCTGCGCGATCAGGTCGGCACACCCGAGCCAAGCAACCGCCGCCGCGAGGCGCTGCGCACGGTCAAGCGGGCGGTCGACCGGTTCAGCGAACGCGATGCACACCCGGCCGAGGCCGAGGAACAGGATGACCTGACGGCCGCAATCGCCCAGATCCGCAGCCGACAGGGCCCGGCGCCGATGCCCGTGCCTGCCCGTCGTTCCAGCGACATGCCGGAAATTCGCGAACTCGGTTCGCTGGTGGGTGGCATGAGCCAGCGTCTCGAACGGCTCGAAGGCGAACTCAAGTCGCAGCGTTCGAATGGCGAACATGTGCGCGAAGTGGCCAGCCAGGTCGAACAGCTGACCCAGGTGGTCGAACTCCTCGCCGGCGCGGTGGGCGAGACCGGACAGGTCAAGCGCCTCGAGTCGCAGATCGCCGCGCTCGGCGCCATGATCGAGGAGGGTCCGCGCAACGACCTGCATGTCATCAATGCCCGGCTCGACGATGTATCGACCACCGTGGGCAAGCTGGCCGAATTGCAGGCCCAGCAGATGGAGCGCGAGATTGCCCGCGAAGAGCGCCGTGGCCTTGAAGGCAAATCCGAGGTCGCGGCTCTGGCTCCGGCCATGCAGTCGATCGAAGCCAGCATGCGCAACGTCTATGACCGCATCGACGTCATTGAGCGCAGCGTGTCGCTGTCATCGGGCGAATTCGAGCGCCTGACCAGCGACATGGCCGCCCTGACGGCGGCCGTGCAGAACAATTCCAGCAATCCCGGCGATCTGGCCGAGCGGATCGAGGAGCTGGTCGCCCGGCTCGACACGTCGGCCGGCGGAAATGCCGATGTCGCGGCCCTCACCGCCGAAATGGGGGTGCTGCGCCAGGCCGTCCTGTCGGGCATGGAGCCGCGCTTCGCGAAGATCGAAGAACAGATCGAGGCGCTGAGTGAGCGCATCTCTCCGGTCGACAGCAAGGCCGTCGAAAACCAGCTCAAGCTGCTGATGGACCGCATGGACGATGCCGGCGCCCAGCTCGACGGACTCGCCCGGCTCTATCATGCCGCCGAAGAACGGCCGGACATGAATGCGCTCGCCGACCTGGTTGCCGAGCGCACGAGCGAAGTCTTCAAGAAGGCGCCCGCCCCTGTCGCCATGTTCGGGCCCGAAAGCCTCAAGAGCATAGAAGACCGCATGACCGGCCTCATCAAGTCGGCAGGCAAGACGCCGGACTATGAGCAGCTGGCAGAAATTGTCGCCACACGCACGTCCGAGGCTTTGCGCACGCCTGGTGCAAGTGGTCTCAGCGACGAGAACATGGCGGTTCTCGAAAAGCGCATGACCGCGCTGTTCAACACCGCAGGCAAGGACACGGCCGAACGCCTCACGCGCCTCGAGGCGGTGCTGGCAGCCAAGTCCGAACAGGCGGCCGCGCCTGCGCCTGCCGCCAAGGCTGCCACCCCGGCCGCCGCGACGCCGGCCAAACCGTCCCAGCCCGATGCCGAGTTTGAACAGGCCCTGCGAGGCGACGTCGTTTCCAGCGGTCGGCTCAATGCCATCCTCAGCGGTCTCGGCGAAGATCGCCGCGACACAATGCCGAGCAATCCGGCCGACGATGGGCCGCTGATCGATCCGGGCTTCCGCGACAATGCACCGGTTCGCTCCGCCCTGGCCGGAAAGGCCATTGCCGGCGAAGCGGCCAAGCCATTGGTGGAGAAGCCCGCCGCCCCGAAGACTGCCACCGGCTTCGATCCCGCTCAGGCCGAACGGCCGCCGCGCCCCCGCTCGAGCTTTGCCGAACTGGATACCGATCCGTTCGCGCCCGCGCCCAAGCCCGCTCAGGACAAGCTGGCCGAGCCTGCTGCCGCGGCTTCGAGCACCAGCACCTTTGTCGCTGCGGCCCGTCGGGCCCAGCGCGCCAAGCAGGAAGAAGTGCAGGCGACGGAGAACAACTCGATTATCGCCCGCGCACTTTCGCGCGTTCGCAACCGCAAGGACGCGGGCGCCGAGACAGCCGATGCCAAGCCAGTTGCCGCACCAAAGGTCGACGCGAAAAGCGATCCGAAACCCTCACGTCGTGACCGCAAGGCGGAAAAGGCCGCCAAGCGCGAGCCCGTGCTCGCGCCCGAGCAGAAGGCCCCTGCCCTTCCCGAAGCCAAGGACGACGGCCCGGGCTTCCTCACACGGCATCGTCGGCCGCTGCTACTTGCAGCGACGCTGGTCGCGGTTTCCATGCTAGCCCTCAACCTCGTCATGCAGCGCATGAATGCCGCAAGTCCGGCTCCTGAACCGGCACCGGCGGCCGCGGCTCCTGCCGCGCAGAACAATCCGCCGCCATCCGATGATGTGTCGTCGGTCGTGCCACCCCGGGTCATCGACATGGTCGATGTCACGGCTACCGGCTCGATCAATCCGGGCGAGCCGATGAGCTTCGGTCACGCAACCACGCTGGCGACATCGACGCCCATTCCGCCGGCGCTGACGGCTTCCAATGGCCGGATCTCGGCGGCGACATCCGGATCCGGCGCGGCGCCCTCAACAACCCCGGACGTGACGGGCTCGATCACCCCGGCGGCTGCTAGCACAGCGACAGACGAAACGTTTGACCTGCCGCCCGAGGCGGTTGGTCCGCAGGAACTGCGCGAGGCCGCCGCCGCCGGCAATGCCACGGCCCAGTTCGAAGTTGCGGCTATTCTGGGCGAAGGCCGCGTACTCGAGAAGAACCCTGAAGAGGCGGCGCGCTGGTACGAGCGATCGGCCGCGCAGGGCTTCGTTCCAGCACAATACCGGCTGGGTAACCTCTTCGAAATGGGAGCGGGTGTCGAAAAGGACCTGGAACAGGCCCGGCTCTGGTATCAGCGTGCTGCCGAAGCGGGCAACCGCATGGCCATGCACAACCTGGCCGCCCTCTATGCAGGGGGCGAGATGGGCGAGCAGCAGTTCGAACTGGCCGCCGAGTGGTTTGCCCGCGCGGCCGAACGCGGCATGACCGACAGCCAGTTCAACCTGGGCATGCTCCATGCACGCGGTCTTGGTGTCGAGCAGGACTTCGAGCAGTCGTTCAAGTGGTTCTCGCTGGCGGCCCGCAACGGCGACCAGGACGCGGCCAAGGCCCGCGACGATATCGCCAAGTCGCTTTCAGCCGAAGCCGTCAGCCGCATCAATGCTCAGATCGAAAGCTGGAAAATGCAGCCGGTGGAGCTCGCCGCCAATTTTGCTCCCATCGGAACATGGTCGTCGACCTTCGACCCGGGCCAGCCAATCAGCAGCAGAGACGTCATCGCCAAGGTGCAATCGGCTCTTAGCAAGCTCGGCTTCGACGTCGGCACGCCCGATGGCGTCGCCGGACCCAAGACCAGCGATGCCATCAGGTCGTTCGAGAAAGCTACCGGCATGAGCGAGAGCGGCGTCATCAACCCAAGGCTTCTGGCCGTCCTAGGCAGCCAGCCCGTGTAAATTCGGGTCGATCATTTGACAGCGCCATGGCCCGGACATATGCCCGGGCCATTACTGTTTTTTGCCGTGCTTCGGCCTGGCCTTACCTCTTGTTGACGGACCATCCCTTAGGATGGTCCGCAAGACCATTACGGGACCCAGGATCTTGCAGATTTACCTGCCGATCGCCGAGCTTTCCGTGAACCTCTTCTTCCTCATCGGGATCGGAGGGGCCGTCGGCTTTCTGTCGGGTCTGTTTGGCGTGGGTGGCGGGTTCCTGCTGACGCCATTGCTGATCTTTTCCGGAGTGCCCACCGCGGTGGCCGTCGCTTCGGTGACCGGACAGGTCGTGGCAGCGTCGACCTCAGGTGCCCTCAGTCACTACCGGCGCGGGGGCGTCGACCTGCATCTGGCGATGTATCTGGTGCTGTCGGGCATCTTGGGCGCCTTCGGTGGTGTTGCGGCGTTCGACCTGCTGCGGCGGGCTGGCCAGCTCGATCTGGTCATCGCCCTTGGTTTCCTCGTACTCTTGGGCTCCGTAGGCATTTTGATGCTGCAGGAGGCCGTCCGCGCCCTGCTCAAGCGCCGCCAGGGCGTTGTCGTTCGCGAACGCCTGCCTAACCAGCACAACTGGATCCATGGCCTGCCGATGCGCGTGCGCTTCAAGAAGAGCCGCCTTTACATCAGCGTGCTGCCGGTGTTGGTCATCGGTCTCTTCATCGGTTTCGTGGGCTCGCTGCTGGGTATCGGCGGCGGCTTCATCATGGTGCCGGCGCTGGTCTACCTGCTCCGCGTGCCGGGCAGTGTCGTTATCGGCACCTCGCTTGCCCAAGTGGTGGCGATGATGGCGGCCACAACGGTGCTCCATGCAGTGCAGAGCCAGAGCGTCGACATCCTCCTTGCCTTCTGCCTCATGGTGGGCGGCACGGCCGGGGCGCAGTTCGGCGCGGCTGCCGGCAAGCATCTGCGCGGCGAACAGTTGCGGGGACTTCTGGCGCTGCTGGTGCTGGCCGTCGCGATCCGCTTCGGCCTGTCGCTGGTGCTCACGCCGAGCGACATCTATTCGATGGCCGTCGGGAGCGTGACGCGATGATCCGTCTGCTTGTCTGCATCGCCATCCTTCTCGCCGGCATGCTGCCTGCGCAGGCAGAACGGTTGATTTCGGGGATTTCCAACGACACGGTGCAGATCACCTCGAGCTTCGACGGCGAGCGCATGACCTTCTTCGGGACGATTGCGCCTGAGGCTGGTGCCGAGCAGCGCTATGTCGAGGGGCCGTACCAGGTGGTAATCGTGGTCCTCGGCCCGACGCAGGATCGCGTCGCGCGCAAGAAGACCAACAATTTCGGCATTTGGCTCAATACCGAACAGGTCGAGTTCAAGCGCTTCCCGAGCTATTTCCACGTGCTGTCGAGCAAGCGCCTGCTCGAGATCACCGATATCGCGACGCTCAATCAGAATTTCATCCTGCCCGAGTCCCATGCCATGGTCCCGAACCAGGCCGGCTTCATGAAGACGCTGAACTTCGGGCGGGAGCTCATCCGCCTGATGTCGGGCGAAGGGCTCTTCGGCGTGCAGGAGAGCGGCGTGCAGTTTATGTCGGACAATTTCTACCAGGCGCAACTTATCCTGCCGAGCAGCGCTCCGCCAGGGCCATACATCGCGCAAACCTACGTGTTCAAGAACGGCGCGCTCATCGCGCGGAAATCCGACGGATTTGCCGTGCGCAAGATCGGATTCGAGCGGTTCCTCGCGCTGTCGTCTACGCAGCAGCCGCTGCTCTATGGTCTGGCTTGCGTCGTGCTGGCCCTGTTCACTGGCTGGCTCGGCGGCGTGCTGTTCCGCCGCTAACCGCCAACCAGGCGCTTGACCGGGACCGGATAGGCCCGTTCGCGCCCGAGCATGACGACTTCGAGTGCCGGCCAGTGAAAGAGACCCAGGAACGCCTGCGACAGGATATTGATCGCGCCGGTCGAGCTGCCATAGGCGGGCAGGATGAGGAGCCGGCTATCATGGACGAAGCAGGGCTTGCGCGTGCTGCGGCCGTCCATGGCAATCCGCGCCGCCGGATGCAGGTGGCCGGCGACGAGGCCGGTGCGCCCCTTCTGCGGCTCGTGGGTCAGAAACAGGCCATCGAGTTCGAGCTCCGGCAGGCAGATGCCTCCAATGGAGTGGGGAACGGGATCGTGGTTGCCTGACAACCACAGGCATTCCACGGTTTCGGTGATGGCATCGAGCCGCATGCGGTCGGCTGGCGTCAGCAAGCCGGCGGAGTCTGGACGGTGGAAGCTGTCTCCCAGCGCCACGAGGCGCCTGGCCCCGGTGCGCCGCAGATCGGTCTCGAGCCGGGTCAGCGTCATCGCCGTATCGTAGGGCGGCAGCATCTGGCCGCGCCGCGCGAAGCTCGCCATCTTCTCGAGATGGAGGTCGGCGACCAGCAGCGTTTCGCGCGACCGCCAATACAGCGCGCCCGACGGGAGAGGCTCGAAATTATGGCCGGCGAAGCGCAACAAGACGGTGTCCGGAGTGATGTCGGCGAGGGCAGCGTTGTTCATATAAGACATCGGTCCGAGAAGCGAAGGCCGTTCACCGAGGCGTGCAGCGGGCTCAGATTTCGCCCACTGCCTCGCGCAGCAGTTCCGCGGCTGCATCAGCCATAGCTGATTCCCTGGCTTCCCCGAAAATCGGTTCCTTGCCGATATCGAGCATGACCGGCACGGCGAGCGGCGAAATCTGGTGTAGCGGCTTGTGCACGATGTGATGCCGGATGCGCGCAAGCATCTGGCCAAGCCGCTCGATATCGAGCAGCCCCCGCGCCGCATCGCGCCGCGTCGCCTCGATCAGGATGTGGTCGGGCTCGTGCTGGTAGAGCACATCGTAGATGATGTCCGAGCTCATGGTGATCTGGCGGCCGGTCTTCTCCTTGCCCGGATGGCGGCGCTCGATCAGGCCGGCAATGATGGCGCAGTTGCGGAAGGTGCGCTTCATCAGCGCCGACTCATCGAGCCAGGATTCGAGATCATCGCCAAGCATGTCCTCGTCGAACAGCTGGTCGAGCGACAGCCGACCGGTGCGGATCAGCGCCGACAGATCCCCGAGGCCCCAGATGGCGAGGGCATATTCCGAGGCGACGAAGCCGAGCGGGCGCGCCCGCTCCCGTTCCAGCCGCCGTGTCAGAAGCATGCCCAGGGTCTGGTGCGCGAGCCGCCCCTCGAACGGATAGCAGACGAGGAAGTGCTGCGTTCCACGGGGGAATGTCTCTACCAGCAGGCTGTCGCGGCGGGGCAGCACGGAAAAGTCGCGTTGCAGGCGCAGCCAGTCGCTGACCTGGTTGGGCAGCTTGTGCCAGTCGTCGGGCGTGTCCATGATGCGGCGCACGCGCTCGGCAAGATAGGTCGAGAGGGGAAACTTGCCGCCCATGTAGGACGGTATCTTGGGGTCTTTGGCAAAGGCGCGGGACACGAAGGCCTCGTTGTCCTTCATGCCCTCGAAGGCGACGATCTCGCCGCCGAACATGAATGTGTCGCCGGGCGACAGCGTGCCGAAGAAATATTCTTCCATTTCGCCCAGTACGCGGCCCCCCGCGCCGATCGGCCCGGTCGTGCGTCCTTCCTTTTGCCCTCTCGCGCGCACGAGGCGCACGCGAACCATCGGCTCTTCGATGATGGTGCCGATGTTGAGCCGGTATTGCTGGGCCACCTGCGGATGCGCGATGCGCCATTTGCCGTCGTCCATCTGCTTGAGCCGGGCATAGCGCTCGTAAGCGCGCAGGGCGTAGCCACCGGTGGCGACGAAATCGAGCACCTTGTCGAATTTTGCGCGGGGCAACTGGCGATAAGGCCACGCCCGCAGAACTTCCGCGTAGAGTTCCTCGGCCAGGAAGGCGTCGGCACAGGCCATGCCCAGCACATGCTGGGCGAGCACGTCGTAGCCGCCGGGCAGCGGATCCTCGCTATCCTGATGCCCTTCCGACACGGCCTCGACCGCCGCTTCACACTCTAACACCTCGAAGCGATTGGACGGCACCAGCAAGGCGCGGGAGGGCTCATCGAGCCGGTGGTTGGCGCGGCCGATGCGCTGCAACATGCGGGACGACCCCTTGGGCGCGCCGACCTGCACGACGAGATCGACATCGCCCCAGTCGATGCCGAGGTCGAGCGTGGAGGTGCAGACCACGGCCTTGAGCTTCCCGACGCCCATGGCGGACTCGACCTTGCGGCGCTGCTCCACCGAGAGCGATCCGTGATGCAGGGCGATGGGTAGCATCTCGTCATTGATGCTCCACAGGCCCTGGAACAGGAGCTCGGCCTGGGATCGGGTGTTGACGAAGAGCAGCGTCGTCTTGTGCTTCTTGATGGTCTCGTAAAGTTCGTGATGGGCATAGACGGCTGAGTGGCCCGCCCAGGGGAGGCGCTCTTCGGTCTCGAGGATCTGTAACTCCGGCGGCGCCCCGCCCACCATGCGCAGGAGATCGGTGCGCCGGTCCGGATTGGGCTGCGCGATCCACTCCTGCAAGAGGTCGGGTCGAGCGACAGTGGCCGAAAGCGCCGTGATCCGCACTTCCGGCGCCAGTTTGGCGAGACGAGCCAGACCCAGCGAAAGGAGATCGCCGCGCTTGGAGGTCACCAGCGCATGCAATTCATCGAGCACGATGCGCCTGAGCGATCCCAACATCAGCTCGGCCTGCGGATGCGAGATCAGCAGTGCCAGCTGCTCGGGCGTGGTCAGCAGCACGTGGGGCGGCTTTACCCGCTGCCGCGCCCGCTTGGAGGCGGGGGTATCGCCGGTTCGCGCCTCGACGCGAATGGGCAGGCGCATCTGCGAAATCGGAGTGGAAAGATTGCGCTCGACGTCCACCGCCAGCGCCTTGAGCGGGGAGATATAGAGCGTGTGCAGGCCTTCGAAATCGCCGTCGACAAGGTCGGTCAGGGTTGGCAGGAAGCCGGCCAGGGTCTTGCCAGCGCCGGTGGGTGCGATCAGCAGCTGGCTGGCGCCTTCCTGGTAGCTGCCGAGCACGGCGAGCTGATGCTCGCGCGGTGCCCAGCCGCGGGAGGCGAACCAGTCGCTGATGATGGTTGGGACAAAAGCGGGCAAAGTTGACAGGAAGCACCTAATACAAATCGCTCAAGAGCCTATATGATGGCTTTGCCCCTGCCAAACGGAGTGGACGAATGACAGAAGACTATCGACCCGAACAGCGTTCCGCGCTGACGCGGTTTATGGGCGGTAGCCCGGTTTCGGTCATCATCAGGCTGGTGCTGATTTCGCTTCTGGTAGGTTTCGTCATGTCCGTGTTTGGCTTCAATGCTGCTGACCTTCTCCGCGGCGTGGTGGACATGGTCCGGGACGCGCTTCGCGACGGTGCCGGAGTGTTCAGGCAGATGGGCGGCTATATCCTCGCCGGCGCCGCCATCGTGGTGCCAGTCTGGCTGTTGCTTCGCCTCACCCGGGCTCGCTGACCCATGGTCGATACGCTCCGACTCACGCCGCCAAGCGCCCTGTCCCGGCTCGTGCCGCACATCCTCGAAATGGAGAGTGCGGCGCACGGGAAGCGGATCGCCATAGGCATGGCGGGCGGACCGGGCACCGGTAAATCCACGCTCGCCGCCGAGCTTGTGGCCATGCTCAATGCGGTCAAGCCAGGCAGCGCCGCCCTTGTGCCCATGGATGGCTTCCATATGAAGCACGCCAAGATCGAAGCGATGGGCGTCGCCGATCGCAAGGGCGCACCGCATACATTCGAGGGTGCCGCATTTGTCAGCTTTCTGCATCGACTCAAGCATGCCGATGAATCGGTGAGCGGTCCTGGCTATAGCCGAAAGATCGAGGACACGATCGACGATGCATTCACGGTGCCCGTGGACGCGAAGGTGCTCGTGGTCGAGGGCAATTATCTGCTTTTGACCGAAGGCCCTTGGGCAGGGGTCAAGTCGCTGCTCGACTATGCGGTTTTCATTCACGTGCCGCGCGAACTCGTGCGCAACCGACTGATGAAGCGTCACGGCGAGGAAGGTCTCTTCACCGAGGAACGGAACCGCGCCCATATCGAGCGGAATGATCTTCCCAATTACGATCTCGTCGAACAGTCTCGCGAGCGGGCCGACGTGATCTTCGAGCTCGACGTCGAGCGATGACGTCAGGGCCCGCTTCGCCTCCGCGGGCTTGCGGGCCCGGTCGCGAGGTGAGCAAGTAGGCGCGCCTCACGCCCGCCGAGTCCACCGATGACACCCTCCCGTACCCAGCATCCCTTCCACGTAAGCAGCAGGGATGTCTGGTCCATCGCACTGCCCGCGTCCATCGCATTCATCACCGAGCCCTTGGTGGGCCTGGTCGACATCACCGTCATTGGGCGGCTGGGCGATGCGGCGCTCTTGGGTGGGCTCGTGCTCGGCGCGCTGGTCTTCGATGTCGTCTTCTCACTCGCCTATTTCCTCCGCATCGGAACGGCCGGACTGGTCGCCCAGTCCGTTGGCGCCAGGGACCCGCGCGACGGGCTGTTGCATCTCAGCCGGGCTCTCGTGCTGGGCGTCGGCATCGGCATCGCGATGATCGCACTGGCAGCGCCCATTCTCTGGCTCGCCGTTCGTCTTCTGGCCCCGGAGACCGGCGTCGAAGCGGCCCTCTCCGATTACTTTCACTGGCGGATCTGGTCGGCCCCCTTTTCCCTGATCAACTACGCCTTGCTGGGATGGTTCTACGGCCGCGCAGCCGCCAGGACCGGCATGATGCTGCAGTTGCTGCTGCATCTCGTTGACATAGCCCTCTCCATCTGGTTCGTGCATGGCCTGGGCTGGGGCGTCGCCGGGGCGGCCGCGGGCACGGTCATCGCCCAGGTGGTGGCCACATGTACTGGACTTTGGCTGGTGACCCGCCACTATGGTGGTCTTGGCTCATTGCTCCGGCGCATCGCTCCAGGCGAATTGAGCGATACGGCAGCGATCCGTCGCATGTTTGGTCTCAGCCGGGATCTGATGATCCGCTCCATGGCGCTCATGGGTGCCTATGCGTGGTTCGCGGCGCAGGGCTCCCGCATGGGCGAGGTGGCCCTCGCGGCAAATGCAGTCCTGCTCAATCTCCTGATGGTCGTGGGCTTTTTCCTCGACGGCATAGCGCAGGCCGCCGAACAGCTGACCGGCAAGGCGGTCGGCGCCAACTGGCGGCCTGCCTTCGAGCGGGCCTACGGACTATCCATGCTGTGGGGATTGGGCCTCGCGGTCGGGCTGGGCGTCGTGTGGTATCTGGCCGGCCCCTGGGTCATCGGCTTCATGACAACCAATGAAGCCGTGCGGGCGGAGGCCCTCGCCTACTTGCCGATCGCGGCGCTCTGCACCGTCACCTTCATGCCCGCCTTTGTCTATGACGGCATCCTCATCGGCGCCACCCTCAACACCACGATGCGCAATGGAATGGTGGTGTCGTTGTTGGCGTTTCTCGCAGCGGCGACGCTGCTGCAGCCGGTATGGGGCAATTGGGGACTTTGGGCCGCGCTCCACGTCTGGTTCCTGGCGCGCGGCGCCATTTACTGGTGGGCGCTGGAGCGACGAAAGGCAGGGCTATTCGGCGCGGCCTGAGCTCCAGTCATCCGTTTTCGTTCCGACCAGTTCGGCAATGTTGGTCTTGCCTGCAGCCCGTACCGCTGCGACCAGTCCGCGCTTGATCCGGTCGAGCAGATCGAGCCCGCCGAAAACCAGCGCGGAATAGAGTTGCACGGCATCGGCGCCAGCCTCGAACTTCTGCACCGCTGACTGCGGCGAGTGGATGCCGCCGACACCGACCAGTGGCAGAGTTCCGACCCGTTGGCGCATCTGCGCCAGGCGCTGCGTCGCGAGGTTGAAGAGCGGCTTGCCCGAAAGACCGCCGGTCTCGTCGGCATTTTCCATGCCGGCGACGGCCTCGCGGGAGATCGTCGTGTTGGAAACGATCAGACCATCAAGGTCTGTCTCCAGGATAACGCGCGCCACAGCATCGAGACCCGCTTCGTCGAGATCGGGAGCAATCTTGAGGAGAACCGGCACCCGCGTCTTTGCCTTGGCGCGGGCTGCCAGCACTTCGCCCAGAAGGCGCCGGAGGGCCTCGTCGGCCTGGAGATTGCGCAGGCCGGGCGTATTGGGTGAAGAGACATTAACGGTCAGGTAGTCAGCGAGATCGGCGAAGCGGCTTACCCCCAACACATAGTCGGCAACGAAATCCTCGGAATCCTTGTTGGCGCCGATATTGACGCCCAGCGCCGCAGGCACGCGCAGGCCCCTCAACCGTTCGAACGCCGCCTCGTGGCCTTCGTTGTTGAACCCCATCCGGTTGATGACGCCATCGGCACCAGCGATGCGGAACAGTCGCGGCTTGGCGTTACCGGCCTGCGGGCGCGGTGTCACGGTGCCGATCTCGACCATGCCGAAACCCATCAGCGCAAGCGGGCGCGGCACTTCGGCATTCTTGTCGAAGCCGGCAGCAATGCCCACAGGGTTTCTGAGATCAAGGCCGCAGAGGTTCGTCGCTAGCTCCGGCGGGTCGGGATGCTCCTGCTGGGGTGCAAGGCCAAGGCGCAGGGCGGTAATCGTCGCGCCGTGGGCTGTCTCGGGGTCCATGCGCAGCAGCGCATCCCTGGTGAGATTCGCGAGCGCCGCAGTGCGCAGCAGAGGAGAGAAGGCAGACAGGATCATTGCACGGCCTCGGGAAGAACGCAGTTGCCTTCTGCATCCACGCTGATGGTTTCCTCCCACTCGACGCGATCCATGTCGAGTGGGCCATTGTAGAGGTGCGGAAAGAGCTGGCCGCCACGCGACGGCTCCCAGACCAGGTCATTGTCCAACTCGTCTGCGCGGATCGCCAGCAGCGCAAGGTTGTCCTGACCCTTGAAATGCAGGCGAAGGGTTTCGGCCAGTTGCGCTGCGGTTGAAAAATGCATGTAGCCGTCGGCCACATCTATGGGCATGCCGCCATACTGACCGCTCAGGCGAGCGGGCGCGAGGCTCGCAGGCGTCGCGATCTTGTAAATTATCACGGGCGCATCTGGCATGGGGCGGAACCTCGAGCTCAATAGGACGGCAAGACCGTGCCTAATAGGGCCGAGCCCGCTTTACAAGCTAGAGCGGAGCCGATAGTCTAGGATTGTTTTCCGCCATAAGAAGTAATTCCTTTCCGGTGCAGCCATGCTTTCACATCGGGCCATTTGGGACGGCATAGACGGACTGGCGCGCCGCCAGGGTGTTTCCGTCTCTGCGCTGGCCAAGCTGGCCGGTCTCGATGCCACCGCATTCAATGTGTCCAAGCGCGTCAGCAAGGACGGTCGCGAGCGGTGGCCATCAACTGAAAGCATCGCCAAGATCCTGGAAGCGACCAACGAGAGTTTCGACAGCTTTCTGTCCGGGACAGGCGCCTTTCTGTCAGTCCATAGCGGCTTTGCGGAAAGCGACCTGCGCAACATTCCCCTGCTTGGCCTGGCACAGGCCGGCAGCGGGGGCTTCTTCGACAGTGCGGGATTTCCCGTCGGTCACGGCTGGGACGAGGTTGCCCTGCCCACGCCCGATGACAATGGTATCTACGCTCTGGAAATCTCTGGCGACAGCATGGAGCCGCTGTACCGGGAGGGCGATCGCATCGTCGTGTCGCCGACCGAGCAGGTTCGCCGGGGCGACAGGGTCGTGGTCAAGACGCGCGATGGCGAAGTCATGGCCAAAATTCTGGCGCGCCAGTCGGCCAAGCAGATCGAGCTGCATTCGATCAATCCGGCCTACGAGCCACGCATCCTCGACATTGTCGACGTGGAGTGGATGGCTCGGATCATCTGGGCAAGTCAGTGAGAATTGCACGCGCCATTACGTCCGATGCGCACGAATGGGTGGCGATGCGCACGGCGCTCTGGCCCAGTGGTGGCGGTGGCGCGCATGCGGCCGAGATCGCCGCCTTGCTGGGTGACGCGGGGGCGACGATCAACCTGATTGCTCGCGATAACGAGATGGCGCTGGGCTTTGCCGAGGCTTCGTTAAGGCATGACTATGTCAATGGCTGCAAGACGTCGCCGGTGGCGTTTCTCGAAAGCATCTATGTTGTGCCCGAGGCGCGCGGCCGAGGCGTGGCCCGGGCGCTGGTCGCCGCAGTCGAGAACTGGGCACAGGAACAAGGCTGCAAGGAATTCGCTTCCGATGCGCCGGTTGGAAACGTTGCAAGCTTCGACATGCATCAAGCGCTGGGTTTTGTGGAAACCCAGCGCGTCGTGTTTTTCAGGAAGGTTTTAAGCTGAGGCAACCGGTGTCCGACCTGGCGGCCCGAGAAATCCGTCAGTTGCAGCCCGCGCGGGCGAACATGTCGGCGACCAAAAGCGGCGTTGCGGGGGTCTCCTGCCGCTGGGCACTCGCCGTCGCCGACAGGGCGATGAGGGCCGCTTCGCTCGAAATGCCGAGCGTTGACCGGCAGACCAATCCACCTTCGAGGCGCCGGGCGGATTCGGCGACGAGCAGGCTCGTCGCCTCACCCACACCGGCGAGATATGCCATTACGGCGTTGCGGGCGGCATTGTCGGTTGATGACCTCTCGATGAGATTGATGACCTGAGTAACTGAAATCTGCCCCGTGCTGGTAGACGATGCGGCCACCGCGGGAGCAGCGGAAAGGCTCAGAAGAGCCAGGACTTTAAGCGTACGCATTTGATAGACTCCTTATCGTGTAGCGATAATTTATACTCCTCATATGAAGTTTTATTATTGTCAAACGATAATTATTGTGCGATCTCCTGATCATTGAAATGAGAGGGCGGTTCATGACCAGGTCCATAGGCGCCGGTTTTGGCGACGAGACATGCGTGCCGGTAACACCGCGCATGGCGCTGCTGTTCAACGGGCTGGCGGTGGGAGCGGTGACGATGGCAACGCTGCTGCCGGTAGCAGCGCTGGGATACTGGCTGCTGATCGGAGATGGCGACATCAGGCAGATGGTGGGCCTTAGCGCAGAGGCATTGCCCGTGATTGCCGTGGGGCAACGGTTGGGTGCGGCGCTGGTCGCCTTGCTGACCATACTGCCATTGGCATGGGCGCTGGTGCGGCTGCGAGTCTGTCTCGTGTGCTTTTCTCGCGGAAAACCATTTGCAAGCGAGGGGATCCGGGCACTGCGGGACTTTGCGCTCGGCTCCATGCTGGCAAGCATCGCGCAGTTTTTCAGCCACGCGGCGATGAGCTTGGTGCTTACTGCCACGGCCATAGCCGGCCACAAACAGATATCGCTCGGCATCAGCAGTCAGATGCTGCTGATGATCATGTTTGCCGGGGTCATCGCCGCCCTTGCCTGGGCCATGGAAAAGGCTGCCGCGATTGCTGAAGAAAACAGCCAGTTCATCTGACCATGGCAATCAAGGTGAAACTGGGCGTCGTACTGGCTCAGCGCAATGTAAAGTCGAAGGACCTGGCCGAATACATCGGCATTACGGAAGCTAACCTGAGCCTGCTCAAGCAGGGGAAGGTGAAGGGTATTCGCTTCGATACCCTAGAGGCGATTTGCCGGCACCTGCAGTGCCAGCCGGGCGATATTTTGACCCTTGAAGACAACCCGGCAGACGCCGCGGAGTAGACCGACCCAGAGACGTGGAGAGTGGAATGCGGCTTCTTGTGAGCGCCGTGGCGTTACTTCTTACCCTGCCGCCTGCACTCGCGGGGGCTCTGACGGTGGAGCGGGGCGATGGCAGCGTGGTTCACTATACGCTCGACCGGCCGAACAACGATGCGGAAGGGCTGTTGCTGATCGTCCAAGGCTCGGGATGCGCGCCGGGGGCGACAAATCCGAACATGGCGATGGTGCGAGCGGCGTTTGCCAACTATGCGACGGTGATTGTCGAAAAGATTGGGGTGTCGCCCGACTTGGTCATCGCAGACGAACCAACCGACTGTCCGGCCGAGTTCGTGACAAACTACACCTTCAGCCAGAGGCTGAGCGACTATCGGCGTGTGCTGGAGGCACTGGCGGAGGACGACACCCTGCCCGAGCGGCTGGTGATGTTTGGCGGCTCGGAAGGTGGGCTGGCTGTAGCGGCGCTGGCGGGAGAGTTCAAAGCGGACGCTGCGATTTTGCTGTCATCGGCGACCGGACCGAGCTTTGGCGAGATGGTGAAAGCGACTGTGCCGCAGGAAGCGCATCCGCATTTTGACGCCGCTTTTGCTGCGGCGCGTGCCAATCCGGACAGCCGCGAGGTGTTCGGTGGGTATCCCCTCAAATTCTGGGCGGACATCATCGATGTGAGCACGGCCGAGCGGATGGCGCGAGGCGATGGGCCATATCTGATCATTCAGGGTGGCCAGGATGAAGCCAACCCGCTGGCCCTGGCGCGGCAAACGGTGGATGCGTATTCGTCTGCCGGCGGTTGCGGTTTGACCTACTGGGAGTTCCCGCTACTCGATCACAGCATGGCGCCGCCGGATGGGACTTCGCGATTGGCAGAGGTCATGACCTCGGCAGCGGAATGGGCCGAGGCGCCTATGGCAGATTGCTGAGAAGCCGGACACAAATCCGGCCGAAGGGCCGGTAAAGGGTGCGGCGCGTGATCCCGTAGTCCACGCGTCGCACTTTCGAATGTTCAGGACTGTGCGGTCATCAACCGGCCGGCCAAGGCGTCAGCGATCAGACGGCGCGTATTGTCGATGCCGTAGAGTGCTGCGAAGGATCCGAAGCGCGGCCCGCGTTCCTGCCCGATCAGCACCTGGTAGAGCATCTGGAAAAAGTCACCGGAGACGCCCGGACCGCCATTTGGGCCCGTCTTGGTGTGATCCTGATAACGCTCGATGCCGCGGGCGACGTCCAGAGCCGCATTCTGAATGGTCTCGTTGTCGGCATCTGCCGGCAGGTCGGCAAAGGCAGCTGAAAGCGCTTCAAGCGCTGCCCGTTCAACGTCGTCGGGCGCACGATACGTCTTTGCCACGAAATCGCGGAAGTAGCGCATGGCGTAGCCAACCAAAGCATCGAGATGCGGATGGGTCTTGGCTGAAACGCCCGGGGCGTAAGCCGAGATATAGCCCCACATAACTTCCGGAGTTTCTGGGTTCGATGCCGTGGCGAGATTGAGCAGAAGCGCAAAGGTGACTGGCATGTCGACCTTGGGCACATTGCCGAAGTGGACGTGGAAGGCCGGATTTTCGAGCCGCGCGGTCGCGTCCTGCCGCTCATATGCGGAAACGAAGTTGGCATATTCGTCGACGGCGCGCGGAATGACGTCGAAATGCAGACGCTTGGCTACCCGCGGCTTCTGGAACATGTAGAGGCCGAGGCTCTCGGTCGGCGCATAGGTCAGCCATTCGTCGATAGTGAGGCCATTGCCCTTGGACTTCGATATCTTCTGACCTTCGGCATCGAGAAACAGCTCGAAAACATAGTGCTCAGGCGGGGTGCCGCCCAGGATCGCGCAGATCTTGTCGTAGATATGCTGATTGGTCTGGTGGTCCTTGCCGAACATCTCGAAGTCAACGTCGAGCGCTGCCCAGCGCATCCCGAAGTCAGGCTTCCACTGCATTTTCACGTTGCCGCCGGTGACAGGCACGGTGGTGTCGCGTCCATCTTCGTCGGTGAAGGTGACCGTGCCGTCCTTGGCATTGACTTCCTTCATCGGCACATAGAGCACACGGCCCGAAATCGGCGAGATCGGCAGGAAGGGCGAATAGGTCGCCTGACGCTCGGCGCCGAGAGTGGGCAGCATCACGGCCATGATGTCGTCATAACGCTCAGCTGCGAGCCGAAGCACGTGATCAAACTTGCCGGACCGGTAGTAGTCGGTCGCGCTCGCGAACTCATAGTCGAACCCGAAGGTATCGAGGAAACGGCGGAGCATGGCGTTGTTGTGATGGCCAAAGCTGTCGTATTCGTTGGTCCAGGGATCGGGAACCGAGGTCAGCGGCTTTTGCAGATGCGGCTCCATGGCCTCCTTGGAGGGCACGGTATCCGGAATCTTGCGCATGCCGTCGAGATCGTCGGAGAAGCAGAGCAGGCGCGTCGGAACCTGGTCGCGCGTCAGCAGGCGAAACGCCGTGCGCACCATAGTAGTGCGTGCCACTTCGCCAAAGGTGCCGATATGGGGTAGACCCGAGGGGCCATAGCCGGTCTCGAACAGGGCTTCGCCCTTGCCGGACTTTTCGAGCCGTTTGACGATCTTGCGTGCTTCTTCAAAAGGCCAGGCGCGAGCAGTCTGCGCGGGCTCGAAAAAGGACGGATCAAGTTCAGGCAAAGCGGCAGGCGACACGGGGCAGCAGCCTTTCGGGACGGAAGGGAAACAACGAGGCCGGTCATTGCACCGGAACCGGGTAGACGTCAATGTCGCAGGTGGTTGCGGAAGGCGGTCGCACATCCTAGTTCTTGAAGCCAAACCGCAATCGGGATCGAGAAATGACCACTGCCCATGACGCCCTCATCCACCTGATGATCGTGGCCGCCACGTCCGACAGTGCCATGAGCGAAAAGGAGCTGAAGCGCATTACGGCCCTGATCGACAGGCTGCCGGTGTTCGAGGGCTTCGACAGAAGCCGGCTCGAAAGCGTGGCCAATGACTGTGCCGATATTCTGAACGGCCCGGACGGGCTCGACCGGGTCATGGACGAGGCCATCGCCGCACTGCCGATCAAGCTGCAAGACACAGCCTATGCCGTGGCCGTGGAAGTCGCCGCCGTGGATTTGTTCCTGGAGCAGGAGGAGCTGCGCTTCCTCGAAATGCTGCGTGACAAGCTCAGCCTCGACCGGCTGACGACTGCCGCAATCGAAGTCGCCGCACGCGCACGCCACCGTCGCTTGCCGAGCTGACGAACCGCCCGGCAATGGAAACCGCGCTCTACCTTCCCGTCAAAGCCTTTCTCGAAGCGGCAGGCTACGTGGTTAAAGGCGAGATCGGTGGGTGCGATCTCGTCGGTATCAGCGAAACGGATCCACGCGTGATCGTGGTGTGCGAATTGAAGCTCAGCTTCAACCTCGAGCTCATCCTTCAGGCTGTCGATCGCGCGACGGTTGCGGATGAGGTCTGGATTGCCGCCCGGATATCCAGCACCGGGCGCGGCCGGGAGGCCGACAAGCGCTATCGCCAGCTGTGCCGCAGACTGGGTATCGGTATGCTGGGGGTGACGGACCAAGGGATGGTCAGCGTTATCGTCAGCTCGGTTTCACCGATGCCACGCACCAATCCCAAACGCCGCTCGCGGCTGGTGCGCGAGCATCAAAGACGACAAGGCGACCCGGCACTGGGTGGCAGTACACGCGTGCCCATCATGACGGCGTATCGCCAGCAGGCGCTGGTGTGCGCCTGGGCGCTGCTGGACGGCCCTCTTCGGCCGCGAGACATGCGGGCCGCAGCGCCCGATGCCGGAAAGATTCTGTTGAGCAACGTTTATGGCTGGTTCGAACGCGTCAGCCCGGGCATTTACAAACTCACGGAGACCGGGCGCAGCGCCGCCGAGCAGAACCCCGCCCCGGTGGCTCAGGGCAACTAGTAGAAACCCACGGGAAACCAGCGCAGGTAGAGTTCGTCGAGCGCACCATTCTCCTGCAAGCGGACCAGAGCCCAGTCGATTGCGTGCCGAACCGGATCGTGTCCCGCCGGCATGGCGATAGTGAAGCCCTCGCCGAACAGGTGAGGCCGAAAATAAGCTTCGCCAGCGAAGCCGCAACAGCCCAGATTGTCATTGAGCCAGAACGAGGCGCGCATCGCGTCACCGAACCAGGCATCGACCCGGCCGGCCTTGACCGCCTCCAGTCCCTCGATCTCGCTGTCGAACGTGATGGTCTCAATGCCAGGCAGGTAGCGCTCCAGGAAGGCGGCATGGGCGCTGCCAGCGCGCACTGCAACTTGTGCTTCATTCAGAGCGTCAGCACGAAAATCCTCGACGTCTTCAGCCTGTGTGACGAAGCGGCCCGGCAAGGCGAGGTAGGTCGAGGAATAGTCGAAAAGAGCGCCATTTTCTTCTGACATGGCCAATCCGGCGATCAGCGCGTCGCCCTGGCTGTCACTCAAGGCATTGGCAGCCTGATTCCAGGGCCAGGCCTGAATGGTACAAGCCACATTGATCTCGGCGCAGATGCGTTTGGCCAGATCGATGTTGAACCCCACCAACTCGCCGCTCACATCGCGGAAATTGAAGGGAGGGAAATCAGCGGTGGTCAGGAAACGGATGGCCGGGATCGGCGTCAGGCTGGGGAGCATTTCCCGAGCGTCCGGATCGGCATGATGTGGAAGCGGCTGCGCGAGAGCAGGAGTGGCGAAGGCGAGTGTCGCGGCAAAAACCGCGACCCCAATCGCACGGACCCACCCCCACCCGGCCTCCCCCATTGGGAGTGAGGCCTCTGCTGCCCTCTGCATCACACCTGATCCAGACCATACATCAGGTCGGCAACGAGATCGTCTGGATCTTCCAGGCCGACCGAAAGGCGCAGCAGACCCGGCGTGACCCCGGTCTCCAGCCGCACCTGCTCGGTGAGCCGCGCATGGGTAGTGGTCCTTGGATGGGTGATGAGGGACTTCGCGTCGCCCAGGTTGTTTGAGATGAGAACGACGGCCAGATTGTCGGACAGCGCAAATGCGCCCGTCTGACCGCCTTTCACGTCTATCGCGAGCAAAGTCGACCCACGGGTCATCTGCCGCCTGGCCAAGTCAAACTGGGGGTGGCTTGGATGGTGAGGATAGATAATCCGTTCGATTTTTGGATGCCCAGCCAGCGCGGCCGCTACCTTTTCGGCAGAGTCGGTCATCCGCTCGACGCGGAGGCTATAGGATTCGAGGCCCTTGAGCAGGACCCAGGCATTGAAGGCACTGAGGGTTGCGCCGGTCTGGCGCAGGAACGTGTGCACGTCGCCCTCGATCAATTCCTTTGATCCCAGGACAACTCCGCCGAGCACCCTGCCCTGACCATCGATATGCTTGGTGGCGGAATAAGTTACGAGATCAGCTCCGAGCTCGAGCGGCTTCTGATAAAGCGCCGTCGAGAAGACATTGTCGACGATGAGCTTGGCTCCATGGGCGTGGGCAATATCGGCCACGGCCTTGATGTCCACCAGTTCAAGCGTCGGATTGGTGGGGGTCTCGATGAAGACCACCTTGGTGTTGGGCTGCATGGCCCGGGCGAAATTCTCCGGGTCACGCCCATCGACCAGCGTGGACGCCACGCCGAAACGTGGGGCATAGTCCTCGACGACATAACGGCAGCCGCCAAACAGCGCTTGGGCGGCCACGATGTGGTCGCCTGCCCGCACCTGGCTCATCACCGCATTGGTGACGGCGGCCATGCCCGAGGCAAAGGCCTTGCCAGCTTCAGCGCCTTCAAGCAGGGCCATCCGATCTTCAAACATGTCGACGGTGGGATTGGCGAAGCGGGAGTAATTGTGCGCGCCGGGGATCTTGTTCTGGAACAGCAGCTCGGCATGTTCGGACGACGGGTAAGAGTAGCCCGAATTGAGGAAAATAGCCTCGCTGGTCTCGTTGAAGCCCGAACGCATGCCGCCGCCATGAACCATCTGCGTCGCTGCCGAGAGCTTCCTGGGATCGTTCAAAGGATTGTCGTTCTTGGACATGGTCACGCTTTCAAACAAAAAACCGGCACGCACTGGCGGCCGGTTCACGACGGTCTTTAGCACTTATCGTTCGAGACTGCTGTCTCAAGTGGCTGCAAGCGACCGGCCAAATCACCACTGAGGCTACGTTAGTGCGAACTCGGCGCGGCCGTCAATCGCGGCTTGTTGGGGAATAAACCCATTCGCCGCCATCCTATCGTCACAGCCCGGCTTGTCCGGGCAATCCAGACTTGGCACAAGAATGCTGGATCGCCCGGATGAGCTCGGCGAACACGGCGCGGGAAGCGCGGGACACGCTCGCGAAGGTAGAAAGCAGAACGATGACCGAAACCTGGCCCAAGGGTGTCTTCACGGCACGGTTGATCGAAAAGCTTCATGACGAGGGTGCCATCATCGCATCGCGGCCGTTCGATGCGGATCAGGTGCAGCCGGCAAGCCTGGATCTTCGTCTCGGCAAGACTGCGTTCCGCGTTCGCTCCAGCTTTCTTCCCGGTCCGAGCCATTCGGTCGCCGAACGCATTGAAGCGCTCAAGCTTCACGAAATCGACCTCACGAAAGGCGCCGTGCTCGAACGCGGCTGCGTCTACCTCGTGCCGCTCGAGGAGAGCCTCCGGCTGCCAGCGGACGTCAGTGCCTCAGCCAATCCCAAGAGTTCGACTGGCCGTCTCGACGTGTTCACACGCATTATTGGAGACCGGGCCCGAGGCTTCGACCAGTTGCCGCAAGGCTATTCCGGCCCACTCTATCTCGAGATCAGTCCTCGCACCTTCCCGGTGCTCGTGCGGACCGGCTCGCGCCTGACACAAATGCGGTTCCGCAGTGGAGACGCGCGCCTGTCGGTAGCGCAGCATCAGGCGCTGCATGCTTCCGACACGCTGGTGGTGGGGGGCGACCAGCCGGTCGACAATGGCGTGGCGCTTTCCATCGATCTCGAGGGCCAGGGCCGCGACGGGCTTATCGGTTTCCGCTCCAAGCGCCACACCGCGGTGGTCGACGTGGACAAAAAGTCCGCACTCGACGTGCTGGACTTCTGGGAGCCGCTTTATGCACGCGGCCGCAGCGAGCTGATCCTTGACCCCGATGAGTTCTACATCCTCGTAAGCCTTGAATCGGTTCACGTGCCGCCCACCCATGCTGCGGAAATGGTGCCATTTGACCCGCTGGTCGGTGAATTCCGTGTCCACTACGCCGGCTTCTTCGATCCTGGGTTTGGCCACTCGGCCGCGGGCGGTAGTGGGAGCCGCGCCGTTCTAGAGGTGCGCAGCCGCGAAGTACCGTTCCTGCTTGGTCACGGCCAGAACATCGGCCGGCTGATCTATGAAGAGCTGGCAGAAAAGCCGGACCGGCTCTATGGAAGCGCCTTTGGCTCCAATTACCAGGCTCAGACCCTCAAGCTCTCAAAGCATTTCAGGCCATTTGCAGGCTGAAGCCGGCGCGCGGGTAGCACACCGGCTTCAATGGACGGCAGGAGGACAAGTGCCGGCCAAGGTGTTTCCACAGCGCCCTACGCTGCGGCCGACGTCGCTCCGGGCGCGGCCTTTGCTCCAGTCATGAACGCGACCGCATCGGACATCGTGTAGTCTTTGGGATCGATCACGCAGAGACGACGGCCCAGCCGATGAACGTGGATGCGGTTGGCGACCTCGAACACATGCGGCATGTTGTGGCTGATCAGGATGATCGGAATGCCGCGTGAGCGGACATCCTGGATAAGGTCCAGTACCTTGCGCGACTCCTTGACGCCCAATGCGGCGGTCGGCTCGTCGAGGATGATGACTTTGGAACCAAAGGCTGCGGCCCTTGCCACCGCAACCCCCTGTCGCTGGCCGCCCGACAATGTTTCCACGGCCTGGTTGATATTCTGGATGGTCATCAGCCCCAGCTCGCTGAGCTTTTTCCGCGCGATCCGTTCCATTGCCGGGCGGTCAAGCTGCCGAAGCACCTTGCCCATGAAGCCGGGTTTGCGCAGTTCGCGGCCCATGAACATGTTATCTGCAATCGACAGCGCCGGTGACATGGCCAGCGTCTGGTAGACCGTTTCGACACCCGCCAAGCGCGCATCGATCGGCGACGAAAACGCTACGCGCTGTCCTTCCAGGAAAATGTCGCCGCTGTCGGGACGTATCGCCCCAGACAGCGCCTTGATCAGCGACGACTTACCAGCGCCGTTATCACCAATGACGGCCAGGATTTCGCCGGGCATCAGATCGAAGTCGCAATTGTCGAGCGCGGTCACGCGGCCATAGCGCTTGTTCAGGTTACGGGCGTAGAGAATGGGTTCCATCACGCAGACACCTTCCTGATCCACTGATCCACCGCGACGGCGGCGATGATCAGCGCGCCAATGAGCAAGTATGTCCACTGGGCGTCGGCACCAAGCAGACGCAAACCCAGTGAAAAAACCCCGACGATCAAGGCGCCGAAGAACATGCCGAGGATCGATCCACGGCCTCCAAAAAGCGAAATTCCGCCAATCACCACCGCAGTGATGCTTTCGATGTTGGCCGATTGGCCCGACGTGGGCGAAACCGAGCCGATGCGTCCGATCAGCACCCATCCGGCAAAGGCACAGATGAGGCCGGACAGGGCATAGACCGAAATCAGGATGCGCTTGGTGTTGACGCCAGAAAGCGCCGCCGCGTCAGGATCGTCACCCACCGCGTAGACATGCCGGCCCCAGGCCGTGTGGCGCAGCACATAAGCCAGGATCAGGACGATCCCAATGAAAAAGATCACCCCGTAGGTGAATACGGCGCCGCCGACGGAGAAGGACTGGCCGAAAAACTGCAACAGCGGCGCGTTGACCTCGATCTCCTGCGCCCGGATGGTTTCGTTGCCCGAATAGAGGAAATTGGTGGCCAGAGCGATTTGCCACATGCCCAGGGTGACGATGAACGGGGGCAGCTTGATGCGGGCGATCAGCCAGCCGTTGATGAAACCGATGAAGGTGCCGACCACAAGCCCACAGGCAATCGCGACGGCGGGCGGAAGGCCCAATTTGAAGGTGAACTGGCCCATGATCACCGAACTGAGCACCATGATGGCGCCGACCGAAAGATCGATACCGGCCGTCAGAATAACCAGGGACTGCGCCGTTCCGACGATGCCGACAATGGCAACCTGCTGAAGAATGAGCGTCAGGGCGAAAGAAGAAAAGAATTTTCCGCCCAGAAGAACCCCGAACACCAGCACCGATGCCACGAGGACAATCAGCGGTACGAGCGCGGGATTGGAGTGCAGCGCGTGTTGCACACGCGAAAGCAGGGTGTTTTCATGCTCGAAGCTTGCGACCGCCTCGCTTTGTCCCAATAGCCCTCTGTCGGCCTCGGTCTGGTTTGTCATGGGTGTCCTCCCCGGTTCCCAGTCGGTGCAGGGCCATTCACGGCCCTGCACTCATAAAAGCATCGCTCGGGATCAACCCCAGCAGAGAGATTCGCCTTCCGCGGTATCAATGGAGTCCACGCCTTCCACGGGCTGGTCGGTCACAAGCTTTACGCCCGTGTCGAAGAAGTCCTTGCCTTCCGTGGGTGCTGGCTTGGCGCCGTTGTCCGCCCAGGCCTTGATGGCCTCAACGCCGAGCGCTGCCATCTGGAGGGGGTATTGCTGCGAGGTTGCACCGATCACGCCGTCCTTGACGTTTGCAACGCCGGGACAACCGCCATCCACGGAGACAATGGTTACGTCGTTCTCGCGACCGATGGACTTGAGCGCTTCGTATGCACCGGCTGCGGACGGCTCGTTGATGGTGTAGACCATGTTGATCATCGGATCCTTGGCGAGCAGGTTCTCCATTGCCTTGCGGCCACCCTCCTCGTTGCCGGCGGTGACGTCGTGGCCCACGATACGCGGGTCGGACTCATCGCCCCACTTGTTCGCATCGCCCACGTCGATGCCGAAACCGGTCAGGAAACCCTGATCGCGAAGAACGTCGACGCTGGGCTGGCTGACTGCGAGGTCTAGCATTGCAATCTTGGCATTCGCCGCTTCTGCGCCGAGCTTGCCCGCCGCCCACTTGCCGATCAGTTCACCGGCCAGGAAATTATCGGTAGCAAAGGTCGCGTCAGCCGCATCGATGGGATTGAGCGGCGTGTCGAGCGCGATAACCAAGAGGCCTGCATCGCGAGCCTTCTGAACTGACTGGACGATAGCGGAGGTGTCAGACGCAGCAATCAGGATCCCCTTGGCGCCATCGGCGATACAGGTCTCGATTGCAGCCACCTGGGTCTCGTGGTCGCCATCGATCTTGCCGGCGAAAGACTTGAGCGTGACGCCCAATTCGGCCGCCTTTGCCTCGGCGCCTTCTTTCATCTTGACGAAAAACGGATTGGTGTCGGTCTTGGTGATCAGGCACGCAGATACGGCGTCCTGCGCAAAAACCACAGACGGCATGGCAGCCGGCGCCATGGCGGCGACGCACAAAGCGGTGCCGATAAGCAGCTTCTTCATCTCTACTCTCCCGGTATGCAGGCCAATCGCGGCAGGGCTCCTCCCCTGCGGCTCCTCCGAGCCTGCTCATTTGACAAGGCCATCGTGTCGGGCTTTCAGGCCACCGTCAATATATAAATCTATTTTATTTATTTATTTTGACTCGCGCATCTTTCGCGCTGCTGGACGTGTCTCTATGGTGCGCCGCATGGGAGAACCAGTTATCCGAAGCCTCAGTCGAGGCGTAAATCAGAGCGGGGTCAGGGACCACAACGAGCGGCTGCTTCTCACATTGCTGCAGCGCAATGGTCCTATGGCTGGAAGCGACCTCGCCCGCCTCGCAAACCTCTCGCCGCAAACAGTTTCAATCATCTTGAGAGAAATGGAGCGTGAGGGCCTTCTGGCGCGAGGAGCGCCGGTAAAAGGCAAGGTTGGCAAGCCCTCCGTTCCGATGAGTCTGGCCGAAGGGGGCGTCCTTTCCTTTGGGTGCAAGATCGGTCGCCGCAGCGCGGTCCTGTTGCTGGCCGACTTTCGCGGCACCGTCCGACACCAGCTTCAAACCACCTATCAATATCCCCTGCCCGGCCCGATCTTCGAATTCCTGCGCAAGGGCATTGCCGAGATTCTTGATCGGTGCAGCCCTTCCGAGCAGAAGCGCATCTGCGGCATTGGCATCGGCACGCCGTTCGAGCTCTGGAAATGGAATGAGATCGTCGGTGCTCCGCCGGACGAATTCTCGTCATGGCGCGATATCGACATCGTCGCCGAGGTCAACACGTTCTCCGAGCTGCCCGTCTACATGGTCAACGATGCCACGGCAGGTTGCCAGGCGGAACACATTTACGGCCGCGGCAAAGAATTCCGCGACTATGCCTACTTCTTTATCGGAGCCTTCATTGGTGGTGGCATCGTCCTCAACCACTCGGTGTATCAGGGCTATCAGGGCAATGCCGGCGCATTGGGATCACTGCGGAGTTTCGGGCCACAGGGTGAAAGCCAGCAACTGATCGACACGGCCTCGATTCACCTGCTTGAGGCGCGCCTCGCCGAGAACGGTCACAACCCTGCAGAACTTTGGGTCCAGCCCCAGGATTGGGACCGGTATGCCCGTTTCGTCGAACCCTGGATCGGCCGCACGGCGCAGGAACTGGCGCGCGCCAGCCTTTCGGTCTGCGCCGTGATCGATTTCGAGGCGATCCTGATCGATGGGGCATTCCCCGCTGCGGTCAAGCAGGAGCTTGTCGACCGGACGAGGCGCTATCTCGTCAATCAGGATATGCGCGGACTGATCGCCCCAAGGGTCGAGGCGGCCACCGTGGGCTTCAATGCGCGCGCCATTGGGGCCGCGACGACACCGCTATTCGAGCGCTATTTCATGAACAGCGGCCAGTTGCTGCAGTAGGCTTCAGCGGATACGCCGTCCGTCGACGCCGAATACAAGTGCGTCCGCCGGATCAAACCTGGCGGCGTGACGATCGCCTTTCTTGAGCAAGCGATTATTGTCGGTGGCTATGGTCAGGAGTTCCGCACCCTTGTCGCGGGCGTAGGCATAGGTTTCCCCGCCCAGGTGCTCGACGATTTCCACCGTCACGTCGAGCGAAGCACTGCCTTCGTCGGTGAAATGCTCAGGGCGTATGCCCACGGTCACCGTTTCACCGGCTGTGAGCTGGACCGGTGACGGGATGACCTGCCCAGGGAAGTCGACGAGCCGGATGCCGCTGCCCTCAGCCGTGCCCTTGAGGAAGTTCATCTTGGGCGAACCGATAAAGCCGGCAACGAAGATATTGTCGGGATTGTCATAGAGCTCGAGTGGCGAACCGACCTGCTCAATCAGGCCGTCGCGCAGGACAACGATCTTGTCGGCCAGGGTCATGGCTTCAACCTGATCGTGGGTCACGTAAATGATCGTGGTCTGGAGCTCCTGATGGAGCCGGGCAATCTCGATGCGCATGTGCACGCGCAGTTCCGCGTCGAGATTGGACAGCGGCTCGTCGAAAAGGAACACCTCCGGATGGCGAACGATGGCACGTCCGATGGCGACACGCTGGCGCTGGCCGCCTGACAACTGTCCCGGGCGACGATCAAGCAATGGCCCGAGTTCCAGGATACGCGCGGCTTCTGCAACCCGCTGTTCGATCTCCGCCTTCGGCGCGCCAGCAAATTTCAGCGCGAAGCCCATATTCTCCCGCACGGTCATATGCGGATAGAGGGCGTAGGTCTGGAAGACCATGGCGATGCCGCGCTGCGATGGATCGATATCGTTGACCCGCTTGTCGCCAATGAAAAGATCACCGCTGGAAATCTGCTCCAGGCCGGCAATCATGCGGAGCAAGGTGGACTTGCCGCAGCCCGATGGGCCGACGAAGACCACGAACTCCTTGTCGGCGATCTCAAGATCCACGCCCTTGATGACCTGGACGGACCCGAAGGACTTCTTGACGTTGGTCAGCTTCAATCCGGACATGGAAAGGTTTCCTCAGCTTGCGGAGAGAGTTGAGACAGCGCGCCCCAGGCGGTCGCTGGTGACGGTGACGGTGACCGAGCCCTTGCCTGTCGAGCGGAGCCAGAAGCCGGTCGAGCCGGCCCGCAGCGGAACCAGACCTGGCCCGAGACGCTCGGCGGCGCCCGAAACCTCGACTGACACGGGTTCGGGGAAGAATGGCAACTTCTTGCCGGACTGATCCAGGGCCCGGATCATCACACGCACGGTATCGCCATCGGCGCCGATTTCGGTCACATCCGGTTCGACCTGCAGTTCGTGTGCGATCGGGTCAGCTATGAAGTTGACCGTCTTGACGACCTTACCGTCGACATAGCCGGTGACAGTGGCATCCTCCCAGCTCATGCCCCAGAGCCCGAGCTCCTCGTCGGTCAGGTGTGCGCGGGTGATGACGACGGGCGCATGCGGCAGGTGCGGAAACTTTTCGCGATCAGGCCTGAAGCGCTTGGGAGCGTTCTTGCCGTAAGTCAGCTCGACCTCATCGCAATTGGTGAGGATCATCAGTGGCAGCACGCCGCCGATGTTGCGCTCACCACGGGCCCAGAAAGTGACCGGCTTGAGAATGACTTCGTCTTCGGGGTCGCACTGGCTGATATAGGCATAGGCAGCAAATTTGGGCTCGCGGAACATGTCCATGACGCCATGGTGGCAGATGCGGTCGCCGGAGCCGAAGTCCTTGTGCGTGTTGTAGTCGAAAGCGCACCAGCCAATGCAGCCGGCTATTTGCGGATCGCCATAAGCCGCGTTCATGACTTCGAGGTGCCGCAGCACATGTTCAGCCTGACGCTGTTCCTGATCCCAGGACTTCGTCGGGTACATGTGCCCGCCATATTCGGTGATCATGTAGGGCACGATGCGATGAAGACCGGTCACTTCCTGCTGCGGCCTGAGGGGCGTGCGCGGGCGATTACCACCCCATTCCTCGTTGCCGAGGATGAAGTCGTTCATCGTATAGACGTCTTCGAGCAGTTCGCTGTCGGTGATGTAGCGCACGCCGCCGGTCGAGCGGGTCGAGTCCAGCTCATGCGCCAGCTTGTTGGTGCGAACATAAAAATCGTGGTCGTCCTGCGACTCGTTGATGCGCACGCCCCAGATGACGATGGAGGGGTGGTTCCAGTCACGGGTGATCATGCGCCGAACGTTTTCGACGCTTTCATCTTTCCAGCTCTCTCCGCCTATATGCTGCCAGCCCGGAATTTCCTCAAATACCAGGAGGCCGAGCTCGTCGCAGCGGTCGAGGAAATAGTGGCTTTGCGGATAGTGCGAGGTGCGCACCATGTTGAGCTTGAGCTCGCGCTTGAGGATTTCGGCGTCGCGTTCCTGAGCCGACTTGCCCAGGGCATAACCGACATAGGGAAACGACTGGTGGCGATTGAGGCCACGGAGCTTCAACACCTTGCCGTTGAGCATGAAGCCCTCGGTGGTGAATTCGGCGGTGCGGAAACCGAAACGGAAAGTGGCTTCGTCCTGTCCGGCTGATGTGTCCAGCTTGAGCGACAGGGTGTAAAGCGCGGGATTGTTCAGGTCCCAGAGCTCTATCTTGGTCAGGTCATCAAAGGCGATCGACACGGCCGCGCCGGTGACCTCTACCGATAGCGGAGCGCCGACCAGCTCTCCGGATGCATCGAGTATCTGCGCATCCATCGCACCCTTGAGGGGCAGGTTTTGCGGGTTGGCCAGGGTAACGCGGGCGGTCACCGACTTTCTATCGGCAAGCGCGTTGGGGGTCTCGATCTTCGCATTTTCGATAAACACCGGCGCAGTTATGCGCAGCCATGCCTCGCGATAGATGCCGGCGTAGGTGAGATAGTCGATCTGCCCACCGAAGGGCGGGATTTCGGGGTTTTCGCTGCCGTCGATGGTAACGGTAAGAACATTCTCGCCTGGTTCGAGACGATCGGTGAGGCGCGCTTCGAAAGGCGTATAGCCATCCTTGTGGGCAGCGACTTCGAAGCCGTTGAGGCTCACCTTTGCATTGGCCATGGCGCCGTCGAACACCACAGAAACGTCCTTGCCATGCCAAGTTGCATCGGCAGTGAAGCGCTTCTCGTAGGTGAAGACACGCTGATACGCCTTCTCGTCGAAATAGGTGAAGGGCAGTTCCACCGCCGTATGCGGCAGGCGGACGGTGTCCTTGCCTTCGAACAGCCAGCCAGAATTGAAATCGATAAGGGGACGCATGGATAACTCTATTTGACGGCCCCCAGCATGCCTTCGACGAAGCGACGCTGGAGCAGGAAGAAGATAATGAGGGTGGGCAAGGTCGCAAAAATCGCACCGACCATGACGACGCCGAAATCAGGCGTGTAGGCAGATGTGAGACCGGCGACCACGAGGGTCAGGGTCTTCATCTCATTGGTCTGCAGCACAATCAGCGGCCAAAGGTAGTTGTTCCAATTGGTCATGAAGACGATGATGGTCGCCGCCGCGTAGGTCGAGCGCATCACCGGCATGTAGACGAACAGGAAAATCTGCCATTCCTTGAGACCATCGATGCGTGCGGCATCGCGCAACTCGTGCGGAAATGCCTTCGTGGCCTGACGGAAGTAGAAGACGATGAAGATCGACGCCACGGTGGGCAGGATGATTGCCTGATAGGTGTTAATCATCTTGAGGTTCGCCATCATGATGAAAAGCGGAACCATGAGCGCGGCAAACGGGATCGACAGCATCAGCAAGAGCCCGCCGAAGATCTTCTCGCGGAAGCGACTGCGGAACATCTCGAAGCCATAGCCTGCCAACGACGACACGAGCAGCGTCAGTGCGGTCCCCACTCCTGCAATGAAGAAGGAGTTGAAGAGGATACGCGGCATGTCCACCGAGCTGAAAAAGTTGACGGCGTTGGTCCAGAGCGCACTGCCCGGCGTCACCTTGCCCTTGATGATCTCGGCCGAGGTGTTTGTTGCGCCCACAACCATCCAGAAGAATGGGAAGACCGAAACAAAAGCTGCGAGAAGCAGGAGAGCGTATGTCGCGGCGCGGCCGACGAGAGCGATGGGGTTGCTCATGTGCGGCGCTCCCGGGCAGCCAGGAACTGGATCAGGGTCATAATGCCCACCAGGACCACGATCACGTAGGACACGGTCGAGGCGTAGCCAAAGCTCGGCATGAACTTGAAGCTCAGATTGAAGATGTAGAGCGACAGGGTGAGCGTCGAGTCCGATGGGGCGCCAGGCGTGGACGGGATGAGGTTGGGCTCGTCAAACAGCTGCAGCGTACCGATGGTGGAGATGACGGTTGTAAAAAGGATCACGGGCTTGAGCATCGGCACGGTGATGTACCAGAAGCGCGCCCAGGCGGGGACACCGTCGATCTTGGCGGCCTCATAGATCGAACGATCGATGTTCTGCATGGCCGCGAGGTAGAAGATCATGTTGTAGCCGGTCCAGCGCCAGGTGATGGCACTGATGATCACGACCTTGGCCCAGAAGGGATCGGCCATCCACGGAATGGGGCCAGAGATGATGTGCAGACCCATCAGCATCTGATTGATGATGCCGTCTTGGGCAAACATGGAGCGGAAGACCACGGAATAGGCGACGAGCGAGGTCACACAGGGCAGAAAGATCGCGGTCCTGAACCAGCTCCGGCCCCAGAGCTTGCTGTCATTGAGCGCATTGGCGAACAACAACGCCAGCACCAGCATGATCGGCACCTGGATGGCCAGGAAGATCAGGGTATTGGTGAGGGCCCGGATGAAAACCGGATCCTGCGTGAGGCGGATTATGTTGGTAAACCCGCCAAAGCTGAGGTTCATGCCGCGTCCGACCTGGAAGCTCATCCAGAGCGACCAGATGATCGGATAGATCATGAAGACGCCCAGGAGGACCAGCGCCGGCAGCACAAACAGCCAGCCACTCACCTGCGCGGAGCGCTCATATCCCGATTTCGCCACACCAACCTCCAAATGCCGGAGCCAAAAATCGCCGATGACCCCCGCGCGTCAGCACGAGGGTCTCGGGGAGGCCGAAGACGGCAAGCCGCCTTCGGTGATCCGTTGTTACTGGACCTGCTGGTTGACCTGGGCTTCGATCGCCGCAGCGATCTCGTCGATGTTGCCACCGCTGGTCAGGGCCGGGATCTGCGCCACGACAGCCGCATCGGCTTCGTTGGTGAAGATGCCGTAGTTGACGGCCGGGATGGCTGCGAGCCAATCGGAGAAGTGCTGCCAGACGGGCGCCCCACCGAAGAAATCGTCGTTAGCCGAGTAAGCCTCGCCTTCACGAGCGGCCAGCAGCGAGCCGACGGCGCCCTGATTGACCAGGATTTCCTGATAGAAGTTCACGTCCTGAGCCCAGACGGTATTGAGGAAGTCGATGGCCTCTTCCTTGTTCGGAGCGGAGGACATGACATACCAGCTCGAGCCGCCGAGGTTGGATGCGTTGGTTGCACCCTCAACACCGTCAAGAGCCGGAATGGGGGCAACGCCCCACTTGCCGGACTGGTCGGCATTGGCCTTGATCGTGCCCGTCATCCACACACCTGTGACGGTGCCGACGGTATCACCCGAGGTGAACGACCCGGTGTATTCGGTCCAGCCGGCGACCGGCTTGGTGATGCCTGATGCAATGAGATCCTGGTAGGTCTTCAGAGCGGCCTTGAACACGTCGTTATTAGCAATGTTCACGCTGCCATCGGCATTGAAGTACCAGGAGCCTGCGGACTGCATCATGATGCGGAAGATACCAGCATCATTGGGATCGATCGGGAACATGATCTGCCCGGTCTTTTCCTTGATGTCCTTGCCGATCTCGATCATGCGGCTCCAGGTGATGCCTTCGAGGTCCGCGGCAGTGTAGCCGGCCTCTTCCAGGATATCGGAGCGGTAAAACAGGCCAGTCACACCGGAGTCGAAGGGCAGCGAATAGCCCTGACCATTTAGCGTGGCGAGCTCAACCTTGTAAGGTGCGAAGCCTGAGAGATCGATCTTGTCGGAGAGGGGCTCGAACGCGCCCGGGAACGACTGCAGGTACTTCTGTGCACCGTAGTCTTCGATCAGCACGATGTCGGGCAGACCATCGGTGGTGCCGGAGGCCAGCTGCGCCTGCAACTTGGTCTCGAGGTCGGCCTTGGCGAAGTCGACCACGGTGACGGTGGTATCCGGATGGTTGGCCTTATAGATTTCGGCAGCCTTGTTCATGGTGGCGCCGTTGAAGTTCGGGTCCCAAGCCCATACGGTGATTTCGCCAGCATAGGCGGCGGTAACGGTCATGGCAGAGACGCTGGCCAGAACGATGGCGAGCGAACGCTTGAGGCCGGTAGACATGCGGGTCATTGCTAATCCTCCCAATTGGGTGTTTCCTTCTCACCCTGAGAGCAGACTAATATGACTTTTGAGCCGGGCGCAAGAATTTCAGTAAATTTTTACTGCGAAAAATTTACTACGCGGTTTCACCCGGCATAACGCGCGTACTGGCGCGCCATACGATCCGCGATGCCAGATTGATCTGCTTGGCCAATTCCCGTCCGCCAACGCGTTCGAGCAACAGTTCGACCGCAGCCTCGCCAATCTCCTCGGCCGGCAAATGCACGGTCGTGAGAGGCGGATTAAGGAATTGCGCGACCGAGATATCGTTGAAACTCGCGACGCCAATATCCTGCGGGATCGATAGGCCCGCTTCGTGCAAGGCGCGGTATACGCCAATGGCCATGGAGTCGTTGAAGGTGACGATGGCGTCGAACGGGCGACGCTGCGCGATGATGTCGCGGGTCAGGCGGTAGCCACCCTCCTCGGTGTTGTCACCACTACGGAACAGCCGGTCATCGAACCATCCAGCAGCAGTCATCCACTGTACGAAGGCCTGGGCGCGCCGATCTCCCCAGCCGATATAGGCGATCCGCCGATAACCACGCTGGGCGAGCGCTGCCAGCAGCTTCTCCATGGCGGCACGCAGATCGGCGGAAACTGAGTCGATCTGGTCATCGTAGGGCACGTGATCGGCAAAGACGATCTGGCGCGAATTGCGGTGCAGCCAATCGGTCTCGTCCTCATCGTGGCGGCCGATGACGATGGTGCCCGATGCCTCCTGAAGCAGCTTCGCATCGGGCTTGGCATCGGTGTGATAGACCTTCACCGTCTCGATCTTCAGAGCCGCGCAGCGGCGCTCGATGCCGAGACGCAAGGCAACGTAGTAAGGATCGACAAGCTCGCGTTCGGGCGCCAGGAAATGCACCAATGCGACTTTGGTCAAGCCTTGCTGGTTGGCGCGGGCACGGTTGCGAGGCGTTGCATAGTTAAGCGCTTCGGCCGTCTCGATGATCGCCTGGCGCTTTCGATTGGAGATCGAAAGGGTCGAGTCGTAGTTGAGAACACGGGACACCGTGGCGCTCGAAACGCCCACAGCAGCCGCTATTTCTTTGATCGTTACCATGGCCGCACGCTACTTCCCGGCGCAGCGCATGGTCAACTTAAATGCCGAAACAGCCTCAGGCTCGCATCCCCAGCTCAAGTCGGTCACTCCAGTCGATGGCGCCGGGACGTCCCAACAGGAAGCCCTGCGCTTCCGTACAGCCTTCCTTGCGCAGAACGTCGAGTTGCGCGCTCGTCTCGACGCCTTCTGCCAGAACCGGGACGGAGAGGCTGCGACCCAGCGCGAGTATGGCGCGGACGATGGCCTTGGACTGCTCGTTGCTCTCGACTTCGCTCATGAACGACCGATCGAGCTTGATCTTGTCGAATGGGAAGGCGCGCAAGGTTTCGAGCGATGAATATCCAGTGCCGAAATCGTCAATGGCGATGGATACGCCGAGCGCCTTAATCTGGCGCAGGATATGCAGCGCGCGCTGCTTGTCGCCAATGATGGATGTCTCGGTGACTTCGAGCTCGAGGCGATGCGGCGCAAGTCCGGACATCAGCAACGTGTTGCGAACGGTAGCGATCAGCTCGATCTGCGAGAGTTGCAGACCGGAGACGTTGACGGCGATCTTGAACGGCTCGGGCCATGACGCCGCCTCGAGACACGCCACCTTGAGAACCCAGACGCCGATGGCGTTGATGGCCCCACACTCTTCGGCCACCGGAATGAAGTCCGCCGGCGACACTTCGCCATATCCGGGCCGGTTCCAACGGAGCAGCACTTCGTAGCCGGTGATCTCGCTGGTCGCGACGGACTTTTGCACTTGATAGGCAAGGTGGAAGCCGTCATTCTCGACGGCAGTCCACAGATCACGCGCCATGTCGCGGCGTTCGCGCGCCTGCTCGTCCATGTCCCGCTCATAGTAGCAGATGCGCCGATCGAATTCGGCTTTTGCCCGATACATGGCAAGATCGGCATTGCTCATCAGCTTGGAAATATCGCGCCCATCATCGGGCCACACAGCGACGCCGATGCTGCCGCCCGTAGCTATTGTGATGCCGTCGTTGTCGACCGGACGCGTCAAGGCTTCTTCCAGTCGTCCCAGGAAGTCACGCAGACCATCCATGCTGGCGAAGACCTTGATGGCAGCGAACTCGTCGCCGCCCAGGCGCGCAACGGTTTCCCCTTCGCGCAGAACAGCATTGAAGCGACTGGCGAGCGTCTTCAGCACAAGGTCGCCGGCGGCGTGTCCGTGGTTGTCGTTGATTTCCTTGAAGTGATCGAGGTCGATCGCGATGATCGCTACTTTGCCGCGAACCTCGCCTGCCTTCTCAAGCGCCAATTCGAAAGATTCGTGATAGCGCGCCCGGTTGGGAAGGCCGGTCAAACCATCATGCCTCGCCAAGTGAGCGATGGCGCGCTGCGAGCGGTGCCGCTCGGTAATGTCGTCTACGGTCGTCACCCAGGAGCCATCGCCCACCGGGCTATGGCTCACCTGGAGGACCCTGTCTTCGGCAAAGGGTATGACGATTTCACCGCCGCCAGCGATCAGCGGCCCGTGGGTTGCCAAGGTCGCTTCGACGCGTTCGTCGACCAGTTCCGGCACTATACCCGCGGCGACGATGGTTCTTCGGCACGTTTCACGAAAGCTCGACCCGGTAAGATCGTTCGCGGCATCCATGCCCAGCAATGACGGAAACCGCTGGTTGTAAAGCTGCAGGCGTCCATCGGCGCCGTAAAGCCCCAGACCCTGCGCCATGTGCGTCATAGCCAGCTCGAGCTTCTGCGTCACAGCAAGGATTTGAGCAGCGTCGCGCAATTCGCGTTCCTGTTCGCGTTGGGTGCGGCGACGATCCGCTTCGTCCAGCACCGAACTCCCGAGTGCCAGGCCAAGGAGGATCAGCGAAATCACCGTGAGCAGGATCGACATCCAGAACCCGTTGAGCTCGCCATCGGCCAGCAACGGAAAGCAGAGAGTGAAATCGGCGGCGGCCATGGCGGTGAAATGCATGGCGCAGATAGCCAATGTAAGCAGCAGGGCGCCGCTCAGCGTACGTCGGATATTGCCACCCATGCCAGTCGTGAAGGCAAGGCCGCCCAAAACTATCCCTGCAAGGATGGACAGCGAAACCAACGCCGGATTCCATTGCAGCCGGCCGCCCATGATCAGCGACGCCATGCCGATATAGTGCATCGACGAGATGGCAAGACCCACCACGGCGCCACCAAGGAACTGATCGCGCCGGTTCTCGCCACGAATGGCCATCGCGATGCCGGTGCCGCACACAACAATAGCGACAAGCATGGAAAGAAGCGTGAGGCCGAGGTCGTAGTGCAGGGTAAACCCGGGGCGGTATGCCAGCACGGCGACGAAGTGGGTTGCCCAGATACCAAAACCGACTGCTGCAGCCGCAACGCCGGTCCAGACATTTCGCATGTGTCCGCCGGCACGCCGGGCGTGACGCAGAAGGCCTATGCAGGCATACGAAGAAATCAGGCAAATCGCGGCGGCGAGCACGATCAGGCCAGGCTCGTGCGCCATGAAAAAGAAGTCGATGACCGCCAACGTAAATATCCTGATACAATCCGCATAAGTACGGCGAACATCAAGCTGCAAAGGTCATTACAGAAGCGTCACCAACCTCGCAGGGACCGTGAAGATGCGCAAAATCCGCGTGAACATCGCTAATAATTCGTCTTCGCACTCGCCCCCCAATGCAGGCAAAGACAATTCAGCCGACGCTGCCGACGCTTCAGGCACCGGGGCGGAAAGAGGTGCTGAAGGAAGCACGGAAGGCCTCAGCCTCGAAGACAAACAGCGTCAGGCCCAACAGCAACAGCAGCAATGATCGCACGTGCAGGCCGCTTGACGGTCGATCCGATTTCCAGCATCTAGAGACCGTCGCGGGTGTAGCTCAATGGTAGAGCAGAAGCTTCCCAAGCTTACGACGAGGGTTCGATTCCCTTCACCCGCTCCATCCATATCTCTCGGTAACCAAGGACCGTCGGCCGATTTGCCTTGCGCTCAGGCGGACGCTTCGGGTGCTGCTTTGACGTTGTCGGCCTGGCCGCGCAGAGCGTGAGCTGCTCAACGATTGTCTGGCGCCTCACAGTCCGTCCCACAGGTCCTGCAATGGATATGGCAGGACCTTGCGCAATTGGGCAGCTTCAAAAGGTTCGCTTTCGGTTTTGATTACCCAAAGCACGTCACCGGAAATGTTTTCCGGCATGTGGATATGGGGCAGCAGCCTTTGCGCCAGGGCCGTCTCGAATTCGCCGAGCGACACGCAGGGCACAGGCGGGGCTGGCAGCCAGTCCTGATAGAATACACCGCGCTGGACGGCGGGCAGGCGATTACCAAAACGAGCGATGTCGTCGACGCTCAAGCGCGCTCTGATTTCGTGCAGAAAACCGCGCAAGCAGGCAAATGCGATATTGTTGGTTTCCAGCAGTGCTCGTTGTTTCAACGCATCCTGCCATCGCGCAATGCTTTGGTTGGCATATTTGACGTCGCGAGGATTTGTCATTTTGGTGCTCTCACTCCAACGCTCCACCGTTCCACGTTGCGCGTTCCACCTAGCCAGCCGAATTCGCGTCGCTGATCGAAGCCCCGCGAAAAGGGGACGCAAGCAATGCCAAGCCGGTTCCGATCATGATGGCGCCCGCAAGTGAAAGCGTTGGGCCTGTTCCGATCCGGGTCGCGACCCAGCCCCCGAGCGGCGCGGCGACCGCGATTAAGCCCCAGTTGATGGAACGGATCGTTGTGTTCATGCGCCCGCGCAACGCCGAAGGCGTCAGCGTATTGCGCAGAGTCATCTCGAGCGGGCCGCGCATTCCAAGCCCGAAGCCGTAGATGAACTGTGCCGCGCATAGTATCGGCAAAGCAAAATCCATCTGTGAAAATGCAGCCAGAATCCACGCTGCACCCGTGATGAAATCAGCGCTCAGGATCGCAATCCCCCAGCCGATCCTGCGCGATATCGGCTCGGCCAATGCGGCTCCCGCAATACCAGCCAGACCGGCGCATGCCAGCGTCAAGCCAATCTGAGCCGGATTGAGGCCCAGGCTGGTCGCGTGGAAAACGAAAATCGTGCCCGCAATCGCGTTCCCGATGAACCAGAGATGGAGACACCAGGCATAGGGTGCGAGCAGACGGTGGCCATAGACCCAGGATATCCCCTCCCGAAGCTCCACAGCGAGCGACCGCGTTTGGGGCGGCACGTGCCGTGTGGGTTGGGGCACGCGCATCAACAGCAGCGCGGATGCGCCATAGGACAGGGCATTCGCGAGCAATGCCAGTGGCGCACCGACGGTGCGAACAAGCAACCCGCCGAGTAGGGGACCCAATGTTTGGGCGGCGGTGTAAGTCTGGCTCAATTTCACATTGCCCGCGGTCAGCAGCTCGGTCGGCAGCATGTCGGCCAGAAAGGACTGGTGGGCACCGCCTTGAAAGACCGCAGCAGTGCCGAGACCAAAGACAAGGGCTGCGAGCAAAATCGGGTTGAGGTGCCCCGTCATCGCCAGGGCGGCAATGAGCAGAAGCAAGGCGCAACTGATCAAATCCGCAGTGATCAGCAGCCGCTTTCTGGGCAGCCGGTCGATCACAACGCCGGCGGCAAGCCCGAACAACAGAGACGGAAGCCATTGCGCGGACCGGACCCAGCCGATCTCGAGCGGCCCGGCGCTCATCACGTCGATGAGCAGCAATTGAAGCGACAGTGTAAAAACGAAGATGCCGACATTGGAAAGGCTGTCCGCCAACCAAAATGCTGCGAAACCGGGATAGCCGAGCAGTCTTGGGAAGGTCGAGCGAGGGAAGTGATCGCGACTGGTCTTGGTCATGTCCCGTGCCGAATTGTGATTTTACGAAAGTAAACGGTCCCCGGCCAGAACGACAACCCCGGAGACAAATGCCGAGGCTGTCTGTCTCACTCGGAAGCCGTGCGCCAGGGCCTGAACAATTCCAAGGCTGTCCGATGTCGCGCCAAGCGGCTTGTACTCTGAGCCCACCCAGCCGTCGTAGACGGTAAACATGGGCGCTGAAAAAGGCTTGCACTGGACAAGGCGCACAACCCTTGCCACACCAGCCATGGCGCCTGCGGGCGTCGAGAACGGAGGTAAGCATGAGGCGAGAAGGAACGAGCGACACACTCACCGTCGCCTTGGCCCGCCTCGGCGTATTCGTCGTTCTCATCTGCCTGTGGTGGGTCGCGTCGCAGACAGTCAGTCGCAACCTGATCCCGACGCCGCTCGACACGGCTCTCGCCGCGGGACGTCTCTGGGCCGAGGGCAAATTGCCGGCGGCCCTGGGGACGAGCCTCACCACCTATCTCGGTGGCGTCACGATTGCGGTGGCGGTGGGCCTGCCTCTCGGCGTCCTCATGGGAGCCTTCGGGCTTCTGGGTCGAACGCTTGAAATCTACATCTATGGTTTGGCAGCGACACCTCGTGTCGCCTTTATACCCCTGGTCATCGTGCTCCTCGGGCTCGGCCTCGAGGCCAAGCTCTTCATTGTGTTTTTAGGCGCCATCATGCCAATCGTCATCAATACCTACGCCGGCGTGCGACAGGCAGATGCGGATCTCGTGGAAATGGCGCGGTCGGTCGGCGCCGGACGTGCCCGCATCTTTCGCGCTATCGTCCTGCCCGGCGCAGTACCCTATATCCTTACGGGATTGCGCATTGGCGCCACGATCGGTCTCATCAACACGGTCGTCGCCGAACTCTACACCGCCGTGAGCGGCCTTGGCGGGCTGCTCGCACTCTATGGGAACAGTTTCCGCATGGCCGAGTATTTCGTCATCGTCCTGACGCTTGCCTGCGTCGGCGTCGTCGTCACCGAATTGCTCCGCCTGCTCGAAGCGCGCCTTACGCGCTGGTCAACCTGAAATGCGCTCTTCAATGTTCACCACATCCCTCAAAGCCTTGTTCATCGCCATTGTTGTGGCGTCTCTTGCGGCCGTGCCGGTGCTGGCGCAATCCGACCGGCCATTTCGGCTCATAGTGACGCATCTGGAGCCGCCGCTGGTCCCGAACTCCGTCATGGACCTGGCGGTTACACTGGGCTACTTCGAGCGCGAAGGCGTGGACGTTGAACTGGTGCGCGTCCAGCAGACACCGTCGGCACTGGCCGCGCTGCAGGCGGGCGAGGGCGAGATGGCCAATATCGGCGTCGACGCATTGCTGCTGGCCTATGCCTCGGGCGCCGATGACCTGAGGGCGGTGACGTCGCCGAACACCTCCCTGCCCTTCCTGATCGCGTCTAAGGACAACATAGCTGATGTCGCCGATCTCGCCGGTGCCCGCTTTGGTGTCGGACGGATCGGCAGCATCGATCATTCGCTATCCAACCTCGTGCTCACCGAACTGGGCGGCGACCTGGATGCATCACAGGTCGTCAGCCTCGGACAGCCGAATGTGCGGGCTCAGGCCCTGATTGCCGGACAGATCGACGCGACCACACTCTCGATCGGCACATGGGCATCCCTACCCGATATCACCGGCCTGCATATCCTTGTCGAAGCAGCGGACTATTACGCAGCCGCTCCGCTGGTAAACAAGGTGAATGTCGTTCCCCAGACCGTCCTCGACACCAGGTTCGACGAGGTGGTCGCAGTCGTCCGCGCGCTGATCCGCATCAGCCGTGACATGGCTGACGATCCGAAGAAATGGGTCGAGGCAATGGAACGCGTACTGCCCGGCACCGACAGGGCCCTTCTCGAGGGCCTTGCGCCCCGGTTTGCCACAAGCTGGGCCGTCAACGGCGGCATGAGTGCGCAAGATCTGCGGCAGACGTCAACCTGGATGCAGCAGACCGAGGACTTCTCTGCAATCTCGGTGCCCCCTCTCGCGGACTGGGCGGACTTTCGTGCCGTGGATGCGGCCTTGGCTACGCTGGGGATCGAGGACGGCCTGGATCGCGCCGATCGATGAGCGGCGCGCGCGGCAAGCCTCTCCGGTTCGAACGTGTCAGCAAGTCGTTCGCACTTCAGGGTGGCGGTTGCAAGAGGGCCGTGGACTCCCTGGAGCTCGACATCGGCGCCGGTGAGTTCGTAGCGATCGTGGGGCCGTCCGGCTGCGGGAAGAGTACCCTGCTTCGGCTTGCGGACGGTCTCATTGCGCCCGACACAGGTCGCGTCTCCGTCGACGGCTCAGAGCCTCGGCCGGGGCCGGACATCGGTTTTGTGTTCCAGAATTTTCGGCTCATTCCGTGGCGGACCGTTTCTGACAATGTCGGCTTCGCTCTTGAAGCCAGCATGAGAAGCACGTCTGAGCGCCGTCGCGCGGCCCTTGATGCGCTCGATCATGTCGGCCTTGCCGATTGGGCGGACCAATATCCCTCGCAACTGTCGGGCGGCATGCGGCAACGCGTTGCTCTTGCACGCGTCCTCGTCGGGAAACCTCAGATTTTGCTGATGGACGAACCCTTTGCCAGCCTCGATGCTCAGACACGCGAGTTCATGCAGGAAGATCTTGTGGCCCTCTGTGAACAAGCCAAACCCACGGTATTGTTCGTGACGCATAGTATCGACGAGGCCTTGCTGCTGGCCGACCGCGTTATCGTCATGGCTGAGGGGCGGGTGGTCAATGATATCGACGTCTCGCTTCCAAGACCGCGTTCGACCGCATCGGTTCAGACTGATCCGGCCTATGCAGGCATCCGGAATGCGTTGTGGCGGGAGGTTAAGGCGTTGGCTTTGGGACGAAGTGCCTTCGACCGAGCCACTGAAGCAACCTGATAGACGGCGCAGATCATCGTACAAACGCCAACGCCCCGTCTTTTGGACGGGGCGTTGGTGATTTTGGTATTGTGGAGAGGAAGTATGTTTTTGGCAGACCTTGCAGTGACCTACTCTCCCAAGTCTTGAGACTTAGTACCATTGGCGCGGAGGGATTTGACGGTCGAGTTCGGGATGGGA